>CAJXRF010000005.1 GCA_913058575.1 uncultured Bermanella sp.
GGCGTATCTACCATGTGTATTGGTATGGGTCAGGGAATCGCGACTGTATGGGAGCGTCTATAAATCTTAAGGATTTATAGTGCAGGATTACTCTTAACTGTTTCATTGGGTTAAGGGTGATTGTGAAATTAAAAAGCCGAGATTTTCTCGGCTTTTTAATGTTTGATTACTAGTGATAGTTAAGTGCAAGGTGTGAGTGTGGAATTAGTAAAGGCAGGAATATACAAGCACTATAAGGGTCAACTTTATAAGGTGATTAATTGCGCGCGTCACAGTGAATCAGAAGAGTGGCTGGTATGCTACCAAGCCTTGTATGGAGAATACGGTTACTGGGTACGCCCTTTGAGTATGTTTAAAGAATCTGTATTTGTGTCGGGCGAAGAGGTGGCTAGGTTTTCTTTGATTCAGGCGGATCTGTAGCTTAAAACTTTTTTTTGTTGCCTGTCATAACATCGAGATCTCGTGGAATGCCGTGAGCGTCTACGCCTTCTTTCTCTTCTTGATTATTTAAATCTCGAGTAAGTTGGTCCTCTACCGCGTTTCCAAACAATAATTGTGTTTTATTGGTGATTTCTTTTATTAGTTCATTTTTACCGTCAAATTTCAAATCTGATTCAATCAGTAGTTTTTTGGCAAACTTATAATAGTTGGTGGCCACGGCTGGGTTTTGTTTGTCACCGGCGTTATCACCAAGCTTTATGTAAGCATCTACCTCAAGGTCTAAAAGGCGACGTCTTAGGGCGTTACGCATGGAATTGCAGCCTTTGCCTGAAAGTAGCTTAGACTTGTTAGCTGAGCGTAATAGTTTACTAGCGCGTGCAAAAGAGCGTTTTGCATGATTGATCTCTATGTCGGTGCTTAATTCATTTTTAACCAAGCTAGCATTGTGCTCTGTTTTAAAGTTATCAGCCTTGGTGCACAGTTCTTGGGTGTCGTTGGGGGTGATGAGTTGGTCTCGGCGGCGAATTTGGAATTTATACAAGTCCATTAATACATCAAGAACCTCCGGGGCATCAATGAAAGAGGCGGTTTGTTCGGCAGCGTCCCAAATATCATCTGCCCTGAGCAATACACGCTTCGCTTGGGCGTGAATGGCTCTTTTTTGCTTTTCTTTTTGGCTGATGCGCTGGACGAATAATAGTACGCCCAGAACAGCCAAAACAATGATAACGATTAGAATATAGCTCATAAAATTTGCACATTTCACTTTTAAGCACTAAATCTTGTTTAAAGTGTAGCACCGTATTTTGTGCTCAAAGTGTTTAAAAAACAGACATTTGTGTCTTTGCTTTGCATATTATTGGGTTTTTACTTGACCGATTAAAATTCGCACCTTATATATGTGCCAATTAATCTTGAGCGAACCTAAGGAACAGTTGGGTATATGGGAAAGTCGCTTGTAATTGTCGAGTCACCGGCAAAAGCTAAAACAATTAACAAATATTTGGGCAATGACTTTATTGTAAAGTCATCTGTGGGCCATGTGCGTGATTTGCCAACTGGAGCAAACCGTAAGCCTGTGGACCCCAAAGAGCGTGCCAGACAAGCCGCTATCACTCGTAAGCTTGCTCCTGAAGATAAGATTCTTCATAAAAGGAAGAAAGATAAGGTTAAGCTCATTGAAAAAATGGGTGTTGACCCTGAAAACGATTGGCAGGCCCAGTACGAAGTGCTGCCTGGCAAGGAAAAGGTCGTTAATGAATTAAGAAAGTTGGCGCAAGATGCCGATATTATCTATCTCGCAACCGATTTGGATAGAGAGGGGGAGGCCATAGCTTGGCACCTCAAGGAAATTATTGGTGATACTGGGGCGCCTTATAAGCGCGTTGTATTTAACGAAATCACTAAGTCAGCCATTAAAGAAGCTTTTGAGACGCCAGCCATACTGGACCAGGCTCGAGTGGATGCTCAACAGGCACGTCGCTTCTTAGATCGAGTGGTGGGCTTTATGGTCTCGCCTTTGTTGTGGGCCAAAATAGCCCGTGGTTTGTCAGCAGGGCGCGTGCAGTCCGTGGCAGTGCGATTGGTGGTGGAGCGTGAAGCTGAAATTCGTGCGTTTATTCCAGAAGAGTTTTGGGAGACGTTCAGCCACTTAATTTCCGAAGATGGCGAAGCTATTCGCTTTCAGGTGGTTAAGCAGGATGGTAACGAGTACAAGCCTGTCAATGAAGATCAGGCCATGTCGGCAGTCAAGGTGCTTCAAGATAAACCTTATAATATTACTAAGCGCGAAGATAAGCCGACTCGATCTCGCCCAGCAGCGCCTTTCATTACGTCCACTTTGCAGCAAGCCGCCAGTACGCGATTGGGGTTTGGTGTTAAGAAAACCATGATGATGGCCCAGCGTCTTTATGAAGGGGGTTATATTACGTATATGCGTACTGACTCTACTAATTTAAGTAACGATGCAGTGGAGTCTGCCCGTCAGTTTATTCAAGATATCTACGGCGAGAAATATTTACCGGCTGAACCTAGGGTTTACAGTAGCAAGGAAGGGGCTCAAGAGGCTCACGAAGCCATTCGTCCGTCAGATGTGCGCACAACATCAGGTGAGCTTAAATCGATGGATGCAGACGCGCACAAGCTATATGAGCTGATTCGTCAGCGCTTCATGGCTTGTCAGATGACCGACGCCGAATTTACCAGTAGTACGTTGTTTGCAGCCTGCGGCGATTTTGAATTGCGTTCTAAGGGGCGAGTGATTCGTTTCGATGGCCATTTACGTGCGATGAAGGCTCAAGCTAAGAATGAAGATGATCATTTGCTGCCAGATTTAAAAGCAGGTGACCCGCTTAATTTAGATAATGTTGAACCTAAACAGCATTTCACTAAACCCACGGCGCGCTTTAACGAAGCGAGCTTGGTAAGAGAGCTAGAGAAGCGAGGCATAGGGCGTCCATCTACCTATGCTGCAATCATCTCAACCATTCAGGATCGTGGTTATGCACGTCTTGAAGGCAAGCGCTTCTATGCAGAGAAAATGGGCGAGATCGTCACCAGTCGCCTGACTGAGAATTTTACCGAGTTAATGGATTATGGCTTCACCGCCAGCATGGAAGAGAAGCTTGATGGCATTGCGCAGGGCTCGTTAAAGTGGAAAGAGGTCCTAAATAGCTTCTATAACGACTTTACCAGTGATTTAGACCAAGCCAGTGACGAAGAAAATGGCATGCGTTTAAACCCTGCTGTTAAAACAGATATCGATTGCCCAGATTGCGGGCGACACATGCAAATTAGAACCGGCACCACTGGCGTGTTTTTAGGTTGTGAAGGTTATGCCCTGCCTCCCAAAGAGCGTTGCAGTAAAACCATGAACCTCACATCGGGTGATGAAGCTGTTGGGGCGGATGAAGACGATGAGGCTGAAAGCCTGCGCCTTCGTAAAAAGCGTCGTTGTGGCATTTGCAATAATGCTATGGAAAGTTATTTGCTTGATGAATCCCGTAAGCTTCACATTTGCGGTAATAATCCAGATTGTGTGGGTTTTGAGGTGGAGAAAGGTGAATTTGTCATAAAAGGGTATGACGGGCCATCTCTAGAATGTGATAAGTGTGGCGATGAGATGCAGCTTAAGAATGGGCGCTTTGGTAAGTATTTTGGCTGCATGAACGAGGAATGCAAAAATACTCGCAAGCTGCTGAGAAGTGGTCAGCCTGCCCCTCCTAAGATGGATCCCGTGCCTTGCCCTGAACTGCAATGCATTAAAGTAGATGACACCTATATTTTACGAGATGGAGCGGCCGGGCTATTTTTAGCAGCGAGCCAATTCCCTAAAAATCGTGAAACTCGTGCGCCAAAAGTGTTTGAAATGATTCCTCATAAAGCTGAGCTTCCTGAGAAGTATCATTTTTTATTAGATGCGCCAGTTGAAGACACCAATGGTAATAAATCCATGGTGCGCTTTAGCCGTAAAACACAGGAGTTGTATGTGTCTACGGATAATGAAGAGGGTAAAGCATCAGGTTGGACGGCCTATTTTGAAGGTGGAAAATGGGTAGCCAGTGAAAAGGCTAAACGAACCACTGCTAAAAAAACCAGCGCGAAAAAAACGTCCGCTAAAAAGACGAGTGCTAAGAAGACAGCCGCCAAAAAGGCAGTCGCAAAAAGTAAGTGATTAGCTTATTTTTAAAAGCCCAGATAGGAGGCTATCTGGGCTTTTTTGTGCCCGTTTGATTATGCGGCGCTCTAGGTCGTGCTTGGTTCTCCACTTGCCTATCATGAAGAAGGTGGGGGCTATTTTTGCAGTAATCGGCTTTGCTTAACCTTGGGGTAATAGTGAAATTCCCCCTTCGTACAGTTAGTGGGTATATGTTTTGTTGTTTGCGAGCCTTAATTTGCCTGCGCTTGTTATTAAGTCGTTGAAGGGGGTATCGATTTTATGGGATTGGCTTAATGGTGGCACATATTTAAGATTGGCTTGTGGGGGCTGTCTTGGTTTAGGCTATGGCAGTGTTGCTGGGCTAAAAAGCACCGTAAAAAGTAAACTTTAGCGGGAGAGGTTAAGTCTTCCCGCTTATTCGTTTAGGCTATTTGCATTTGATATTGTTGTTGCGCAAATTCAATTATGTCGCCAGAGACAATTTTTTTACGTTTCTGGGTTTCTATTTCGCCATTTACTTGCACTTGACCATCTGCAATAACCGCTTTGGCTTGGCCGCCATTCTCCACAATGCCCTCAAACTTTAAAATCTTATAAAGCTCTACAGGTTCGCTTTCTAGTATCACTTGGTTCATATTTAGCTCTGACTTCAATAGGGGGCAACGGCGCGGCATTATAAAGCAGCCGGACCGGGTAAACTATCGTTAATGTATTTATAAAGGCTGCTGTGCTGATCAGGTTAATGACCTTTTTGGTTAATTGACCTGATTAATGACTTTATTGGGTAAGGTCTTTAATTTTATTTAAGTGTATTTGCTTTTGATTATCATTTAAAAAACTGCTGCTAACGCTATTGGCGGCAAGTTGTGCTGCTTGGGCTCGATTGAGATTCAAATCGTTTACCAATGCCATGTAGTTCGCTAATAGATACCCTCCAAAAAAGGCCGGATCATCAGAATTAACGGTGACATTAACGCCTCTTTCTAACAGACCAACGATGGGGTGCTCGCTCATGTGTTCATAGACTTTGAGCTTGGTGTTTGACAGAGGGCAAACGGTTAAAGGAATTTGCTCGCGAATTAAACGCTCGATAAGTTTGTCATCTTCTGTGCAGCGCACACCATGGTCAACTCGTTGTACGGTCAGTGTGTCTAGGGCTGTCTCTATGTAAGTGGAAGGGCCCTCCTCACCAGCATGTGCCACTCGTTTAAGGCCTTGTTCAGCGGCAGCTTGAAATAATTTGGTAAACTTTTCAGGCGGGTTGCCTTGCTCAGAAGAGTCGAGGCCAACGCCTACAATATAAGATAAAAAAGGTTGAGCCTGTTCTAGACACTCAAATGCCTCCTCTTCGGTTAAATGGCGTAAAAAGCTCATGATTAATCCGAAGCTAATGCTTAATTTCTTTTCCCCATCTTTTAATGCGTTATAAATGCCGGTAATGGCAATTTTGAAGTCTAAGCCTCTAGCCGTATGGGTTTGGGGGTCAAAAAAGGGTTCTACGTGCACAATGCCTTCTTCTTGGCATTTCAAAAGGTAGGCCCAGGTAAGGTCGTAAAAATCCTGTTCGGTTTGTAAGACGTCTGCGCACTGATAATAAATATCTAAAAATGATTGTAGATTGTGGAAATCATAGGCTTCTCTTACGGCTTCAACGGATGCGTAGGGAAGAGTAATGTTATTTCGCTTTGCCAGCTTAAGCATCAGTTCTGGCTCTAGAGATCCTTCTAAATGAAGGTGTAATTCAGTTTTAGGAAGCGCTTTTAAAAATTGTAAGCTGGCTATTTGTTGCCCATTTAATGTGTTGTGTAGAAAGGTTTGGTTGGGATTCATGGTGTTACCTAATCGTGTTTAAAGGGCTTTATCTATTATAGGTATATTTACTCTATTGGCAGGGTAAATTCCATGCTTTCATCCAAAAAGTTGATTAAATGGTTAGGGATAAGGGTGTTAAGAATAAGGAGGGCTAAAAAATAGAGAATGGATTAGTGAACAAATAAAAAAGGCCCACCGAAGTGAGCCTTTTTTACCGCCACTGATGGCGGGTACCCTAGCAGTGCAAGAGCAACTGCTAGGGCGAAACACGCTAGGCCGCAAGGCCTAGGCTAATCAATCCGGTATTAGCCGAACTGGTTAGAAGTGTTTTTCGCGCCGCCAGCTTTAAGGGCGTTTTCACCAGCAAAGTATTCTTTGTGATCATCACCCATGTCTGAACCAGACATGTTTTGGTGCTTAACACATGCGATAGTTTGACGGATTTCTTTACGCTGTACGCCAGCTACATAGCCAAGCATACCTGCATCACCGAAGTACTCTTTAGCCAGGTTATCAACAGACAATGCAGTCGTGTGGTAAGTTGGAAGAGTGATTAGGTGGTGGAAAATGTTCGCTTCACGAGCGGTATCGGCTTGGAAAGTACGGATACGAGCATCAGCAGCAGCAGACAATTCACTTTCGTCATACTTAGCGTTCATTAGATCAGTACGCTCGTATGCAGATACGTCTTCACCAGCTTCAACCATAGAGTCGAAAGTTTGCTGACGGAAGTTAAGAGTCCAGTTGAAAGATGGAGAGTTGTTGTAAACAAGTTTCGCATCTGGAACTTCTTTACGTACTTCGTTCATCATGTCAGCGATATCTTTAACGCTTGGAGTCGCAGTTTCGATCCAGATAAGGTCAGCACCGGCTTTAAGGGCTTCAACAGAATCGAATACGCAACGCTCTTCGCCAGTACCTTTACGGAACTCATAAAGACCAGAAGGAAGACGCTTAGGACGTACAAGCTTGCCATTACGGTTAAAGCAAACATCGCCTTCAGCCATGTCAGCAACATCAATTTCTTCAACATCTAGGTAAGAGTTGTAACGATCGCCTTGATCGCCTGGCTCTTTAACTACAGCGATTTCTTTAGTAAGACCAGCACCTTCAGAGTCAGTACGAGCACAGATAAGACCGTTATCAATACCTAGCTCTAGGAAAGCGTAACGTAGGGCACGGATTTTCGCGTGGAAATCGGCGTGAGGTACAGTTACTTTCCCGTCTTGGTGGCCACATTGCTTTTCGTCGGCAACTTGGTTTTCGATCTGTAGACAGCAAGCGCCGGCTTCGATCATTTGCTTGGCCATTAGGTAAGTCGCTTCAGCGTTACCAAAACCAGCATCGATGTCGGCAATTATTGGCACAACGTGAGTCTGGTGATTGTCGATGGCGTCTTGTACAGATGCAGCTTTAGCAGTGTCGCCAGCTTCACGAGCCGCGTCTAGGTCACGGAAAAGACCGCCTAGTTCACGTGCGTCAGCTTGACGTAGGAAGGTATAAAGTTCTTTAACCAAAGAAGCAACAGTTGTTTTTTCGTGCATAGATTGGTCAGGAAGAGGACCAAACTCAGAACGTAGAGCAGCAACCATCCAACCTGAAAGGTATAGGTATTTACGATCTGTAGTGCCGAAGTGCTTTTTGATAGAGATCAGTTTTTGCTGACCTACAAAACCGTGCCAGCAACCTAGAGACTGGGTGTATTTAGTGTTGTCTGCATCGAAAGCAGCCATGTCAGCACGCATAACGTCAGCAGTATACTGAGCAACGTCTAGACCTGTTTTAAATTTGTTTTGAGCGCGCATGCGAGCAGCTGATTCAGGGGTAATATCCCATGAAAAGCGAGCAGCTTCTTGAGCAGCTGAGATAGATTTGATGTCGTCTTGAATCGCAGACATGTGTCCAATCCTTTAAAAGTTGTTGGTTGTTGTTGTACCGCAGATAAATATAGCGGTAAAACAGAGGCGAACCTCTTGAAAACATGTGAATAGTAAGTCTTTTGTGATAATTTCTCTAATCTATAGTTATTATATTGCGTATTCATGAGGTGAATGTGGAACGATTTGACCTAAATCTGCTTATTTATTTAGATATTTTAATGCGAGAACGCAGTGTCACTAAGGCTGCCCAAAAGCTTGGGATTACCCAGCCAGCCATGAGTAATGGCCTTAAGCGGCTACGTGTGCTGTTTGATGATCCTATCTTGGTGCGCACCAGTGATGGTATGAGTGCGACAGAGCGAGCCATTCAATTGCAGCCCTTGGTTAGAAATATTTTGTCTGAAGTAGATACAGCTGTGCAGCCTACGGGAGCCTTTGAAGCGCAAGTGAGTGAGCGCATGTATCGCATTATGGTCAGTGATTACGCAGAAGCAACCTTGGTGCCTGCCATTGTTAAGCGACTACGCAGAGAAGCGCCAGGGGTAGTCTTGGACTTCTTAACGCCCTCGGACGTGACCTATAAAGATGTAGAGCAGGGTAAGGTTGATATGGCCATTAACCGCTTTGATGAATTACCCCAGTCGTTTCACCAGAAGACATTATGGCGAGATGGCTTTTCCTGTCTAGTAAACCCGCAAAACGCTTTATTAGAAAAATACGATTTACAAAGCTATTTGGCTGCCAACCATATTTGGGTAAGTAAAACCGGTATGGGGGTAGGTACAGGGGTTAACCCTCATAAAGACAAAGCTGTTCAGTTGGGTTGGGTAGATGAAGCGCTGGCGGCGGTAGGGCATAAACGCAATATCAGTGTGTTTACTCGGCACTACCAAATGCCTGCGTTATTGGCATTAAATAATGATCTGGTGGCCACATTACCGTCTAAAATAGCAGAAATGCAGGCCAAATCAGGGGATCTAAAGCTTGTTAACCCACCATTTGAGATTCCCCCCTTTGAATTAAAAATGGCATGGAGCCCGCTGTTGCATCATAATCCGCCACATCAATGGATGCGAAAGTTGATAGCAGAGGAATCTGAAAAGCTGGGTGGTTAGTCCACACTCAGTGTCTTCGCTGTAAATAGTTTCGTTAATTCATAGTAATGGTTTGAACTGTCGCCTCTTGGTGTGTTCAAACCCATTGCTGCTGCGGGTTGACCCGTTAAAAGTAATCGCTACTAAAAAAACCTAAAATAATAAAATGGATTTCGTATGAGTATTCGCCTCATTTCATGTTGGCTTGCGTGCGTGTTCTTGCTGGGCTGTGAAAATACAGTGGACAGCAATTTCGGCGCGCTGCCTAATATCAACTTTTCTGGCTATGTGTGGGGCGGCAATGTCCGTAATGCCCAAATTCAAGCGGTGGGCATTGACACTAATGGTCAACCTAATAGAGATTCAAGTGGAGAGTACCTAGGGGACTCTTATTTTACCAATGACGAAGGCGCGTATACCGCCCAGTTACAAGGCGCTTATTTAGGTTCTGTTTTATTGGTCGCTTCCTTTAACTCTGAAACGTTACAAGTGAGGTGCTTAAATGAAGATGATTTAGGGGGTTGTAAAGACTCCTCCGGCAACTCAGTTAATTACGATGAGGTGTACACAGCTTCCCCAACTGAAATTCGCTGTGCCATTCCAGATGCCAGCGGCGGTTGTATAGACGAAGAAGGCAATGAGGTGCCCTATGGAGATTGGTACGCTGTCACCGAAGATTTTGAACTATGGGCCACCATTAATTTGGCAACCGAAGGCCAGCAATACCACATAACCCCTTTAACACACATGGCCGCCAAACTAGCCTTTACGGAGTTTGTTAGCGATGGCAACAATTGCGGCAGTGTATTTTGCAATGTATCTGAATATCGTACTGGCTTATTTACCCCGCAAAGTATTCATGAAGCCAATTCTCGAGTGCAAAAATTATTCTCGTTAAATAATAATGTTCACGTTGATACTAAGCCTTGGTCGCCATTTGCGACAGCATCCACTGCTGACTCTGTGGTGGTAGTTGAAGAAGCAAAGCACGGTTTACTGTCTTTAACGCTGCAAGAATTTACCAAACAACAATACTTGCTAGACCCTGATAATACGTCCCAGCCTTTAATTTCCACACTGAATTGGTGGGTGGATTCTTTTTTAAGTTCTAAAGGGCAGTTGATCGGTGAAGATAGTCGCTCAGGCGGTGATAAAACTTTTGACCTTAAAACCCTTTACGAATTTTCTGTAGCGCTTGCTGATAATTATGAAGATGGAAATATCACTACAGCTGCCAATGTATATAACAGCATTCTAGCGCCAGGGCTCACCAGTGCTGCCACACAAGTAGAAGGTGAAGCGTACGAAGTGTCTGTAGAGGAACAAATAGCTGCGGTTCGTCAATTAGTATCCGATGTGCAAGGCTGGTTTGTTGATTTTGAAAGCAATGAATATGTTAGTTTTTTAAATGACCCAAGTTTGGCTACTGATTTAAATAATATGGAAGTGAAAATTGCGGCCTTTAAAGATGTACTGGGACCAGAATTAAACAATCTATTTAAGCCCATGGTGAAATTTGTAGAGTACGGGTTAACGTGTGCACGAGGTACAAATACATGTGACCCTGGTGATGCAGGTGATTTAGACAGTTATTTTCCATATCACACCAGTGTGGTGTATGACGCGCAAGAAAATACCCTAGTGATGGATTATCAATCAACCACTGGCCCTGTTTTAAAGATGAAAATGACGGGGGAAATTGAAAATGTTTCTACTTCTGTCGAAAAAATCATTCAATTCTCATTCACGGAGCTGGTGTCAGTGGAAACAGATACTGGTTTAGCGGAAGTATCTATTATCGAGGAAGGCGTATTTCCCACATTTTTATTCCTGTTAGGTTCCGATTTAACAGCAGGCGAGGCACTGGATATTCAAGGTATTAAACTTAGCTATCCAAGGCTTAAAGTAAAAGCAAAAGAATCCACTGGTAGTGGTTATATGGATTTATTTTATCAAAGCGAAGGCATGGCTTTAGAAATGGTCGGAACTCAGGATGCCACCTTGCTTGATGCGCCCACGCATTTTAATATTATTTCCGTCTCCTTACCCGGTGAGATTCTAAGTGGTGAAAGCGAAAATTCGGAAAGCCTAGAGCTGAATTTAAGCATTAATGTTATTACAGAAAACATGGATAGTGCCGCTTTAACGACGCTCAATTCTGCAATAGCCAGTAGCTACCAGTATTATGCCCCTGAAAAATTCCCTGATTTAGATATAGCACTGGACATGGCTGCCCTTAAGGAGTTTTCCAAATTACAAGTTGAGCAAAGTGAGCAAAGAAATATTTTTGGCGATTCTGAGCTGGCCGGTTGGTTTGCCATGCCAAGTAATGTGACTTTAGAAGAAACACTGGGTGGCCAAGTGCAATATGTGGAAGAGCCTGTATACGATGATTTAGATGATGATCTTAAAACTTTATTGGGCTTAACTTCTCCGTTTGATTTCAATTACGGTGCCCTTAATTACCCCGGTGGCACAGCCGCTTTTATTTTGTATAAAGAATCATCGTCCAGTAGTACTCAGTTTATTCGTAGCTGTGCCCAATCAGATGGCACTTGGCTTTGTAATACCGCCCAACCTTTAGAGGGCTTGGCCAGTTGTGCCACCAATGAGGACGGTACCGCCAGCAGTAATGTGTATGCCGCCCCTAACACCGTTAATATGCCTGCGCTATTTGGATTTTTACGTGATGAAGATTGTATCCCCCAAGTAAAAGTTCAGGGCCGTGGAATTTATGACATACAGTACTTCCAAGACTCTGGTGATGAAATAGAGTTTGTGGCTAATGTCACGTTTAACATAAAATTGAACAAGCCTTATCAGTTAACCATTGGTAATTTCTCAGTTCAAATGGTGGCCAATTTAATAGATGAAGAAACATTAGATGAGGATAATGTTCCTGAGTCGAGACCCAAGCTTCAGCTTTTAATTTTTGGAAGTGCACCTGATAATGAAAATGTTGCGTTAAGTTTTATTTTAACCCCCGGTTACATTGGTGAAGCTTCAGGTATTCCGTTTGGCGATAGATCCATTTGGTTTGCGGTGGGCAGTGAAGATAGTTCTGAGAGCGATTCTATTTTGTATTATATTCAAAATGGTTCTTCTACGCTTACCATGACAGCTTTCCAGTCGACCACTGACCACCCAGGTGCACCTCTTGGGTACTTGCGATACGCAGGTGTGAATGTTGGTACTCTAAGCAAAGAAGGTAATCTATATGTTGTGCGTTACATAGATGGTTCTTGGCAAATTCTGTGATGCAATATGTTGTTTGCTAAAAACGTTTTAGGAAGCGTTATATTTTTTTTGCTGTCATGTATTTCCGTGAAGGGGTGGGCTCACCTTTACAGTGACATTAATTTGTCGAGTCCTGCCATAGCCATAGGGGACTTTGATTCTGATTGGTCTGAAATTGACAGCGGGAGCTTTGCACAGGCTAGGTTACGAGCGGGCATTGAATTTTCTGTCACCAATAACTGGCTGGTGGGTGTTGAGGAGAGAATTGATTACTTGCTGCACTTCACACAGGCCACGGCGAAATTTAATCAAAAGTTAGAAAATAATGAATTAGAAGCGGGCCTGTACCCGTTGTGGTTAAAGGTAAACGCTGTTCGAAGCACGGGTGTGTTTGTAAAAAAAATTATACCGTTATCTGAATCTACGCGATTACAAATTACAGGCTACCTATTGAAGCCCAAGCAAGTTCAAAATGGCGTGTTAGCGGGCAGTGGTGAAGTATATGAAGATGGCAGCTATCAGTATCATTATTCATTAGACTATTCCTACAGTGAAAATGAGCTTTTTGCACACGAGGGCGAATCCGTTAGCGGTTGGGGGCACAGTTTTGATGTGTCTTATGAGCATTCATTTGAAGAGTGGGCTTACTCCCTAGCGCTTGCCGACATTGGTTATCGTTATTATTGGCAGTCTGTTAGCCAAGATAAAGGATGTTACTCAAGGCCATTAGGGGATTGCTTTTTTACCACTAAAGACATTTCTCAGACGCAAAAATTGCCTTTTAGCCAGCAGCACACCATTACTCGTAATATGGGTAAAACCAGTGCTGTCTACATTCAAGGTTATGAATGGTCGCGTTTTCAAGCATTAAGGCTTGGAGGGCAAATAAAAGAATACGTCCTTGCTTATGATTTGTTATCTCAAGCCGTCCATTTTGGCTACGAATCTGATATGGTGCGCATAAAATTGGCGTCCGATCAGTACGACCTTTCTAAATCCAAATATTGGCAGGCAGCAGTAGACTTTTATTGGCCCATCTTATGATCTACGAAAATTATTTTTCCATGCAACAGCGGCCTTTTTCCATCGCGCCCAACCCAGAATTCCTGTACGCCCATGGTCAATACCAAGAGGCTATTGCTGTACTTGAATATGGCATGGTACACAGAGGAGGGTTTACACTCTTAACAGGGGAAGTGGGAACGGGCAAGACTACATTGTGTAAGCATCTGCTGCATCTGGTGCCAGAGAACACAGAAGTGGCACTTATTCTCCATCCTCAGCTTGATCGTATTGAGTTACTGCAGCTAATTTGCCGTGAATTCTATCTGGACATTCGTTGGGAGGCCAAGGAGTCTGAGATGATCGAGGCACTCACAGTGTTTCTTTTATCTGTTTACGCCAAGGGCGGTTATAGCTTATTGGTGATTGATGAAGCCCAGCACTTAGATAGTAGTGTGTTGGAGCTCATTCGGTTGCTAACTAACCTAGAGACCCACACAGATAAACTGCTACAAATAATACTGCTGGGCCAGCCTGAGTTGAAGAGTCGTTTAGAGCAACACAGTTTACGCCAACTTAATCAACGTTTTACCGCAAGATTTCATTTAAAACCCTTATCGTTTCCACAGGTTAGGCAATATTTGCAGCATCGTCTTAAAGTAGTCGGTGTATCAAGAGGGTTATTTTCTTATGCGGCTAGCTACGCTGTTTATCGCTTAAGTGGCGGCATTCCTAGGCTGATTAATTTGTTAGCCGACAGAAGCCTAATGGGAAGCTTTGCTAAGGACTATAAACATGTGCACATGCATGTAGTTTATAAAGCTGCCAAAGAAGTATTACCTCAAAAAAAGCCTGCAAAAAAAGGCTGGTTATTAGCTGGGGCATTGGCTTCAGTTTTAATTGTCATGCTGGCATTAATGCCGAATCTGGATAATGAATTAAGCGCTAGTGTGGCGAAAGTTAAAGCGATAAGTGCAGCCGGCTCACAAATGTTTGGGTTTGATGATACAAGTGAGTTGAATGAATGTTTGGAAAATTGTTGGCAAGGCCGCTTACCACAAGACTTGCTGGGTTTTAGCCAGGGACCTGTTAAGGTTTATCAAGAAAATGGATGGCGTGATTGGCAGGGGGGGCAGGGTGATAAATCTCTTGTATTGGCAAAAGTCTCCTGGAATGCACCATTCGTAGTGACAAAATCCATTCGGGAAGGGGAGAGTCATGAAGCAGTTTCTTGGGTGAGGGGAATACTCCAAAATAATAATGTTAATTCAGATCAGTTTGATTATGGAGATTGGCAAGTCATTAAGCCTCAAGTTAGTGAGGTTAAAGGCAGTATTAGTGAAAACTATTATGATGCGTTGTTGGTTCAGTCGGTAAAGCGTTTTCAGAAAAAGCACCACCTATTGGTAGATGGAATACTGGGTAAGCAAACCCTCATTAGTTTGGCTTTGTGGAATAACGAAATGTTGGGGTTGAACTGATGTCTTACTTGCTAAAGGCTTTAGAAAAAGCTGAACAAGAGCGTGAACAGCAAACCCATAATGAAGCCTTGCCTTTTACTCAATCTCAAGAGCCGTCTCGTTTGCCTGTGGGGTTTATTGCTTTTGTGGTAATCGCTTTAGGTGCAACACTTCTAAAAGTAATGTTGCCTAGCGCTCACGAGCCAGTTAAAGAAGTAGTGGCTAATGATGCCAAAGAGGCGGTCGTGACTTTACATGAAGAAAAGCCAACCATGCCCGACGTCTCTGCGCCGGATGAGCAGCTCATTGAACCCATTTTAATTACACCTGATAGAACAGAGAATAGAAACCTTGTTGAACATTCTGTGCCTGTAAAAGACAGTTCAGTTAAGGTGGAATCCAGTACAGAAGAAAAAATATTGGAACTCTATGAGTTGCCAAAAAATATGCTCGCTAAGATTCCAACCCTCACATTAGAAAGTCATATCTATTCAAGTGCAGCTGAATATCGTTCTGTGGTCATTAATGGCCGTACGTTTAAAGAGGGCATGATGATCAATGCACAAGTGGTATTGAATTCAATTACCAACAAAGGTGTGGTGCTAGATGTTTCGGGGCAAAAAGTCTCGTTAGATAAAGGCATTACATGGGTCGCATCAAGCAATGCTAAGTAACGAAGCAAAAACCACGATTCAGTCTGCGTATAGTCAATTGTTAAAAGTTAAAGATTTAAAGCCTCGTCGTGGTCAAAAACAGATGATAGCAGCGATTGCCCGCACATTAGGTGGCATTACCCAAGATGGGGACGGTAATCGTATTTCTGATAACCCCATTTGTGTTGTGGAAGCGGGGACGGGTACAGGTAAAACACTGGCTTATTTGGTATCGACCATTCCGGTGGCTGAAGATTTAGGCAAAAAAATTATTGTCTCTACCGCTACGGTGGCACTGCAAGAGCAATTGGTAAATAAAGATATTCCAGATGTAGCCAAAAATAGTGGTTTAAAATTTAAGTATGCTCTCGCAAAAGGGCGAGGGCGCTATTTGTGTGTGCACAAGTTAGATCAAGAAATGCAAGATCAGCGCATGCAAGATGCTTCCATGGATATGTTTGGGGGGTTGGATGCCTCAGAGGATCAAAAAGGATTATTTCAGTCGTTCTTGGATGAGTTCACCTCGGGAAAATGGGATGGTGACAGAGATAATTGGCCTAACCAAGTAGAGAATCAAGACTGGTCCATGGTAACGGCGACTCACAGAGAGTGCAGTAATCGTCGCTGTCCACATTTTAATGCTTGTCCGTTCTTTACGGCGCGTAAAGCCTTGGAAGATGCGGATGTTATTATTGCTAATCACGACCTTGTGATGGCCGATATTAATTTAGGCGGTGGGGCAGTATTGCCTGAGCCTGCTAAAAGTATTTACGTATTTGATGAGGGTCATCACTTACCTGATAAAGCCATTAACCATTTCTCTGCGCAAGTGAAGCTTCATCAAGAAGAAAATTTGCTTAAACAAATATCCAAAGCGGTGGATACGTTAGGTAAGCAGGCAGGTACACCCATGGGGTTGTTGCAAGTCGTCACGGCCATGCCTGAAAAAGTTTCTGAAATTAGCAGTAAATTAAAATTCGTATCCCACTTGTTATTGGACTTTTTAGGTGACCAAGCAGAGCAAGAAGGCTATCACCAGCACCGATTTAGAATGGGGCAAGTGCCTGATGAGCTAGTAGAACTTGCCATAGAGCTTAATAAAACTCATAACAGTTTATATGGTTATGTGGACAAAATAGTTGAAGCACTCAAGTCTTCTATTAGTAAGGACGATGGCGAATATAAACAAAGTGATGCAGAACGTTGGTTCCCTATTTTTGGCATGTTGCAATCACGACTGGAGAGCGCAGGCTTGCTTTGGTTGAGTTTTGCACAAAAAGATTTTGAAGATCAGGTGCCGGTTGCTCGTTGGATGGAAAGAATTTATACCGACAACGAAGATGATATTGGTTTGTACAGTAGCCCCATTATGGCCGCTGAGCTGCTTGCTAAAAACCTATGGAGCCGTTGTTTTGCAGCGGTGGTTACTTCTGCTACATTAACCGCTTTGGCTAAATTCGATCGATTTAGAATGAAGTCGGGCGTCGCCAGAGCGAATCATTTTGAAATTATAGAAAGCCCTTTTGATTATGCAAAGCTGGGCTCTATTATCGTACCCCCTTCGGCGATTGAGCCCAGCAGTGGTGATGATTATGCCGAAAAAGTGAACCAGGCATTACGAGAAAATTTAGACACCAGTGAAAGCGTATTGGTTTTATTTACCAGTCGTCGAGTGATGAATGATGTGAAGGGTTTTCTGCCCTTAGACTTATCTAAATATGTCATGACTCAAGATGAGTTCTCAAAGCAAGAAGTGATTCGATTGCATAAAGAAAAAATTGAAGATGGAAAGCCCTCTATACTATTTGGCTTGGCCAGTTTTGCTGAAGGCATCGATTTACCGGGTAAGTTATTGGAGCATGTGGTGATTGTTAGGTTGCCTTTTTCAGTTCCTAATGACCCAGTGGATGCAACCATGGCTGAATGGTTGGAAAGTAAAGGGCGTAACCCCTTTATGGAAATGTCGGTCCCTGACGCCAGTGTGAAACTTATTCAATCTTGTGGGCGTTTAATTCGAACCGAAACCGATACAGGGAAAATCACCATATTAGATAAACGAATTGTCTCTAAGCGTTATGGCAGCATGTTGTTAAATGGGCTTCCGCCTTTTAGTCGTAACTTAGCAGGATAAGTTAGCTGGGTGATTAAAAGAATATTGTGGTTAAGGCAGTGGAGATAGGCAGGGCGTTGACCTGTAAAAATAGTGTCAATTCTCTAAGCTTTTAGATTTTCAGTCTTCTGAACTAAAGTTGTGAATGCAGTATTTATTTCGACCGGTTGATTTGGCTTCATAAAGTGCATCATCAGCCATTTTTAAGGCATCTAATTTTAAGTTAGTCATCCATTGGCCTGTTGTGCCAATGAAGCATGCACCACAACTAATGGTAAGTGTTTCGCAAATGTCTGATTGGTTGTGTTCTATTTGTAAATCCCTTATTGATTGAATAATGCTTTGTAATTTAGCTTTGAGCTGCTCCGTATTGGGAGAGTGGCAAATAATGACAAACTCTTCGCCTCCATAGCGAGCAAGTGTATCTTCTGCACGCCGTGTTAATTTATGAAGTGCCTGAGCCACTTCTTTAAGGGCGGTGTCCCCTTGCTGGTGCCCGTAGTGATCGTTGTATTTTTTAAAGTAGTCTATGTCAATCATGACGATATTGAAGGTTGAGTTGGCCCGTGTACTGGTTCGCCAAGCTGTATCATATGCTTCATCAAAATATTTCCGGTTGAATATTTGGGTTAAGCCATCTGTGTTGGAATCATTGAGCAGTTTTTTTTGATAGCTATGTATTTTATCAACCAGAGTGTTGAATCTTTTTAAAAATCCATCAATTTCAGTGATGTAATTTTTTTGATTAAGTCGATAAACCTCGCCCGTTTTTTTCATGCGATTGATGTGCGTTGAAATCTCAATGATGGGTCTTAGTAACATAAAATAAATGATGACAGTAATGAACAGGGGTAATGTTAATAATGACGTGATGCTAAACATGGTTGTGCTGTCTAAGGCAGTGGGGGTGCTATTTTCTGGGTAAGTAAATTGCGCAAGCGCAATAATGTTTCCTTGAGTGTTGCCTAGGCCAAAAACGTATTTATTTTTTAGGCTTGATATGTTGAAAACACTAACAACAGGCACCGAAGACTTTCCACTATTTTCTAAGGCGGTTAGTTCAAAATTTACGCCATTAGGGAGGTTTAAGCGCTTAAAAAAACGTTGATTGAAATCTCTAATAAATATTAATACACCATTAGGTTTTTTTTGTTTGGCAGAATCCTGAATTAAATGGCTTACATAATAGGCTGGGCGTCCGTTGTGCCGAATTAAACCAAATTGAGAATCTCGTTTCAGAACGTAATTAATGTCTAGATCCTGTGTGATATTTAAAATATTGTCGGTTGTTTGAAAGCGTTTTTGCTTTTTTTGTGAAGCGTATAGTAGCTCGCCTTGCAGGTTAAGAATGACAACGGCATCGGTACCGGTTTCTAAGAATGATGGGCTTGAGATATTGTCATGGGGAAAACTGGGGCGCTGCCCGCTGACATATTGGTACGTGTTATCCCATTTTGCCCAATCTAAATTGAATAAGCTGAAGGTATCCCTGTCATGTTCATACACGTTTGTCAGAGCGGAGATGTTGTTTTGACGCAACTCCAAAGCGGCTTGCTCAATGGTTGGGTAAACCACGAGAAGCCGATACATAAGTAAGCTGCCCCCAATAACGAGGGTATAGGATAAGGCTGCTAACCAAACCAAGGTTTTTAAATTCATACTTTCACCATAGTATGAGAATAGACTCAGATTGGGTAATTGTCCTTTATGGCCTATACACCTTATAAGTAATGTACTGGGCCGAAAAGTACGCTTTTATTGGCCAATGTTAAATCAGTTAACCAGCTTCTTTTATCGATTGGGGTTGATTTAGAATCATATCAACGGCCTTTTCGGCGATCATGATCGTTGGAGCATTGGTATTGCCTGAAACTAATGCGGGCATTATGGAGGCATCAATGACCCTAAGCTTTTCAATTCCATAAACCTTTAATTCGGAGTCGACTACAGCCATGGGGTCGCTTTCAGGGCCCATTTTACAGGTTCCCACCGGGTGATACTCGGTGTCGGCCGTATTGCGTATGTACTCTTCCAGTTGCTTGATGTTGTTTCTATCAAGCGGATAAAGCATTTTACCCTTCACTGGTTCAAAGGCTGGGCTTTCCATTATATCCAGTGATTTTTGAAGGCCTTTCACTAAGGTATCTAAATCTTCTTGCTCCCCTAGGAAATTTGGGTCAATTAAAGGGGCTGATTTTGGATGGCTATTCTCCAACCTCACTGTTCCTCGGCTTTTGGGTCTTAGTAGGGTTGCGTGAAGACTGTAGCCGTGGCCAAGATGCATCTTTCGATTATGGTCATCTACGATGCCAATGACGTACTCGAGCTCAATGTCAGGGGCGGGAAGGTTGGGGTGAGTTTTAATAAATGCAGCCGATTCGGCGAAATTACTGGTAATGATACCCTTGCGCTTGGTTGCCCACTGATAAATTCCTTTTAGGATGTCAATTCCACCGCGCACAGAGATGCCATAAGTTCCCTTGTGATAGGGGGTGCGATATATCGGAATGGTGGTAATGTGGTCTTGCAGATTACTGCCAACACCAGGGGCGTCTAGTTTAACGTTAATGCCTTTGCTTCTAAGGTGCTCTGCTGGGCCTACGCCTGATAATTGTAATATTTGTGGCGAGCCAAAGGTGCCTGCGCTAAGAATCACCTCTTTATTAGCTTGAATCGTGGTGAGCTTTTTACCCTTGTAAAAGCTCACCCCTGTGGCGATGTTATTTTCAATTTCTATTTGGCTAACATGAGCCTGAGTGATGACAGTTAAATTTGGGCGCGCTAGGTGGGGGGTGATAAATGCCTTAGCAGCGCTGCAGCGTTCGCCATTTATGTGGGTCACTTGATTTAGACGATAACCCTCTTGGTGTGCGCCATTTAAATCTGGGCTGGCTTTAATGCCTTGTTCATCACATGCTTTTAAAAAATAATCGTTCATATGACTTGGGTTGCGCAGTTCAGCTACATTGAGCGGGCCGCCTTGGCCATGAAAGCGGTCCTGAATGGTTTCGTTGTTTTCAGATTTTATAAAGTAGGGTAACACTTCGTCATAGCTCCATCCTCTATTGCCCATGGCAGCCCAGTTATCGTAGTCCCACTTGTTACCTCGAATATATACCATGGCGTTTATGGAGCTGCTGCCCCCTAAAAGTTTACCTCTGGGTTGGATGCCTTTACGGCCATTCAAGCCTTTTTGTTCGGTAGTTTCAAAGTGCCAACTAAATATGCCAAAGGGGACCGTGGCGGCCAAACCAGCTGGGGCATGGGTGAAGGCACTGGTATCCTTTTTACCTGCCTCTAATAGGCAAACACTGATATTAGGGTTTTCAGACAGTCGTCCTGCCAAGACACAGCCAGCGCTTCCGCCGCCAATTACGATGTAATCAAAGCTGTTTGTAGTCATTTTTATTAATCCAACATTCGATGATGAAAACATCATGCCATGGTGTAATATCTAAAAACTTGCCTTTATCGGACATGGGCATTTTTGAAGTAGGGAGGGCTGACAATGGCTCAGTGGGTACGAAGCGAGTCACTTCGTGGTTTTGGTGCGTTAGTGGCAGAATTGGGGGGCGATGGTGAAGCGCTAATGCTAAAAAATGGCATACAGCCAGAAGTGTTAAGTGAGGATGGCATCATGATTTCTTACCGGAAATTCATTGCCTTGTTGGAAGACACAGCAGATCAATTAAATTGCAGTGATTTTGGTATGCGCTTTAGCTTAAGGCAGGATTTTAGCATTCTAGGGGCTATTGCTTTAGCGGCGCAGCAAGGTGATGACCTAGGTGATGCTCTAAAACGGGTAGTGGACTACATACACGTTTACAGTCCAGGGATTTCAATTGGGGTGAGCCATTTGCCTGACAATGCCCATTTTTTATTAACGTTTGATATTTTATTAAGACCTTTACCTCAAGCGCGTCAGGCTAATGAGCTTTCAATTGCGTTGGCGATGCAAATTATTTCTATGTTAAGCGCTGGCTTAAGTAAGCCCCTGAGGCTCATGTTGCCTCATGATTTGATTCAAGATTCTATTTTATATCGCCGAATATTTAAGTGTCCGGTGAAGTTTCATCAAAGCGTAGTGGGCTTAGTGATGAGAAAAGTTGATCTGCGATTGCCTATTTCAGCTGGTTCGGGCGCAATGGGAGAGGTGGCCCATCAATATCTTCAAAGTTATTATCTTGCGAAAGAATTTACTCTAGAGCAAAAAGTAGAGTCTTTGGTGAAGCCGTTATTGATGGTCGATCAATGTACAAATGAGATAGTAGCTCGCACTTTAGGGGTTCATATTCGTCAGCTGCATCGATGTCTACATGAGCAAGGGACTAGTTATGTGTTGATTAAAGATCAAGTTCGAAAGCAGTTGGCGCAGGTGTATTTAGCGCAGAAAGTATTGAGCTTAAGGCAAGTGGCAAGTTTATTAGGTTATGCTGAGCAATCGGCTTTTACGCGAAGTTGTCGTCGTTGGTTTGATGTGAGTCCCAGGGAATTTCGAAAGGCACTGAAATAATTTAAGAGATTGCGAGGAGCAATCTCTATGATGCAATAATGATGTTAGGTTTTAATTGTAAAAGGGGTTGAGGCTTTTGAATTGCCGTCAGTCACTTCTATTTGTAGCTGATATTGTGTATCACGAATTAAATATTGCTTGTTTTTTAACGTGCCTGTTTCTGAATCAATCGCGAACAATGACTTATCTTGGCCCTTAAGGGTGAAATTTAGCGTGTCATTATTGAGGTCTTGCACGTCAAATGTATAAAGGTCTGAGTTTAGTTCTAGGTTTTTCTTTAGCTCGATTTTTGTGATTCGCTCTAAAAAAGTAGGGGCGATGTTTTCATGAGTGGTGACTTTCAAGTTATTGGCGTGTGAACGCCAGCCTGTTTGGTCAACAGCAAAGATTTCGTACTGATAGCCTTGACTGGGTAGCAGGTGTTCATCTACATAGACTTTTTGGCTTGAGGGTAATTCAACTAAGAGCACTTTGTTTCTGTATATTTGGTAATCAAATTTTTGTTGTGCATTGTATGGATGATCCCAGCTTAGGGCGACGGTGTTATGGCTGGTGTAATCCACTGTAAAGTCGGTTGGCCTAGGCATTGTTTCTCGCTCTGCTAGCGGGCGCACAAAAGTTTTACCTTGATTGCTTTTGGTATTAAAGGCTTCACCAGATTTACTTGGATTTTGAATGACGTACAAGGTGCTGGTGGTAATCAGTAGGATAAAAAGAATTTTTAACATTATTGCTCCCTGTTAGATCTTTAACATCATATTTGGTTGAACTTTATGACGTTATTATATAGTGAACTTATAGGCTCTTTAGGGTGTGTTATTTAAGTTGTGACAAGCGTCATGCTAATTTTGGTAAAAATGTACTCCTTTACTAGGTGGTCTGGGCCATTAGGGGAGAGAAGGCGGTTTGTAGCGATTAATAATGGAGATAGAAGCGGACGTGGGCATAAACTAAAAAAATCGGCCAAGGGCCGATTTTTTGCGCTAAGGTAAGCTCTCTACCTTAGCAGGTTTTCTCAAGACAGTTATTTAATGCCTTTAGCCGCCTTGTATTGCAAACGGTATTCATGAAGCAATGGTTCTGTGTAGCCGCTTGGCTGCTCTTTACCTTTAAAGATAAGGTCAGAAGCAGCTTGGAAAGCAATGCCGTTGAAGTCTGGTGCCATGTTGTTGTAATGAGGATCAGAGGCATTCTGTCCATCTACAATGGCCGCCATACGCTTAAGGCTTTCTTCAATTTGTTCTTGAGTGGCAATGCCGTGCTCTAACCAGTTGCAAAGGTGCTGAGAAGAAATACGCAAGGTGGCGCGATCTTCCATTAGGCCTACGTTATTGATGTCAGGAACTTTAGAGCAACCAACACCAGCATCTACCCAACGAACCACATACCCTAATAAGCCTTGGCAGTTGTTGTCGATTTCATTCTGAATGAATTCAGGGGTCAAAGCGTCAGCAGTGGCTTTATCCATTAGTGGGATATCAAGAATGTCATCTACAGAGGCGTGCTTACGAGATTTGATTAAGTCTTGAGTCGCGAAAACATCTACTTCATGGTAGTGAAGGGCGTGTAATGTGGCAGCCGTTGGAGAAGGGGTCCAAGCGGTGTTGGCACCGGCTTTAGGATGAGCAATTTTCTGCTCCATCATCTGGCCCATTTCGTCAGGAATTGGCCACATGCCTTTACCAATTTGAGCGCGACCTTGTAGGCCAGTTTCCAAACCCGTGTCTACGTTCCAATCTTCGTAAGCGCCAATCCAGTTTTGCTGCTTCATTAGAGACTTCGCAACAAAAGGGCCGGCCAGCATAGATGTGTGAAGTTCATCACCAGTACGGTCTAGGAAGCCTGTGTTAATGAAAACAACACGCTCAGAAGCAGCGCGAATACATTCTTTAAGGTTAACTGTGGTACGGCGCTCTTCATCCATAATGCCCACTTTCATGGTGTTCTTAGGCAAAGCAAGCATTTCTTCTACGCGACCAAACAATTCAGTGGTAAATGCCACTTCTTCTGGGCCGTGCATTTTAGGCTTAACGATGTTCACAGAACCCGTGGTGGAGTTTTTGAAAGGGGAATTACCTTTCAAATCGTGAATGGCAATCAGTGTACTGACAACGCCATCCATGATGCCTTCAGGAATCTCAAAGCCATCTTTATCAATGATGGCTGGATTGGTCATTAAATGGCCCACGTTACGTATAAATAACATGGAGCGACCTTTAACGCTGAACGATTCACCAGTAGGCGAAGTGTATTCGCGATCGGCATTCATTTTACGAACAAAGGTTTTATCGCCTTTTTTCAGTTCAACTTGTAGGTTGCCCTGCATTAAGCCTAACCAGTTGCTGTACGCTACCACTTTATCGGCTGCATCAACGGCGGCAACAGAATCTTCGCAGTCCATGATGGTGGTTAAGGCAGATTCCATTAAAACGTCTTTCATGCCGGCGCTATCGGTAGAACCAATTGGGTTGGTGGCATCGAATTGAAGTTCAAAACGTAGGCCATTATTGCTTAGTAAAATACCCGTTGGTGCAGATGCTTCGCCTGTGAACCCCAGTAATTTAGTTTCGTCTTTAAGGTTTGTGGTGCTGCCATCGCTTAGGGTGACCACTAATTTGCCAGCTTCAATGGCATAGTTGGTGGTGCCTTCGTGCTGGCCAGAGGCCAAAGGGGCTGCTTGGTTTAGAAAGTTGCGGGCATAGGCAATAACCTTGTCACCGCGAACCTTATTGTATCCTTTGCCTTTTTCAGCACCGCCTTCTTCAGAGATGGCTTTAGTGCCGTACAAACCGTCGTATAAAGATCCCCAGCGAGCGTTGCTAGCGTTTAATGCAAAACGGGCATTCATAATAGGGACAACTAACTGAGGGCCTGCCATGGTGGCAATTTCAGGCTCTACATTTTCAGTGGTGGCACTAAAGGCAGCCCCTTCAGTTACTAAGTAACCGATTTCTTGCAAGAAAGCTTTGTATTCAGCAGCGTTGTGAGTTTGGCCTTGGCGCTCAATATGAAACGCATCAATTTTGGCTTGTAGATCATCACGTTTAGCCAGTAGGGCACGATTCTTTGGTGCTAAATCATGAACAATGGCATCAAAACCTGACCAGAAAGTGGCTTGGTCAACGCCTGTGCCTGGGATGGCTTTTTCGTTTACAAAATCAAAAAGTTCTTTAGCGACTTGTAAGCCACCAGCTTGAATGCGTTCGGTCATTGTATGCCTCGTATTAATGCTGAATAACTTAGCAACACCCTTACTAAGTCATCTTCCTGCCTTTGTTTGCTGACCGCTTTTGTCAGGAGGGGGTTAACAATAGTTAGCGGCTTTAAAAGTGCGGCCGATTCTACCTGAAATAAATTGCAAGACCATAGGCTAAGGGCCCAAGGCAAGGGCGTTTAGGGATTTTTAAAACGACTGTTTTAAAGTAAATTCAACGTAGCCAGCAGCAGCTCTAGGGAACAGCCTATTGTCTGTTTTAGGGATGGCTGGTTAAGAATGGTGAATAGTGAATATAGTTTGTATTTATAATGGTTAATTTGATTGAAAAGTAGGCGAATGTGGCCATTAGGCTATTCTCCAGCAATGAGCTGGGCTATGCTGATGAAATGCAACAAGTTGAACTTTTCCCCGTCCCCAGCCCCTGCATTGATGTTTGCCAAAGCAATGCGAAAGGCTATTGCCTTGGCTGTTTACGCAGTCGAGCTGAACGTCAAAAATGGCACGACATGATGCCGGCCGAAAAATTGCGTGTTATCGATTTATGCGCCTTAAGAAAAGCTAAATTAGAGGCCATTATCCAAGCCAAGAAAGAGAATAAGAAAGAAAAGGAACAAATCAAAAGCGAAAATTCTTCAAGTAGCGAAGTTTAACCATAACGGCTATTTTCTAGCTAAGTTTACAATATCCTTTCCCTCAACGACTGTTACGCCTAATTCTGCTGATGCAGTTAATGAAGCCATGGCATTGGCCACCAAATCCATCTCTATGGGCTTATATTTGTGAAAGGTCCTTTGCAAAATTGGGCTGATTAATTTTCCGAGCAGGGCGCCAAGGTGCTCACCTAAGCGAAACTCTTGGCGTTTGCCTATTAATAAACTGGGCCTGAATAAATAAAGGGAGGGCCAATTCATTTTTCTTAAATTCTCTTCCATTCGACCTTTGGTTTCTAAGTAGAATCCACCTTTATTTGGGTGTGCACCAATGGAGCTAATCACGGCAAATGTAGGGCAGTTATGTTGCTTGACCAGTTGGGCGAATTGACAAACGTAATGTAGATCCACTTTTTCAAAGGCGGTTTTGGAACCGGCTTTCTTAATGGTCGTACCTAAACAGCAGTACGCTAGGTCAAAATTTGGAGCGTTCTCTATGGTATTTAATTGTTCAAAATTTACCTGATGCTGAATGACCTTGGGGTGTTGTACAGGGTGCAGGCTCCTATTTATGAGGTGTACGGAAGTAACTAGGTTGTTAGCAATTAACTCTTCCAAAATACGCTTGCCCACTTCACCAGAAGCGCCGGCCAAAATAACGTTAAGCGCCATGACGGTTCATTGCCTTATGTTTGCATTGCATGAATTCGCTGTGACGAAGATATAATAAGTCTGCAATCTTGCGAATCATATTATCTTCATATTTATCGATGCGTTGATCACTAAGGGCCACTTTCCATAAAGTGGTGCATAAGTCGAGTTTTTGCTGCAAGGTAAACTCTTCATTTAAATAGTGAGTAAATTGATGAAGAGATAAAGCGTGGTCAACATCCTGTTCAGCTACTTTAATTAATTCTTGGCATTCATTAATTGAGAGTTGGGTGTGTTGATGTAATAGAGCGGGGAGTGCAGCTTGCTCTGAATCGCTAAATTCATTATCACTAAAAGCCACTTCTAACAAAAGTGCAGCTGCGGCTCGGCTGGGTGTGTTTGAAGGGGTATCTTCATTTTTTTGGTCTTCTTTAAACCATTCGAGTAACTGCTTAAACATGATTGACCTAGATGAGGGCTAAATAATCAGACCATATCAAATTCGGCGGATAAAGATCCGTCGAATTTAATGTCGTGAGTTAAACCGTTATAAAAACTGTTCTTTAAGCAATATTTCAAGTTTGATGAGATCGCTGGTGAAATTGCGAATGCCTTCGGCCAACTTTTCAGTGGCCATGGGGTCTTCGTTCATGTGCCAGCGAAACTGTGCTTGAGTGAGCGTGTCCCACTGACTGTCTTCACACGTTTGTGAGTCGTCAAGTTGTTGGATGAGTGAGCCGCTGTCCGCGTTTAAGTCTTCTAATAATTGCGGGCTAATCGTGAGCTTATCGCAGCCAGACAGCGCTTCAATCTCCCCTGTATTTCGAAAGCTTGCGCCCATGACGATGGTTTTATAATGGTAGGTTTTAAAGTAGCGGAATATATTGGTTACCGACACCACACCTGGGTCAAGATGACTTTCATAAGACGTTTTACCTTCTGCCTTTTTGTACCAATCTAAAATTCGACCTACAAAAGGGCTGATGAGCGTTATATTCGATTGAGCACAGGCAACGGCTTGAGCCATGCTAAATAAAAGGGTGAGATTACAATGAATGCCTTCTTCTTCAAGTACTTTAGCAGCTTGAATGCCTTCCCAAGTGGAGGCGATTTTAATTAAAATGCGTTCGCGGTGAACGCCTTCAGATTCATAAAGGGCGATTAACTGGCGAGCTTTATGAACGGTGGCAATGGTGTCAAAGGAAAGTCGAGCGTCTACCTCGGTGGATACATAACCGGGTACGGTTTTTAATATTTCAACCCCCAGCTTAACCGATACCATGTCTAGTGTGTTTTCTAATACCTCACCAGGCTGTTGTTTAGCCCAGTTGGCCGCATCTTGAATGATTGATTGATACTGTGGGAGCTGAGCGGCTTTATAAACCAAAGAGGGGTTGGTGGTGGCATCTTGAGGCTGGTAAAGTTTAATGGCCTCGATGTCGCCGGTATCGGCCACGACAGAAGTCATTTTTTTCAGTTGTACTAGCTTGTTCATTTTAGGCCTACTATTCCATGTCACTTAACAGTGGCAGCTTTCTTCTGGTGGCTGCCTTGCGGTTACTTTGTGGAATATGGCCAATAATGTCAAATTCATTATTGGCCTATTCGTGCTTGATGGCGGTTAGGCGGGGCTTAATTGTGAAATGTCATCAGGCATAAAGGCGAGTGCACTTTCTAATACGTCAATACTGGCGGTTTTCTTGTAAGCTTCTTCGCTTAAATGCCGCCTAAATTGTCGGCTGCCGGGCAGGCCATTAAATAGACCCAGCATATGACGAGTGATGTACGCTAACTTACCGTCTTGGCTTAGGTGCTGCTCTATATAAGGATACATATTCCTTACCACCTGCTTCAAATCTACATTTCTTTTATCTAGCCCATAAAACTCATGATCCACCTCTAACAGTAATGAAGGATTATGGTATGCCTCACGACCTATCATCACACCATCTGTGTAATCTAAAACGCCGTGCATTTGCTCAATGGTTGCCAGTCCACCATTTAGAATGATTTCTAGATTTGGAAAATCTTCTTTTAGTTTTTTAACCACTTCATATTTTAAAGGGGGGATTTCTCGATTTTGTTTAGGCGATAAGCCCTGCAATATGGCTTTACGGGCGTGAACAATGAAGGTCTGGCAGCCAGTATTGGCGACTGTGCCTACAAAATCCGCCAGCTCTTCGTAAGAATCTTGGTCATCAATGCCAATTCTGTGCTTGATGGTGACAGGAATGTCCACAGCATCTTGCATGGCCTTTATGCAGTCAGCCACCAATGGCGCGTGGGCCATTAAAATAGCACCAATTAAATTGTTTTGTACGCGATCACTTGGGCAGCCGGCGTTCAAATTCACTTCATCGTAGCCAAAATCTTGGGCAATTTTCGCACACTGTGCTAATTCATCAGGTTTGCTGCCGCCAAGTTGAAGGGCCACAGGGTGCTCTTCTTCATTATAGCGAAGGAAGCGCTCTGGTCCGCCCTTACCGTGAATAATGGCGCCAGTGGTGACCATTTCAGAATAAACAAAGGTATTTTGGCTTAGAGTGCGCCAAAAATAGCGACAGTGGCGGTCACTCCAATCCATCAGCGGTGCCGTGCAGAAGCGGTGAGTGCCTGTTGATTGTGAGGGGCCTGTATTCATGGTGCCTGTGGATGCTTGTGTCATTTATTCGGGTCTGCCTGTTACTGCTGGGCTGTATTTGTCTGAATTGTCAGAAAGCGGCAATCTAATTGTCAGTGTTTTACACTCATTAATTGATTTTACCTAGAGTTTGAATTGTAACATGGTGAGTCTTAGAGGTGGATTGTTAACTCTGTACAGTAATAGTTTGAATGGGGCGAGGTTTATCAATATTGGGCTAAGACGTAGAACCGGCGTTCTAAGGGCTGAGGTGAGGTTAGTCTATAATCTATGGGTACCGCTTAAGTAGGTTGCAGCGATGCTTATTTTAAAGCCTTTTTGCTTAATCTGTCTGTTTTCAGCCAGTTATTTTTTGAGTGCTGAAACTCTGAAATTAGGTGTGGGACAAGATCTTCCGCCCTATGTATTAAGGGACAGTAACAGTGGTATTGAATTAGACATTGCAAGAGAAGCCTTGTTAATTAAGGGGCATAAAATTACCCCTGTGTATTTGCCGTTTGGTAGAGTGATGCTGGCCTTAGAAAATGGCGATGTAGATGCAGCACTGACGGTGAATGAAGACTCTGGCATTGCAGGCATTCACTACTCCAATGCTCATATTACTTACCAGAATGTTGCCATTGCCTTGAAACAGCAAGGGTTCAAGATTAATAGCATTTCCTCCCTTACAGACTATTCAGTTTTAGCCTTCCAATACGCATCACTTTATTTGGGGAGTGAGTTTGAAACGATGGCTAACCAGAACCCTAAGTATTCAGAAAAAGGACAGCAAAATATACAGGTTTCAATGCTTTATTTAAAACGCGTTCAGGTGGTGATAATGGATTTAGCCATTTTCAAGTATTTTAAGAAATTAGAATCCCGAGTTAATACGGGTGCAGCGATTGATGTGTTTAAAATTTTCCCCCCCACGCCCTACAAGGTTGGCTTTCGGAATGTTAAGTTTAAAAAGGACTTTGATATAGGTTTGTCTGATCTGAAAAAGAGTGGTCGTTATGATGAAATTATTAAAAAATATGTAGATTGAAAAATACTTTGTTAGTCTGTTTAAGTCTGCATTTAGAATCTAGATTTACATCACTGCATTTGAAATGAAAAACAATGCACATATTCTGGGGATAACTTGGTGGAAAAGAATCTTAAGGCCTTTAAATACAGTGAATGCTTTAAAATGAGTGAATATTGCTCAGAATTTATGGAAGCGTATTAATTTATTGAATTTCATTTCTTGGCAATAAATTATTTCTTTTTTAAATATTTTTTATTATAAGTGTCATTGATAGAAAATTTATTCGGTCGTACTGAGATTAGTATTGTTAGGGGATGTGGATATCTCAATGGAGAAATGTGTGCCCATGTGAGAATCTAACAGAGATATTTTCCCGTCAAGAATTTGCGTGATAATATTATAAACAAGATGTAATCCTATGCCTGCCTGCCCTTTAATTCTACCTGTCGTGACAAAGGGTTCAAATATGACATCTTTAATCTCTTCTGCTATGCCAACGCCTTCATCTCGGTAATCGATGTAAAGTTTTTCTTCGCCTTCAATCACACTAATGTAAATGTTGCCCGATTCATGAGGGAAACCATGTTCGAGGCTATTGCGAACAAGTTGTTCTATGACTGTTTTTAAAGAATCAGAATACGAATTAATTTCAATGTCTTGAGCGTAGAGTAAAACTAAGTTAACGGATTGTTCATTAAGGGCGCCACTCAGATCCTGCTCAATTTCTTTGACTAAGTTGACCAAACTAAAACGGCTAGTGGATTGACCTTGAGTATTTACGGCTAGCTGTTTAAAGCTAGATACTAGGGATTTAGATTTAGACAAATTACTATCCATTAACACAACGGTTTCTGCTATCGATTTAAGACAATTGTCAAAAGAAGTTCGAGTCATGGATCCCCCTTCTACTTGGCTTGTGATGTCTTCTATTATTTCATTTAAAAGGCTCTGGGCCGTAATGCAAACGCCTAGGGGAGTGTTAAGTTCATGTGCTACCCCAGCCACGAGCTGACCCAGTGCGAGCATTTTTTCACTTTCCACTAATTTCGATTGGGTGTCTTTTAGTTGATCCATGGCTTGTACTAGATTTTCAGTACGCTTTGAAACTCTATTTTCTAAATCGTGATTGGTTAATGCGAGTTTTTTATTGGCGACCTCTAATTGTTGGTTGCTATTTACCAGTTCAGAATTGGCAATAATAAGTTCAGCTTGTATTTTTTCAATGGTAGAGGTGGCGTCCAATTGGTTAACCCTAAGGGTGTTAATGGCATTTGATACTTTTGCTATTTCATCTTTGCTGTCTTTTTTTCTGTCCAGTGTGAGAGGGGTTCGAATATCTAGGCCATTAGCCCAGCTAGCCATTTTATGCAGATGCTTGGTAACCAGATTATTGACCAATATCAAAATAAAAAATGAGACGATTAAGGTTTTGACAAATTGTGTAACTAAAATTAGCGTGCCTTTATCTAGTAAGTTAGAGTAAATGTATTGTTGATCTACAATAATAATTAGCTCTCCCATCTTGTAAGGGGTGCTGTTATCTACGTCTTGAAATTCTAGAGGGTATTTGTATTGCTGGGTGAGGGTGCTAGCGCCTCTATTACCCATCTCTTGTTTCTGGTCTTTTGATTGTATGCCAGCATAGATAACATTTGGAAAGCTGAGTATGCCATGTAACTGCAGCTCTATGGTTTCTGAATTGTAGTGCCAAAGCCCATAACCTAAAGCATCCACATAGCCTTTATTAAGCTGCTCTAAATTTTTTGATTGGGCATTAAGCTGCTCAAGGTAATCTGTGTAAAGCACAACCGAGGAAGTGATAATGGTGATTAAGAAACTAATGACTAAAATGTTTATCAGTAGCTTTTTGGCGATACTGCTTTCAATTTGATTTGTGAAATAGTGAAAATTCACGATTAAGTCCCTAGATGAAAACCATCCGTATTCACTCTAAAGCCTAGGAAACTTACCCGTGAACGCAATTTTTTGCAAGGATGATTTAGAACGGCTATAACTGCCAAGAGTAGATAAGTGCAGATATCCCCGGTGCCATGTAATTGTAGGAAACAGCCGAACGCCCAAGCTTAAACGTAAGGCCTGCAATAGGAATGGGTAATACTTTCTTTCCTTTACTAAGACTGGCCATTTGCATGATAAGGGCCGGGCGGTAGCCGTAAGTGATGTTCATGCCGGTTTCTAGGCTTACCGTGTCATTAAAACGGTATCTAAGTACGCCAATTAAACAATGGGTTTGTTCATAAAAGCTATTTTTAAAAGTGCAGGCCCCCACCGCGTAAGTAGAAGTGCTGTACATATAGCCTATGAGTCGACTGGCTTCGGGCCCTCCTTGATTAAGCGGGCGCATTCGTTTGTAGTTATTGCCCTGTGCATTGTAATCTTTGTAATTCTTATAACCATAATGGTCACTGTACAGGCCTAGCAGAATGGTGTGTTCGGCGTATGAGGCTTCGTTTGTTAAAATGATCAACACTAATACTAAGTATTTCATTCGCCAGTTAAACTTCATAATTGACCGGAGTATGTATATTTATTCTAGAATAGAAATGCTTAATTGACCTGTTTTACATTTTGATTTTTTCGGATGTTAATGCAATAGGTGCTTGGCTCTAGCGTATATTTTAGATAAATCAATGGGGGGTATTTAATGGAAGAAAATGTTGAGCAATTAATTAGGCAGCTGAATTTAGAGGAGCACATTGAAGGGGGCTATTATAAAAGAAGCTACTGCGCTAACGCTTCTATAATTGAAAGCTCTGACCAGGCGCTTGCCTCAAGTATTTATTACTTGTTAACAAATAATAATAGAGTGGGTCATTTTCATAAAAATAAGTCAGACATTTTACATTTTCATCATGGCATTGGGGTGATTCGGTACTATTTAGTGACTGAGCAAGGGCATCTTACAGTGGTTGAAATGGGCAGTAACCTTAATAAAGGTCAGCAATTGCAGTTAATAGTGCCAGGAGGCATCTGGAAAGCCAGTGAGCTAATTGAAGGGAGTATGGGGCTTATCAGTGAGGTGGTGATTCCTGAATTTCGCTTTGAAGACATGGTGTTGGCTAAAGTTAATGATATGGCTTCATGGAATGTGGATAAAGAAGCCTTAAAGCACCTTGTAAAATGAACCCCCTAAATTGAAAATCATGGAACCTATCTTTGTAAGTCTTATCTACAGGTACACAATATATTAATAATAAAAGCAGGATGGACTATGAATCAGTTAAAGCGTGGTGTCTTAGGAGGTTTGTGCATGTTGAGCGCCTTGGCGTGGGCCGATGAGCCAACACAGCATAAGGTTATCCCTATAGTGGCGCATTTAGAGGGGGTGGGCAGCGTAGCAGGTGTCGGTTTACAAAGCGAAAAGGTGGGTGAGGCGGACTATAAAACAACCGCTGGGCTCGTCATTGGAGACATTGAAGGAGGGGCTTTTAATATTAGTGATATTTCTGCATTTAAAGGAAAACTGTCGTTTTCTACCTTTGCAGTCACCAATGCTGAAGTAGAGACCCAATACAGCAGAGGCACGGAGATAGGCACACAATACCAGCAAGAATTAAGTGGTGTGGGTCAATTTGCGAACTTAAAAACGCATTTTAACCAGCAGCAATACTGGTATGCCAATTTAGGCATGACATTAGTGTCTTTTGGTGATTATTCCACTTCCAGTGGAGAAGTGATTGGCCTAAATGATGAAGGGCTGCATGATGTGTTTTCAACGTTAGTGTCCATAGGGGTTGCCACTGATGAACGTGATTCTTTTGGTGATGAATCAGGTCTATTGGCGTCAGTAGAGCTTGCTGGGTTCTTGTTTAGACCAGGGCAAAGTGATCAAGGACAGCTGAATTATGCATCAAGTTATACGTGGGCATTTGAGGGACAAAACACAGTAACAGCCTACGCCAGAGGCAGTCATGGTTTTGTGTTGGCTAAAAAATCGGATTATGACGAAGTAGATGAAGTCTTAGCGGAGTTAAATGGCCAATGTCCAACGTTAGGCACAGAGGTTGCGCAAAATAATTGCTCAGTGCTTGAACTAGAATTAGCTCAATATATTGTTGATTCTAATAATAAAGGGAATGCTCAGGCCCTTGGCGGGGCTTACGGTTTAAGAAGCTATAATGAGCAGTACGTGAAGGCGGCCAATACTTTTTTACAGGGAATCGAGGGAACAATAAGTCTGCCGTTATCGGTAGGAGAGGGGAATCGCTTAGAGCTCATTTCGTTTATGGAAAGTGCGCAAGCCAGCGATCGCTTAGCGGAATTGTTTGATGATTCACTTTACAGCGTAGGGGTTGGAGCGCGTCTGAATGTTAAAGATACGCCCATTCGTTTAGAGGTGGCGCGGGGCAGTGATGACACAGAGGCTTGGTTTTTTACGGCCGGTAAAAAGTGGTAAGAGATCTTTTACATCGCGCTATTTTCTTTAAATAATTTATTAAAGAGTGGGGCAGAAAGTGGGCGGCTGAAATGATAACCTTGGCAAATATCACAGCCCATTTTCTCAAGTAAATCTTTGGTGTGTTCTGACTCAACCCCTTCTGCCACCACCTTTAGGCCTAAGTTATGGGCCATTTGAATGGCGGTTTGTACCAGTACTTGGTTTTCTTTATCACTTTCCAAATTGAGAATAAACGCTTTATCAATTTTCAATTCACTGGCGGGTAATTTTTTAAGGTAAGCCAAATTACTGTAGCCAGTGCCAAAGTCATCAATCGCAATATGAAACCCCATTCCACTTAGGCTCCATAGGTTTTTAAGGGCGTGGTGAGTGTCGGTCATCATTTGCGACTCGGTAATTTCAAGCACCATGTTTTTAGCTAAGTTTAAATTCTCTTTTAGTATAATGTTTACTCCTGCAATGAACTTGTTGTCTTGTAAATTAAGGGCGCTAATGTTGACTGAAAGCAGGAAGTCGGGGTTGGTTTTTATCCATTCTTTAAGTTGCAATATGCTGGTTTTCAACACCCACAAACTTAATGCTTGAATGACACCTGTTTTTTCTGCTACGCGAATAAATTCATCAGGCATCAGTAATCCATGTTCTTCATGGGGCCAGCGTATTAAAGCTTCCGCACCTATGTATTTGCCATCTTTTGTGTTGACTAGGGGTTGATAATGCAAAGAAAGGGCGTTCTGACCAATGGCACGTTTTAATTCGCTCATTAAGTTGAGCCTGCGCTCATTGTACGGATTGTCATTGGAGTGATACTGAACGATTTTCCTGCCAGTTTTTTGCGCACTGTCTAGAGCAATACTGGCGTGTCGAATGAGTTCATCTGCATGGTCACCATTTTCAGGGTAATTTGCATAAGCGCAATGTACATATGGATCTATCTCCATGTCGTCAATGACCAGTGGACGGTTAATGGTGCTCAAAAGATGCTCCAGTTGAGTGCTAAATAGCCCTTTTTCAGGGTTACTAATGAGAAAAGCATGGGTGCTGGTACCCAAGGTGGCAACATAAAAGTTTTCTTTCATTTCAATGATTTCGATGTTTTTCATGGCTTGCACTTCACTATTTAAACGCATACCAAATGTCTCTAGGGTTTCGTTGCTCATGTTTCTGCCCAATGTTTTATCTATTTCCTGTAAGCGAGACAAGCGCAAAAGTACCAGTGTACTTTCGTAAGGTGTTTTCTTAAAAAAAAGGTTTAACCATTGTTCTAAGAAGCTGCGATCGGGTAGGCCTGTGACTTTGTTATGAGTGGTTTTATAAATGATGTCTCGGTGTAATTTAGATATTTCTTCATTTCCTTGAATGCTGAGTTGCTGTGCCTGTATTCGAGTTTCTTTTTCCATGTGAATTCTTCGTGCTAATGCGGTGGCAAAAATTAGTAGCTCTAATGCCGAGCCAATTTGAATGGCACTGTTGCTTATTTGGTTAAAGGGTATAAAACCAAGCTTCGCTGCGATAAAAATGCTAACGCCAGTAAATAGGCAAAGCCAAGCGATAATATAAAATTTGCCTTCAGTATTTTTTTTAACATTAAAAATACCAATAAAAAAGCAAGCAGGAATGATAATTAGAGACGTGTATATCGTGACGGCAAGAGCGGATTGAAAGCTTAGAATTGTGCACGCTAATAACGTTATTACTGGAATCGTGATAAAGGCGCCCAGTACATTACATGACCAAGTGAACGGTTTTACTTTTAAAAACATAAGATTAAAAAAAGCAGTTAAGGCAATTGTGGTGTTGGCTAGAAAGACTTGTGACCAATTATGCAAAAATGGTGAAAATGGGTATAGGTATTCAAATAATATAGCGTGTTGCGTGGTGATGAGTAAAGCGAAGCTGCTGGCATAAAAAGCGTAAATCAAATAGATCTTTTCGCGAATAAAAATGAAAACCAAAAAATTAAAAGCTGCGCAACTTAATATTAACCCTAGATAAAAAAAGTTAATGCTGGATTGTAGGCGGTAGTGTTTTTGAAAGCCGTTGTTAGACCATAAAATCAACTCTGTTTGAACGGGGGCATTACTTTGAATCTTAATTAACCATGTTTTTACACTTTCGCCATTTACAGTAATGGCATTTACAAAGTTAGGGTGTGAGAAATTTCGTGACGAGAATTTTAAACTGTCTCCAGATGCCATGATAGGGGTAACTCGATGACCATCTATTACTTGGTATAGGTTTACGTAGTCTAAAAGAGGGTAATTAATGTCCAGTAATCGTTGTATGGGTTGTTTGGTTGAATTTTGAAGTGTGAGTCTTACCCAAACCGTAGATTGCGTGTAGCCTAGGTTAATAGAGTTTTGCTGCTTTTTTAGCCACTTGTCTGGAGGGGCCCTTAAGGCGCTTTCAGGGTCATATTGATTGTTGCTGTCTATGAATAGTTCAAAATCGTTAATAATCTGCTTTTCTTGGGTGCTAATTTCTATCCCTAAGCAGCAATGGCTGACCAATATCAAAATGCTTAGTAGTAATAGAGGCATCGTGTGAAAGGCTGAATGATGGCTTTCAATAAGCATAGCCTAGTTGAAAATATTGGCCAAAAAGGTCGATAGGGCCTATTATCCGCATTTTCCCGTTTTATCTTATTTTCAGGAAGTTCCATGACTGTACGCACCCGAGTAGCTCCTTCTCCAACAGGTGATCCTCATGTAGGCACAGCGTTTATCGCTTTGTTCAATTTGGCGTTTGCTCGCCAACACGGTGGTCAGTTCATTTTACGTATAGAAGACACCGATCAGGCTCGCAGTAATGTTGAGTCTGAAAAGGCCATATTTGATAGCTTGCGCTGGCTGGGTCTAGAGTGGGATGAAGGTCCTGATATGGGTGGCGAGAAAGGCCCTTATCGCCAAAGTGAGCGCAGTGAAATATACGCTCAGCACGTGCAATTACTGCTTGATGCAGGCCATGCTTTTAAATGCTATCGAAGTGCTGAAGAATTAGATGCTCTAAGAGCACAAAAGAAAGAAGCCGGGGGCTTTTCAGCGCTTAAGTACAGTGATCTGGCATTGCCTCAAGATGTGGCGGCTCAGCGTGAACAGGATGGCGCTAAATATGTGGTGCGCATGCATGTTCCAGAAGAGGGTGTTTGTACGTTTAAAGACATGTTACGTGGCGATATAGACATGGATTGGGGCATGATCGATTGCCAGATTCTCATGAAGTCTGATGGCATGCCTACTTATCACCTAGCGAATGTAGTAGACGATCATTTAATGGAGATCAGCCATGTAATTCGTGGCGAAGAATGGCTAAGTTCCGCCCCTAAACATCAGTTATTGTACAAATACTTTGGCTGGGACATGCCTGAGCTATGCCATATGCCGCTGCTTCGTAACCCAGATAAGTCTAAATTAAGTAAGCGTAAAAACCCCACTAGCATTATGTACTATCACCGCATGGGGTTCATGCCTGAAGCAGTATTGAACTATCTTGGGCGAATGGGCTGGTCAATGCCTGATGAATCCGAGAAATTTAATCGTGACCAAATGTTTAGTAATTTTGATATTCAGCGCGTTTCTCTAGGGGGGCCTATATTTGATCAAGAAAAGCTCTCTTGGTTGAATGGGCAGTGGATTAAGGAATTAACGGAAGAAGAATTTATGCAGCGCTATGTGGATTGGGGGGTAAATAAATCTTACCTTCAGCCTGCCGTGGCCCATATTCAACCAAGGATCAGTACCTTTAGCGATGTATTGCCTTTGGCTGGTTTCCTTTTGAGCCCGAACCCAGAAATAGAAGTTGCTTCATTCACTCATAAAACTCTAGAAAATGAACAGATAGTAAAGATTTTGCAAGTGGGCCTATGGCAACTTGAAGCCATTCGCCATTGGGATAAAGAGAATATAGAGAAGCGCCTTTTTGCTTTGGCAAATGTCATGGATGTTAAAATTCGTGATTTTCTATTCCCGTTTTTTGTAGCCATCGCCGGCACACCAGCGTCATTTTCGGTTTTAGATTCCATGGCTATTATGGGGCCGGATCTAAGTCGCGCGCGAGTAAGAAGTTCGGTTAACTTGCTAGGTGGTGTCTCTAAAAAGGCCATGAAGAAGTTAGAAAAAGAATATCGTGCCATTTCTCAGAAAATTGATTCATTACTCGCTGGTGAATAGCTAAAGGGACCTTAGATAATGGCTATTTATCCGGTGGTACTGGCAGGTGGGAATGGTACTCGGCTATGGCCATTATCTCGGGCTAATCACCCTAAACAATTCTTAGATTTATTGCAGCAAGGAGAAACTTTGCTGCAAGCTACCATCTCCCGTGCGAAAGCTTGCTCGTCAATCTCCCCCTTGGTGATCGCTAATCAGCATCATCGATTTTTAGTCAATCAGCAAATTTTAGAAACCAGCACACCGTGCGATATTGTATTAGAACCTTTAGCCAAAAATACAGCAGCGTCTATTTTGATCGCTTGCTTGAGGGTATTGACGGTTAATCCATCTGCTACCTTGCTCATACTGCCAAGTGACCACTATATTTCTGATGTTGATGAGTTTTCAAACGCTATTAAATTTGCTGAGAAGGCATTGGCTGATGATGAAATAATATTGTTAGGCGTAAAGCCTGATCGGCCTGCCACTGAATATGGTTACCTTGAGATGGCCTGTGGAGCTGAATTGGTTGAGGTGAAGGCATTTGTTGAAAAACCAGACGCAGATGCGGCTCAAGGCTATATGAATTCTGGAAGCTACCATTGGAATTCTGGTATCGTTATTTCCAAAGCTCAGCACCTACTGGAACAATTTACTAGGCTTCAACCTGAGTTACACAGGTGTGTAGCACTGGCCTATGACCAGCGAAGCACTTTATTTGATGATTGTTTAATTGGAGAAGCTTTAGAGTGCTGTGAATCCATCTCTTTTGATTACGCTATTCTGGAAAAAACACAAAGTATACGTGCAATAAGCTTTGAATGTGAATGGGATGATTTAGGCAGTTGGGCCAGCCTCTTAAAAAGAAGAGTGAAACTTGGCTTAGCTGAATCTTTTATACCCCCTAAAAAAGCCAATTTATTTTTAGGGGTAGATGATTTAATTGTCGTAGATGAAGATGATTTACTATTAGTGGCTAACCCAGATTCCTTATCTGATATGAGTGGAGTTACCCAAAAGCTAATAGATATGGGGCGTTTAGATTTATTAAACCGTTTAGATGTTTCAAGGCCTTGGGGCACCTTTAAGGTTTTATCTCAAGGCAATAACTTTCTAGTAAAAGAGTTATGTGTTGTTCCTCATTCTCAAATTTCATTGCAAAGTCATCAGCATCGTTCTGAACACTGGGTGGTGGTTGAGGGGCAAGGGGAAGTGGAATTAAATGGTCATTTGCAATTATTGACTCAAGGGCATTCTATTTCAATTGATGTAAATGATCATCACCGGCTTTCCAATCGAACAGATAAGCTCTTAAGAATAATAGAAGTACAGGCGGGCACACATCTTAGCGAAAATGATATTGTTCGCTATGAAGATAAGTATGATCGGCATTTAAAATAAAATATAACTTTCTTATTGGAATACTATAAACAGCATGTTAATTCCCAATCAAATTAAAGAGCGCGCAGGCAAAATCAGGCTACTGGTTTTGGATGTTGATGGCGTGTTAACGGATGGTACTTTGGTTTATGGGGCCAACGGTGAAGAAGTTAAACACTTCAATGTTAAAGATGGGGTGGGCATTAAGTTGTTGGCCTATTACGATATCGCAGTTGCCATTATTAGCGCTAAGGATTCATTGCCCCTTAAAAAGCGCATAGCCGATCTATCTATTACACATGTTTATACAGGCTGTAAGGATAAGTTGAAGGCACTTGATGAATTAAAAGATCTGTTGGCCATTGATTATTCTGAGGTGGCCTATTGTGGTGATGATGTCATTGATTTAAAAGTAATGAAACAGGTTGGATTGGCTGTTGCGCCTCAAGACGCTTATCATTTAGTAAAAGATCATGCCCATATCGTGACCCAAGCTTTAGGTGGCAAGGGTGTGGCAAGAGAAGTGGCTGACATATTGCTATCTAGTCGCATGAATTTACAAGATGCTTATGTAAAAGCCATGCTGCCTGAATTTGAAGAAGCCTTTAAGAAGTCATAATTAGCCTGTTAGATATTTAGGAAAATTAAGTGTCAGAATATAAAATAGTGATTCCCGCTCGATACGGTTCAAGTCGCCTGCCTGGTAAGCCCCTAATTGACTTGGCCGGCAAGCCTATGGTTCAACATGTGTATGAAAGGGCGTTGGCCACCGGTGTAAAAGAAGTGGTGATTGCCACCGATGATCAGCGTATTTACGACGCAGCCATAGAGTTTGGTGCAGATGTGGTGATGACTCGAGTCGATCATGAAAATGGAACAGAGCGAATTGCAGAAGTGGCAAAATTGCGATGCTGGGATGACGACGTGGTGATTGTTAATTTACAAGGGGATGAGCCTCTTATTCCTAAGCAACTGATTGAATTAACTGCAAATGGTTTATTAAATAACCCTGAAGCCGGTATGTCTTCTTTGTGCGCACCTGTTACTTTGGCTCATGATGCGTTTGATCCAAATGTGGTGAAAGCGGTATTGGATAATCGAGGATTTGCCATGTACTTTAGCCGAGCTTCTATTCCATGGGATCGTGATTTATACAAGATGGGTCTTAATGAAGTGACTCAGAAAAGTGCAGTTTATCGGCACATAGGTATGTATGGCTATAGGGTGTCATTTTTAAGGCAATACGAAAATATGGAAGTGACCCCATTAGAACGAGCAGAATCTTTGGAGCAACTGAGGGCGTTATGTTATGGCGTAAAGATTCATATGTCTGTTATTGATGAACCCCCTGGCCATGGGGTAGATACGCCAGAGGATGCTGTTCGTGTTGAATCACTGCTAAAAGATTTAAATTAGCGTTAGTTGTGAGGCACTGTTTAATGGTCTTCGTTTACCCAGTAAAGCCAATAATGTGTTATTTAGCAGAGCCAGTACTTCGAGATCGTGTTGCTGTTGGTTTGATAGCAATTTCGCGTTGATGGTAATACTTTGGTAGTTTTGGCTGCTAATAGCGGTTTTCAAAGCAGAGTAAACATGATTATTTTGCTTTGGGTGAAGCATTAATACGCGGTCTTGTTCAGCGCTGGGTAGGGTTTTAATTTGATTGGTTTGCTGGGAGGTTGGGGCAACCCAAAGCTTCCAGTAGTGACGAGCTGGCTCTGGTGGTTGTTTAAGAAGTGCGCTCATTACATTACCTGTCTAAGTGTTGAAATGTACTGTATATCTGTACAGTACTGATAATAAAAACAGATGTAAAGTGGTGTTTTGTATAAAAGATGGTCGCTTTTTGCCATTAACCGCCAGATTCCTCTAAAAACTGCTTGATTCCAGCCAAACAGATCAATAGAGTAGCCAATCCTGAAATTCACTAGCTTCTGTATATGTGTGTGAGGCATTCATGCAAGTTTCCGTAGAAACATTGGCAGGCTTAGAACGTAAGCTTGTTATCGACATCCCAGCCGTTGACGTAGAGCAAGAAATTGCTAAACGCCTACAGCAAGTATCCCATACCGCCCGTATTGATGGCTTTCGTAAGGGTAAAATACCCATGCGTGTCATTAAGCAACGTTATGGTAAAGGTGTGCGCCAAGAAGTACTGGGCGAACACATGCAGCAAAGTTTTGTTAAAGCTGTCACTCAAGAAAAGCTGAACCCAGCGGGCATGCCAAATGTTGTGCCTTTGGTTGACGAAGAAGGCAAAGACTTTCAATTCTCGGCCACATTTGAGATCTACCCAGAAGTAGAAATCAAAGGTTTAGAGAATATCGAAGTTGAACAGCTAACTGCTAATGTAAGCGACTCAGACATGGACACCATGTTAGATGTATTACGTAAGCAGCAAGCCAGTTTTGCAGAAACCGATCAGCCAGCTAAAGACGGCGACCGTGTTAAGCTTGATTTTGACGGCTATGTAGACGGCGAAGCATTTGCCGGTGGTAAAGCTGAAGATCACAGTTTAACTCTTGGCTCTAAGGCTATGATTCCTGGTTTTGAAGATCAAATTGTTGGCATGAAAGCCGGCGATGAAGGTTCGATTACTGTGACTTTCCCTGCTGATTACCAAAGTGAAGATCTTCAAGGTAAAGAAGCTGAATTTAAGATCAAGATTGGTACTGTTGAAGTAGCTGAATTGCCTGAGCTTAATGAAGAATTCTTTACTAAGTTTGGCGTAGAAGCTGATAACGAAGACGCTTTCCGTGTTGAAGTTCGTAAGAATATGGATCGTGAGCTTAAGCAAGCTATTCAGCGTCAAAACAAAAACCAAGTTTTAGATGGTTTGTTAGGCGAGAATGACATCGATGTGCCAACACCTTTGATCGATCAAGAGATTCAGCGTCTTGAAGAGCAAGCTTTCCAGCAATTTGGTGGTGGTCAAGAATTCAAGCCAGGCATGCTTCCAAGAGAATTGTTCCTTGATCAAGCTGGCCGTCGTGTTAAATTAGGCCTTCTAATTAACGCTTCTATCGAACAGTTTGAAATTAAGGCTGGCGAAGAAAAAGTTGAAGCGCTAATCGAAGAGATGGCTTCAACCTATCAAGACCCTGAGCAGGTTAAAGAGTTTTACAACTCTAACAAAGAACAGCGTGCTCAACTTGAAGCGCTAGCTTTAGAAGAAGCTGTGGTTGATTTGATACTTTCTAAAGCGAAAGTGAGTGAAAAAGAAAGTAGTTATGAAGAAGTGATTAAGACGGCCAATAGCGCCCAATAATCAAAATAGGTGCCCTAAAAGCACGATTCAGACTACACTTCTAGACAGCTGTTACCATTGGGTGCAGCTGTTTTTTGTGATGTCGTTGACGGAGATAACGAATGAATGACCTAATGGCCGATCAGGGCTCAGCTCTTCAAATGTCCGGCCTTGTACCAATGGTAGTCGAGCAGACTGCTCGCGGTGAGAGATCTTATGATATTTACTCTCGACTGCTAAAAGAACGCGTGATCTTTTTGGTAGGGCAAGTTGAAGACCATATGGCCAACCTTATAGTGGCCCAGCTTTTGTTCTTAGAAGCTGAAAATCCAGATAAAGACATCCATTTATATATCAACTCTCCTGGTGGCTCTGTAACAGCAGGCATGTCAATTTATGACACAATGCAGTTCATAAAGCCTAAGGTGAATACGATTTGTATTGGGCAAGCTTGTAGTATGGGAGCCTTCTTGTTGGCAGCTGGAGAAGAGGGTAAGCGTTATTGCTTGCCGAATTCTCAGGTGATGATCCATCAGCCAAGCGGCGGTGCTCAAGGACAGGCTACTGATATCCTTATTCATGCTGAAAATATTAAGAGCACGAAGGATAGGTTGAATCAGATTTTGGCAAAACATTGTTCCAAGTCTGTAGAAGATGTTGCAGCGGATACTGAACGTGATAACTTCATGAGTTCAGAGCAAGCACTTGAGTACGGTATTATCGATGAAGTGCTCGAAAAACGCCCAGTATAAGCTTTAATTTATAGGCGTCTAAGTGATTACCAGCATTACTGCTGGTGTTTTAAATTTAGCAGTGGATTCATGAGGAAGTCGAATGAGCGACGAATCAAATGGTAAAGGCGACGATAAGGGCAAGCTTTTGTATTGTTCTTTCTGTGGTAAAAGCCAGCATGAGGTAAAAAAGCTCATTGCAGGCCCAAGTGTCTTTATTTGTGATGAGTGTGTAGATCTTTGCAACGATATTATTCGCGAAGAGGTACAAGAGGCACAGGGTGAGTCGTCTTCTGATCGCTTGCCTACACCTAAAGAAATTAAAGAGACTTTGGGTGAGTATGTAATTGGCCAAGACCGCGCGAAAATTGTCCTTTCTGTAGCGGTATACAATCACTATAAGCGTTTACGTCATGGCGATAGTAATAAAGCTGCCACAGAATTAACAAAAAGTAATATTTTGTTAATTGGCCCTACGGGTAGCGGCAAGACTTTATTGGCTGAAACCCTAGCGCGTTTATTGAATGTGCCTTTTACTATTGCCGATGCGACCACGTTAACCGAAGCGGGTTATGTGGGTGAAGATGTTGAAAATATTATTCAGAAGTTGTTGCAGAAGTGCGATTACGATGTTGAGAAGGCGCAGCGCGGCATAGTTTATATTGATGAAATTGACAAAATCTCTCGTAAATCTGACAACCCATCTATTACGCGAGATGTAAGTGGTGAGGGTGTTCAGCAGGCCTTGCTAAAGCTAATTGAAGGAACGGTTGCATCAGTTCCTCCTCAAGGTGGTCGTAAGCATCCTCAACAAGAATTTTTGCAGGTTGATACTGCTAATATTCTATTTATTTGTGGTGGTGCTTTCTCTGGAATGGATCAGATAATTCGTGATCGAACAGAGAAGAGCAGTATTGGATTTAATGCTATCGTGAAAGCGAAGGACGACACTAAAAACGTGGGTTCATTATTAAAAGATATTGAGCCTACTGATTTGGTTAAATATGGGTTAATTCCTGAGTTCATTGGCCGATTACCTGTATTGGCAACTCTTGAAGAGTTGGATGAAGAAGCGTTAATTCAAATTTTAACTGAACCCAAAAATGCATTGGTTAAGCAATACCAGGCGCTTTTCGAAATGGAAGGGGTTGAGTTAGAGTTTAGAGAAAGCGCGTTATCGGCTGTGGCTCTAAAGGCAATGGAGCGTAAGACAGGTGCTCGAGGCCTGCGTTCTATAATGGAAGGTGTTTTGCTTGATAGCATGTACCTGATTCCTTCTGAAGAGATGGTGAGCAAGGTCGTCGTAGATGACTCAGTAATAAATGGTGATTCAGAGCCGTTGATGATCTATGAGACGCCAGATGACGCGAAGGTCGCTCCAGATAGTGTCTAAGTTCTAATAAAAAGGGCCCTAAAGGGGCCTTTTTTTTATCTAGCGCTTGTAATTACTTTTGTTTGTCCCCATCTTTAAGGAATGTTTTCGTGCTCAGTTCGCACTAGGTATATATATGACTATAGAAAGATTCCCGTTGTTACCCCTGCGTGATGTTGTTGTTTATCCCCACATGGTTATTCCTTTGTTTGTCGGTCGAGAGAAATCGATTAAGGCATTGGAAGCAGCAATGGATGGAGGTAAAAAAATTCTGTTGGTTGCGCAAAAAAATGCGGCAACTGATGAGCCTGAAGAGGTTGATATTTATGATGTAGGTACAGTGGCCACTGTATTGCAGTTATTGAAGCTTCCTGATGGCACGGTAAAAGTGTTAGTGGAAGGTTTGTATCGGGCTGAGGTGTCTGGCTATGATCAGGTCTCTGAGTACTATCAAGGCGAAGCATCCCCGCTAGAAATAGAATCATTAAATGATCGTGAACAAGGCGTGATGGTTAAAGCGGTTACCCAGCAGTTTGACCAGTTTGTTCAAATGAGTAAAAAAGTCCCTAGTGAGGTGTTGGCTTCAATCGAAGAGATTGATGAGTCAGGCCGGCTCGCCGATACTATTTCAGCTCATCTGTCTCTTAAGTTGGAAGAAAAACAAACTATCCTAGAGATGGTGAGCGAGCGTGAACGCCTAGAGCATATAATGGCGCTTATTGAATCAGAAATAGATTTGCTTGATGTTGAAAAACGTATTCGTGGCCGTGTTAAGAAGCAGATGGAAAAAAGCCAGCGTGAATACTATTTGAATGAGCAGATGAAAGCGATTCAAAAAGAACTTGGGGATATGGATGATGTGCCCAATGAACTAGAAGAGCTGCAGAATAAAATTAATGATTCTGGCATGCCTAAAGAAGCAAAAGAAAAGGCCGAGCAAGAATTATCAAAACTTAAAATGATGTCGCCCATGTCAGCGGAAGCCTCAGTAGTAAGAGGTTATTTAGACTGGATGATCGGGGCACCTTGGAAGTCAAAAAGCAAAGTACGAAGTAATATCGAGCTGGCTCAAGATATTTTAAATGAAGATCATTATGGTCTTGAAGAAGTAAAAGATAGAATTTTAGAATATTTAGCCGTTCAAAAACGCGTTAAAAAATCCACTGGCAACATATTGTGCTTAGTGGGGCCTCCTGGGGTGGGTAAAACTTCTTTGGGTCGCTCTATCGCTAAAGCGACTGGCAGAAAATATGTGCGTATGGCTTTGGGTGGAGTTCGTGATGAAGCTGAAATACGTGGCCATAGAAGGACTTATATTGGTTCTATGCCTGGTAAATTAATTCAAAAGATTTCTAAGGTAGGGGTTAAGAACCCATTATTTTTATTAGATGAAATAGATAAAATGGGCATGGATCATCGTGGTGACCCTGCTTCAGCGCTTCTAGAGGTATTAGATCCTGAACAAAATTCAGCTTTCAGTGATCATTATTTAGAAGTGGACTTTGATTTGTCTGAAGTCATGTTTATTTGTACCGCCAATAGTATGAATATTCCTGCACCACTTTTAGATCGAATGGAAATAATACGTATTCCAGGTTACACCGAAGATGAAAAAGTAAATATCTGCGAGCGTTATCTTCTTCCTAAGCAAATGAAAAGTAATGGCGTGAAAGATAAGGAGCTAGAGCTGCCTCAATCATCCATTAGGCATATTGTTCGTCATTACACTAAAGAAGCCGGTGTTCGTGGTTTAGAGCGTGAGATGGGTAAACTTTGCCGTAAAGTGGTGAAGGAAAATGTATTAAATAAATCGAACGATTTAAGTCCTCTTATTAAGCCTGAATCAATTGAAGAGTTTTTGGGTGTTCAGAAATTCCACTACGGGTTAGTGGAAGATGAAAACCAAGTTGGTCAGGTGACTGGTTTAGCTTGGACATCGGTAGGCGGTGAAACATTAACTATCGAGTCTGTTGTGTCTTCAGGTAAAGGTCGAGTTGTTAAGACTGGGTCTTTAGGTGATGTTATGCAAGAATCCATTCAAGCAGCGTTAACGGTGGTAAAGAGCCGTTCACAAGCGCTAGGCTTGCCCGCTGACTTTTTTGAGAAACATGATTTGCACATTCATGTTCCAGAAGGGGCGACGCCTAAAGACGGCCCGAGTGCGGGTGTGGGTATGGTAACGGCATTAATGTCTGTTATTACCAATACAGAGGTTCGCTCTGATATCGCCATGACGGGAGAAATAACCCTAAGAGGTAAAGTGCTTGCCATTGGTGGCTTAAAAGAAAAACTTTTGGCGGCTCATCGTAGCGGTATAAAAACTGTACTAATACCTCATGAAAACGAACGTGACCTAAAAGATATTCCTGATAATATCAAGCAAGAATTAGAGATTATTCCTGTTAAATGGGTGGATGAAGTCATCGAATCTGCTTTAGTTGGGAATCTTGAAAAAAATGTCGCATCTGTTGTTGAAAAGGAAGCTGCAACCCAGCAAAATCAACCAGGTCGAATGAATACTCATTAAGTTAAAATGAACCTAAGCGGCTTGACACAGAAATTAACGCTGGTATAAATTCCAGCTCTCTGTTTGATGGTCATTGCTACGTCGCTTAGCTATACCAATTTACATCTATAATAACCAATCTTGGTAAGGGGATAAGTGTGAACAAGTCTGAATTAATTGATGCCATTGCTGCTTCTGCGGACATTCCAAAAGCAGCAGCTGGACGTGCACTTGATGCGACAGTTGAAGCCATTACAGGCGCTTTAAAAGAAGGTGACCAAGTGGTTTTGGTTGGCTTTGGTACTTTCTCTGTTAAGGAGCGTGCGGCACGTACAGGCCGTAACCCTCAAACAGGTGAGCCAATTCAAATTGCTGCTGCTAAAGTGCCAGGCTTCAAGCCAGGTAAAGCGCTAAAAGACGCAGTAAACTAGTATTGCTAGATTATTTAACATTTTGTTAGATTAGCTGCATTCTAAAAAGCGCATCACAATCGATGCGCTTTTTTTGCTATCTGGATATAAGAATTCTAAAAAAGGTTGTAGTTTCATGCTTCAAGCTATTCGCGATGGTTCTAAAGGAATTGTTGCCAAAATCATTGTTGGTTTAATTATTTTAACATTTGCCCTGTTTGGCATTGAAAGTATCGTAGCACTAGGTGGTGGAGCAGATGCCCCCGCTGAGGTCAACGGTGAGGAAATAGGTGAACGTCAGGTTGCCCAAATGATGGATCTTCAGAAACGTAGATTAAAATCACAATTTGGTGAAAATTTTGACCCATCCATGATTAGTGACACCATGCTTAGAAAAGCGGCGGTGGAAAGTCTAATTAATGAATCTCTTCTAAAGCAGGCAGCTGCTGAGGGCGGCATTTACTTTTCAGATAAAGAGATTGATAAATTAATTGTCCAGTCGCCAGAATTTCAAGTAGGCGGTGAGTTTGATCGTGATCAATATGACCTAGTGTTAAGAAGTGCAGGGTATACACGTTCTACCCATCGTGCATTGTTACGCTCCAATTTAATTACTCAACAAGCTCAGTCAGCTTGGCAACTTACGTCTTTCGCTACCAGTGATGAGGAAAAACGATCAGCTCAGCTTGACTCTCAAACTCGTGACTTTTCTTTTATTCAATATGATTTAGCCAAAACTAAAGAAGCGGTTGAGGTTTCAGCTGAAGAAAAGCAAAAGTACTTCACTGAAAACTCAAACCAGTTTATGACCCAAGAATCTGTAGTAGTCGATTATATCGAGTTAGATAAGTCGGATTTAATGGTCGATGTTGAAATTAACGAAGATGAACTGCAGGATCGTTACGAATCAATTAAGGCAGAGTCATTATCTAAGCGTGAATTTAGAGCAGCTCATATTCTATTGCTAGAAAGCAATGATGAGTCTCGTAAAAAATTGACAGAAGTTCAGGAAAAGTTAGCAGCCGGTGAAGCCTTTGAATCTTTAGCTCAGACCTATTCGCAGGATGATAGCTCTAAGATGTCAGGTGGTGATCTAGGGTTTGCTGGTTCAGAAGTATATGAACCTGAATTTGCCGATGTGCTAACGGGCTTGTCAAAAGGTGAGGTGTCTCAGGTGGTTCAGACTCGCGATGGCCTACACTTAATTAAATTAGTTGATACGCGTCAGCCTGAAGTGGCTGCTTTTGATGATCTAAAAGATAGTCTTTCTCAAGATATTAAATCAGAAAAAGCCCAAAGCCTTTATGTCGAGCGTCTAGAGGCTCTTAATGACGAAGCTTTTTCAGCAAGTGCATTGGTTGAACCAGCGAAAACCCTTGGTCTTGTTGTTAAATCCTCTCAGGAGTTTACACGTGCAGGTGGGGTAGGCATTGCTAAAAATAACCAGGTTGTGCAAGCGGCTTTCTCTGAAGGCATACTATATGACGATGCGAATAGTGAAGTAATTGAATTAAGCGACTCTCATGCTGTTGTATTGCACTTAAAAGTCTTTAAGGAATCGGTTGTTAAGGAGTTTGCAAGTGTTGAGGGGCAGGTTGAGGCTTTGCTTCGAAACAAAAAAGGTGCTCAAGCACTTGCTCTTAAAGTTGAATCTGATTTTTCTAAAGCAAAAGCGGGTGACCTAACAGACAGCTGGACAGTGCTAACAGCTAAATCTCGAAATGATGAATCTGTTGATTCGGCAATACTTGCATCTGCTTTTTCCATGGGTTTAAAAGGTGATGCTGCAAGCTTTAATCAAATTGATTTAGGGTCTGGAGATAAAGCAATATTAAGACTGGATAGGGTGAATCAAGCAGCAGAAGTTGAAATCTCTACAGCTGATGAGCAAAAGATTGAGCGTGCAAAGTCGTTTAATGAATATAAAGCTTATGCACAGTACTTTACTGATAAGGCAAGCATTGAAAGAAATTAATGCTTAGAAAACAACGGACATAAAAAAGGGGCTAACAGCCCCTTTTTTATGTCCGTTAATTTTTGTTATGAAGCCCAAGGAGAGGACCAATTTCCTACAGAGTCCACTTGATGGTGGCAAGCGACTGAGTGCTTATCTGATAGGCTAAGAAGCTCTGGTAGTAAACTTTTACACTGATCTGTTGCCATGGGGCAGCGTGATTGAAAGCGACATCCTGGTGCCGGATCAATAGGTGAGGGGAGTTCACCCTGAATCCGCCTTTTAACGCGTTTTATAGCTGGATTAGGGTTGGGTATCGCGTCTAGTAAAAATTGTGTGTATGGGTGTCTAGGAGTTTTAAATAACTCATCACTTGTGGCGGATTCAACAATTTTACCTAAATACATGACGGCTATTCGATCGGATATATGTTTTACAACAGCCAGGTCATGGGCGATAAAGAGAATTGCAATATTTAGCTCTTGTTGAAGCGCTATTAACAAATTAATAATTTGTGATTGAACAGAAACATCCAGTGCAGAAACAGGTTCATCACAAATAAGGATTTCAGGTTTCAGGGCGATCGCTCTGGCGATACCAATTCTTTGTCTTTGGCCTCCAGAAAATTCATTGGGATATTTTTGATCGCTATCAGGGGCTAACCCGACTTTTTCCAGAAGATTTTTTACTTCAATTTTTCTTTCAAGTGGAGAAAGGTCGGTATGAATGATAAAGGGCTCTTCTAAAATATTGGCCACAGTATGTCTGGGGTTTAAAGATTCATAAGGGTCTTGAAAAATGTACTGAATCTTAGGTCGCAGTGGTTGCAGTTGTTTTTGGCTTAATAGAGTGATTTCTGTATTTTTAAAAAATATCTGGCCTGATGTATGTTCATACAGCCTTGCAATTGTCTTGGCTAGTGTGCTTTTGCCACAGCCTGATTCGCCAACAATTCCTAATGTTTCCCCGGGTCTAATTTTAAGATTGATATCATCCACAGCCATTAAATATCGTCGCTTATCAAATAAGCTGCTCTTTTTTACGGGGAAATATTTTTTGAGATTCTTAATTTCAAGTAAGGGTTCATTAGGCATCTTTAATCTCACGCCAGTGCTTGCAATTTATTTGGTGGTTTTCTGAATGAGTGTCTAGGTTGTGATCTAAGCTCTTGCAGTCTTGCTGGCTGTATTGGCATCTGTTTCTGAATCGACAGCCAGTCGGCATATTTAGTAAAGAAGGGACTTGTCCCTCGATGGTTTTAAGCGCTCCTTTACCGTCGTTGAATAATTGTGGAATGGAATCCAGTAAACCTTTTGTGTAAGGGTGTTTAGCTTGGGAGAATAAATCAATTACGCTCGCTTTTTCTATGACTCTTCCAGCGTACATGACGGCGACGTCATCACATAACTCTGCAATAACGCCAAGGTCGTGTGTAATAAATAACATGGCCATGCCATTTTCTTTTTGTAAGTCCTGCATTAAATCAAGGATTTGAGCTTGAATGGTTACATCTAGGGCAGTTGTGGGTTCGTCTGCTATTAATATGTCTGGCTCGCAAGATAAGGCAATGGCTATCATGACCCTTTGCCTCATGCCCCCAGATAGCTGGTGGGGAAATTCAGCCATCCTGAATTGTGCATCTGAAATACCTACTTTTCTGAGCATTTCAAGCGCACACTGGTAGCGCTCCTTTTTGGTTAACTCTTGTCTGTGAAGGTTGAAAACTTCAACTATCTGACTACCAATGGTCTTGACTGGATTTAGGGCTGTCATGGGATCTTGAAAGATCATAGCAATACGATTGCCTCGAAGATCTTGCATCTGTTTAGCATCGCATTGCACTAAATCTTGCCCTTTAAATAAGATACTCCCTGCTCTGATGCATCCATATGGCTTTTGCAATAATTTCATTAACGCAAGAGACGTAACACTTTTACCGCAGCCAGATTCACCCACTAGGCCTAATGTTTTACCTGGGTAGAGATTGAATGAAACATGATCTAAAACATTTAAAACACCATGTTCGGTTTCAAAGTCAACACATAAATCGCTAACCGTTAATAGGGCTTTACTCACTAAGAATTAACCTTGTATTGATCGAATACTTTATTGACTACAGGATATTTAGTGCTGCTTTTTCTGGCAGTTTTGGTTTCAATTTTTTGTTTATTATCGATCCAGAAAAGGCCCCCGTCTCCAAAGGGAGAGTAGAGGTTACCCGTCGTTTTGCTACCAGGCACTTCAGGTAGTTTAAGCCAGCGCCAGTGAGCTCCGCGTGTATATGGCACATTAAAGTCGGGTATAAAGGCTGCTGACTCATGAATTATGCTGGCTAGTTCTTTGGATAGCTTAATACGTTTGTCTTTGTTGATTTCATTCCGGTATTGAATGATTAAGTCGTCCATTGTTTTATCATCGGTGTTGGTAATGTTGTTGGTTTGAGGCTTGTGGGCGTTATCACTGTGGAAGTGTTGCCAAAATGCAGGACGAAACCCCGTGCTCCAGCCTAATGATGTAATCTGATGCTGCTTTTGCATGATGGTCTTGTAGTGTGAAGAAGAGTCTTGAAGCTTAAGGTTTAATTCAATGCCTGCTTTTATGGCGTCCTGTTTTAAAATACTCCAGCGATCATTGTGTTCCTTACTGCCGTATACAAGGTTTAAGCTTAATCGTTGTCTTCCTTTAATTCTAATTCCATCGCCGCCTCGAGTTTCCCAGCCATTGGAATCTAAAATTTTGTTGGCGGTATCTAGATCGAAATTGCGTGCTTTCAAAGAGTCGTTACTGTATTCGCCGTATCCCGTATGAAATGTTTGTAGGCGCTCATAGTCGCCTCTTAAAACGGTTTTGATAACGCGATCAAAGTTTAATGCATGAGCGAGAGCCACTCGGATATGTTTGTCTTTTAGTATTTCATTGTCCTGGTTTAGAAAAAATCCTGAGCTGGATCTTGGTTTGTCATTATAAAAGACAAACTTTTCAATATATCCATTATCAAACAATTTGCCTTTAGCTTTATTATGCCAAAACTCCGGTTGTACAAGTGTGAAGCTGTCAAGGTTGCCTTTTTCGAAGTGTTTATAAGCTATGTTGGGGTCTCTGATAACTTTTATAATTACCTTGTTTACATTGAAGCGGCCTAAATTGTAACGATTATCTTTGGCCCACCAATTGTCCTTACGAATAAACTCTATTTGCTTACCCTTATTGATTTTTCCAATCTGATAAGGGCCTGTATTTGGCACAATTTTCCAGTTGTGTTTTTTAATGAAGTCGGTGTCTAATTTTTTATAAAAGTGCTTAGGGGTAGGTGCTAGGCCATAGTAATAGTGGAGTTCATCTTTAGGCCTAGCAACGGCCCCTGTAATGGAAATAGAGTGGTCATCATATTTCTTAACAGATGTTATTTGAGTAGAGTAATGGTTGTTATACCAAGGTGCTTGAATGTGTGTTGAGCGCATGAAATCTAGCGTGAATAAGAAATCGTCAGCAGTAACGCTTTCTCCGTCGCTCCAACGAGCATTTGGATTTAATTTGTAAAATACAGTTTTCCGATCCTTTCCATAGGCCCAGCTAGTGGCTATTTGGGGAATGATTTCCATGCTATCTGGGTGGAAACTGGTTAGTCCTAATTGGTTTGCATTTATGTAAGAGCGAAATGAGTTATTTGAATCTGGACCGACACTTCTCAATGTAGGTGGGAAGGCAAGCATGTAGCTTGAAAATACCCCACCTTTTTCTGCGCTTAAGTCAGCCCAAATGGGGGCGTCATTATTGGTGATCCAGATAAGATCACTAGGGAGAGACTCTGCATGAGCAGCGCTTGTGGAGAGCAGCCAGAAAAAGAGCGCAATTAAAATATTTGGTTTGAACATAAAAGTCCTTACTCGTAATAAGAATATTTTTTAGGGTCAAAGGCTTCGCGAATGGCTTCGCCAATAAAAGTAACCAGCGTTAAAACTATGCTTAAAGCAGCGACAGCAGACGCCGCTATCCACTGGTATTCAAGGTTACTTGTCCCTTGTTGTAATAGCTCGCCCCAGCTGGGAGTAGGAGAGGGTAAGCCAAAGCCTAAATAGTCAAGGCTGGTTAATGCAGTGATTCCGCTCACCACAGAAAATGGGAAGAAGGTGACTAAAATGGATACGGAATTGGGCAGTATGTGTTTGAACATGATTCTTGTGTTACTGGCACCAATTGCCCTAGCAGCCAGAACATATTCACGGGTATTTTCACGGTAGGTTTCTGTTCGCATATACCAAGTAAGCCCCATCCAACTAAATGCCGCTAGAAGCAAGGCCAGTGTCCAAAAATTTGGAGTGATGATAGAGGCAACAATCATGATTATGTAAAGTATTGGCACATTCGATAATATCTCGATTATTCGCTGAAACACTAAGTCAAATGTTCCGCCCAAATAGCCCATGACGGCTCCTAGAGATACCCCAATGACGTAGGTTACCGTTAGCAGTAATAGCGAGAATAAAATGGCGATTCGAAAGCCATATATGAGTCTGGCAAGAATGTCTCTGCCTGCCATATCGGTTCCTAAATAATGTTTACTGGAGATTGATGGTGGATAAGGGGGGTATTCACCTTCAATAAAGTTGTTTTCAAATGGGCTGAAAGGAACGATAGGCATGATCATCCAGTTTCCATTCTGACTTTTTACAAAGTCACTCTCTAATTTTTTGTAATTGGTTTCCCATTGGTAGTCGTACCCGAAGATAGTGCCAGGCAAAATATCGCCGTAAGTGGGGAAGTAAATCTGGTCATTGTACTGAACCACAAGAGGTCGGTTATTTACGAATAGCTCTGCTACTAAGCTGAGTAAAATAAGCGAAATCATTAAAACGAACGAGTAATATCCTCGTTTTAATGATTTGAATTTTTGTAAACGTCTTTGTCCTTGAGGGGATAAAAAGTTCATCGTTTTTCACCAAAGCGTATTCTTGGGTCAGCCCATGCCACACAAAGATCACTTAAAATATTGCCTATTAAATACAAAAGGGCTGAGATGACAAGAATGCCCATTACAACAGGGTAATCTCTTTCGACGAGAGCTTCATAACCTAATAGACCTATTCCATCTATATTAAAGATTTTTTCAATAAGGAAGGAGCCGCTTAAAATGACACTGATATTTTGACCAAAGTGAGTGGCCAATGGAATGAGGCTGTTTCTAAGTGCGTGACGGGTGATGGCTTGTTTAAAGCTTAAGCCTTTTGCTGTGGCTGTTCTTACATAATCAGCAGATAGGTTTTCCATTAGTGAGTTTTTCATCATAAATGTCATAACAGCAAGGGAGCCGGCCATGTAAGCTATGAGAGGAAGGGTAGCATGGTGAAGAATGTCTATGATTTTATCCCAAGTGCTCAGGTATTCAAATTCATCTCCTACAAAGCCACCTAACGGAAACCATTCTAAATTGGCTGCAAAATAGGCGATGCAGGCGATGCCAATTACATACCCAGGAATCGCATAACTAATAAAGACGATGGCTGAACTTATATGATCGAACGGTGCCCCGTGTTTTAAGGCTTTGAATATGCCCAGCGGTATGCACAATAGATACGTTAGTATCATGGTGGTCACACCGTAAAAAATAGATATGGGCAGTCTTTCGGTTATGGTGTCCCAAACTGACTCACCATAACGAGTGGACTCCCCTAAATCTAGTTGAACCACTTTCCATAGCCATTGAAAATAACTAGTAATGATCGGTTGGTCGAAACCGTAGTAGGCTTTTAATTGGTCGAGTTGATCTTCGCTTAAACTTTGCGATCCAAACCCATCGCTGACGGAACTGGCTGTTCCTGAAGCCAATTGGGCTTCTGCCAGCATGCGCTCTATTGGGCCACCGGGTACTAATCGTGTTAAAACGAAAACCAATAAGGTGATACCGATAAACGTAGGGATGGTCAGTAATAATCTTTGAGTAAAATAACCCTGCATGGGCGCTTCTTATTTTTATAGTGTCTTGAATTTAGCAGAAATGCAGTATTTAACAAAGAGATGATACTGCATTATTTTTAATGGGGCATGCTAGCTATTCTGTGTGACATCAACATAAAGGATGAGTTTATCGCCAGGTTGCAAATACTTTTTCTTGTTTATTTGGTTCCAGCGTTTTATGTCTTTTACTTTTACATTAAATTTGTCCGCAATTCGATGCAGGCTATCCCCATTTCTTACGCGATAATTTATTTTTCTAATAATTTCTCTATTTTGTTTGATCAATTGTGACTTTGACCAAATGACTAATTTTTGCCCTGGTTTTATGGGGTCTTTAGGCGCCATGCCGTTCCACTTTGCAATGCTGCGTGTAGAGACGTTATGTTTACGGGCTAGACTCCAAAATGAGTCACCATTTTGAACGGTGTGGTTAATTTTTTGTGAACCTTTTGAGCCTCGAGTATTCTTTTGCTTTTTATTCAGGCGATTATTTGCACTATAGGTGTAGCTACTTTGGTTTTTAAAAGCAGTTGGTATTAATAGTTTGTCGCCAATTCTTACTAGGCTACCTTGAACAGGATTAACCTGTTTTAGGGCGGCAGGAGTGGTGTGAAATTTATTAGCGATGGAAATTAATGAATCCCCTGACATGACTTCGTAGCGTTGCCACTTTATTCGTTGCCCTGAAGGTAAGGCCTCGAGATTCTTCCTGATAATTTCCTGTTGAGTGAAAGGTACTAATATTTCATGAGGCCCATTAGGACTTGTGGCCCATTGATTGTATTGCGGATTTAACTTATATATTTCTTCTAGGTCAATTTCAGCCATCTGTGCAGCTTGGCTTAAATCCATTTGGCTGCCTGTTTCGATAACGGCAAAATAAGGTTTATTCTCAATGAAAGGAAGTGTGACAGAAAATTTCTCTGGGTTTTTAACTAAAGAAGCCAATGCGAGTAATTTCGGCACATAAGCTTTGGTTTCTTTAGGCAGCGCTAGAGACCAGAAATCAGTGGGCTTGCCCTGCCTTTTGTTTTTCCTAATGGCTTTACGAACCGTGCCAGCACCTGAGTTGTAGGCTGCCAGTGCCAGCATCCAATCTCCTTTAAATTCTCTTGAAAGTCCCCTTAAGAATTTAAGCGCAGCAATGGTTGATTGCCTTATATCGCGGCGTCCATCAAACCACCAATCTTGCTTGAGCCCATACATGTGTCCAGTGCTCGGAATGAACTGCCAAACTCCTGAAGCTCGGCCATGGCTGTATGCGAAAGGGTCAAATGCACTTTCTACTATAGGCAGTAAGGCGATTTCAGCGGGCATATCTCGAACTTCTATTTGCTGCATGATGAAAAACATATAGCGCTTTGAGCGTTCAGATACTCTATTTAGATAGCTTTGGTGGGATTTAAACCAATTTAGCTGTGATGTCATGCGCTGATTGCTGGGTGGTGTACCTAGCTTGTAATTGTCACGAATCCTATCCCATAGATTATCTCTTTTGGTATTGTCTATAGCGCTAGGTTGAGTGCCCTGAGCAGTGATTGGCTGGGCAACGTTCTCCAAAAGCAAAATAGGGGCTTCTGGAATAGGAGTAATTGGATCAACTGGCTTAATAGGGTTGCAGGCGCTTACCGCCAGTGCAAAAAATAGACTAAAACTAATACGGAACAACAATTTAGAACACCAGGATGTTACTTTGGGGTCGGCAGTGTAAGAATCGAAAGGCAGTGGGTCAAGAAGAGCTTGGCAGGAGTGCCAAGTGAATAATGAAATAAGCTTTCTAAAGAGTGAGATATGGACAGTAAATGGATGGAGGGCCAATTTGGCCGCTCCTTATTAAATGTAGAAATAAAGAAGCTAGCAGAAAGCCTTCCGGATCTACATGGACATTACTTATTGCAATATAGTGGGTTTAATATGCCTATCGTTCAGTCTACTACGCTAAGGCATCATTTTTTTGCGTGCAATGACTCTCAAGGGCAGGTTTTAATGGATTATCAGCACCTACCCTTCAGAGACAACAGTTTAGATTGTGTTGTGACGCATCATGTTTTGGACTACGACCAAAACCCTCATCAATGTTTAAGAGAAGCTGCACGGGTAGTGGTGCCAAATGGTTATTTGGTGGTGGTGGGCTTTAACCCTTTAAGTGCTCTTGGTATTAGTAGGATGTTGCCCAGGTCATTAATTCCCAAGGGGGCAAGGCATCTAACCCCTCGAAGAGTCGTCGATTGGCTTACGCTACTGGGATTTAGAATTGAGCAGCGAGAGTCTGCGCAGTTTCTGCCCCCTTTTGCGCTTAAATATGCGCCAGCTCTTTCAGCAAAACTCGATTCGTGGCTTAGTTACTTAACCAGTCCGTTTGGCGGCGTATATATACTGATCGCCCGCAAACTGGTTGCAGGAAGAACACCCATTCGTCCACAATGGCGCGTTTTAGCGGGTCGAAGAATGCCTGTGCCGGTATCCAGTGCCAGAGGCATAAGAAGATCTCCTTAAATGCTCATGGGGGCATGATTAACATTGCGGTGCATTTAGTTTGATAGGCGGCTTGAAAAAAGTTGATATATTTACCAATGGCGCCTGCAAAGGGAGCCTTGGGCTGGGAGGTTGGGGTGCATCGCTGCGATTTGCTCCACTAAAGAAGGAAATTTGCGGTGGGCAAGTCGATACCACAAATAATAGAATGGAACTTACCGCAGCAATGGTGAGTCTAGAGACGTTAACAGAATCAGGAGTGGTTAATCTCACGACTGACTCCGAATATGTTAGAAAGGGCGTGTTAGAGTGGATTGAAAATTGTAAAAAAGGCATTGGCTAGCCGCCAATAAGAAACCCGTTAAAAATCAATATTTATGGAAAAGGCTGGATCTACAGCTTAAAAAGCATGAAGTTTCGAGGTTTTGGGTGAGCGGTCATAGCGGCCACCCTGGAAATGAACGCACTGATTGTTTAGCCAATTTAGGTGTGAAAATTTTAATAGAAAGTGAGGCATAAGTGCGCCAGATAGTTCTTGATACGGAAACCACCGGCATAGGGGAGGGGCACCGAATAATTGAAATAGGGTGCTTAGAGCTTGTTAACAGAAAGTTTACGGGTCGACAGTATCATCAATACTTAAACCCTAATCGTTTAGTTGATCCTGAAGCCATGGAAGTGCATGGCATAACAGATGAATTCTTACTGGATAAGCCCGTATTTGCTCAAGTGGCAACGGAGTTTATTGAGTTTATTTCGGGGGCTCAGCTAGTCATCCATAATGCACCTTTTGACGTAGGTTTTATGGATCGAGAGTTGGGTATGCTAACGGGGTATCCAAAAACAGCCGACATATGTACGATTTTGGATACTTTGGTTCTTGCAAGGAAGATGCATCCGGGGCAGCGAAACAGTCTGGATGCATTGTGCCGCCGATATGGCATAGATAATAGCCATCGGGAGCTTCACGGGGCTTTATTGGATTCCGAGATATTAGCAGATGTTTATTTGCTAATGACCGGTGGGCAAACGAACTTAATCTTAGATTCAGAAGCATCGCAAAAAGCGCAGGCCAACTTAGCGGCAGGCCACAAAATAACCATAGATCCTAGCCTTTCTTCACAGCTATTGAGGTGGGGAGTAAGCGATCTTGAAAAGTCTGAGCATGAAGCCTTACTTGATCTTTTGGACAAGAAGTCTGATGGTGCGTTGTGGTCTAAATGATCTAAATTGTTGTGAAGTTTATCAATGAAATGATTTTCATTTAAGAATACACTCGACGGTTAGTTAGAATTTTATTTTATCCTTAAAAATGAGTTAAGAAATTGGAATGAATCAAGCCTCAAACGTTAGCATGTCCATTAATTTGGTACGAAAGGAATTGGAAATAACTTTGCAAAAAGCGGAGGGGTATTTTTCAATTTACGCCGAAAAGCAAGATCCTTCTCAATTGAAGCTATTTGCTGACGAATTGAATCTTGCTCGTGGGACTTTTAAGTTGCTCGAGTTAGGGGGGCTTGAGGCGCTTAGTGCAGAAATGTTGTCGCTTATTGGTGACGGTACTGTGAGCTTCCCTACTAAATTAGAGGCATTAGGTAAAGCACTAATGAGCTTGTCTCATTACATTAGCCTATTGTTAGAGCATGAAAGGGACCGCCCTATACTGCTGATTCCAGCCATAAACCTTATTCGCAAGGCTGGCGGGCACAAAGTATTTTCCGAATCACATTTCTTTAATGTGAATTTAAGACCAAAACTACCCAGCATAGATAAGTCTAGCTTAGACATTATTCCTCACCTTCCGAGAATCCGCTTAATGTATCAGCTTGGATTGCTAAGAGTGTTGAGGGATTCGGATGCTCGGGTAGGAATGAAGCTGATTCAGAGATCGTTAACGCTCTTGGAGCTAGGCTTCAGAGGGGGCGTCCCTTGGCCTTTCTGGTGGAGTTGTAAGGCTGCTGTTTCGGTTATCATTAATGAAGAGTACGAGCTTACTCAGGCGCGACGTGTATTATTGGCAAGAATTGATTCAATAATGCGCAGCATGATCAAAGAAGGTTTGATTGTGTTTACCGCACAGCCAGCCAATGAGTTACATAAAGATTTACTGCACCTAGTGTCTTTGTCTGTGGATTCAGGCGGCATAGTAGGTGATATAAAGGACAGCTACAGAATTAGCCAGAGTGTTCTGGAAAAAGACCTAAAAGTAGAGCGCAATCTCTTGTCAGGACCGGATGTGGGTGCCTATGAAAGTTTGTCTAAAGCGTTTAATGAAGAAATCGCCCACGTGAAAGAAGCGCTGGATTTAGCTGCTAAAAACAACCTTAGTGAAGAAGGCTTTGGTGCCTTAAGTGAGAAGCTTTCTCGATTAGCGGATATTTTGCAAGTCATTGATGAAAAGTCATTGGCTAAAAGACTAAAAGAGCAAAATAGTAATGTGATAGCTCTGGCAACCTTGGAAGAAGAAGAGCGTGTGAACGCTCTGGCCAGAATTGCAGATGACATGCTTCAGGTAGAGTTGGCCAGTTCCCACTTTGGGCGTAGTCAGCCTAAAACTGATGGCGAGAATATCGTTGTTACCGGTCACTATATAGAAGCAAGAATTATTCTATTTGATGAAATAGAGTCAGGGCTGGCCATGGCTAAGCGAGCCATTGGGTCATTTGTGGAGTCTGGAGATAAGCTTCACTTGGTGAATATTAGCGCTTCGCTTATTGGTGTACGTGGTGCGCTTATCTTTTTAGGGGAAGTCAGGGCTTCTGCAATTGTTGATGCTACGATTAACTATCTAAATGATAAGGTACTTAATTCAGAAGACAGTGTTGATGAGGCTCGTCTAGAAATCTTAGCGGATGCATTGGCCAGTGTGGAGTATCATGCTGAAAGATTGTCCCACTCCGATATCGTTAGTGCCGAAATTCTAGATAGGGCAGTTCGCAGTATGTCCCAACTTGGCTACAAGGTGTCTTAATGGCCATACAAATTTTGGCTTCCAGCCTAATTATTGTTGTTTTGGTGCTGTTGTTGTTGGCTGCTAAAACTCTGTTTTCAGCAGGCTGGTTTGTCAAATGGCTCAAGGGGATGTTGGGGTTGATGGCACTTTCATCAGCTGTTTTTGGCACTGTTTTCGCGCTTGATTTGTTTAGCTATTCTAATTCAAAAGAAGGTGAAACAATTGCGACCCTTAAATTCCACAAATTTGCTCATCAAGATTACGAGGTGGAATTCACGCCTCATAATGGTAATGCAAGATTTTATAAGCTGCGTGGAGATTTGTGGCAGTTGGATGTTAGGCTCATTCAAACATTGGCTATGTTTGGTGATGATTTACCTTCTTATAAGATGGAGCGTTTAAGTGGGCGATATTTAACGCTTGAGGAAGAAAAGGCGCAAGAGCGCTCAGTTTACGGCTTCATAGATAGTCCAATTGTCGACACATGGCCGTGGCTTCATAAGCAGAGCTGGCTGCCAATTGTTAAGGCTAGTCAGGGTTCGGCTGCTTATATGCCGATGGTAGATGGTGCAATTTATCAGGTAGCGTTGACGCAACAGGGTTTAAAAGCGTTACCCGTTAATAATCAGGCCAAGGTGTCAGCTGAATCTTGGTAGGCTAATTTTAGAGCCAGTTGATGTTAATCAGGGGCAAATCGTAAGCAATAAAAAAGGGAGCTAATAGCTCCCTTTTTTATTGCTTATTACTAATTACTGAGGGAAAAGTTCACCCAGTTTAGTCGCTAGCATCATGTCGCCTTCAGCACGTAGCTGGCCGGCCATGAACGCTTGCATGCCGTCAGTTTCGCCAGTCATGATTCCAACTAGAGTTTCGCTGTTCATGATTAGAGTTACAGATGGGTCATCGTGAGAACCGTTGTCAATTTTGAAATCGCCGTCGTTGATTTCTAGGAAAAAATCATCGCCGTCTTCGATGCTGAATTGGAAAACGTTTTCCATTCCTGCAGCTGCATCAGCGTTAAACGCGCCTTTCATTTTTTCGATGATGTCAGAAACTGAAGTCATATCGCTGTCCTTCTTACTAAGAGTTAGTGGGCTTTAAAATCAAGTACAAAAAACGTACAAGCCGTTAATCTGGTAAAACCAGAGTCAGCAGATTAGGGGAGCATTCTTGAGGTGTCAATAGAAAATCAAACGATTGTTTGAAATTGTCCTGTATGGTAGGAAAATAGGCCTGTTAAGTGCGATATATACTAGGTTATCACGCTTAAGAGGTTGTACACTACGCTCAACTTAATCAAGAGGAATTGACGTGGAATTTTTATCTGAATACGGACTTTTTTTAGCCAAAGCAGTGACATTTTTAGTGGTAGTAGTTTTGATCGTTGGGGTAGTGGCCAGTGCTGGTCAAAAATCAAACCCTAGTAAAATTAAAGTTACCCATCTCAATAAAAAGTACGATTTATTGAAGAAGCATCTTCAGGAAGCGGTGCTGGATAAGAAAGAGCTTAAAAAACTGGCCAAAGCAGAAAAAAAATCCCTAAAAGAAGTGGAAAAGGACACTCCCAAAGAAAAAGTTTATGTCCTGAATTTTAATGGAGACATTAAAGCTTCCCAAAGCGAGCAAATGAAGGATGAGATAACCGCTTTGCTTAGCCTTGGTGAGGGAATTGATGAAGTGGTGGTAAATGTCGAGAGTGGCGGTGGCATGGTGCATCAGTATGGGTTTGCAGCCTCACAATTAGAGCGTATTAAACAGGCCGGAATGCCACTAACAGTATGCGTTGACAAAGTAGCCGCCAGCGGTGGTTACATGATGGCGGTTGTGGCTGATAAAATTGTGGCCGCGCCCTTTGCCATTTTGGGATCTATAGGTGTAATTGCCCAGCTTCCAAATTTTAATAAATTGTTAAAGAAAAATGACATTGATTTTGAAGTGCATACAGCTGGCGAATACAAAAGAACCCTAACGGTTTTTGGTGAAAATACAGATAAGGCCCGTGAAAAATTTCGCGAAGATTTGGCAGATGTGCATGTCATGTTTAAAGAGTTTGTAGGGGATAGGCGTCCTAGCGTTAATGTAGAAAAAGTAGCGAATGGGGATGTTTGGTACGGTCAAAAAGCCCTAGAAGTAAATTTGGTGGACGAATTAAAAACCAGTGATGAATACCTTCAGTTACGATGCAATTCTGCCGATGTTTACGTCATCAGCAGTGAAAAGAAAAAAAATGTGTTTGAAAAATTGGGGTTGGCTGCCCAATCTGGCATTAGTAAGGGCATTGAAAGCGCCGTTCAGAACATGAGTTTCCAAAAGTGGTTTGTATAGGTGGCTAGCATGGAATATCGCGCATTTGTTGTGAGTGAGCTGAACGATGGCGCCTTTAGTGGTGAGTTGAAAACGCTAAATCAGGAAAACCTGCCAGCAGGGGAAGTGACTATTAAGGTTGCTTACTCATCATTAAATTATAAAGATGCATTATCGTTCAGTGGTAATAAAGGGGTGACTCGCAACTTCCCCCATACTCCTGGGATTGATGCTGTGGGCGAGGTTATCCATTGTGAAGATGCTTCGTTTGTTGTGGGAGATAAGGTTTTAGTTATTGGGTATGACTTAGGCATGAATACCCCTGGTGGTTTTGGCGAGATTATTCGCGTCCCGCAAAAATGGGTAATGAAGCTTCCAGCTGACATGTCAGAGAAGCACAGTATGGCTTGGGGGACAGCAGGTTTTACTGCGGCCTTATGCATCAATAAGCTTATTCATAATGGCTTGCTGGCTGAGTCTGGGCCTGTCTTGGTTTCTGGAGCCAGTGGTGGTGTGGGCAGTATTGCTATCATGCTGTTAAGTAAATTAGGGTTTGAGGTTCATGCATTAACCAGAAAGGCAGATCAGGCTGAGTTTTTTAAGGATCTTGGTGCAAATAAAGTGGTGGCACTGGATGAATTTTTAGATCAAGGAAAACGCCCCTTATTAAAACCTGTTTACAGTGCTGCAGTAGATGTCGCAGGAGGGGAGGTTTTAGCGACCATGTTGAAAGCCATCCAATATGGAGGATCCATAGCGTGCTGTGGGTTGGTTGACTCAACCTCCTTAAACACCACTGTTTTGCCATTTATACTACGCGGTGTGAACTTGTTGGGTGTGGACTCTGTAGAGCTTCCGCTGGCCGATAAGCAGGAAGTGTGGGGAAAAATGGCCAGTAGCTGGTCGCTCCCTGGACTGCTAGCACAATGTCAGGTGATTAAGCCTGAGCAGTTATCTGATTCCCTAAAGACAATTTTGGATGGAAAAGTAAAAGGGCGCTTTATATTGGAGCAAAACAAATAACCCGAACTCTTTTTTCATTGATTCCCTATACTCAATCTCGCCTTAGTTTATCTGAAGGTGAGATGGGGGTGGGGTATTTAAATATGACAATATAAGTGGAAAATACAAATGTCAGCACTGCTGTAGCCTGAATGACATGGGCGGCCTGCTCACCAATAAGGCTTGAAGCTAAAGCCAAATAGGCGATCAGTAATGAAAATTCACTGATCTGTCCAAGCCTAAACCCTAAGTCCCAAGCCAAACCGCTCTTTTCTGATTGTTGGGCCAGAAGCACTTTAAATGTAACCGGTTTTATAACGATTACTAAGGCGCTTAGGATAAGTGCATAGAGCCAAATATCGGCTAAAATATGAATTTTAAAGCCTGCCCCTAGCGTAAAGAAAAATAACACTAAGAAGAAATCCCTGATGGGTTTTAATTTGTCGGTCATAAACTGTGCAACAGGGTGAGTGGCCAGCGTTATGCCTGCAATGAAAGCCCCCATTTCTTTTGAGAGCCCCATAAATTCTGCCAGTTCAGCAAGACCAAGGCACCAACCAATGGCCATTAAGAAAAGGTACTCATGGAACAAATCAAACTTCTCAAGCAGTGGAATAATTATCCACTTCACCATCCCATAGGAAAATAGTATAAGAGAGGGCAGGGCAATAGCTGCCAGAAGCATGGCTTGGTTGCCATCACTTTCACTGGATGCGCTGCCAAGTACAAGTAGTACCACTATCGCGAGCATGTCTTGCAGTAGCAGAAGGCCTATCATGAGTTCGCCCATGTGCTTGTGATGGAGCACGGTGGTGGGAAGCAGTTTAATGCCAATAATGGTACTGGAGAACATTAATGCGGCCCCCATCACCAAATTTTCAGTGGTATTAAAGCCAAACGCTAAACCTGCGCAGAACCCTACTAAAAAGAAGGTGGCCGAGCTAATAATGGCTACCCAGCTGGCTTTCCTAAGTACGTGAATCAAGCTACTGGGTTGCATATCTAGACCCAACAAAAACAATAGAAATACAATGCCGATATGGGATATTTCACTGAGTAATTTAGGATCGCTGACCCATTGCATACCTGAAGGGCCTGAAATTACCCCTAGGGCCACATAAGCGATGATAATGGGTTGTCGCGTGTAGAGCGAAAAGGTAGCTAAAACCGCAGCGCCGGTGAATATAATAAAAAAAGAAAAGAAAAGGCTGTGGTCCATTTAGGTCTCCCAAATCGAAAAACCAGACTGATGCATTTTTGCTTGATAGTAAAGGGGAGGCTTACAGATGTGAAAAAGATCGTTTTCATGATGGAGGTGGGGGAGAGCCCTTAATTTAATTAAGGGCTGGGTGTTTACTGTTTCTTGGGTTTGAATGGAGCGCTACCATCTCCAAAGCGAGGGGTGGAGGGGCCTCTCGGTTTGCTTGAGGCTGCTTTTGGTTTATTGCTTTTTTTGGCGGCAGGCTTTTTAGCGCTTCCTTTGCTTGGGTCTTTTTTCTTTTTACCTACGGGTTTACCGTTAGATTTTAATTTCTTAGGGCCTTTATATTTACCTATTAAGGCTTTGATTTTTCTCACTTCAAGCTCTGTTTGTAAATAGCGCTCAATGGTGGACTTTAAGTTCCACTCAAAATGATTAATCAATGAAACCGCAATGCCTTGCTCTCCCGCTCGGCCAGTTCGGCCAATGCGGTGAACATAATCATCAGCGCTTCTTGGTAGGTCGTAATTAATAACCAGGTCTATGTTTTTTACATCTAGGCCTCTAGACGCCACATCTGTGGCTACCAGTACACTGATGTGGCCCTGTTGCATGCGGCTCATGATGTGATTTCTTTCATCTTGTGTCATGTCACCATGAAGAACGCCTACTTTGTGTTTATGAAAGCGTAAGAAGTGATAGATCTCATCGGTTTTAATCTTTGTGTTGCAAAATATTATGCACTGTCGGTAAGTCTCGTTAGCCAGCATCCAGGTCATGAGACGATCTTTATGTTGGTCGTCATCTGCTAGGATCATTTGCTGGGTAATGCTGGCGTGCTTGTCTTTTATTTCATCAACCGAGATGACGACAGGTTCGTTAAGCACTTGTTTTATAATGTGCCTAATGCCTTTTTGATTCATTGTGGCTGAAAACAATAAAGTTTGGTGTTGTTTCTTACAGGCGTCGGCAATCCCGGTTACATCTTCGGCAAACCCCATGTCTAGCATTCGATCGGCTTCATCTAGTATCAATACCTCAACATCCTCCATAAGGGTGGGCTTTCTACCTAGGTGATCAATCAGTCTTCCTGGAGTACTAATAATAATTTCTGGGTTTTTCCTGAATGTGGCTGCTTGAAACTTGAATGATTCACCACCGGTAATGAGGCCGGTTTGAATGCCAGTGAACTTGGCTAAAGCCTCACACTGTTTAAATAACTGTCTAGCGAGCTCTCTTGTTGGGGCAAGTACTAATGCTCGTGTACCGCTATTGGGCTGAGGGTTATTCATAAGATTGTGTAAGGTTGGCAATATAAATGCCGCTGTTTTACCTGAACCCGTTTGAGCACATGCCATGATATCGTTGCCGGCCAGCGCTACAGGAATTGCCTGAGTTTGAACGGGTGTTGGAGTGGTAAACTCTAAAGCTTTAAGAGCTTTTTCTAGCAGGGGATTAAGATTAAATTCGGTAAACAAGCCTAGCACCTAATGTGTGATTTGGGCGCATATTAGCAGAAAGCGCGCGCAGGAGAGAGGTGTTTTGCTAATACTCTTGAATGGTAGCGAATAACTGTCCAAATGACATGGGGTGGGTGGCAAAAGTGCTTTGCAGGGAAGATTTGAGCTATGCAAGTGCAGGGCACTTACATAGCTCAGTGCTCTAATCGGCTTTTCGGCGAAAAAGAGGGGTCGGCTGATCAAAAGCCAGCTGGTATGGGTCAGAAAAAGTCGCAAGATATTCAAGGGCCTTTTCTGCTGATAGTCCATCTTTTAATAAGAAAGAATCAAAACCACAGCGTTTCATGAAATAGATTTGGTCAATTAAAACGTCTCCAATCGCTCTTAGCTCGCCCTTAAATTCACTGCGCTCTTTCACTAGGCGGGCTAGGCTGTAGCCTCGACCATTGGCGAAAGCGGGGAAGTTAATGGCTACTAATGGAAGGCTTTTGATTTCTTGAATAAATAATTCAGGCTCAGCGTCGCTGTCTAGCCAAATGCCAATGTCTTCACGATTAGATAGGCTTTCTTTGTTCTCAAGCCAAAAGCTGCCAGGAATAATCACATTTCCAGCGGGCACAGTTGATTCAATGGACTCAACAAATGACCAGTTATCTTCAAGGGTGCAGGTATGATTAATTAGCTTTTGCATATGCACGCTCCTTAAATGGGGTTTGGCCTACGCGACGGTATGTATCAATAAAGCGTTCACCTTCGACTCTTTGCTCTACAAAGACCGATAAAATTTTCTCAATAACATTTGTCATTTCATCGCGAGCGAATGAAGGGCCTAATATCTTACCGATGCTGGCATCAGGTCCGGAGTGGCCACCAAGAGATATTTGATAAAATTCAGCGCCTTTTTTATCAACCCCTAAGATGCCGATATGGCCAATATGGTGGTGGCCGCATGCGTTCATACAGCCTGAGATATTAAGATCTATCTCCCCTAGATCGTGAAGATAATCTAAGTTGTCAAAGCGCTCTTGAAGGGCCTCGGCAACTGGAATTGATTTGGCGTTTGCTAAAGCACAGAAATCACCGCCTGGGCAGCAAATCATGTCTGTTAATAGGCCTAAGTTTGGAGTGGCGAAACCTGCTTGCTTAGCTTCTTGCCATAAGTTAAATAGCTCGCTTTGCTTAACATCGGCCAGTACTAAGTTTTGCTCGTGAGTGCTGCGGATTTCCGCAAAGCTATAGCGATCAGCGAGATCGGCAGCTACATCAAGCTGTTTATCGGTAATATCGCCAGGTGGCGTGCCCAACTTTTTAAGCGTTAAGGTGACAATGGCGTAGCCAGGCACTTTATGGGTGTTTACATTTCGGTTGTACCAGTTAGAGAAAGCTTTATTCTCAGCCAATTGCTGGGTAAAAGCAGCTTCATCGTTATTAAGTGTCTCGTAATTAGCCAATGTGAAATGGCCCTTAATGCGCGCAAGCTCTTCTGAAGTCAAAGTGCCGGGCCCATTTTTAAGGTGTTGCCATTCGTCCTCAACTAGCTTCGCAAAAGCGTCAACCCCTAGGGCTTTAACGAGAATCTTAATACGAGCCTTGTATTTGTTGTCACGTCGACCGTTTAGGTTATAAATGCGCAGTACGGCATCAAGGTAGGTTAAGAGGTCTTGTTCTGGTAAAAACTCTTTAACTAGGGTCGCAACAATAGGGGTTCGGCCTAAGCCGCCGCCTACGTATACTTGAAAGCCTAATTCGCCCGCTTCGTTGTGAACAATTTTAATACCAATATCGTGTAGTAGAGTGGCGGCGCGATCGTCTTTAGTATGGCTATTGACTGCAATTTTAAATTTGCGCGGCAGAAAGGCAAATTCCGGGTGGAATGTAGACCATTGGCGAATAATTTCGCAATAAGGTCTTGGATCCACAAGCTCATCAGGTACCACGCCAGCAAATTGATCTGTTGTGGTGTTGCGTATGCAGTTGCCACTGGTTTGGATGGCGTGCATTTGTACACTGGCTAACTCTGCAAGAATATCAGGTACTTGAGGTAGCTCAGGCCAGTTAAACTGAACGTTAGTTCGAGTGCTAATGTGTGCATAGCCTTTATCGTACGTGCGAGCTATATGGGCCAGCTTGCGTAGCTGAATGCTAGACATTAGTCCGTAAGGGACAGCCACACGTAACATGGGCGCATAGCGCTGAACGTATAGGCCATTTTGAAGGCGTAGGGGAAGAAACTGTTCTTCACTTAGCTCCCCTGAAAGGTAGCGCTCAGTTTGGTCTTTAAACTGAGTAACGCGTTCATCTACGATTCGTTGATCGTAACTATCATATTTATACATAAATGCTTCCAATCACCCTACGGCAAATTATAGCCATGAGCTAATTTCACTTTGCGCGCACAATAGCAAAAGATGCATATCGAGAAAATGATTTATTTCTTATAACGCTTATTAATTTACGTTATAAGGAGGTATTTACATTTTGCTGGTTACAGGGTGTGCAAATACCTACAAATAAATACCCGACTAATAAACTAGGGATTGGTTTTTAGCTTGGAAATCAGTAAAATTGCGCAAAATCTATTGGAGTTGTTACATGCTAATCATTACTGATTCAGCTAAAGATTATTTAGTGGGTCTATTGGCAAAACAAAATTCGGCCGGCATGGCGGTGCGTGTCTTTATTACACAGCCTGGCACCCCATACGCTGAAACTTGTCTGGCATACTGTCGTCCAGATGAAGTGAATGAGAATGACGAGATAATGGATCAAGATGATCTAAGGGTATATCTCGACAAGCAAAGCATTCTTTACATGGAGGATGCAAAAATTGATTTCGCGAAGGATAAAATGGGCGGCCAATTAACCATAAAAGCCCCTAATGCTAAAATGCCTAAAGTGACCAATGATAGTCCTTTAGAAGAGCAGATCACTTATATTTTATACAATGAGATCAATCCTGGGTTGGCTTCTCATGGCGGCGAAGTGAAATTAGTGGAAGTGACGGAAGAAGGTCTGGCTATTCTTGAATTTGGAGGCGGTTGTCAGGGCTGCAGTGCTGTGGATGTGACGCTGAAAGAAGGTATTGAAAAGACGCTTTTGACTAAATTGCCGCAACTTTCAGGTGTGCGCGATGTGACAGATCACACTCAAGGCGATAACGCTTACATGTAAGCGTTTGTGTTAATGGAAAAAAAGCCCCTAGGGGCTTTTTTTATCCGCACTCTTTGATAAATGCGCCTAGTTTTTTTATGGCCAGTTCCACTTCTGCATGGCTATTTCCCAATAGATTGATGTGCCCAAGCTTTCGATTTAGGCGCTCTTCCTTCCCGTACAGATGTAAATGTGCATTTGGGGTGCTTAATACGCTGTCTCGATCACCTGTCTTTCCAATGATGTTGATCATGGCAGCGGACTCTTGCTTGGGTGAAGTGTCACCCAGAGGCATGCCGCTAATGGCTCTGACATGGTTTTCAAATTGACCGCAGTGACTGCCTTCCATGCTCCAGTGTCCGGAGTTGTGGACTCTGGGGGCCATCTCATTTACCACTAAGCCATTATCACAGTCAAAGAGTTCTAGTGTTAGTACACCCACATGCTCTAAATGGTTCAGCATGGTGGTAATGTAATCTTGTGCTTGCTTTTGCTTTTCTGGGCTAAGCGCTTTTGCTGGAACTCTAGATATGCGAAGAATGCCTGCTTCATGATCATTCTCGGAGATGGGGTAAACCTTGGTGTTACCTTTTATATCTCGCACGGCAATAACCGAGAGTTCTCGGGAGAAATTAACGAATGACTCGGCAATTAATTCATGTGCACCTAGTAACTCCCATGCACCATTAATATCGTCTTCTGTTTTAACCACTGCCTGGCCTTTTCCGTCGTAGCCCATGGTGGTGGTTTTAAGAACGATAGGCAGGCCAAGTTGCTTGGCCGCATCCAATAAGTCTTCTTTACTAGCGACCCTTAAAAAGTTTGCAGTATTTAAACCCAGATCACGAAAGGTGTTTTTCTCTGTTAGGCGGTGCTGGCTTTTACTTAAGGAGGCTTCGCCTGGGTAAACTGGTTTAATTTGGTTTAATTTTCTAACCAATTCCAAGTTAGTGTTTTCACTTTCGTAAGTAATGACATCAACCGAATCGGCAAATTGTTCAAAGCTGCCTTGCTCACTTGGGAAAATGCATTTCCCTAAATTACAGCTAGGGGATACCCTTGCCTCATCGTAAAACACAAATTCCACATCTAGTGGAGTTCCAGCCAGGGCTAGCATGCGGCCAAGTTGTCCTGAGCCAATTACACCAATGCGTTTGAAACTCATTTAAAGGTCTCTTGGGTCAGGAATGGAGAGTACTTTTTCGGTTTGCTTGGCTCTGAATTCAATTAGCTTACTGCGGACTTCTTCGTTATGAAGGGCAATCGTTTGAGCAGCAAGAATGCCAGCATTAGCGGCACCAGCAGGGCCAATTGCAAGGGTGCCAACGGCGATACCTGCAGGCATTTGGGCAATGGAAAGCAATGAATCGATGCCGTTTAGTGCTTTGCTTTTTACGGGTACACCTAAGACTGGCAAGTGAGTTTTGGCTGCCACCATGCCGGGTAGGTGGGCGGCGCCGCCAGCGCCAGCAATAATGATCTGTAAGCCCCTGTCGGCAGCTGTTTCGGCGTATTCAAATAGTAGGTCTGGTGTGCGGTGGGCAGAAACAACTTTTACTTCGTAGCTAACACCAAACTTTATTAGCATTTCTTCGGCTTTTTCCATAGTGGGCCAGTCAGATGTTGACCCCATAATTATGCCGACCTGCGGACGATTCATTGTGGACTACTCAAGGTTGGAAATGGCGAATTCTAACATAAAAATGAAAAGGGGCTATGATTCAGCCCCTTTAAATAGGCTAGCGATTTGGAAGGATGTCTTTTAGCTTGTCGTGCATCTTTAGAATGGCTTCTTCGGTTTGGGACCAAGAAATACAGCCATCAGTAACAGATTGACCATAAACGAGATCGTCTAGGTTAGCTGGGATGCTTTGATTACCAAATTCTAAGTGGGACTCAACCATTAAGCCCACGATAGATTTATTGCCTTCTAATATTTGATTGGTTGCATTGTCCATGACTAAAGGCTGCAGAGCAGGGTCCTTGTTGGAATTAGCGTGGCTACAATCAATCATGATGTTATTTGCGATGCCAGCCTTCTCAATCTCTTGCTCGCATAGTGCAATGCTGACCGAGTCGTAATTTGGTTTGCCACCTCCGCCGCGAAGTACAATGTGTCCGTTAGAGTTGCCTTTGGTTTGAACAACGGATACTTGTCCGTCACCATTAATACCCAGAAAACGATGGCTACTAGCAACAGACTGTAGGGCATTGATGGCCACGGTTAAATTGCCATCGGTTCCATTTTTAAAGCCCACAGCTGAGGATAGGCCGCTCGCCATTTCTCGGTGTGTCTGGCTTTCAGTAGTTCGTGCTCCAATGGCTGACCAGCTGATTAAATCTTGCAGGTATTGTGGTGAAATTGGGTCAAGTGCCTCAGTGCTTAGTGGTAAGCCTGTGTTGGCAAGGTCGATAAGTAGCTTACGAGAAATAGTTAAGCCATCTTCTATCTTAAATGTGTCATTTAAGTAAGGGTCGTTTATAAGGCCTTTCCAGCCCACCGTAGTGCGAGGCTTTTCAAAGTAAACGCGCATAACCAGTAAAATGGTATCGTCTACTTTCTCACTTAAGGTTTTTAAACGCTCGGCGTATTCTTTGGCAGCTTTTACATCATGAATAGAGCAGGGCCCGATAACCACAAAGAGACGATGATCCTTGCGGTCTAAAATGTCACGAATAGCATTTCGACCGGCTTCAACTGATTCTTGAACAGCTTTGTCTACAGGTAATTGCGCTTTTAATTGCTCGGGTGTGATGAGCGGAGCGTTGTTTTCAATGTTTAAATCTTCAAGATGCTTGTTTGTCATTGTGCTTACTTTTCCGAAACGGAAGACTGATTTTTTATTAAGGGCTAATCATAGTGTACTTAAGGGGGCTTCTGAAGGGCTTTGTTGGTGTTAAGGGTAAGAAAGTTGGATATTTAAGGGGAGGCTCGCAGTATGTGGCAAGCCTTGATGGTTATTTGGTCAGGCGGTCATTAATTTCTTTGTATTTTAGAACATCGTCCTCAGGGAATAGGATGTCCTTACCACTCTTGACGCTTTTTAGTAGGTGCTCCCTAGCCCAGCGTTTAACGGTCACCTCACTCACGTTAAGTATCGAACAGGCCTCGCCAATGTTTAGCATTTTGTCTGACATGTTTAATCTCCTTGAATTCATGTTCAAAGTATAGACAGTAATTTCAAACTGCTATGCTTAATATGAAGTTGGCAGGGTGTAGTCATTATGATTAACCGGATATTGTATGCCACGGATTTAGGTTTATATGGCCCATATTTAATAGAGCAAGTGGCTGTACTGGTACAAAGTACGGGTGCAGTGGTTGATTTACTTCATGTGGTGGAACCCATGGGCTTGTTTGCTGAATCAGTTATAGACAGTTTCATGCCTGAAAAAGAGAAGGAGTATCTAAGGAATAAGGGATTAACAGAGATAATTGAGAAAATCCGATTACAGGTGATTGATACGCTTAAATCTGAATACGCGAACTCATTAAAATTAATTAATTTGGATAAGGTGATCATTGAAGTAGGTGAGCCTTCAAAAGTTATTTTGCAGCAATCGGTAGTGGCGCACTATAGTTTAATTATTATAGCGGGCCACAGTCAGCATGACTGTGGCGGTGGGGTATTAGGGATTGTGGCTGAAAGGGTGTTGAAAGAGTCAAAAATCCCTGTGTATGTGTTACCAAGAGTGAGCCTTGATGATATTGATAGAGGCTAATGGTTAGTGATTAAAATATGATGTATTTGAGTCCTAAGGCCATTAATAGGCTGGCCAGTGCTGCCCTTAATATGTTTTCTGGTAGGCGTGATCCTAATTTACTGCCGAGATGGATGGCTGGAATGGAGCCAACTAATAAAGCGCCTAATAAAGAATAATCCACATTGCCCAGGGATAGATGTACTAACCCTCCGATCAAGGTTAGAGGAACGGCGTGAGCGATGTCGGTTCCAATGACATTGATGGAACGTAAATGAGGGTACAACACGATAAGTATGGCGGTTCCAATGGCGCCAGCGCCTACAGATGAAAGGGTGACCAGAACACCTAACACAGCCCCCATAATAACTGTAATGATGGCTTTGTTTTTTTGTATCCAGCTTTTTTGTTTTAAATCGGATTGATGTTTGGCGAAAAGCTGTAGTTTTTTCCTAAACAGAAGCAGAGTAGCAGTTAACACAAGCATAACCCCGAGGCACGTGGTTATGACCCCTGTATACTCTTTATAATCCTCAAAATGGGATTGCAGGATCATTCCTGTAATAATAGCGCTAGGGATGCTTCCCAAAGCTAATAGGCCTGTTATAGCCCAGCGAATATTATTTTGCTTGTAGTGAGCCACGACTCCGCTAGCCTTAGTGATGGAGGCATAAAGCAAATCAGTGCCTACGGCGATGTGGGGGGGGATACCAAACATCAAAAGTAGAGGGGTCATTAGTGAGCCGCCACCAATGCCAGTTAGTCCGACAATAAGGCCAACGAGTGCCCCTGCCATTACATATAACAGAAATTCCATGAATATAGTCTAAGCTTATTAAATACGATCTAAGAGATAGATGGTAAATGTAGCCATTTCCTTCTATTCTGGAAAAGAATATTTACTTCTATTTTTATAACCTTTCGTTAGGTTGGAAGAAAAGGTTTGCCTGGAGGGCATATGAAGCTACAGCAATTGCGTTACATTTGGGAAGTGGCGCACCATGATCTTAACGTATCCGCGACTGCTCAGGTGCTCTATACCTCACAACCAGGTATAAGTAAGCAGATACGTTTGTTTGAGGATGAATTGGGTGTTGAAATTTTTGCCAGAAGTGGCAAACATTTAACCCGAGTGACGCCAGCGGGGGAGGCAATACTGAAGGTGTCCGGAGAAATCCTGCGTAAAGTTGAAAGTATTAAGCAGGTGGCGCAGGAGTTTAGCAACGAAAATAAAGGCAGTTTATCTATAGCCACTACCCATACGCAGGCTCGTTATGCGTTGCCCGGTATAATCCAAGATTTTATAAAGCAATACCCAGATGTATCTTTACACATGCACCAGGGGACGCCTCAGCAAATTGCTGAAATGGCAGCTGATGGCACAGTGGACTTTGCAATAGCAACGGAGGCTATGGATCACTACAACGACTTAATTATGATGCCGTGTTATCGCTGGAATCGCAGTATTCTAGTGCCTAAAAGTCATCCGCTTGCGCAGCGTTCGCAACCTACCTTGGAAGAGGTTGCAACATTTCCTTTGGTAACTTATGTGTTTGGCTTTACTGGGCGCTCTAAGCTAGATGAAGCATTTAAAAGTAAGGGCTTAACACCTAAGGTCGTCTTTACTGCAGCTGATGCCGACGTAATTAAAACCTATGTCCGATTGGGTTTGGGTGTGGGTATTGTTGCCACAATGTCGATAGATGAAGACAAAGATAGTGATTTGGTGGCCATTAACGCAGAGCACCTATTTAGAGACAGTGTCACTAAAATTGGCTTCAGAAAGGGTACATTCTTGCGCGGCTTTATGTATGACTTTGTGGCTAGATTTGCCCCTCACTTAGATAAGCCATCTATAGACAAGGCTTCTCAGTGCCATAGTAAGGCAGAGCTTGAAGAGATGTTTGGTGGGTTAGATTTACCCAGCCGTTAAGCTGGGTATTGATTTCAGCTTTTTGAAATAATATTTGTAGCGTGTAGGCCGCATTCTTTGCCGCCTTCATTTTCCCACCACCAGCGTCCTTCTCGTTCATGCTGATTAGGAAGTACCGGGCGAGTACATGGTTGGCAGCCTATGCTGATGAAGCCAGTTTGGTGCAAAGGGTTATAAGGCACATCAAACATTTTTATGTAATTCCATACATCCTCAGAGCTCCAATTAGCTAACGGGTTGAATTTGTATAGGGCTTCGTCGATTCCTTTAAAGGCCGTATCTTGTTGGAAAACAGGGATTGATTGACGAGTGCCAGGGCTTTGATCCTTGCGTTGTCCAGTGATCCAAGCCTGGGCGGTGGACAATTTACGTTTGAGTGGTTCAATTTTACGAACGCCGCAGCATTCTGTGTGGCCATCTTCAAAGAAGCTAAACAAACCTTTCTCTTTAACAAATGGCTCCAGTAATTCTGCTTTTGGGCTGACCAATTCAATGTCTATATTGTAGTGCTTTCTGACGGTTTCAATGAATGCGTAAGTTTCAGGGTGCAAGCGGCCGGTGTCCAAGCTGAAAACATGAATGTCCTTTTTGGCCTTTAAAGCGAGGTCAATTAACACAACATCCTCAGCGCCACTGAAAGAAATGGCGATGTTGTCAAACTTATCAAGGGCATACTTGATGATTTGCTTGGGTTGTTTAGTGTTTAATTCTTGGTCAATTGCAGATATCTCATCTGTATTTATCAGCATGTGGCTAACCTTGTTGTAATTTATGCAGACAATACCAGAACTTAATTAAGCAAAAAATAAGTAACGGGAATATTTTAAGAATGATTGGCTATGAACTTTTTAATTGTTGTTATTGATGCAAGCAGTCATTACGGCTACAGTAGCGCCTTTTTATGCCTTAGGAGTATACCGTGGAGCTAGCTTGTCTTGATTTGGAAGGGGTGTTGATTCCTGAAATATGGATTGAATTTGCCAATAAAACGGGTATTGAAGAGCTAAAGGCCACTACTCGCGATATTCCTGATTATGATGTTCTGATGAAGCAGCGTTTAGCGATCTTGAAAGAGCACGGTTTAAAGCTTGATGATATTCAAGAGGTTATCGCTACTTTGTCGCCCTTGGAAGGTGCTAAAGAGTTTGTTGATTGGCTACGAGAGCGTTTTCAGGTGGTTATTTTATCTGACACTTTCTATGAATTTGCTCAGCCACTTATGAGGCAATTAGGATTTCCAACACTGCTTTGCCATAAACTTGAAGTAAGTGAGGAAGGGTATATAACCGACTACAAGCTAAGGCAAGTAGATCCTAAGCGTCAGTCTATTAAGGCGTTTCATAGTCTAAATTACAGATGCATTGCGGCGGGTGATTCTTATAACGATACAACCATGTTATCGGAAGCAGAAGCTGGTATTTTGTTTAAATCACCTAAAAATGTTATTGAAGAATTTCCGCAGTTTCCTGCGGTGCACGAATATGATGATCTTAAGCGTGAGTTTTTAAAGGCTAGTAATCGAGATTTAAGTCTGTAGTTAGTTATTTAGGCACTCCATGAGCTTGGAAATTTTGTCCAAGCTCTCTTGGAGTTCTAGTTCCCATATCGAGTCACTTATAATCCCTCCCCCTGACCAGCAAGTTACTTTTCCTTCTTCAAACATAAAGCTTCGAATTAAAATATTAGAGTTAAATTTATCGTTTGCCGAATGGTAGAAGGCACTGCCACAATAAAACCCCCGAGGAGTGGCTTCTAACTCATTAATTACCTCCATGGCGCGTTTTTTAGGTGCGCCTGTTATGGATCCTCCTGGGAAGGCATCTAAGAAAAGTTTCAATGGACTAATTGTATTGGGTAGGCTCGCTGTTACGGTGCTCACAAGATGGTGGACGGTTTCAAATGTTTCAACGTTAAAGAGAGAGGGTACTTTTACATTCGTGGCATTTTTACTAATGTCATTTCTTAGCAGATCGACAATCATTAGGTTTTCAGCTTGATCTTTCTTACTGTTTTTCAGTTGATCCGCTTGTAGCTTATCCTCTTGAGTTGAGGTTTTTCTGGGTAAGGTGCCTTTAATTGGTTTGGTTGTGACTGCACCTCGGTCAGTGCTGATAAAGAGCTCTGGCGATGCACTGGCAAAACAAAACTGCTTGTAATTAAAGAAGGAAGCGAAGGGAACACTGGCGAATTTCTTTAATTTTTCATAGCCATAAATTGGATTGCCTGTGTATTGGCTTGAGAATGATTGCGCCAAATTTACCTGATATACATCCCCTGCATTAATGTATGAATGAATGGATTGAATGTTTTCTTGGTATTTCTTTTTAGTCCAGATTGGCTGAAAAGGCTCTTTAATTTCGAACTGTGTGGCTGTTTGTGGGTGGTCTTTGGCTTTGTTAAAAAGGAGTATTAGATCCTCTTTAGACGTTTTTGATAATTCAGCTAAATAAACAAAGATTGTGCAATTTTTTAAGTGATCGATTAGGAAAGCCCAGGTGTAAAGTCCGGCGATAAGCGTGGGCAGTGAAGAGTGTGTTGATTGGACAGCAGCCTTGTTGCTTGTAATGCCTAAATCGTAACTGGCGTGTCCAATGATGCCTCCGGTAAAAGGCAGGTCAGAATCGTTAGCAGGAATTTTGTTGAATAAACAAGAAAGTTCATTTGTTAAGTCTTGATTGTTTACTTTCCCAAAGGTGACCACTGTATCTGCTGGCTCGGCGCTTATAATGCTCCATCTTCCATTTTCATGATTAGCAAGAGAGCTCTCTAGCGCAACCAATCCTCCTTTTGGTTGTAATTCATTCAATAGGGTTGAGGAGTTATCAAGATAAGGGAGTTTAGTAATTTCTAATTTCATAATGCACCAAGACTAAGTTAGCTATTTTATCCTGTGTGGCATTAATAGTGTAGTTTTGTCTGGCATGAGGATTGGTTGCTACTTGCACAATTACTTAGTACGTAGGTTCTGAGTTGTCTTGTGAAACGCACAGATAAGTGGAAATGTTCTCACTAGGGGGGATTGCTAGCCCATTAAAGCTTGGCGGGAAAGGGCAATAGATGTAACAATGCGTAACCGCGTGTATAGCGGAAAAAATAAAAATAACAAAGTTCATGGCAAAAAAATGTTGGTTTTACTGTTAGCATCATTAATTGGTTATAATTTAATCACAGAATTTGTAGAAATTGAGCCTCAACCCAAGGGTGTGGTGTATTTCAATACAGGGTTTGGTGATGGTGCATTGACGCACTTTGAAAATATCGAGCCATTAACAGAATACAAATACAATAATGTTGTTCGTCAAGCCTATGATTATAGTTGCGGTTCTGCAGCGCTTACCACCTTGCTCGATTTTTACCTAGGAAGAAACTTCCAAGAGCGTCAAGTAATGGAAGGGCTCTTACAGTTTGGTGATACTGAAAAGATAGTGGCTCGACGAGGTTTTTCATTGCTAGATATGAAGAGATTGGTAACCGCATTGGGTCACCCATCTGGCGGATTTAGGGCAGCCGAAGAAGATTTAATAAAATTAGATCACCCAGCCATTGCGCCCATAGAGTACGCAGGCTTCAAGCATTTTGTTGTGGTTCGCGCGGTAAAAGATAGCCATGTTTATGTGGCAGATCCAGCTCTTGGTAATATAAGTTTTACTCTATCTCGCTTTATGGAAATTTGGGATAGAAATGTGCTCTTCATTGTATTTCCGAATGGTCATAAACCGGTAGGAGGATTGGAGGTTAGAGATGAAGACTTAAGGGTGATTGATGAAAGGACTTTTACTCAAACGGCTTATCGTGACTTTAAAGATGTGTTTCCAGTGGATCACATGAATCTTCCTGCAAGTTATTATAATTCAATTGCTAAAAATAAAAATAATGCTTATTGGGATGAGGGCGAAGACCCTGCTGACCCAGATGACGATGTACTAATTACAGAGGGTGATGCTGCGTATGACCCTAACTTGGCGAATGTTGTTAACACGCCAACTGTTGTAACCAAACAGATTAGATACAGAAGAAAATAATAATAAAAGGATTTGCTACATGCGCTTGTTTTCATTTTCCACCATTTTTTTATGCTTGTATGGCGCGAATGTGGCTGCAGATGTCTCTGATGCTCGAGAAGCGCTAACAAAAAGTGATAATGATGCCAGTCAGGAAAAAAGTCTTGAGGAAGTGTTTGAGGCCACTGAAAACAATTACTCGTTAATGAAGAAAGGGCAAACCTCTCTAAACTATAGTCTTAGTTATAGCTATATGGCGGATCAGCGGATTGAGCTAGAAGTAGTTAATAGTACTATTCGTGCATTTGATGTAAATGCTTCTGCAACCCATAATTTAACAAATAATTTTTCATTTGATTTTGGGTATTTAGATAACTTAACACTTGGTTTATCTGTGCCATTGGCGAGCAAGTATGATACGGCTGAGTCAAATAGTAATGCAGGGCTAGGAGACGTTTCCATAAATGCCAGATGGCAGCCGTACGCTTATGTCCCTGGGGAATTAAGCAGAACAGTTACCGGATCCTTTAAAACAAAAACAGGCGACAGTCCATTTCGAACAATCTCGGATAAGCGATTACCTACAGGTAGTGGTTATTATACTATTTCTGGAGGCATGTCCGTTAATAAAGTGGTTGATCCTGTAATGCTTTTTGGATCTGGAAGTGTTAGTTATGGCATTCCAGAAACTGGGATAAATCAGGTGAACGGTTCACTGGTATTAAGTGAGGTTCGTCCCGGTGTGTCCACAGCATTTTCTGGTGGATTCGCTTATTCCTTATCTTATGATGTGTCGCTTACAATGTCCTTCCAGGGTTCATATACCGATAAAGCTAAATATATTTTTCGAACAGGAGAAGAAGTTGAGACATCTTCAGTGATGTCAGGTGTGCTCAATTTTAGTTTAGGTGTGAGGATGTCACCTAAAACTATTACCAATGTTGGGGTGGGTTTTGGTATGACGGAAGACTCGCCAGATATATTATTGTCTTTATCTATGCCAATTAATATGAACGGTTTAAAAGCCAAATTTTTACCAGCTTCTTCATAGCGAGTAATACAAAGATGAAGAAGTTAATAATTTATACTATTGGTTTGTTATTTAGTTCTGAGTTGTATGCACAAATGGCTCAGTCACTCCTGATTGACCCTAAGGCATTATCTTTAGGGAATGCAGTTACGGCTGACCCCCCTGGTTTGGCTTCAATACACTACAATCCAGCAGGCCTTACCAAGCTAGATGGGCGCCAATTAAGCGTTACGCTATTCAACGTGATATTGAAGGTTGGAACTGAATATAGTCTTCCCGAGGGCTATGCTGAGGATGAAGCCGGTCAGGAGGAGGATCCTGGTTTGCTAGATTTTCGTGATGATCCTGTATTGGATGAAGAAGGTGAGGCGCACCCAGGGTTATATATTCCCAGTATCGGTCCCATACCTTTGCATTTGCCCGTAGCAACACTGCCGGCAGGTGGTTTTTCTATCACACCTCCAGGCTCCAAATTTACCTTTGCAACGCTGTCTTATATACCGATGGCAGGGACACTTATCAAAGAAGATGATGACCCAGGTCGGTATCAGGGGAAGCAAGTGGCCATGCAACGTCTTACCTATTTATCCCCTTCCTTTGGCTATAAAGTGAGTGATGAACTCTCCGTTGGTTTTGGAGTGTTATTGTCGCATCAGGCCTTTGCGATATCTCAAGATGTTAGGGCGGTAAATATATTGATGGCAGCAGGAGAAATGCTTCAGGAGGCTTTTGGTTGTGAAGAAGGCGGTGGGGGTAGCGATCCACTAGTGCCGTTTATTTCTATGTGTGGAGGCTTAATTGGCCCCTATAGGGATATCGGGAACTTAACCATGCAGTTTGAAAAAAGTATGTCATTTACCTATCACATGGGAGTGTTATGGGAGCCTAGTGATTGGTTTGCATGGGGGGCTAGTTATCAAAGTGAAGCGAAAGAGGATATGACCGGAGAGTTTGAATTTGATTATTCTCGAGATTTCTCTGGTTTTTTTAGTGGATTTAGAGGGTCTGTTTTCGGGGCGATAATAGGTGCAATGTTTCAACTACCAACCGGTGTTAGTAAAGAAACAGGTTATGTGAGTACGGAGTTTACCTATCCTCAGCATTTTCAAACGGGCTTTAAATTTCGTTTTATGGATAAATTTCAATTTAATGTGGATGCTGGTTGGACTGACTATGATGAGTGGGAAAGCTTTCAGTTTCAATTCGACAGGCAATTGGATTTCTTGAATGCAGCAAAAATATTAGCGCCGGGCGAAATTACAAGTACTACTTTAGAGCAAAAATTAGAATATAAAAGCCATTGGAACTTTGGTTTTGGATTTGAATACCAATTAAGTTCACGATTAAAGGCCCGATTGGGCTTTGAGCCTAGATCTTCTTCTATTCCTGATGGGCAGCGCAATGTTATGGCGCCATTTGGGTCTGCGAATATATATGCCATGGGTTTTGGCTATCAATGGGACCTTGATACGGTGGTGGATATATCGCTTTCCTATATGAAAAGTGAAGAAGAAATACTAGCATCAGACCCAAGTGCGAGCCTGAATACGGATTGCCTAACCTGTGTGGCATCAAATCCTTATCCAGGGCTTGATATAAAAACCTCTCTTTCAGTTGCGGCTGCAGGTATTTCCTTCAGAACGAAATTTTAAATGAAACATATTGTCTTAATTTTTAGTCTTTTTATTCTAGGTTGCTCAACTTCTGGCAATCAGGATGGGGGCTTTTACACTTGGGTAGATGCCAGTGGAAACGTTCATACGGAGCGCCGTTTAGAAAAAAAAGAGCCTGTTGTAGTGGAAGATGAAGTCCCAAAAAAGGTATTAAAAGGTGAGTACCAGCAACCCAAAGTAATGGCTTCTGTAACCCCTAATGAAGACCATTACTTTAACCCTGATGACTTTCAATCTTCTGAGGAAATAGACAAGCAGTTAGCCCCTAAGCGTCTTTATAGTTGGCAGGATCAAGGGGCGCAAATCACCCAAGAGCTAAGTTCCAGTGAGGGGGCAAGGGATAGTCAGGAGGGGCTAGTAGAAATAAGCTTGCTTCAAGATAGGTTGAATTACGAGTACCTAGCCCAAGGCAAGATTTTTTACTTTAATGAAGTGAAGGGTAAGGAATTAATATTGGAGAGTATTTACCTATTCAATAGACAGTTAGGTAAGGATTATATCCTCATTGAATTGCCTAGAGAGGGTGTGGCTGAAAGGGCATTGTTTAAGAGTTTTATTAAAAAAAGTAAGATTGCTTTACCTAATTTAGTTTTTCTATCCGACCGATTCGATGCAATGTCACTTCCAGCCCTGCCATTTTCTCACCATGTTGAGGAAACATGGAGCGCCCATGGTTTTATGCAGGGTGTTGTTGAAATACCATCTAGGGCAAGCTATATATTAGTTCTTTCCAATCCTAGCTCTGGAGTTTTAGAATTGGGAGGAAAGAATGTAAAAGCGGTTGATCTGGGCAGTATACTGCTGGATAGCTACTGATAATTACTGGCTTCAAGCCAATCGCTTGAGATCTGCTTCTAGCATAATTCTGGTGGATATTTCCTCTACAGATAGGTCGGTGGTGCTTAGGTACGAAATACTCTCTTGTTGATAAAGAAACTCAACCTCTTCTACTTCGTAGTGACACTGATTAATTGAAGCGTAGCGGCTATTTGATTTTCTTTCGTTTCTGATGGCCGCTAAGCGTTCAGGGTCAATCGTTAAGCCAAAGAGTTTTTTCTTAAATGGCTTTAACACATCGGGCAGCATCATCTCCCCTAAGTCCTCTTCGGTGAGGGGGTAGTTGGCTGCTTTAATGCCAAACTGCAATGCCATATAAAGGCATGTGGGCGTTTTACCCGAACGGGATACGCCAACTAATATGATGTCTGCTTGGTCAAAGTGTTTAATTTTGCTGCCATCGTCATTATCTAGCGCAAAATTGACCGCATCAATACGAGCCTTGTAGCCTTCGTTATCCCCGCCAGCATGTGATTTTCCTACAGTGTATGAAGAGTGAATTTGAAGTTCTTTTTCTAGTGGCGCAAGAAAGGTTGAAAATATATCCACTTTGAAGACTTGTGCTTTTGAAATAATGTCCCGAATGCTTTGATTTACAATGGTGTCAAATACAATTGGCATGACACCGCTGTGCTCGGTGATTTTGTTTAGTTTTCGTACTATTTCTAGTGCTTTCTCGTTTGTATCAATATAAGGCAGGGTAGTCTGTTCAAACTCTATACTTTCAAATTGTGTTAATAGGCTATGGCCTAAAGTTTCGGCTGTAATACCTGTGCCATCCGATATGAAAAATGCTTGGCGCTTCATCTTTAGTCAACAACCTTATGAATACAATCTAGAATTATAGTATTATACCGCACCCTATACACTCGGTTAAAGCAGGAGCCACCTTTGAGTAGTCACGTTATTTGGTTTAGTGAATTAAGTATTGCTGATGAAGATAAGGTAGGGGGGAAAAATGCCTCCCTGGGGGAATTGACCAATAAGCTAGTTCATGCCGGTATTCGTTCTCCCATGGGTTTTGCAATAACAGTGCCCGCCTACCATCAATTTTTGTCTCAGAACAAACTAGGATCTAAAGTATCCTCATTGATAAATTCTATAGATAAAAGCGACCTCTCATCGGTAAAAGGGGCGTCAATAGCAATTCAAGAGTTGATTAAATCCGTATCATTGCCATCCACCCTAGTTACAGAAATCAAGCAGGGGCTTAATACGCTTCAGGGTGATGCGCCTTTTCTATCGGTTGCAGTAAGATCATCAGCGCTTCAAGAAGATTCTGATCAGTCGTCATTTGCAGGGCAGCAAAAAAGTTTTTTGAATGTTTGTGGGCTTGATGATGTTCTTGATTCTATCATTGAAGTATATGCTTCAATGTTTAGTGAAAGAGCATTAAGTTACAGGCTTCACCAAGGCTTGGATTTGAATGATGCTGCTATGTCAGTGGGTATTCAAAAGATGGTTCGCAGTGAAACGGGGTCAGCAGGCGTTATGTTTACGCTGGATACAGAATCTGGTTTTGACAAAGTTGTTTTTGTAACCAGTGCCTTTGGATTAGGGGAGACGGTTGTACAAGGCGCCGTTAACCCAGATGAATTTTACGTCCATAAGGCATCTTTAAAGGCGGGTAAGCCTGCGATTCTAAGGCGAAGTCTTGGGGCGAAGGCCATAAAAATGGTACACCTTGTAGATGGTGAAGAATTAGCAGCTGTCGAGACAATTCGTGTTGATAGGGTCCAAAGATTAACCTTTAGCATCACAGACGAAGACATTAACCTCTTAGCCAGCCAGGCCATGGCGATCGAAAATCATTATAAAAAAGCCATGGATATTGAATGGGCTAAGGATGGTGAGAGCGGTGAAATTTTTATCGTTCAAGCAAGACCTGAAACAGTAAAAAATCTGACCAGTAAAAACTCTATGGAGCGTTACTTATTAAAAGAAACAGGGACACTTTTATGTGAGGGTCGATCGGTAGGTCATAAGATAGGCAGTGGCCCTGTGAAGGTGCTAGATCATAAAAGCCAGATATTAGACATTAAACAAGGAGATGTTTTGGTGGCTGAGTTGACGGATCCCGATTGGGAGCCGGCAATGAGGAAAGCCAGTGCCATCATTACTAATCGTGGCGGACGTACATGTCATGCTGCGATCATTGCGCGAGAAATAGGAATACCCGCGGTTGTAGGCTGTGGAGATGCGACTGACATGTTGAAAGACGACCAGTTGGTAACGGTGTCATGCGCTGAAGGGGATACTGGTTTTATCTATGGTGGCTCTTTGAATTTCGAACAAAAATCCAATACTAGTAATATGCCCGAACTCCCATTTAAGCTTATGATGAATGTGGGGAATCCAGATAGGGCATTTGATTTTCAGGGGTTGCCCAATGAAGGTGTTGGCTTGGCTCGGTTGGAATTTATCATTAACCGAATGATTGGTGTCCACCCAAAAGCATTGCTAAACTTCGAAACATTACCTCCTGAAATAAAAACCACAGTAGAAAGGCGAATCGCAGGTTACCCTGATCCTGTAGCATTTTATGTGGAGAAATTGGTTGAGGGAATCAGTACGCTTGCAGCTGCGTTCACACCCAAAAAAGTTATCGTAAGGCTTTCTGATTTTAAATCTAATGAATACGCGAATCTAATTGGCGGACGTATTTATGAGCCAGAAGAAGAGAATCCGATGCTGGGTTTTCGTGGAGCGGCTCGCTATATCAGTAAATCATTTCGTGATTGTTTTGAGCTAGAGTGTCGAGCCATAAAAAAAGTTCGCAATGAAATGGGGTTTACCAATATAGAGCTCATGGTGCCGTTTGTAAGAACGGTTGGCGAGGCGAAGCAAGTCGTCGACCTTCTTGCAGAAAATGGTTTGGTAAGGGGTGAAAATGGTTTGCGCATCATAATGATGTGTGAGTTGCCAGCTAACGCCTTACTAGCAGAAGAATTTTTAGAGCACTTTGATGGATTTTCCATTGGCTCAAATGATTTAACTCAGCTTACCTTAGGGTTAGATCGTGATTCAGGGGTGATTGCTCATTTATTTGATGAGGGCAACGATGCCATTCGTCAACTCATGCACATGGCCATATCGGCTTGTAAAAAACAAAATAAGTATATTGGTATATGTGGTCAAGGGCCTAGCGATCACCCTGACTTTGCTAAGTGGTTGATGGAGGAGGGGGTGGATAGCGTGTCACTTAACCCTGATTCAGTTTTTGATACATGGTTTTACCTAGCAGAAAACTCTTAATAGGCTTTAAAATTAAATGAAAAGCAGTAGTGCATTGTTTCCAGTGACTCTATTAAGGGCTGATTTAGTGGCCGATAGTTTTATTGAAGATACGTATTTGTTAAAACCCAATAATAGTTCGGACAGTTCAGTTCAAATTGCAGTGACTCGCCTAGGGTTTCATCTAGAGTCAAATGATGAACGCGGTGTTCCGGTTATATTGTTTCACGGCAGTTTTTCTAATCGCAGTTTTTGGTTTTCAGGTGGCGGCAAGGGTTTTGCCAAGTTTTTGTTGGAGGCAGGGTTTGATCCGTGGATGGTTGAGGCGCGCGGTCACGGAGATAGCCCAGAAAATAATCACTATTTAAATAATAATGTCGAAAATTATGCTCAATATGATGCCCCAGCTGTGCAGGATTTTATATTTGAGCAAACGGGTAAGAAGGCATTTTGGGTGGGGCATTCGTTGGGTGGCGTCACTGTGGCCACAGCCATCGCAGGAAATTACATAGAGGACAGCCGAATTCAGGGGGTGGTTTTATTTGGTGCTCAGGTGAGTCGTTATCCTATTCTGCTAAGAATGCCTTTTGTACGGGCTGTAACAAGACTGATATTACTGGTTAAAAAACGTGTATCAGGTAAAGGCATTGGCCCAGAACAAGAGCCTATTGGCATTGCTCGTGAGTTTGTTCGATGGGCAGGCTTGTTCACAGGGTGGCGCTCTAGTAAGGGCGTTTCATATTGGGCTGAAATGGAAAATAAAAATATACCCGCCTTAGCATTTGGTGCCCAAAAAGATAAAGGGGATCCTGCAAAATCCTGTGACAAATTAATTAAGGCCTTTGGTGAGAAATCCCAGTTTCATTTATTATCAAAAAAAAATGGCTACAAACAAGATTACAATCATGTGGACATGGTGGTAAGTAAACCCGCCGAAGAAGAAGTTTGGCCAAAGGCCATAGAGTGGATGAGTTTTACCTTTAACCAATAAAGTAGGAGAAAATAATGCAGTACGTAACACCCGATTTATGCGATGAATATCCAGAAGTAGAAGTGCTAGAACCTATTTTTAACAACTATGGTGCTAAAGAGTCTTTTGGTGGTGAAGTGGTGACCATTAAATGCCATGAAGATAATTCTCTGGTGAAGCAGCAGGTTGATTTACCAGGGCATGGTAAGGTGATGGTAGTTGATGGTGGTGGTTCATTAAGGAATGCGCTTCTAGGTGATATGTTGGCAGAGAAAGCTGCTAAAAATGGTTGGGAAGGTTTGGTTATTTTTGGCTGTATCCGCGACGTGGATATCATTATGGAGACAGAGTTGGGTGTGCAGGCTTTAGGGGTTGTTCCTAGAAAAACTGAAAAGAAAGGGATTGGTGAAATGAATGTGCCGGTTAAGTTTGCAGGTGTGCAAATTAATCAGGGAATGTACATTTATGCTGACAATAATGGCATTATTGTCTCCGAAAAAGAATTAAAAATGCCTAGCTAAAAAGTTACCCCTAAACAAATGTTTAGGGGTGTGAATCTCTACTGTATGAAGTTCACCCAAACGCAAAGACCCATTAATTTGGGCTTGGCTGCTTGAAGATAAGTAGCCGACTCTTTGGCATTTTGGGTAAGGGTGTCTATTTCACTTTGGTAGCTGCCCGCTTCAATTTCCAATGATTTATATCGAGCTAACTCACCTTTTGTTTTGCTAAGCATTTTTGTAACAGAGTCTTCAATGCTCTCTTTTGATGTGTGAGCTGCAAGCTTCTCACTTAAGCTAACGGCTTTTACAATATCAGGCCATTTCATCTTAATGATTTCTTGAGCCATGTCCTTTTTAATAAATTCATTGTTTTCGCGCATGTTAGCAAGGTCAATCACCTTGGTCATATTCTTTAACTCATCACTTATGGTGTAGTGACGAGTTTCAGGGGCTAGATAGCGATTAAGCTCTAAGCGCCCAGGGCCATCTGCTTTAATCTGATAAAAGGTTTCTACGAATACTTGGCCGTTTTTATATTTTTTATCTTTAAATAAAGAGCAAGATGTGAATGCATTTCCTGAGGCTTCTAGGTCATCTACGATGTCTTTGACCCATGGGTGATCCCAAGAGATAAACTCTAAATCTTCCCGTAAAGCAGCTTGTTGGCGATCAAAGGTAATTGTAGCTCGATCGTCTCTTAAGCTATTGATAAACGAAAAAGGGCAGCTTTCTTGAGGGCTAATAATTATATTGTTAGCACTGGTGGGCTCGGTTTCAATATGGCTATTATCAAATATATTAAGCAGTGAATGCTTAAGTTCATCTTGTGCATCGTCAGAGGCTTGAATGGCGCTAATTAAGGGCTCTATTCGCTGCTCTGAGAAAGAATGCTGCTCAAGTAATCGATCTCGACCTTGTTCAATTTCAGTTAAAAGTTGAATGCTGGCTTGCTGGCATTGAGTGATTATGGCTTCAGCTTGATCACCTGTTTCCAGCATCTCGTCAATCTCAATGTTGTAAGCTTCATAAATAGGCGAAGCTGCCGGGTTAGGTTTGGTGAACATGTCAAAGCCGTGATGATAAAGCGCAGCCATTCTGGATTGCGCGCTTCCTGACTGCAAAGGCACATGTATATAAATGTCACTGCCTTGACCAATTCTATCTAGGCGTCCTATTCGTTGATCCACTAAATCTGGGTGACTAGGAAGATCAAACAATACCAAGTGCTGGGCGTGTTGGAAGTTTCTGCCTTCACCGCCTATTTCGCTGCACACGAGCACTTGAACGCCATCGTCTTCTACAAATTGCGCTGCGATGCGGTCTCGTTCAATTAGGTCATGGTGTTCATGGAAAGCGCCTGCCAAGATAATGGTTTTAGCATTGATTTGTTCAGTGATTAGTTGAGCATCTTCTGCTGTCTGGCATATTAAAAGAACTTTCTTATCGGCCTGTTGAGGGAGCCATTCCAATAGCCACTCTAAATTAGTTTGCTCTTTTAAGTGGTAGAACTGGCTGTGGCGTTCAGGAAAACCCGCGATGCTTCGTCTTGTATTGCGGTAAACCATGCGGCCAGTGCCGTAGCGATCGGCCATCCAATCTATAAATTCATTTTCATCTTGGTTGTTTGCGATGGTGTCTTCGGCAAATTGCAGTAATTTGTCGTCACCAAGTTTTTCTATTTGAGAAAGAGATGCATCTAGACCATCAAATTCAATAGAATCAACTATTTGGCTTACCAATCCATATTGCTGTTCTTCATTTAAAAATTGGTCTAAATTTGAAAAGCGCAGCGGATCTAGCATGTGCAGTCGGGCGAAGTGGCTTTCTACCCCTAGTTGCTCTGGTGTGGCTGTAAGCAATAGAACCCCGGTGCTGATTTTTGATAGCTCCATGGCACTTTGATAGGCTTTTGACTGCCATTGAAGGCGATGACTTTCATCAACTACCATCATATCCCATTGTGTATCTAAGGCTTGATCCATGTATTTACTGTGGGTTAGCCAGTCGAAATTACACAAGGCCACTTGAATTTGTTCAAAAGGATTATCCCCTTGTTGCTCTGCACAGAATTCATCATCAATCAGTGTGCAGTCGAGATTAAACTTGCGTTTCATTTCAACCAGCCATTGGTTGACGAGTGAAGCGGGAACGCAAATTAAAATACGCTGAGCTCTGCCGGTCATAATGAGTTGATGTATGACCAAGCCGGCTTCTATGGTTTTACCTAGGCCCACTTCATCAGCCAGCAATGCGCGAGGCAAAGGCATTTTGAGTATTTGCTGCGCAACATCATATTGATGAGGAATGATATTAATTTTGGGGCCGACAAAGCCGTGAGATAACTTCCCCTGATGCTCGATGGAAGACTGTAAAAAATCGCGGTAAAGATTAAACCACTTAAAGCTGCCAATTTGGCCGGCTTGAAGCCTTTCAAGTGGAGATACCTTGCCTTGATTGTGGGCCAGATCTGTTTCACTTATCCAAGTACTGGGGTTTACTTGGTAAAATAGTATGCCGTTTCTTTCTTGTGAGTCAGAAATGTTTTCCGATGCACCATTAAGTACCTTTATTCGATCACCTGGGTTAAAGCGGCAGCGTATAAGCGGAGTTGTGCCAATAGAATATAGTCGGCTGCTTTCTGCATGGGGGAATTCTATGGTTACTCGACGGTACTCGCACTCGCTTACAATACCCAAACCTAGCTCAGGCTCTGCTAAGCTAATCCAGCGCTGCCCATTTACAAACTGACTCATATATCCCCCCATAATCGAGGGCGGATTTTATCACTTACTGTTACATGTCTCAGCTTTTAATTTCAGCGATTTTCTTTTTAATGCCTACTTCAAAACGCCTGTACATGCCTTCTGTCATCTTAAGTTGGTCAAAGATGGGTTCTTTAATTTTCTCCCATTCATGATTGTGTACACATTGTGCTAAATACCCTGGGAGCCGAGATATTTGTTCGGCTATTTTTAAGACTAATAGAAGCTCTCCAGCTTCATCCCCTTTATCAATTGAGGTGATTATTTTATCTGGGTCGTGATGCTGAAAAATACATTTACTTATGGCACCACTTAAGCCCCAGTTAGTGGCTAGTTGGGAGCTTAGGGCGGCGTGAGAATGATTGAAGTGGTTGGTTTCATAAAGGCTGATGTGGCTATCTTCTTCAAAATAGGCTGCTTTAATGGCCTTGGGGTATTCGGGGTTTACCTGATTCAGTAAAGCCATGCCGGCATTGTGAAATACAGCCGTTGTATAGCTTTCGTCTGTGGCAGCTTTATCTAATTCTTTGCTAACTAAAACGGAAGTGACCGCTACTTTTATGCTGGTTTTCCAAAGGTCTAATAAAAGTTTGTGCTTCCCTGAGAAAATGGTGGTGCGCAATAAACGGCCAGTAGTTAGATTAATGATTCTATTCATGCCTAGCATGCGAACGGCTTCATCTACGCTTTTTATTTCCCTTACTAGGCTAAAATAAGGAGCGTTAATGGTGTCCAATACCTCTTTGGCCAGCTCCTTGTGACCAATAATGGCTTTCCCTATGGCATTGAGGTCATTTTTAGCTTCTTTTATCTCAATGAGAATACTGGGTGTGCTCGGGAATTCGATGGTTGGCGCCGAGGTCGCGGTTTCCGCCATAACTTTATCTCCTTATATATCTGTATATCAGTATAGGGTATTTGGAGAAAACGGAAGGTCGTGAGAAAATAAAACCTAAATTTATGGTTGGTAATTATGCTTTCTTATATTGAGCCCGTTTTTAGGCCTCCTAGTGAGGCTCGTTCTCTCATTCTTCAGGTAACGAATGGTTGTTCTTGGAATAACTGCACGTTTTGCGAAATGTACACCCAAGAGCAAAAGAAGTTTAGAGCGCGTAAAGAAGAAGAGATTTTTAATGATATTTTACAAGCATCCAGATCAGTGGTGCCATTTGAAAAAGTGTTTCTGGCAGATGGTGACGCCATGGTTTTGCCTATGCGCAAACTGGTCGCCATATTAACTGAAATACGCCAAAAAATGCCTTGGGTAAAGCGGGTTACTTCATATTGCTTGCCGCGAAATTTAAATAAAAAGTCTGTTGAAGATTTGAAAGCACTAAAAGCGTTAGGCTTGGATATCCTGTATGTAGGATGTGAGTCTGGTGACGATGAAGTGTTAGAAAAAGTAAATAAAGGGGAGACTTACGAAACCCAAAAACAGGCTTTGCTTAAAATACGTGAAAGCGGCTTGCGCTCTTCGGTTATGATATTAAATGGCTTGGGAGGTGTGAAATATTCTGAGCAACATGCACTTAATTCAGCCAAGCTAATGAATGAGTGCCAGCCTGACTACTTATCTACTTTGGTGGTGAGCTTTCCTGTGGGAGAAGAGCGCTTTCAAGAGGGTTTTGATGGAGGGTGGCAAGGGTTGGATCAAACCGCTTTGTTCTTAGAGTTGCGCTACTTTATTAGTAACTTAAAGTTAAATAAAACCATTTTTAGAAGTGATCATGCCTCTAATTATTTACCTTTAAAGGGTAATTTAGGGGCCGATAAAGACAGTATGTTAGCCCAGCTAGATAAAGCGCTGTACCAGCCAGATCAAGTTCATTTGCGTCAAGAGTGGCAAAGGGGGCTTTAATGACAGACACTTCGAATATCTCCTCACTTACAGCGCAATTGGGTAAGTTTGATGAGGTAATTAATGCGCTCCCGCCCATATCTGATTGGAATCCTGAGTTATCAGGGGTCATGGATATGAGAATTAAAAAAGATGGAGGGTGGTGGCACGAAGGAGAGTTAATAAAAAGAGATAAGCTTACTCGTTTATTTAGCTCAATTTTAAAGAAAGAAGAGGATGAATATTTTTTAGTCACTCCAGTCGAAAAATGGCAAATTCAAGTGGATGATAAGCCGTTTGTGGTGCAGTTGGCGGAGGTGGTAGAGAAGGGTGGGCAAAAAGTGATTACCCTAATGACGAATGTTGGAGATGTAATTGAGCTAAACTCGGTCAATAGGTTATACCTTGATAATGAGGGGTTGCCCTTTGTCGAAGTAAGGAGTGGCTTGATGGCTCGGTTACACAGAAATGTTTATTACCAGTTGGCTGAATTTGCGATTGAAAACGAGCAAGGGCAGTTTGTTGTAAATAGTGCAGGGGAAAATCACACACTGGGCTAGTTGGTTAAAAAATGTTCCACGGGGAACAAATATTAAACAGTTTGGTATTGGCCCGTTGATATAACTATTGTTATTACCCAGCTAATAAAAAAGGAGCCAAGCGGCTCCTTTTTTGTTTTTGCACTACCAATCCAATTACAGTCTTGGTATTTACTGCTCTTTACATATTTGGATAGTTAGGTCCGCCGGCACCTTCTGGTGTTACCCAGGTAATGTTTTGGGCGGGATCTTTAATATCGCAAGTCTTACAATGCACGCAGTTTTGAGAGTTGATCTGGAAGCGCTTCCCAGCTTCATCTTCAATAATCTCATAAACGCCAGCAGGGCAGTAACGCTGAGCTGGCTCGTCATATAGAGGAAGGTTTTTCTCTAAAGGTATGCTCGCATCGGCCAGTTTTAGGTGGCAAGGCTGATCTTCTGCATGGTTAACGTTACCGATAAATACCGAATCTAGTTTAGCAAAGCTAAGAACGCCATCAGGTTTAGGGTAGTTAATCTTTTTGCTTTCAGAGGCAGGCTTAAGGGTAGCGTGATCCGGGGTTGTGTCATGCAATGTGAACGGCAAAGGCATAATATTGTGATGAATGTAGTTGAATGCACTGCCAGCAAATAAACCGAATTTGTGCATGGCAGGGCCGAAGTTGCGGCTGTTATGTAAATCCTTATGAACCCAAGATGCTTCAAAAGCAGCTGTAAATTCAGTGATTTCATCGTTTGCACGGCCAGAGTCGATAGCAGTCATAATTTGCTCTGCTGCAATCATGCCGCTCTTCATAGCTGTGTGTGTGCCTTTAATCTTGGCAAAGTCTAGGGTGCCTGCATCACAGCCAACCACTAAACCACCAGGAAAGGTCATTTTGGGTAAGCAGTTAAGGCCGCCTTTAGTGATGGCGCGGGCTCCGTATGATGCGCGCTTTCCGCCTTCAAGGTGTTGCTTTAGAACAGGGTGGTGCTTAAGGCGTTGAAACTCATCAAATGGACTAACGTGTGGGTTGTGGTAAGACAAATCAGTGATTAATCCAACTACAACTTGATTGTTCTCGCCGTGGTAAAGGAAGAAACCACCGGTTGAGCCTGATTCTGTTAAAGGCCAGCCAGTACCGTGAATAACTAAGCCTTCTTGGTGTTTGGCAGGGTCAATATCCCAAAGTTCTTTTATGCCAATGCCGTAATGCTGGACATCTTTACCTTCATTAAGGTTGAATTCTTCCATTAGCTGCTTGCCAAGGTGCCCACGACAACCTTCTGCGAAAACAGTGTATTTACCACGAAGCTCCATGCCTGGCATGTAGCTGTCTTTTTGCTCGCCAGCTTCACTCAAGCCCATGTCGCCAGTTATTATGCCTTTAACGGCACCGTCTTCAACAATGTATTCGTGAGCAGTGAAACCAGGGTAAATTTCAACTCCAATGGCTTCTGCTTGCTCGCCTAACCAGCGAACTACGTTGCCTAAGCTAACAACGTAGTTGCCATCGTTATGCATAGGTTTGGGAATCATCCAGTTTGGCGTTTTAATGCCTTTTTCGGCGCCGGTTAAAAAGTACACTTCATCCTTTTTAACTTCAGTGTTCAAAGGAGCGCCAAGCTCTTTGTAATTTGGGAATAATTCAAGTAGTGCGCGGTCTTCAATAACGGCACCCGATAAAGTGTGTGCGCCAACCTCGGAGCCCTTTTCTACAAGGCATACACTTAGTTCTTGGCCTTTTTCTTCAGCAATTTGTTTTAAACGTATCGCTGTCGATAAGCCAGACGGTCCGCCGCCAACTACAACGACATCATATTCCATCGCTTCGCGTTCCATTGAAATCTCCTCAAAGTTCAAGCTAAGCTAACCCTATACTGGGTTATGTATCAATTTAGGCCATATCAGCCAAAAAGTGCGCGTAGTATACTGATTTCGCTGTATTTGGCCAAACACAATATATCTAGCCAAATCCAGTACTTATCCGCACAGCTATGTAAAAAATAATGTAAATTCTCAGGTGCAAGACTAGCATTCAAACGCGCGTTTGAATAGAATTCAGCACACAAATGTTAGCTAAGCAGAAATTGTAACGATTTTAGGTGTTAGCTGCCCACTCGGCGCATATTGACCTTGTCTATATTTAAGTTCAATATATTGCGCCGTTAAGAGCGACGGGCACGTCTAGTTTCTATTTCCTTTGCAATGCCTGTCTTGCTTTATAAATCCACTCAATTTGACGGAGAATCTATGAAGGTTCTTGTTGCTGTTAAGCGTGTCATTGACTACAACGTAAAAGTACGCGTTAAAGCCGATAACTCTGATGTAGATCTAGCCAACGTTAAAATGGCTATGAATCCATTCTGTGAAATCGCGGTTGAAGAAGCGGTTCGCCTAAAAGAAAAAGGCGTAGCCACTGAAATCGTTGTTGTTTCTATAGGCCCTAAAGTTGCTCAAGAGCAAATTCGTACTTCACTAGCCCTAGGTGCAGACCGCGGTATTCTAGTTGAGACCGAAGAAAAGCTTGAATCACTAAGTGTGGCAAAAATTCTTAAAGGTATCGTTGATAAAGAACAGCCACAATTGGTTATTCTTGGTAAGCAGTCTATCGACAACGATAACAACCAAACTGGTCAAATGCTGGGTGCATTAACTGGCTTGCCTCAAGGTACATTCGCTTCTGAAGTGACTGTTGAAGGCGACAAAGTTAACGTTACTCGTGAAATTGACAGTGGTCTACGTACGGTTGGTTTGACTTTGCCTGCCATCGTAACCAGTGACTTGCGCTTAAACGAGCCTCGTTATGCATCTTTGCCTAACATCATGAAGGCCAAGCGTAAGCCATTAGAAGTGGTAACGCCTAGTGATCTTGGTGTTGAAGTTAAATCCACTCAGACTCTTGTTAAAGTAACTCCTCCTGCAGAGCGTTCTGCTGGAATCAAGGTTGCTAGCGTAGATGAGCTAGTTGAGAAACTTAAAAACGAAGCGAAGGTACTGTAATGAGCATATTAGTTATTGCAGAACACGATAATAGCGCCATTAACGGTGCTACTTTAAACACCATTTCTGCTGCCAAAGCCATCGGTGGCGACATCGATCTTTTGGTTGCTGGTGAAGCTTGTGGCGCAGCAGCTGAAGCTGCTGCAAAAATCGAAGGCGTGACTAAAGTTTTAGTAGCCGACGATGCTGCATACAAATACCAGTTAGCTGAATCTATGGGTGACCTAGTAGCTGAGCTTGGTAAAGGTTATAGCCATATTTTGGCGCCTGCTACCACTACTGGTAAAGATTTCCTACCTCGCGCTGCAGCATTGCTAGACGTGAACATGGTTTCTGAAATCGTTAAAGTTGAATCTGCCGATACTTTCTTGCGTCCTATTTACGCAGGCAACGCTATCGCAACCGTTCAATCTAACGATGCAATTAAAGTAATTACTGTTCGTGCAACTGGTTTTGATGCCGTTGCAAGTGAAGGTGGTTCTGCGTCAGTTGAATCTGTATCGGCTATTGCAGACAAAGGTGTTTCTACTTTTGTTGGTGAAGAGCTAGCTAAATCTGATCGTCCTGAGCTAACAGCTGCAAGCATTGTTATCTCTGGTGGTCGCGGTATGCAGAACGGCGATAACTTTGAAATGCTTTATAAAGTTGCCGATAAGCTTGGCGCTGCTGTAGGTGCATCTCGTGCCGCTGTTGATGCGGGCTTCGTACCAAACGATATGCAAGTTGGTCAAACGGGTAAAATTGTTGCTCCTGACTTGTACGTTGCCGTTGGTATCTCTGGTGCCATTCAGCATCTTGCTGGTATGAAAGATTCTAAAGTGATCGTTGCGATCAACAAAGATGAGGAAGCGCCTATCTTCCAAGTTGCCGACTACGGTTTAGTGGCTGACTTGTTTGAAGCGATTCCAGAGTTGGAAAGCAAGCTTTAAATAGCTGATTTTTTGCTCAAAGCCTGGCTATGCCAGGCTTTTTTTTGCTCAAAATAAATTTAATTGTTAGTAAAGTCACTGTTTTTGCACCAGTCGTTTTAAATATAGGAAACTACTAGGTACACTGAGAGTCTATCTAGATAACAATAACAACGGATACAGGTACTGAGTGGACGCAATCGAACAAACCTCCTCAAATTCTCGTTTACCCTATGGTTTTGCTAAACGCTTTGGTTTAGCGGCAGATTACTCTGCAGAATCGGGATACCTAGCTTGGTATAAAGACGATACACCTGTACAGGCCATACTCGAATGCATGCGCATTTTAGGGTCTAACGTAAAGTTTCAGGCCGCCACCGAAGAAGACTTTAATATTCAGTTGGCTCGAATATATCAAGAGTCAGGTGACAGTCGAGAGGCCATGGAAGAATTAGGCGATGATATGGACTTAGCCAGTCTTGCCAATATGATTCAAGAAACCGAAGACTTATTAGAACAACAGGATGATGCACCGATTGTTCGTCTTATTAATGGCATTTTAACCGATGCTGTCAAACGCAACGCCTCAGATATTCACATAGAAACATTCGAAAAACGCCTTGTTGTGCGTTCTCGCGTAGATGGCATATTACAAGAAGTGTTAGAGCCTAAGAGGGCGCTAGCTCCTTTGTTGGTTAGCCGTATTAAAGTTATGTCTAAATTAGACATTGCAGAAAAAAGAATCCCACAGGATGGCCGTATTGCATTACGACTCGCCGGTCGAGAAGTAGATGTGCGAGTTTCTACCATGCCCTCAACCCATGGTGAGCGAGTGGTAATGCGTTTACTGGATAAACAAGCAGGGCGTTTGAACTTAAAGCAGCTCGGCATGAAAGGCGATAATCTAAAAGACCTGTTAAACATTATTAGTAAGCCTCACGGCATTATGCTGGTCACGGGACCAACCGGTTCCGGTAAAACCACCACGTTGTATGCTGCATTAAGTGAATTAAATGACAGCTCCAGAAACATTCTTACGGTTGAAGATCCAGTAGAGTACAGTCTGCCCGGTATAGGGCAAACCCAGGTTAGCAATAAAGTAGACATGACCTTTGCCCGAGGCTTAAGAGCCATATTAAGGCAAGACCCTGATGTAGTGATGATTGGGGAGATTCGAGATTTAGAAACTGTAGAAATTGCGGTTCAAGCATCACTTACGGGTCACTTAGTATTATCTACGCTTCATACAAATACTGCCGTGGGCGCCGTTACCCGTTTGCAAGATATGGGCATTGAGCCATTTTTATTGGCATCTAGTTTAGTCGGGGTCGTGGCACAGCGTTTAGTGCGAACTCTATGTCCAGATTGTCGTGCTGAATACCAAGCGGATGAAGCTGAAAAAGCATTGTTTAGCATGGAGCCTCATGAAGACTTAACTCTATATCATGCTAAAGGCTGCACTAATTGCAGTGGCACAGGCTACAAAGGCCGACGCGGTATCTACGAAATAATTGAAGTGGATGATGGTCTTAAAACACTTATTCATAATGGTGCAGGTGAGCTGGAACTTAATAAGTACGCCCGTGGTCGCAGTAAGAGCATTCAACAGGACGGATTACAAAAAGTGCTCATAGGTGAAACGACACTCGAAGAAGTACTAAGGGTAAGCAAGGCATAATTCATGGCAGTTTTCGAGTACGTTGCTCTTAATGATAAGGGCAAGCAAAAGAAGGGCATTATCGAGGCCGATAGTCCTCGCCAGGTTCGCCAGCAATTGCGCGATAAAGCCTGGATGCCGCTTTCAGTTGAAGCCACTGAAGTAAAGGATGCTAAAAACCCTCTTTCCGGTTTGTTTAAACGCGGCATAAGCACGCCAGATTTGGCCATGCTTACACGCCAGCTATCTACACTGATCTCTGCAGGGCTGCCCATTGAAGAAACGTTAAGGGCCACCGCTCAGCAAACTGAAAAAAAACACATTAAGTCTATGATTTTAGATATCCGTTCTCGGGTATTGGAAGGGCACAGTCTGGCGGCTGCCCTTGATGATTTTGATCATGCATTCCCAAAGCTATATCGAGCGACCGTGGCCGCAGGTGAACACGCCGGCCACCTTGATACTGTGTTAAATCGCCTCGCCGATTACATGGAAAGCAGCCAAGTGAATCAGCAAAAAATTAAGTTAGCCGCCGTTTACCCCATTATTTTGTGCATAGTGGCAGTGTCCATTGTGGTCGGGCTTTTAACCTATGTAGTGCCCGATATTGTTGAAGTGTTTGTAAAAAACGGTCAAGAACTTCCACCTTTAACGCAAATTATGATCACCTCCAGTGACTTTTTAAAAGCTCACGGGTTTAAACTGGGTTTTGTTGTTGCAGCCATTATCATTGGTTTCAAATGGGCTGTAAGACGGGAAAAAATTAAATACCGTTATCATGAAATCATGTTAAGCATGCCCTTTTTTGGAAAAATGATAAAAAGTTTTAATACCTCAAGCTTTGTAAGTACTTTAGCCATTTTAAACTCAAGTGGTGTGCCCTTAGTAGAGGCCATGAAAATCGCTGCCCAAGTAGTCGGAAATGTGGTTATAGAGGAGCGTCTTGGCATTGCCTCACAGCAAGTGACAGAAGGGGGCAGTTTGCACAAGGCACTAGAAGAGACCAAAGTATTCCCACCCATGATGATGCACATGATCGCCAGTGGTGAAGTCAGTGGTGAATTAGACAGCATGCTTGAAAAAACCTCTAAAAACCAAGAAGCCGATTTGCAAAATACCATCACGACTTTGGTCAGTATGTTTGAGCCTATTATGTTGTTGGCTATGGGCGGCATCGTGGTGTTGATTGTAATAGCGATCATGCTGCCAATACTTAACATGAACCAAATGATTTCCTAAGCGTCATCCAACTTAAATAAAAACATAAAAATTTAACAAATACTTAAAGGAGTAAATATGAAAAATCAAAAGGGCTTTACCCTAATAGAAATTATGGTTGTACTGGCTATTTTAGCCGGGTTAATCGCCATGGTTGCACCGAACATTATTGGTGAAGCTGGTGCTGCGAGAGTGAAAACAGCTAAAGCCGAAATGGCCAATATTGCTTTGGCACTGGATATGTACAAATTAGATAACTTTACATATCCATCCACTTCACAAGGCATTGAAGCATTGGCAAGCAAGCCATCGGGTTCTCCTGAGCCTAAAAATTATAAGTCTGGTGGTTATATGAAAAAAATGCCAACCGACCCTTGGGGCAACCCGTATGTATATTTCTCTAAAAAAAGTTCATATGAAATTGTCTCTTACGGTGCTGACGGCGAAGAGGGTGGCGAAGAAGACGCTGCCGATATTAGCAGTAACGATTAAATAACTTATGAAGACACAACGCGGATTCACATTAATAGAAGTTTTAGTAGTGCTGGTGATTATCGCCATGCTGGTATCTATGGCAGCTATTAATACCGGTGGTGATCCGCGTAAAGACCATCTTATAACTGAGGCTGAACGTTTAAAGTTCTTTCTAGAAGCAGTTTCTGATGAGGCTTTATTTCAAAATAAAGACTTGGGTTTCGTAGTCACTAAATCAAATCTTACTCCATATTCCTATGAAGACGTAGTCGACCCCAATGCGACCAATAATGGTGTAGCGACTAATGTAACGCCACAAACTAAAAAGGAGTGGTCTCCCTATAAAGGACGTTTCACCGATGTCTTTGAGTTACCCTCCGAAGAAATGCAATTTAATTTAAAAGTAGATGGGCAAGAAGTGATTTTGGGGTATTCACAAGAGAAAAAAGAAGATGAAGAGGCGAAGCCCCAAATTCACTTGTTAAGTTCTGGGGAGCAAAGTGTATCTTCGATTGAAATTTATTTTGATGATTTAGACTTTTCAACCACCACTCGCGGCACGGGTGTGGGGCGCTATTATGTGGATATGAATAATAATGAGTAGGCAGTCCGGGTTTACATTATTGGAAGTAATGATTGCCATTACTATATTCGCCATGCTGGCTACAACAGTGTCCCAAGTGGCTTCGGTAACGGTAGATAACCAGATTCATCTTGAAAAAAAGATGTTGGCTACTTGGATTGCCGAAAATAAAATCATTGAGATGCGCACCCTTGAGTGGGATAAAGTTAAAAAAGGTAAGGAAGACATTAAAATGTCAGACCGTGAATGGATCATAACTACTACGGTTAAAGAAAAAAAGAAGTTTGGAGTACTACCTATTCCGTTAGATTTAAAGGAAATTACTGTGTCAGTTGCGCTAAAAGAAATGTCTGATGCACCTCTTCAATCCTTCATATCCTATATTGCTAATGATTAAATCAGCCCAGGCACAAAATGGCTTTACCTTATTAGAAGTTTTATTGGCGGTAGCCATTACAGCTCTAATAGGCATAGGTGCAAGCCAGCTACTGTCTAGTATTAGTAATACCAGCATAACTACCAATGAGCGGGCATTGCAACTGCGCACCATTCAGCGCATGGATCTATGGGTGAAAAGAGATTTGTGGCAAGTAGCAGGGCGTGAAGTACTTGATCTAAATGGAAATCCTAGAGAGTCACTTACTAATGACAGTGACTATCTATTGGAGTTTACACATTCTGGGCAAGCTAATTCGCCCTTTGAAGATGAAACATTCAAGCGTTCCAACCTACAAAGAGTTGCCTATGCAGTGCGCAGTCATGACAGTGACTATTGTATGGATGCAGATAAAAAAACAGATGAAGAAGGTGAGGGTGGTAATTGTTTCGTGAGACTGTTCTGGCCTGTATTGGACTTGGCACCTAATAGTGAAGGCCCTGTTATCCAAGTTTTAATCGATAATATTCTTGAGGCAAAATTCTACTTTAAAGGGCAAGCATTAGACCTAACTAACAGTAATAATAATATAGTCACTAAAGACTGGGAAGAAAACTGGCCATCGCCATTTATGTCACCAGGAATGATTTCAGATTTAGCCAAGGTTAAGCTTGTGTATTCAGTGGAAAAATTGGGTGAAATAGAGCGCATTTATGAGGTACCGCGTTATGCGTTCATTCGTGAATAAGCAACAAGGCTTAGCCTTAATTACAGTGTTATTTATTTTCGCATTGGTATCGCTATTAGCTATCTCTATGCAAACACGCCAGAAAATGAGCATGGCACAGGCAAGTGCATCCATTAATTTAACGCAGGCTCAGTTACTGGCCTTAAGTGTTGAAGATGTCGCTAAAGCAGGGCTTGTTTTTGAAGAAACTAATAGTCCAGATAAGTGGGATACATCAGCTGAACAATGGAATCAACTTCCACCTTTAGAAGAAGCTGGTGCTACCATAGAAATACATATTAGAGATTTGCAGGGCCTATTTAATTTAAACTCTCTATCACCAAAGGGGGCAAATGCTGAAGCGGCAAGACTTAGGTTTAAAAACCTGTTAGATGAGTTAGGTGTAATAAATAGCAGCGCAATTGCAAGCCAGGTTAAAGATTGGTTAGATCCCAAAAGTAGTGCCAGTACCATTTACCAAAATATGGAGCCACCTTATAGTGCTTCGGGTGTTGAATTCTCACATCCGTCAGAATTATTGCTCATTGACGGTATGGATAAAGACATCTACCACCAATTAGAACCTTTGGTAACTGCTTTACCCCCTAAAACTCCACTTAACATCAATACTACAGACCCCAGAATATTTACCTCTTGGGATACAAACTTAGATATTGGTGCTGCCAAAACCATAGTAAACAAAACTCATCCAGGCTCCTGTGGCCCTAGTGTAAGAAATGCCAATGTTATTAAGGATATTGAAAATGAACTCTGGACAGAAACCGATCTTACAGCGCTAATCAAGGCCAGCGGCACCTCAGGGGCCACAGGAACGTGGGAACCCGCTGATTTTAGCGTAAACACTCAATACTTTAGCCTACTGATTAGAGTTCAAATTAATGGCCAAGATATGATGTTAGAATCTATTATCAAAAGAGATATGACTCCAGAAACTGGTTTTGTGGGTGTGGTGTATCGAGACTTTTCTCGTAAGCCAGCGGACATAGACAGACTAAAAATAAATAAGTGCTGATGAATATGAATTTAGTATTGATAGAAAATATTGATCTACCCGTTAAGGCACTGCATGAAGATGGCAGCATAGAAAGCCTAAACGAAGAAGCGATGAGTGAGCTATTAAATCCCATTGCACTATTTATAGGTGGGGGGATCAATGTCATTAACACTCTAATGCCCATTAAGCAGGCAAGGCAAATCGTAAAAGCACTGCCTTTTGCTTTAGAGGAACAGTTAGCTAATGATGTAGAAAGTAATCATTTGCAGTATATCGGTCGTAATAACGGTAAAGCTTATGCAGTTACCTTAAGACACGACATTATGAAGCGTATTGTAGAACAGTGTGCGCCGAGCAAATTGTATTTTCTACCATTATTGTTGCCTGTTGTATCTGAAACCATCTCAGTGCTGGTAATCGAAGGTTACGCTTGCGTGCGTTTAAGTGATTTATCCGCTTTTAGCATACCTGTTGATTTGCTGCCGTTAACCATAGAAAAATATTTGGTTGACGATGCTAGTTTGCAAAATATTCAAATTAGTTACGCCGAAGAGGAAGTGGATTTATTAGAGCTTCAGTTAGAGAATATGGGCTTAGAGATAACACAGGTCCCATACTCAGACTTGCAAAAACACATTCGTACTCAGGCGCTATTAAATCCTAATAATCTATTGACCGGTGATTATCAGGTTAAAATCAGCGATGACAATAAATCCCAATCTAAATTTAATTCAGCCTTATCCTTAGCCGCTTGTTTATTAATTGTCATACTGGGCATTAATTTAGTCAGTGCCTCACAACAAAATAACTTGGCTGGTCTGGTTAAAAATGCTTCGAAAGAGTTTTATTTAAAACTCTTTCCTGGGGAAAGAATTCGCGGCATTAAAAGGCAGTTCTCTGAAAAACTGGAGGCAACTTCTTCCTCAGGCTCTAGTGATGCTTACTTTACGGGGATTCTCGCCCAAGCGGCCAGTGAAATTAAGAAAAGCAAAAATGCTCAAATACATTCGGTTAGATTCACTTCAAAAAAAGGCGTGTTAGAGGTAAGTGTTTTAACCGATAACGTCGCTCAGCTTGATGGCATTAAGAAAAACTTAGAAAAAAACAGTTTAACGGTGGAAATTGCGTCAGCCAATAATGATGGCAATAAAATAAAAGGGTTATTGAAGGTGTCTCAAAATGGCTGAGTTTATCGAACGCATAAAAGAGCAGGGCAAGCAGCAATTGTTGTCTTCTAGCTTGTATCAGAACGGTGTTTCCTGGTATGCCGGTTTAGCCTCACGTGACCAGTTTATGGTGAAAGGGTTGTCCGCAATAGTGGTTATTGCGCTTTTGTTTGTTTGGATATGGCAACCCAGTATTGATGCCAATAAAAAGGCCAGTCAAAAATTTCAAAGTGAATTGTCTTTTCATAATAAGCTAAAAGAAAATGCTTTTCTTTTTTCTACGGGCAAAGTGATCAGCTCGTCATCGCCTAGCGGATCGATTCTCAGCATTGTTAATAACTCGGCTAAAGCAAAAAACATTGTTTTAAAACGCTTTGAGCCAGAAGGGCAAGACGGTCTTCGTGTCTGGTTAGATAAAGCGAATTTCAATTCGGTGATTGACTGGTTAGAGATTCTGGAATCACAAAAGGGCATTAATATAGAGCAAATCTCTATTGATAAAGTTAGCCCTGGTTTAGTGAATTTACGTGCCGTTTTAAAATCTTAAAGGATACCAATATGGATTTTGATTTATTTATTATAGGTGCAGGGTCAGCCGGTGTTCGTGCAGGTCGCATGGCAGCAGGAATGGGCAAAAAGGTCGCTGTAGCAGAGTCTCGTTACTTAGGTGGTACCTGTGTCAATGTTGGCTGTGTGCCTAAAAAACTATTTGTGTACGCCAGTGAATTTCCTCATGTTCAAGCTGAAGCGAAAGGATTTGGGTTGGATATTCAGCTTAATCAATTCCACTGGCCAACACTTAGAGACAATAAAACAAAAGAGATAGAGCGCCTTAATGGTATCTATAAAAATTTGTTAGATAATTCCGGTGTGACTACCCTATGGGGCCACGCCAAATTAGTTGGGCCCAACTCCGTTGAGGTGGATGGCACCGTCTACAGCAGTGAAAAAATATTGCTGGCCACAGGCGGCTGGCCCACTAAACCGGATATCCCAGGTAAAGAGCATTTACTTACCAGTAATGAACTTTTCTATTTAGATCAATTTCCCGCTTCAGCAGTGGTGATTGGTAGCGGTTACATTGCAGTTGAATTTGCCGGTATTTTAAATGGATTAGGATGTGACACCCAAATAGCGTCACGCTCCGGAAGACTTCTAAGGGGCTTTGATGAATCCACTCGCAGCATCGCACAACGGGAGATTCTTAAAAAAGGCTTGAACCTAATCGCTGAACAACCCAGTGCCGTTGTTAAAAATGACAATGGTTTTGAAGTTCAGTTTGCATCGGGTCTTAAAACGCAAGTTGAGCTTGTGGTATGCGCTACGGGGCGAACTCCTAATATTGAAAACTTGGGCATACAAGAGCAAGGAATTAGCTTAGACAGTAAAGGTTTCATTGCCGTAAACGAGCAATACCAAACCAATGTTGAAAGCGTTTATGCCATGGGGGACCTGATCGATACAGCGCAGTTAACGCCAGTGGCCCTTGAGGAAGCGATGACGTTTTTACGTCAACAATATCAAGGGGATACATCAGCTTTAAACTATGACAATATTCCCACGGCCATTTTCTCTCAACCTTGTATGGCAACAGTCGGTTTAAGTGAAGAAAGTGCATTGCAAAATGGAATGGATATTGATGTTTACGAAAGTGAATTCAAAGCACTTAAGCATACCTTAAGTGGGTCTGATGAACGTACCTATATGAAACTGATCGTTGATAAAAAAACCGATCTTGTTGTGGGCGCTCATATGCTTGGTGAACACGCCAGTGAAATTCTACAAGGCATTGCCATTGCTATTAAGGCAGGCGCCACAAAAGCTCATTTTGATGCCACTATTGGAATTCACCCAAGTTCGGCTGAAGAATTTGTCACCATGAGAACCCCAGTAAAGCGCTAGTGATAAATTTTACTGGCAGGGTTAAAGCCTAGGCATTTGACCCTGTAAACATTCTCCAGTCCAATAGTACGCAAGGAGGCGTGTCTTCCTTGTTTTCTAAATACCCACAAAAAAAGCTAAGGCTGTTTAGTTGTTCATTATCATCTACATCAGCTTGGGTAGTGAAGTCGGCAATATTGTAAGTCACAATATCGCTAATAGCGTTTAGACGAACCGCAATCATTTTGTGGCCAGTGTCGATATATAAAAGAATAGGGCGGGTAATATTCTCTAGGCGATCCCGAGCGGCGCCAAATAAATTAACCAACTTGCCAAATGTTTTACCTCGTTCCATTTCTAATGCCGCAATGGCTTTTTTCACATGACCCTCATCTCTGAGGGTGATTAACTCATCGGCGAGGGCATGTAGCCTTTTATGTGGTGTATCAAAGTCGTCTAAGATATCGGCTAGTAGTTCATCCTCAGCTTCAAACCCCGAGTACCATTTTCCAAACTCGCAAAGGTTAGGGTCTCTGGGATGGTTGAAAGAATCCCCAGAACGAAGGCTGGCTTCTAATGCGCTTAACCAGTCTTGGTGTTCTTTTTCTTGATCCTTGAGTATCTTAAGCAACGCGATGTTGGCGGTATATTCTGCCTGACAACCCATTAGGTTAGCCAAATCGTAAATAGGAACGGGTTTTCCTTGATAACTGGTCACTTCAGCGCCAACCTTTTCATTAACTTCAATACGGGTGGTTTTACGTTTGTCCTGCTCTATATAGCGAACTTCACTCACCGGTGTAGCATATTGTGTTGGCCCCACGTAAAAGGTAATGACTTCCAAGGTGTCACCCTGATTAAAAATAGACGTTAATTGCTGTGGTTGTGTAGCGGCTTCCATAATTCACTCGGGTGTTGAGATTTACTTTAAGAGTAGCCAAAGAATAACCTTATACAATTTCCGATAAATGTTATTATCGGAAATTGTATAAATGCCTATCTAGCCCCGTTATGTACTGAAAATGTTTAACTAGGATGCCTCTTTTCTAATATGTAGCTTGCAGCTAACTTGCTATAATCCCTACATTCTTTGGCTTTTAATGATGATGCGTTATTTTCAGGCATTACCATTCAACCCTAATATCGATGCTTTGCACATAGTTCACACCTCTGCTGCTGGTTATAAGCAAAGCGACAACCTCTAAGGCTTAAAAACATGTCTCAACAAATCACCATAACACGTCCTGACGATTGGCATTTACATCTGCGTGACGGCGCCTTGCTAGAAAACACGGTACCCGCAACAGCCCGTATTATGGGGCGTGCCATCATCATGCCTAATTTGCAGCCGCCGGTTATGAATGCTCAGCAGGCACTTGAATATCGTTCGCGTATTTTGGCGCAAAGCCAAGGCTATCCAAACTTTCAGCCTTTAATGGTGATTTATCTTACCGATAACACCACGCCTGAAATGATCGCCGAAGCTGCCCAATCAGGCCATGTTGTTGCTGCTAAGTTGTATCCTGCTGGTGCCACCACCAACTCAAGTTCAGGGGTAACGGACTTAACTAAATTATCGGAAATTGCCTCAGTGATGGCTGACCATAATATGCCCCTACTAGTACATGGCGAAGTAACGGACCCTAGCGTTGATATCTTTGATCGTGAAAAACGCTTTTTAGATGAAATCCTTAGTGGTCTTGTGTCTAAAGTGCCTAATTTAAGGTTAGTCGTTGAGCATATAACCACCAAGGAAGCCGCTGACTTTGTGCAAAGTCATTCTAAGAATGTTGGCGCTACCATTACACCACAACACTTGGCTTATAATCGTAATCACATGTTAGTGGGCGGTATTAAGCCACACTATTATTGCCTGCCTATTCTTAAGCGCAATACGCACCAAAAAGCCCTGTGTGATGTGGTAGCCAGTGGCGATAATCGTTTCTTTTTAGGCACCGACTCCGCGCCTCACATTAAGTCTGCTAAAGAGAATGCCTGTGGCTGTGCTGGCTGCTTTACCTCTTATGCCGCCATTGAGCTGTATGCAGAAATATTTGAAGATTTAGGAGCCCTGAGTCACTTAGAGCCATTTGCCAGTTTCAATGGCCCTGATTTTTACCAAATGCCTAGAAACTCCGACACCGTCACCTTGATTAAAGAAGACTGGGTAGCCCCTAACGAAATGCAATTTGGTAAAGAGGTAATTGTACCTCTGCGTGCCGGTGAAACTTTGCGCTGGAAACTTAAGTAATCTATGCCAGCCCCCTACTCTCCTATTGCGATTATAGATAATTTAGATCACTTGCCCGACCCTTTTCGGGAAGGGCCGCAGGATATGGGGGCACTCTTAAAAAATGATGCTCAGCGTTTAGATTTCTATTATGTGCTTAGGTATCTATGTAGCTATAAAGGCAGTAGTGCAACATTTAATGCTTATCGCAGGGAAGTAGAGCGCTTACTCCAGTGGCTTTGGCACAATCAAGATATGTCATTGCTAGATGTACGCCGAGAGCATATCGAGCAATTCATGGAGTTTTGTATAGGGCCGCCTAAGCACTGGATAGGCCTTAAGAACGTTGCCCGATTCAAAAACGTAAGGGGTGAACGAGTGGCTAATCCAGAGTGGCGGCCTTTTGTGGTGCCTGTTAATAAGGCCTCTGGGTTGCCTCCTAAAATTTCTGACTACAACCCTTCTCAAAAAGCCATTCAATCTTCTTTTGCTATTCTAAGCTCCTTTTTTAACTTTTTAATTCAAGAAGAGTTTTTAAGCGCTAACCCCGTCGCTTTAGTGCGACAAAGAAGCCGTTTTATTCAAAAGGCGCAAAATCGCCCTCAAGTAAGGCGCATCAGTAATTATCAATGGGATGAAGTAATCCGAGTGGCTGAAGACAAAGCCCAAAATGATCCTCAGCAACATGAAAGAACGGTGTTTATCCTGAACTGCTTGCTTGGCATGTATTTGCGAATATCTGAATTGGTAGCGGATGAACGCTCTACCCCTGTTATGGGTGATTTTAGAATGGATTCAGACCGTCATTGGTGGTTTCATGTGGTGGGTAAAGGGAATAAGAGCCGTGTTATTACCGTATCGAATGACATGTTGGCAGCGCTGCAGCGGTATCGTAACTGGTTAGACTTACCTTCACTTCCCCACCCTGGTGAGCCTACAGCACTCATTACAAAAATACACGGTACAGGCCCAGTGACCAGTACTCGGCAAATACGAAACCTGGTGCAGGAGTGTTTTGATGGTGCTTATCAAAATTTGGCTGCTAAGGGTCAAGCAGAAGAAGCAACCGAGTTAAAAGCCGCTACCGTGCATTGGCTTAGGCATACTGGAATATCGGAAGATGTGAAAATAAGACCAAGAGAACATGTAAAAGAAGATGCTGGGCACTCAAGCATGGCCACCACTGACAAGTACATAGATAGTGAGCTAAGAGAGCGTCATGCCAGTGCGATTAACAAAAAGATCACGCGCCCCGCTACAGATGAAACCTAGGATGCTGCCTTGCAGTATTTTACCAATAGCGGTTTTTATTTTGGTATAATCCCGCTTTTGCTCGGCGTTGATCTATACCATGAAGTTTGCCATCAAGCTATTCCCTGAAATCACCCTCAAGTCGCGTCCTGTTCGCAAGCAGTTCATTAATCAGCTGCGTCGAAATATTAAGAACTCTCTCAAATACAACGATATTGAGTGCCAGGTTCAGGGCCAGTGGGACAGCATTGAAGTGACCATGGAGGGTGATGAATTAGAGTTGCCTGCCAGAGCTTGCATGCAGCGTATCCCTGGTATCGATAAAATTCTTACGGTTAAAGAGCATAATTTTCAAACTTTTGATGACATTCTAGATATAGCCGAGAAAATATACACCCCTGAAATCACCGGTAAAACCTTCTGTGTACGAGTAAAGCGTACAGGCGAGCATGACTTTCGATCCATTGATGTAGAGCGGTATGTGGGCGGTGGTTTACGTCAGCGAGTAGAAAACTCAAGCGTTAAGCTTAAAAACCCCGACTACACCGTTAAAATGGAAATACGTAAACAACGCTTATTAACCATTTCGGCCATAGACAAGGGCATGGGCGGTTACCCTCACGGCTGTTTAGACGGAGTTTTATCGTTAATGTCTGGTGGCTTTGACTCAACCGTAGCCAGCTATCTCATGTCGAGACGTGGCCTTTTAACCCACTTTGTTTTTTTTAATCTGGGCGGCACAGCCCATGAGGTGGGCGTTAAGCAGGCTGCGCATTACCTATGGAAGCAATATGCAATTTCCCATGGGGTTAAATTTGTCACCGTGCCATTTGAAGATGTAGTAACTGAAATTTTAAAAAATGTCGATAATTCTCAAATGGGCGTCATATTGAAACGAATGATGCTCAGGGCTGCCAGCAAAGTAGCAGAAGACTTAGGCATTGAAACCTTAGTGACTGGCGAGTGCATAGCACAGGTGTCTAGCCAAACTCTGCGTAACCTAAATGTTATAGATGGGGTAACCGACACTCTGGTTCTTAGGCCGTTAATTTGTATGGATAAACCTGAAATTATCAATATTTCGCGACAAATCGGCGCTTACGATTTTGCCGCTAGGATGCCAGAATATTGTGGTGTTATTTCCGTTAAACCCACAACAAGGGCCAAGCCTGAAAAAATTGAAAGAGAAGAGTCGAAATTCGACTTTAGTGTGCTTGATGCGGCCATAGAAAGTAGCCGTGTAGAGCATATTAAAGATGTATTATCGAGCAGTGAAGGCATTATGGATGTGGACTTAGTGCAAATCCCCACTGCAGATGCTGTGGTAATCGACATTCGTGCTCCACAAGAAGAAGAGCTAAACCCGCTGCATTTAACTAATAATGAAATTCTTAAGATTCCATTTTATGAGTTAATGTCCCATCTTGAGAGCTTACCTAAAGATAAGGATGTTCTGTTGTACTGTGCTAAAGGCACCATGAGTCAAATGCACGCCCAGCAACTTAAACAGTCTGGTATCGAGCGCGCTAAAGTGTTTAAACCCTCTTAAGGTAACTTGGTTAAACTAAAGGGGCTTTACAGCCCTTTAGTTTAATTTTATCCCGCCAAGGCTGGCAGTAAAAACCCCCACCCCACGAAAATAGCGCCTTCTAGAATGGGCCGTCCCCCTTCGTATATTTCCCCTTTGGGCAAAATAATCCGTATACATAATTCTGATAACGCTAAGTAAATCAGTAAAAATAATACTGAACTTACTAGCCAAGCCAATACGGCCAATTCTAGTTGATACTCTATGGAAGACGCAAAATGTGCGCTGCCACTAATGGCCAGTGCGGCACCGATGTGTTGAGCAGCAGCTTTTATGGCGGTTGGGTTAGATTTTTTATCTACTGCATTGATTAAGTCATTGCTGCCCCAAGCGATTCTTAAGCGAGTTTCCAAAGACAATAAACATTGAGAAATAATAAAACCAAATAACAAAGCCATGATGCCTAAGTTTGCATCTTGATTAGTCCATTGCATGGCACTTCTAATGACTATGGCGGTGCCAATTAAGTGGGCCCCTGTAATGAGCGCTGCGGCCGTGTTTCCCTGCTGAGCGGCGTGATTCAAATTCATGGCAGGCAACACCAATTTATCTTGTACCCAAGCGCCTAGCCTTAATAAGCACAATGCAAAAATACCGTAGCCTGTGATGAGGCTCCACTCTTGGAAAATGCTCAGGCTGAATTGCCCTGTTGTCACCCCGGTTAACGCAATCATCAGTGCGATCACCGCTGCAGCCGTTTCTATATTACTGGCTTCAGAATGCTGAGTAACAGGTTTGACTAAAAAGCGGCTTAACCATCGCATGGCTGCCACTAAACTGAAAATTGCTATTAGATCCACCGCTAAGAAAATAACGTATGACGGATCAGCCAAAAGCCACTCCATAAAACTACCCTTTTGGATTATTCTGTATGGAGTTTATAATGCCGAGATTAAAATTAAAGTCACGGCTTAATCATGAAAATTGTTTCTTTTAATGTAAATGGAATACGCGCTCGCCAACATCAAGTGGAAGCTATCAAAACCCAGTTGAAGGCAAATATTATTGGTATGCAGGAAGTGAAAGCGACCCCTGATCAATTCCCCGAACAATGGGCTACGGATATTGGCTATCATTCAGCTGTACACAGCCAAAAAGCGCACTATGGAGTGGCTACCCTAAGCGATGAAGCATTTGTGGCTGTTGAAAAAGGCTACCCAAATGATGATGAAGAGAGCCAAAAGCGTTTTATTCATACGAGCCACACTCTCTCTGGTGGTGGAATACTTCATGTTCTAAATGGTTACTTCCCGCAAGGGGAAAATCGTAGCCATGAAACCAAGTTTCCAGCTAAGCAAAAATACTACGCAGACTTGCTTACGTATTTAAACGATAACTTTAAAGTAACCGACAATATTATTGTTATGGGCGACATTAATGTGGCCCCTCATGATAGCGATATTGGCATAGGTGAGAACAACCAAAAGCGCTGGCTTAAAACAGGTAAGTGCGCTTTTCTACCTGAAGAGCGTGAATGGGTAGATAAACTTTTAGACTGGGGACTTGAGGATAGCTACCGGATTTTAAACCCTAATGTTAATGATCGTTTTAGCTGGTTTGATTACCGTAGTCGCGGATTTGAAGATACTCCTAAGCGAGGCCTAAGAATCGATTTAATAATGATTAGTAAACCATTGGTTTCAAAGCTGGTGAATGCAGGAATAGATTACGACATTCGGGGCATGGAAAAACCCAGCGATCACGCCCCAATATTCATTGAGTTGGAAGATTGATTTTAACTTTCCGTCATTTGCTTAATGAAACTCATCCAGCCTTTTGCTTGGCTGGATGATGATGGAATGGCAGCGGCTTTACTGAGGGTTGTTAAGGCTTGTCGAGACTGCCCTAAATTAAATTGACTGATGCCATTCAATACAAATACTTTGCCTCTTTGTTTTTCGGTTAATTTCAGTGAAAACATTGAATTAGCCACCTCTATGGTTTGTTTCCATTTCTCTGAATCGGCCAATAATTGCATCAACCTCAAACCGCGCTTAGGTGTTGGATGACTTTCAAATAGTTTTGCCAATACAGCTTGGCCTTTATGAATTTCTTTAGATTGCATCCAAGCTTGTTGCAGTAGATTGAGGACTTTTTCATTTTCTTCTATGTTCCCATTATTTAGTGCACTTTCTAACAGGCTGGCCACCTTATAAGGGTCTCCCTGAGTGGCCAGTAACTGGGACAAATTAATGAACTCAGCTTCCTTTTCAATAAAGCCTTTTTTAAAGGCTAAATCAGAAGCAATGGCGGCTCCTTGATAATTCTCCATCAATTGATGAAGACCTGCTTTTTGGCGCCAATAATCTTTTTTATCTGGGTAATTCAATACCAATAGATTGCTGTAGGTTAATGCCGATTGATAATCTTTTTTATGATAGGATCCTGAAAAAGCCATTTGCAACCAAGGTTCTTTTGGTTTTTGGGCAAGTTCAATGGCTTTAACAATATGTGGCAAACCTAGTTCAAAGTTATTTAAATAGTAATAACTGGCTGCCAACAGCGCATAAACAGGGGCGGATATTTTATATTCTTTATTGTTTACCGCAGCCTCAAGTAATTGGCTAATTTCCTGATATTTTTCTAAAGATAAATACACTTGTGCTAAAAAAAGTGTTAATTGCAATTGTGTGGCACTGTCTAAATCCTGTTGTGAAATGGCTTTTTGTAGCAATTGAGAAGCCTGATTGTATTGCTCTAGTTTAACTTTTAACTGAGCGTGAGTTTGATAGGTTAACGCCATACCCAAGGCGTTACCGTCTAGGTCTTCGGCTAACTCTATTAGGCTGGCCTCAATTTCTTCTATGGTGCTTTTATCCTTCACGGGTGAAACTTCATTAATACTTTCTTGTATGTCATTTAACTTGTTAAATGTTCTGGGGCTTAATAGCGCGCTAAACGCTTGGGCGCTCACAAGTAAAAAAATGACGCCCGCGAGAATTGTTCTCATTCTATTTTTCCAAGCTGAATTCAAATGTTTTGGTGGCTTGTTGAGGTACGGGTTTTCCGTCCGCTAATTTGGGTTTAAAGCGGTAGCGATAAGCTGCCCTCATTACTTCCCTTTCAAAAATGCCTTTGGGCTTAGCGTCTATCACTTCTACGTTTTCAACGGAGCCTTCTTTGGATATGGCAAGGCGTACCACCACATAGCCTTCAATTTTACGAGACTTGGCTTGAGCTGGATATCTAGGCTGCACCTCTACAAGAGGGATCACGTCACTGTCCCCTACGCCATAGCCAGATAACATACTGCCCATGGCATCACCTTTAAAACTGCTTAAAGATGAATTGATGTTTGGCATGGATAGCTCTAATTGTTTTGAAGTTGCTTGTTGAAGTTGTGGTACTTCAAGAACCGGCGGCATTTTGGGTTTGGGGGGCTCTTTGTCATTACGTTGTTTGCTTTCGCTATTGGAATCTTTTAATGCGCGAATAAAATCCACCATCGCCACTTCATCTCCACGATTTTTCTTTTCTACGCTGGGAGAAATCATCCATTGCATGGCCCAAAAAACCAGTAATGCGATAACGATACCGATAGGCGTCACTAATACTAATCGCATGTTACCTACCAGGGTCTGCTGCTATGGAAATACTGGATATGCCTGCCAAGCGCACTTGATCCATGACCTGCACTAATAAGCCGGTTCTTGCATCGGTATCAGCTTGAATAACAACGCCGCTTTCTGGGCTTTCAGCTTTAAGTTTTTCAATGTTTGCCCTGACGGAGCGGACATCAATGGCACGTTTATCGACCCAAATTTCACCATTGGGTTTGATCGCAACCATGATGTTGCCATTCTTGTCTTCACTGGCTGTAGAAGCAGAGGGACGACTCACACTGACACCACTTTCTTTTACAAAAGAGGTGGTTACAATAAAAAATATCAACATTATAAAAACGATATCGAGCATAGGCGTCATATCAATGGTGGAGTCTTCTGCCTCCATGCTTACATGTTGCTTTCTCATAACTTAATTCCTAATTACTTAAGCAGTCTGTCCTGGAATATTTCCAGTTGTTTTTTAGCCAAACCATCAAAGCGAGTTTTAAAATACAAACCTATCAGCGAAACCACCATGCCTGCCATGGTCGGTACAGTTGCTTTAGATATTCCCGATGCCATGGCTCTGGCATTGCCGGTTCCCGTCACTGCCATTACATCAAATACGGTGATCATTCCGGTCACTGTTCCTAAAAGTCCCAGTAAAGGGCAGATCATGACCAGAAGCTGAATAATAGATCGATAACGCTGAAATTCGATGGCCACTTTAGAGATAATACTTTGGCGAATTTTTCGAGCATGCCAAGTATTGTGGTTATC
>CAJXRF010000006.1 GCA_913058575.1 uncultured Bermanella sp.
GGTCGTGCTGGATTCGAACCAGCGACCAATTGATTAAAAGTCAACTGCTCTACCAACTGAGCTAACGACCCCCAAAGCGGGCGCAAATAATACTATTTCTCGGAATTAAAGCAACCCCTTAATGCTAACTTTTTATCTTTTATCTGTAAAAAATCAATATATTTCAATGATTTACCGAACTTGTAGGAAAAGGCGTCAAGATTCGCTCACTAAATACACAGCTATAAAGTAAAATACAGATAACAATAAGAAACAGACTGAAAAGAGAGGTGTGCCAGTCTCGCCTAGAGGCTAGGCGAGAAATTTTCTTTTAAATATTTTTCAGCGAAGCGCGCGCTGGCAGAAGAGCTATGCTGATTAACCACTTCACGCAAAATTTCTTTTGATTTAATGTCGTCCCCTAAACGATGCAGTATCACTCCTAGCTTATATTTTGAATCAGGGGTTTTAGCATGGTTAGGAAATTGATTTTTTACAAAAGTAAAAGCCTTGCGCGCCTCGTCAAGGTTCGCCTGTTTATAATAGATCTGCCCCATCCAATAGTAGCCATTTACCACTAACGCACTCTTAGGGAAGTTCTGTAAAAATTGCATGAAAGCCACGGCCGCTTCATCTAGCTTACGAGCTTTCATCAAGTCGAAGGCAGCATCATAATCAGGCTTACCATCTAAATCACCACCCTCAGGTGAGGCTGCATTACCAGTCGCTCCCGAAGCCACCAATTGGCCAATACGACGATCGAGATCTAGGTAACGCTCTTTTTGCTCTTTCTTGAGCTTGTTAAGCTCATGAGCTTGTTCTTCGAGACGCCCTTGCAAACTTTGAATTTCTTGCTTCAAAAGCTCTATTTCAGAAAATAACAGCTGATTGGCATGGCCCGATGAAGAAGGCGCCCTCACAGGCACTTCATTCACAGTGCCCTGCGCTACCGGAGTATTGGCGCTAGGCAAAGAAGACCACGTATCGGCCTGAGAATAGGCCGTGATAGATATCACGGCAATCATCAAAGGCAAAGCATGTAATTTACGGGATAGAGTCATTATCGAGCTTGATATTTAATTTCAGTACGGCGATTTTTAGCCCAGCTAGAATCATTTGAACCAACCATAGCTGGACGCTCTTCACCAAAACTCACACTTTCTAACTGACGTGGATTAGCACCTTGAACTATTAAGTAGCGCTTTACAATATTTGCACGACGCTCACCTAGTGCAAGGTTATATTCTACTGTGCCACGCTCATCACAATGCCCTTCCAATACAATACGAGCTTGTGGATTTGCCACTAAGTATTCAGCGTGAGCGTTTAATACATCTTTAAATTCAGGGCGAATTTCAGCGCGATCATAGCCGAAGTACACCAATGTTTGCTTTAAAAGAGGGTTTTCAGCTTGTGCTTGGACCTGCTCTTCCGTTACCACATCCACATCAGGAGACTCTGGAACAGCTTGTGTTTGGCTTTCTTCTACCACTGTTTCAGTTGAAGACGTTCCTTCTTCAGTACCACCACCACTAGCACAACCCATAATGGCGACAGACAACAAGGATACTGCGAAAAGTTTATTTAATTGCATGCTTTTATACCGTATTTTTAATAATGAATAAGTAAAGGCTAATTTTAATTATTGGCTACTGCTGTTTTGTAATTGATAACAGCACGGCGGTTTTTAGACCAATCAGTTTCTTGCGAACCGATAATCTCTGGACGCTCCTCACCAAAACTAACACTGTCTAGCTGAGACGGATTAACACCCTGGACAATTAAGTACGACTTAACTGAATTAGCACGGCGCTCACCCAATGCAAGGTTATATTCGACTGTGCCACGCTCATCGCAATGCCCCTCAAAAACAATGCTAGCTTGAGGGTTTGCCATCAAGTATTTAGCGTGGGCATTCAATACTTTTTTATACTCAGGGGATATCTCAGTTCGGTCGTAACCGAAGTAAATCACCTTGCTATCAAGTAATGGGTCAAAAGTTTGAACGTCCTGCGTACCAGTTACAACATCAATACTTCCCTCGCTATCAACTGCCTGAGTTTGATCTTCCTGGCCTTCTGGGTTGGTTGCCAGTGCCGACTCATCGGAGATCGTACTGGTGCTTTCACAACCCATTATCGCCAACGAAAGTACCGATACTGCAAATAATTTATTCAATTGCATGCTAATAACCCTGCATTAATGTCTTAAAAACTAGTTTAAATATGGGCCCCAGGCGGGTTCTCGAACATCACCGCTTTTAGAGGGCACTAAAAATTTCACATCACCATCAACAGAAACAGCAGCCAAAATGCTACGTTTGTTGTATTTTGCAGCATACATTACCATAACTCCATTAGGAGAAACACTAGGTGACTCATCCAAGAATGTGTCTGATGTCAATATCTGCAACAAGCCTCTCGTTAAGTCCATGGACGCTATGTGAAACGGTTCACCTTTTGCGCTTTGATGCACCATAACCAAAAACCGACCATCCTGAGCTAAACGAGCACGAGCATTGTAATTCCCTTCAAATGTCAGCCTTTCAATATAACCACTTTCGATATTTACACGATAAATTTGTGGTTTACCCGCACGCCCGCTCGTAAAAATAATATGCTTGCCATCCGGCATCCAATTAGGCTCTGTATCTATGGCGTAATGATTGGTAACTCGTAACCAGTGGCGCGTGGCTAAATCCACTACGTATATTTCAGGATTGCCATCTTTTGATAGCACCAAGGCCAGTTTGTTCCCATCAGGAGAAAAAGCGGGTGCACTATTAATGCCCTTATTTGCACTTACCAGCTGCTTCTTGCCCGTTGATAAATCCTGCACGTAAACTTTACTGCCAGTATCCTCTAGTAATACATAGGCAAGCCTTTTACCGTCAGGTGACCAAGCCGGAGAGAATATCGAATACTTAGAACTCATAACCACTTTCTCTCTCGCACCATCGCTGTCTGCTATGGCTAAATTAAAACGGGTTCTAAGAGAGTTTGTAGTGACATAAGCAATTTTTGTAGAGAACGCTCCTCTAATGCCAGTCAACTGCTCATAAATAGCATCGCTTACTCGGTGTGCTATGTCCCTAAATTGCGAGACTTTGCCTGTCAGTGTTTGAGTTAGAATTTCCCGTTCATTAAAGACATCAAACAACTGATATCGAAATTGATATTTATCTGCAGAGGTTAACTTAACCTCACCAATCACAACATATTCTTGCTTCAATAAACGCCAATCCCTGAAGTAAACATCCTCCTCCTGACTTGGGTGACTCAACATATCATCAGGTTTCAATACAGAAAAATGCCCACTGCGTTCTAAATCACTGCGCACAATATCCCCAAGATTGACTGGAAGCGCTTTAGCCCCCGACCACTTCATTGGCACCACAGAAATAGGTATCGAAGAAGCGATACCTTGGGTTATTTCAATGGTCAACTCAGCCCTAGCGCTCACCGAAAGGAGCATTAGGCACAACCAAAAATAAACTCTCATCATAATCTTGCCGTACTCGGTTGTAGTTTTAATTTAAATTTACGAAATTCTTTTTCAAACAACACTAAGTCTTTAGGTACAGGAAACTGAGCGACTTTCCATACAGCCTGCTCTGCTGAGCGATCTAAAGCAGCGTTACCGCTTGATTCAACTAATTGCACTTCAGTGACTTCACCCGTGGGCACCAAAAAAATCCTTAATGTCACCTCATCATCATGTTTAGCACTAGGAGGATGGCGCCAAACGCTTTCAATCAGGGCTCTGATTTTCCCTGAGTAACTCATAATTGCTTCTTGATCTTTATTGGCTTTATCTAATAACAACTCTTCATTCAATAAGTTCGCCAAATCATTTTGCTTTTCCTCCTCTTCTAAAGCTGAAAACAGGTCCGTATCAGGTAATGGAAGAGGTTTTGGGGCAGGCTTTGGCTTTGTAGGGGCTACTTTTTTAATGGGTATCTTTTTCGCCTTTTTCTTATCCACCACCGCTTTTTTAGGCTTAACTACATTCTTTTTGGCAATGGCTTTTTTAGCAACGGGTTTCTTCTTCGGTTTTTTAATGGTTTTTTTAGGCACCGCTTTCTTAGCCTGCACCAAACGAGCATTAATATGTTTGGGCACCTTAGTAATGACCGGCTCGCTATTCATCCACTTTGTGGATAGCAATACCATGACCAGAGTAATAATAAGCCCCGAAGCCAAAACCGGAATACCGAAACTGCGCGGATCAGATAAAGGAAACAACTGCATTATTTGCCGGGCTCCGGTGCATCTGTCACCAAGCCAACACTCGCAGCACCGGCCCCCTGCAGAGCTGCCATTAACGCAATAACTTTGCCGTACATAACGTTTTCATCACCGCGAACCAATACTTCCGTAGCAGGTTGCTGCTTAAGTATTTTAGCCACATACTTCTGTACAAAATCTAAACTGGCCGCTTTATCCTCAGAGCGCCCTCGTTCCAAGATATATGCGCCATTTTTTTTAATACTAACAATTAAAGGCTCTTCCTTTTTTGGGGATTTCATTGGTTGAGTGGCCACCTTAGGTAGGTCCACCTTCACCCCTTGAGTAAGTACTGGCGCAGTAATCATAAAAATTACCATCAATACCAACATCACATCGATATAGGGCACCACATTCATTTCAGCAATTGGACGACGTTTTTCCCTAGCCATTATCGTCTGCCGTTGCTGAATCTACAGGTAAAGCCACTTTATTTCGCTTATGTACTTGGCGATGCAATATATTAATAAACTCTTCCGAAAATGTTTCATAATTCGTGGCAATTCTATCAACGCGGGTATTAAAGCGATTGTAAAAAATAACCGCAGGAATCGCCGCAAATAGCCCAATAGCGGTGGCAATCAATGCCTCTGCAATGCCTGGTGCCACAGTGGCTAAGGTTGCCTGATGAACATTCGCAAGCCCTCTAAAACTATTCATGATGCCCCAAACCGTACCAAATAGACCCACATAAGGACTGGTGGAACCCACCGTTGCAAGAAATGAAAGGTGATGATCTAGCAGTTCTGTTTCCCTCGTTGTCGCCACGCGCATGGCTCTTTGAGTGCCCTCCATAACGGCATCGGGATCTGCATTACTTTGCTGGCGTAAACGACTAAATTCCCTGAAGCCCGCCGTAAATATATTTTCAACCCCAAAACCAGAAGGTTCAGCAGAAATTTCTCGGTATAAAAGGCTAAGATCCATACCAGACCAAAAGCGATCTTCAAACTCGTCATAATGCTCTTTAGCAGCATTTAACACACGCTGGCGCTGAACAATAATGACCCAAGATGCAAAAACAGCCATCACCAATATGATCATGACGCATTTAACTACCCAGCTGGCACTGGCAATAAGAGACCATAAGGTCATCGGTTCAGTCACTCTTAACTCCTTCTGAGTCTTCTATGTTCATCGCTGCAATAATATTTAAGGGTATCGCTAAGGGTTTTAATGTTTGACTATTTAAACATGCAATTGTCACGCTTGCCTTTAGTTTTTGCTCGTCACCCAATAGGATCTGCTGAGTCATGATAAAAGAGGCTTTTTTGGCTTTTTGAATTTGCACATTCACCTGCAAAGCATCATCTAACAGTGCAGGAGACAACCAGTTGATTTGCATGTCTCGCACAACAAAGACCACACCTTGGCGTTTTAATTCAGATTGATTAAACCCTAATCCGCGCAACCATTCTGTGCGGGCACGCTCAAGAAATTGCAAATAGCGCGCGTGATATACAATTTCACCTGCATCCGTGTCTTCAAAATAAACCCGTACAGGCCAGCTAAAATGTGCCGTCATTAAATTTCCTTAAAACTACAAAGCGACTATTAGTTAATGCTACCCGCTAATTTTTATTTTTACTTAGATTCAATTTGCGGAGCACTTAAGCCAAAGTGCAAATACGCATTATCAGTCACCACTCGCCCTCGAGAGGTGCGCATCATAAACCCCTGCTGAATAAGATACGGCTCGATGACATCTTCAATTGTGTCACGCTCTTCACTGATGGCCGCCGCTAAAGAATCTACGCCTACGGGCCCTCCACCAAATTTTTCAATCATCGCCAGTAACAAACGTCTATCCATGTGATCTAATCCATGGGTATCGACATTTAACATGTTCAACGCAAGATCTGCCACGTCTTGACTAACATCGCCGTTAAATTTTACCTGTGCATAATCTCTCACGCGACGCAGCAAACGGTTCGCTATTCTAGGTGTACCTCGTGACCTCAATGCCACTTCTTTAGAGCCTGCGTCATCAATGGTCACACCTAATAAACCTGCGCTTCGTGTCACAATACCGGTTAAGTCCTTAACATTATAAAATTCCAAACGCTGCACAATGCCAAACCGATCCCTTAAAGGGGACGTTAATAGGCCAGCACGAGTGGTGGCCCCTACCAACGTAAACGAAGGTAAGTCAATCTTAATAGAGCGAGCTGCCGGCCCTTCCCCCACCATAATATCCAATTGATAATCTTCCATGGCTGGATATAAAATCTCTTCCACAGCAGGGCTAAGGCGGTGTATTTCATCAATAAATAAAACATCCCCCTCTTCTAAATTGGTTAACAATGCCGCCAAGTCACCCGCTCTTTCTAAAACAGGCCCTGAACTGGATTTTAAATTCACACCTAATTCGTTGGCAATAATATTAGCCAACGTGGTTTTACCTAATCCTGGCGGGCCAAATATCAAGGTATGATCTAACGCTTCTTTTCTAGCCGTCGCCGCGCCTATGAATATTTCCATTTGTTCACGCACCACTGGCTGACCTTCATAATCACAAAGGCGCGTGGGGCGAATCGCCCTATCTTGACGAGGCTCAACACCCGATATTTCAGGGGTTTGTGCACTTACAAAGCGATCACTTTCAATCATATTAGGTTCCCAGCAGCGCTATTGCTTAAGCATGCCTTTTAAAGCAAATCGAATGAGGTCTTCAGGCCCTTTTACAGGCTCTTTAATAGCAGATATGGCTTTAGCCGCTTCGGTGGGCTTATAACCAAGGGCAATTAATGCACCTTCTGCTTCTTGAATCCATTTATCTTGATCCATTGGCGCTGGATTGGCTGTGGCCATAAGTGGCAATTCAGAATCCACATGCCACTCTTTCAAGCGGTCTTTCATTTCCACCACTAATCGCTCAGCGGTTTTTTTACCTATGCCAGGAATACGCACTAAAGACACTGAATCACCATCGTGAATACTGCGCACAAAGCTATCGGCTTCAATGCCCGACAAAATAGACAAAGCCAGTTTAGGCCCCACTCCTGACACTTTAATTAATGCTCTAAAAAGTTTGCGCTGCTGTTTATCTGAAAAGCCAAACAACACCTGTGCATCTTCGCGCACCACAAAATGAGTGTGCAATGTCACTTGCTCGCCTAATGGAGGGAGGTTGTAAATGGATGTCATGGGTGCAAGCACTTCATAGCCAATGCCATTTACATCAATTAATAATTCAGGGGGGTGTTTCTCAAGAAGAGTGCCAGTAATACGACCAATCATAGAATTCAGCGCTTATTTTAAAATACTGTAAATATAGCCAGTAGAGTACCCAAACAACCTTATAAAGACCAGAGTCTTAAACGCTAAAACTCTGCAACCTGCCGCGCTTTTGTCTTGCGCCGCCTGCCTTTGCCACTAAATTGTGGTTTGAGTATGCATGGGTTATGGCAATGGCCAATGCATCGGCTGCATCGGCCTGAGGCTTACCCGGTAACCCCAGTAGAATTTGTACCATATGCTGTACTTGCTCTTTTTCAGCACTGCCCTTGCCTGTTACCGCCTGTTTCACGGCTCTTGCGGCGTATTCAAACACGGGAAGCCCCTGAGTAGCCGCGGCCACAATGGCACTGCCCCGAGCCTGCCCTAGCTTTAAAGCAGAGTCGGCATTTTTTCCCATAAACACCTGCTCAATGACAAACTCTTCAGGGTTGTTGTCTTTGATTAATTGAGTCACACATTCAAAAATCTGCTTTAAACGAAAAGCCAAATCTTTGCTGATATCAATGCGAATACAGCCCGATGTGATATAGCGTAATTGACTGCCTTTAGATTCTATTACGCCGAAACCCGTTAGCCGAGAACCAGGGTCTATACCTAATATTATCGCCATAATACGCTTTTACACCCTTTAAATTTAACCAGACTCACGCCATACCAACTTACCATGAGCTTTATGAATGAGCACTGAAAATGACTGCCATCACTATTAATCCTGCCCAATCACAAGATTGAGACACAAAAAAAGAAGCACTAGGCTTCTTTTTTTGTGAAACGCAGCAATTAAATTACTTGGTTTCTTTAGGGCGAAGCTGAATACCCACTTCACGTAAGTTTTTAGTTTCTACCAACCCTGGAGCATCCGTCATGACACAAGCCGCTGACTGAGTTTTCGGGAAGGCAATCACTTCACGAATACTTTCAGAACCGGTCATTAGCATGATCAAGCGATCCAGACCAAATGCCAAGCCGCCATGTGGTGGTGCACCAAACTGAAGAGCGTCTAGTAGGAAGCCAAACTTCTCACGCTGCTCTTCTTCAGAGATATTTAAGATTTCAAATACTACTTTTTGCATTTCTTGATCGTGAATACGCAAAGAACCACCACCTAACTCGCAACCATTTAATACCATGTCATAGGCACGAGACAAGGCATTGGCTGGATCGGCTTTCAATTCTTCAGGTGAACAAGAAGGCGCAGTAAATGGATGGTGAATAGCGGTTAAGCCGCCGTCTGAAGTTTCTTCAAACATTGGGAAGTCAACCACCCACATTGGCGCCCACTCACAGGTCAGCATGCCCAAATCAAGACCCACTTTAATCCGCAGCGCACCAATGGCTTCGTTTACAATTTTCGCTTTATCAGCGCCAAAGAAAACGATATCACCGTTGGCCACCTCTAAACGCTCCATGATCTTCATGGTGTTTTCTTCACCAATGAACTTGATAATAGGAGACTGTAAGCCTTCAATGCCTTTTTCTAGCTCATTAACTTTAATCCAAGCCAAGCCTTTCGCGCCGTAAATGCTAACGTATTTGGTGTAAGCATCAATATCCTTACGAGACAGCTTAGCGCCACCAGGTACTTTAAGAGCCGCAACACGTCCCTTTGGATCTTTAGCTGGGCCTGCAAATACTTTAAATTCAATGTCCTGAAGTAAATCAGCCACATCAACCAATTCCATAGGAATACGCAAGTCAGGCTTATCAGAGCCAAAACGTCTCATGGCTTCGCTGTATGACATGCGAGGGAAGTCACCCAAATCAATATTAAGGTGATCTTCAAAGATACCCTTGATCATTTCCTGAGTGATATCCATGATTTGCTCTTCATTAACAAATGAAGCTTCGATATCAATTTGAGTAAATTCAGGCTGACGATCCGCACGTAAATCTTCATCACGGAAACATTTAGCAATTTGGTAATAGCGATCAAAACCCGACACCATCAATAGCTGTTTAAACAACTGTGGCGACTGCGGCAAGGCAAAGAAAGAGCCCTGGTGAGTACGGCTAGGTACCAAGTAATCACGAGCACCTTCAGGAGTGGCACGGGTTAAGATAGGGGTTTCGATATCCAAGAAGCCTTCTTTATCTAAGAAGTTACGGATATGAGTGGTCACTTTATGACGGAAACGCAAGTTGCGCTGCATTTCATCACGACGTAAATCCATGTAACGATAGCTTAAACGTACATCTTCCCCTACTGGAGAGTAATCATCTAGAGGGAACGGAGGGGTGTTGGCTTTATTAAGAACGGTAATTTCTTTACCTAGAATCTCAATTTTACCTGTGGTCATATTGTCATTGGTGGCACCTGCAGGGCGAAGACGCACCAGACCTTTAATTTGCACCACATATTCACTGCGCACACCGTTGGCAGTGTTAAACGCTTTTACGGTATCAGGGTCAAATACCGTTTGAACCAAACCTTCACGATCACGTACATCTAAAAAGATTACACCACCATGGTCACGACGACGATGAACCCAACCACAAAATGTGACGGTTTGATCGGCAAGTGTTTCTGTAATCTCACCACAATAATGGCTGCGCATAGCGTATTCCCAAATCTATCTTTTTAAGCGTTATTTAGTGTCAAGCTTCTGGGATAACACCAGAAGCTGTCTTAATTTATCTACAATAAGGCCCTATCAAGAGCCTCTATTTTATTTAGTTGATCAAAAAGCCGAGCATTATACCCAATTTTCGCCAGATTCCGACATTTTGTAAGGCCCTGCTATGCTTTATTTAAGCTAGGAGAGTATATGAGCAGCGCCCACATAGATGATTTTGATACAGATCTCATCAACGACCTAAAAGATGAACTCGATGAGAAGCGTCAAAGTTGCACGGATCACCTGTTAAAACTGGAAAGCCAGCCAGATGACTTGGATACCGTTCACCTGCTATTTAGAGATGTGCACACCGTAAAAGGCGATGTGGGCATCATGGGCATTCAACAATATATCTCATTATTACAAGCCGTCGAAGACATATTAGATACCCTGCGTAACCAAAATCGTCATTACACCCCTGCACTAGGGGATGTATTACTGCTTAGCCTAGATCTTATCTATCGGGAGTTGCACCACTTCATTAATAGCGAGGGCACCTTTGATCGAGACCTTTACGACAAACTCGCTCACATGGTCAGTAAACTTGCCACATTGAAAGACAGCGAAGCCGAGCAGCAAACCCTAGCCATTGTGCAAATGCTCGCCCCTGAAACCACCCCAACAAAAGAAGCGGACGACAAGCAAGGCCATGATTATTTTGATGAAAATGAAATAAACGAAGAAGTGGCTTTTTTCCTGCAAATTAGCTTATTGGTGGATCAACGCAGTCCCTATGGCAGTGGTCGAACAGAGCGCATGTTTGAACTGGGTCTCACCATGAACCACATGGCAGGTAATCCTATTGATAGCAATCAATTACAAGCTGCTCTTTATTTACACGATATGGCCATGGGGTTCATTCCTAAAGGCATGGTAAAAAAAGCCAGTGCATTAAGTCGCCATGATTGGCAGTGGGTGAAAGGTCACGTGGGGTTAATTCACCAGTTATTAAGCCCATATGATATTTGGCAAGACGCTGCACAAATTATTTTGCACCATCACGAACGTTTAGATGGCAGTGGTTACCCTGATGGATTGACGGAAAAGGAGATCTGTGAGGGCGCAAAATTACTAGCCATTGTTGACAGTTTTGAAGCCATCACTCAACCACGGCTTTACCAACAAAAACAGCAAAGACCTATGATTAGAGCCATTATGGAAATTAATCAATATTCTGGAACCTTGTATTGTCCTCGTTGGGTAGAGCATTTTAACCGAGCTATAAAACGTCTACATGTAAAAAAAGCTAAAATATAAGGCTTTTTTTCATTTTTTACTTGCTTGTCTTAGTCACTTATTTGTATATTCCTGATACCAACCATAAGCCACCCAAGGGACATCATCATGGCAGCTAAGAAAAAAGCACCTGCTAAAAAAGCACCAGTAAAAAAAGTAGCCGCCAAAAAAGCGCCTGTTAAAAAAGTAGCGGCTAAAAAAGCACCTGTTAAAAAAGCGCCTGCTGCAAAAGCGGTTGAGAAAAAAGCACCTGCTAAAAAAATGACTGCGGTCACTGAGCGTTATAACAAAACGCAAATGCTAACCGAAATTGCTGATAACACTGAACTATCTAAAAAGCAGGTTCAAGCAGTTCTAGACGAACTTTCAGATGTCATTGAGCGTCACGTTAAGAAACGCGCAATTGGCGAATTTGTTCTACCTGGCCTTCTTAAAATCTCAGCGGTTAAAAAGCCAGCTAAGAAAGCACGTAAAGGCATCAACCCATTCACTGGCGAAGAAACCATGTTCAAAGCGAAGCCTGCTTCTATTGCTTTGAAAATTCGTCCGCTGAAAAAACTAAAAGAAATGGCCGAATAAGCCACTTTCTCTAGTGGGTATACGAAAGGTGGCAGTTAAATTAACTGACCACCTTTTTTAATATGCAGCTTATCCCTTTACTCAATTCCGTACGCCTCTGCACACTGTGCAAACAACATTTACCCCTGCCACCCAACCCTGTTGTGCAAATTCATGAGGCTGCCAAAATTCTAATCATTGGCCAAGCACCGGGGCTTAAAGTTCATGAGTCAGGTATTGCTTGGAATGATCAAAGTGGTGATCGATTAAGAGATTGGCTAGGGGTAGACAAATCTACTTTTTACGATGATAAAGTATTTGCCATTATGCCCATGGGCTTTTGTTACCCAGGCAAAGGTAATTCGGGAGATTTACCCCCTCGAAAAGAATGCGCCCCACAGTGGCATGAGGCGTTGCTCAATCATTTACCTAATATCCAGCTAATTTTGCTGATTGGCCAGTACTCGCAAAACTATTATCTAAAAGGCACTGACTTTCATAAAAACCACAAAAGCTTAACTGAGAAAGTTCAACAACAAAGCAGCAGTTTAGGGCGCTATTTTCTATTACCCCACCCTTCACCGCGCAATCAAATTTGGTTAAAAAAGAATCCCTGGTTTGAGAAAAAAGTGGTCGCTAAATTGAAACAAAAAATCACTGGGCTATTAACTTAATATGAAGCTGTATTTCACTCTAATGCTGCTACGCATCAGTTGGCTGTGCACCGTACCGCTATTAGCCATTATTTTCCCGCAAGCACTTTACGTTAAGAAAACAACCATTCGCATGCCAGAAGCCGCGGGGCCTAAACAGGGGTTCATAAAGGGTATAGAGCCTAATTTAAAAGTATTACATGTGGGAGAGTCTACTGTTGCAGGCGTAGGCGTTATAAACCTAAAAGAAGGATTAACGGCTAAAATAGCCCAAGCGCTAAACCTTGCGACCAAAAGAGAAATTCAATGGCAAACTTATGGTGTTAACGGCATAAATTTTAAAGAATTACTGGAGCACCTACAAACAACCCCAGCTGTTCAATGCGATATTGCTTTGGTCACCATGGGAGTTAACGATACCACCAAACTCACCACGTTAAAGAACTGGAACCAGTACATTAATCAAACGATTGAATCGTTGAAACTCACCACTTCTGGCCCCATCATTTTTACCCAAGTGCCACCTATGATGCAATTTCCTGCCCTACCTGCACCTCTTAAATATTTATTGGGATTGCGCTCTGGAATCTTAGATTTATCGTTGAAAAGAATCTGCCAAAATCATTCTGACGTTTACCATGTGGCCAGCGAGCCAAAAGTAAAGCCCCTCTATATGGCTAAGGATGGGTACCACCCATCTGAATTAGGGTATTCAGAATGGGCCAAAAGCATTGGCCCGAAAATATTATCCTCTTATGAAAAGCACCTATAAGAGATTAATACAAATCACTGTCATCAGAGTTGCCGTCGGAAGTTTGAGCATCCTCAATTAACTTATCGCTCAATAAACGGGTTAAGTCATCGACTCGTTTAGCCAAGGCTGGCTTTGTATATGGCTTGGCTGGTAAAGCCCCCCATACTGGCTTAGGCCAAATTGGATCGTCACTGAAACGCACCACATGATGCACGTGCAATTGCGCAACCACATTACCCAGTGCAGCCACATTCATACTGGTGGCTTCAAAGAAGTCAGACAAACGTTGACTGACGTAAGCTGATTCATCACTCAGTTGGTGTTGCTCTTCTTGAGATAAATGATAGCTTTCCCTAATACTGGCTCGACGAGGCACCAAAATAACCCATGGATACTGGCTATCATTCATTAATAACACATCACAAAGGGAAAATTGCCCCAACAAGACAGTATCCTGTTGCAGCTGTTTATCCAGTGAGTACATAATAAACCTCCTACGGATTAATAATAAAAAGCGTTATAGTATTTAAGCAATAAGCGCTCCCTTAAGCAATCTTGCTTAAATTTAATTAAGCATTAAAAGCTTGGCTAATTTATTTTTTATTCAACCCGTTTATTCAATCCCTTTATTCGAACAGTGGCTTACCAATGCAGTGGATTAATCGCATAAAGCAAGTTGAAAATGATCTTTGGGATACCGACTTTCCATTTTTACAAAAGTCCTTTTTAAATACCCTTGAAGAGCATGACAGCCTAAATGGCGACTCCGGTTGGCAGAGTCACTATTTGCACTTAGAGCAACAAAATCTTCTATTGCCCAGCTTCATTAAGCAGCACTCTTATGGTGAGTATGTATTTGATTGGGGCTGGGCCGAAGCCTATCAAAACCACGGTTTAAATTATTACCCAAAGATGATTGTGGCAGCCCCTTTTACACCCGTGCCAGGGCCCCGCATAATTGGCTCAGAACATTCCTCCGCCCCCATCAACGGCCTTGAAATTAGTAAGCACTTACAAGAACATTGCCATCAAGAAAATTTATCAGGGGTTCATTATCTATTTATTAACGATCAAGAGCGTAAAGTCCTGACGGAGCATAATTGGCATGAACGTAAATCGGTTCAGTTTTTATGGAACAACCATCAATACCAAAATTTCGAACACTTTTTAAGCACATTTAAATCCAGAAAACGCAAAGCCATATTAAAAGAAAGACGATTAATTCAAGATTCAGGCATTCAAATATTAAAACTATCAGGGGAAGAAATAACCGATCAGCATTGGCAGTTTTTTTATGGCTGCTACCAATCTACTTATGCAAAACGACGCATGAGTGGATACATTAGCTTAAATGCTTTTAAAGCTATGGGCCTTGCCATGCCCGAGCAACTATTATTAATCGTTGCCCAGCATAAAAACCAGCCACTGGCCTGTGCACTTTATTTTAAAGACAAAGAAAATTTATATGGGCGCTTCTGGGGGTGCCACCAAGAAATAACAGGATTACACTTTGAGCTGTGTTATTACCAAGGAATAGAATATTGCATAGAAAACAACCTAAAACATTTTAACCCGGGAACACAAGGAGAGCACAAGATTGCCAGGGGTTTTGAAGCCACTTTTTGCCACTCTCTTCATTACCTAACCCATACAGGTTTCCACGATGCCGTGGGAGATTTTGTTCATGAGGAAGCAAAGCAGCTAAACCATTACAAACAAAGCTGCTATGAACAACTCCCCTTCAATAATCAAAATATGCCAGAGCCTACTTAACCACTTTTGGCCGCTTTAACACCACAATTGAGGCATGGGCTTTTGCTCAATTAATTCACGAAGATTAGCTTCAATAACTCTGTAGCCCACATTGCCAATTAGGCGCTGACGCCCTTCATTAAACACCCAAGCTGGGCTAACGGTTATTTGATAATCTTTGGCCAGCAAAAAGTCTTCGTGCAGTTTTGCCAAACCATGGCCACTGTTATAATCATTCATCACCGCGTGCCAATTGATATTGAGTTTTTCCGCTGATGCTTTCAAAACTGTAAGGCTGGATATGTCTTGAGCATTCTTGAAAAACTCATTACGCACGCTCGAACAATACTGTGCTGCCTTTTCAGGCCCAGCAGTATTGGCAATTGATTTAATCACAGAATGGGCCAACAAGGAGGTACTGGGGCGTACCTTAAACCAAGTATCATGGTGTAACGTTATTTCAAATTTCTCAGCCACTTCACGCACATGCTCGGCATAACCATTGAATCCACCTTTACTAGACCAGCCTTTATTTATTTTTTGATGGCAAGCAGAGAAGTTTGGTAAGAACAATAAATTAACCTCAATATCTTCAGCTAAATTAGCCTGAACTTCTGCTAAGCGTTTCTCTCCAATAAACGCCCAAATACACAATACATCGGTAAAGTAATCTACATGAACCATACACTGCCTCAATCGCTTTAATTTTATTACATTAGGATATACTAAAGTAATAAAATATACACACTCATTGAGTTAATTCAAAGGCGTTCATGTATTGCTGTGTGGCCAGCATTGGGTGCTCGTGTTCAGTGATCGCACTGATCATGGCTATGGCATCCACCCCTGTATTTTTTACTTGTTGAAATTTTTCACCAAAAATCCCTCCTATGGCCACCATTGGAAAGTCAGGTAAATGTAAACGCCAGTACTTTAACCCCTGTGGGCCTTGTGGAATCCATGGCATTTCTTTACTTTTTGTCTCGTATACAGGTCCAAAGGCAATGTAAGAGGGGTTAATGGTCTTCGCTCTGGCCATTTCAAAAAAGCAGTGACTGCTTAACCCTAGTCGTAAACCTGCTTTTGAGATAGCCAATAAGTCAGCTGTATCTATATCTTCTTGCCCAAGATGTACACCATAAGCTTGACACTCAATGGCCAATTCCCAGTAGTCGTTAATGAATAATTGAGCAGCATATTGCTTTGCAATTTTAACCGCCTGCTGAATTTCTTTCTTTAAAGCTTCGCCTTCTAAATCTTTAATGCGTAATTGAATAATCTTAACGCCCAATGGTAATAACGACGCTAACCAATGGGCCCTATTGACGACCGGATATAGACCAAGTGGTTTGAGACAAGGCTCAAATATTAGATTTTTTTCTAAAGCTTGCCCATAAACTTGAGGCAGCTCAGTAATAAGGTTTTCACTTTCACTTATTGATAACGGATCTTGCCATGTGGGTGGCTGTAAACTGCCACTCGATTCATCTAATTTAAAACGATGTTTAAACCCTGCGTTTAATTGCATTTTTGCCATCACCACTGAATCAGGCAGGCTACTGCCTAACACCAAGCTACTGGCAATAAGAGAAGCCAACATACAACCTGTGCCTCGAGTAAATTCTTTATCATGCACAGCACTGGATACATAAAAAGCATGTGAAGCGCTGTAAAAATAATCTTCACTTGGATGACTGCCATGACCTCCTTTTATTAAAACAGAACCAACACCCAATTTAATAAAAGACTGAGCGGCCTTAATTAAGGATTCCGGGTTTTCAATGGCGATGCCCACCAACGCCAATACTTCATCGTAATTTGGCGTTATCATGTCCATCATGGGCATTAAATTCTTTAGCCCATTAATTCGATCATTTAATTGTTCAATACTGCCTGAACTGGCTGCCAATACTGGGTCTACAATTAATTTTTTATTTTTTAAAATTGGATGATTTAGCAATACATTTGCCTGCTGCGAATTGGCCAACAAACCAAGTTTCACAACAACAAAAATATCTTGTTTATAAAGTGCATCTAACTGACTTTTAAAAGCATGTAGGCTCACCGCATTTAAATCATAAAATTGGTGCTGTGTTTGTGCGGTGGTGGCCGTAATTACATTGGCACCATGCACATTCATGGCACTCATTGCTCTTAAATCAGCATGAACACCCGCTAACCCCATAGGGTCATTGGCGCTAATATTTAATACGGCAGGTTTAATATTGATCATTACTTTAAAATTTTGATGAGTTGTTTAATTTTTAAGAGCCATGCCAAAAAGGCATGCCTACGATAGGGGTACTGGCACAGGCTGTGTCTTGAGATTGCATCTGACCCGCTTCGTAAGCCAGCCTTCCGGCTTTAATGGCCAACTTAAAGGCCTTTGCCATTAGAGCGCTATTTTGGGCTTTGGCAACCGCTGTATTTAATAGCACAGCGTCATAACCCATTTCCATGGCAAGAGCCGCGTGGCTAGGAGAACCTATTCCTGCATCAACAATTAATGGCACACCAGCAAACCGGCTACGAAGCGTTTGCAACGCATATGGGTTTATCAACCCTTTTCCTGTGCCTATAGGTGCGCCCCATGGCATTAAAATTTTACAACCCACAGACAATAGCTTTTCACACAATACTAAATCATCCGTGCAATAGGGGAGAACTTCAAAGCCCTGAGCCACCAATTCTTTAGCGGCAACCACTAACTCAAAAGGATCTGGTTGTAAGGTGTAATCATCACCTATGACCTCTAGCTTTATCCAATTTGTTTTAAATAATTCTCTGGCCATTTGGGCTAACGTAATGGCTTCCTTAGCAGTATGGCAACCCGCTGTATTAGGTAATAAATAGCGATTAACCTGCGTATTAGTGTTTTTAAAACTTTGTAAAAAGTCCCAAAAAACTTGGTTATCTGTTCCTCCTGCCACTTGGCGTCTAAGAGATACCGTAATGACTTGAGATTCAGACATGTCTATGGCATCACGCATATCTTTAGGCGAATCATACAGTGCACTGCCAATAAAAAACCGGCTGCTAATTTTTTCCCCTGCTATTTCTAACATCATTAGCCTCCCACCACCGCGCCTAACATTTCAATTTCATCCCCTTCTTGTAACCATGTTTCACGGTATTTGTGTTGATGAATAAAGTCTCGATTAAGTGCAACCACACACTGGTCCAATTGTTTATTCTTTGAAACTTCTTCACGGCTTAACAAATCTTGTAAAGTACAAGCTTCAACCAGTAATACTGCTTCACCATTAAACACAATGCGCATAAGGTTCCCCTGTTAAATATTCACTAACATCCATACCCAACCCATTAAAGACCTTTGCCACCACTGCCGGAGACAATAAAAATCCGTGACGGTATAAGCCGTTCAAGCGAGTGAGGCCAGGCTGCGTTTCAATAAAAGGCTGATGATCCATGGTAGTAGGACGAACATGGCTGTTCAAAGAAATGATGCGCGCTTCAGCAAACCCTGAATGAACGCTAAAAGCTGCAGATAGCAGCTCTAAAGTAGAGCGAACACTGACTGGCCCATCATCATCACTTTGAATTTCCGTGGCGCCTATCATGTAATGATGATTTTCCCTTGGCACAATGTAAATTCGATACCTTGGATGCATAACGCGAACCATATGAAAAAGATTAACTTGGGGAGCTTTCACAGTAATCACTTCACCGCGTACTCCATGTAGTCCAACAATATCTTTGCTTGCCTTTAAGCCTCGACAATCAAATACCCAATCAAACGTCTCGCCGTCCACATTAAATGCATTAATATCATTCACGTCTTTAACGTGCCAATGTGCCTTTTTCTTTAGGGTATCATGCAAGGCATTGAGAGCTTGATTACCATCGACCTGCGCTTCATTTTTTAAGTGCAGGGCCTCTCCTAAATTGGTTAACTCCGGCTCTAAAGCATGTCTCTCTAACGAATGACAAGACAGCAGCTCACACTCTTGGTTGAATTTATGGTTAAGTTTAACCTGAAGACTTTTCACAAATTGCTGATAGCTTCCTCTGTCTTGTCGATGGCTCACTACCAAAGTGCCTGAGGTACGATAGAAAATCTTTTGTGGTAACGAATCAATAATGGATGGCCACAATTCAATTGAATGCTTGCCCAATTGATAAATATCATCACTGCTGCTTTCCAATTCGGCCATAGGTGCCAGCATGCCCGCTGCGGTAAATGAACAGCTCTTTTTGTGTTCATCTGATTCAAACACATGTACTTGTAGCCCTGAAAGCTGGGCAAACCAGGCAGTTAAACTGCCACAGATGCCCGCACCTACTACTGCAACTTTTTGTCCTTTAACTAAAGTCCCTGCAGTATCATTCACGTTTACGCTTCCTGTTCACTAACGCTTGCATCCACATAGACTTGCGAGCCTAATGCTTTAAACTGAGCGCTTTTTTCCTTCATGCCTTGCTCAATATCATTTTGGGATAGATTTCCTTGCAACTCTTTCGAGTAATCCCTCACCTCTTGACTGATTTTCATTGAACAAAACTTAGGGCCGCACATAGAACAAAAATGCGCCACTTTAGCACTGTCTTTTGGCAAGGTTTCATCGTGAAATTCTCTGGCGGTATCTGGGTCAAGCCCTAAATTAAATTGGTCTTCCCATCTAAATTCAAAACGAGCCTTACTCAGCATGTCATCTCTAAAGCGCGCACCTGGATGGCCTTTGGCTAAATCGGCGGCGTGAGCTGAAATTTTATAAGTAATGATTCCAGTTTTAACATCATCTCTATTTGGTAAGCCCAAATGTTCTTTGGGTGTTACATAGCACAGCATGGCACAACCAAACCAACCAATCATAGCCGCCCCGATGCCACTGGTAATATGGTCATAACCAGGTGCAATATCTGTGATTAAAGGCCCGAGTGTATAAAATGGCGCTTCATCGCAGCATTCTAATTGCTTGTCCATATTGGCTTGCACCATATGCATAGGCACATGGCCAGGACCTTCAATCATGGTTTGAATATCGTGCTTCCAAGCTATCTTGGTTAGCTCTCCTAGGGTTTCTAATTCTGCAAACTGAGCCGCATCGTTAGCGTCAGCTTGAGAGCCTGGGCGTAGGCCATCTCCTAAAGAGAAGCTCACATCATACGCTTTCATAATTTCGCAAATGTCTTCAAAGTGCGTGTATAAAAAGCTTTCTTCATGATGAGCAATACACCATTTGGCCATGATAGAACCACCACGGCTCACAATACCGGTGACACGGTTTGCAGTCAGCGGCACATGGGCTAATCGAATACCCGCATGGATAGTAAAATAATCCACCCCTTGCTCAGCTTGCTCGATTAGAGTGTCTCGAAAAATTTCCCACGTTAGATCTTCAGCCACACCATTTACTTTTTCCAGCGCTTGATAGATAGGCACTGTGCCAATAGGGGCTGGGCTATTTCGAATGATGTAATCACGGGTACTGTGAATATGCTTGCCGGTAGATAAATCCATGACGGTATCGCCTCCCCAACGAAGGGACCAAACAAGCTTATCTACTTCATCTTCGATAGATGATATCAATGCGCTATTACCAATATTGGCATTCACTTTAACCAGAAAGTTTCGACCAATAATAACGGGCTCAAGTTCGGGGTGATTGATATTGGCAGGAATAATGGCACGACCACGAGCTATTTCTTCACGCACAAATTCGGCAGTAATAATATCTGGAATGCTGGCTCCCTGACTGTTACCAGCTAAGCGTTTAGTCCGTTCATCCGTATTAAATTCTTTTTCTAATTCGCTGCGTTTTTGATTTTCTCGAATGGCCACAAATTCCATTTCAGGGGTAATAATGCCCTGTCTTGCATAATGCATTTGGGATACATTTTTACCCGATTTTGCTCGTCTGGGTTGGCGTTGTAGGTGAGGGTTATAAAACTGAAAGGCTTTCTCTTCGCTTTCTAAGCCATTATCTTCAGGTTTAGTATCACGGCCTTGATAGAGTTCACAGTCTTCTGAGGTATCTAACCAAGCTGAACGAACATTCGGTAAGCCTTTGTGAACATCAATCGTGGCGTTGCTATCAGTATAAGGGCCAGAAGTGTCGTAAAGCGTAATGTCTGTGCCATCGGTTAAATTAATCTTGCGCATGGGCACGCGCACATCAGGTAGGTTTAAACTTTGAACGTAAACTTTTTCACTGCCCGGCAGCGGGTCAAGGGTAATATTACCTGTTTTAACTTCCGGTAATGATTGAACTGAAATGTGGTTTTCTGGGTTTTCAAAATCAGTAGTTTGCATAGTGGGTCCTTAAAATTAAGTCACCACTAACAAAGACGTGCGGACAACCCCTAGGGGTTAGATGCAGTTTGCCAACACATTATAATTCACACTATGGGTGAGAAAACAGATGTATTTACATAGACAAACCACGCTCATTCCTACGCCGATGCTAGTCGGATCAGGTTCAACGGGTTTGCAAATGCATCTCGGCCGATTGGTTTACACCAGTGGGCACCCCGTGAGCTGCACGCATCATACTTTACATTTACGGCACTATTCAAGATTTTTAATCTGTTATTATTTCATTTAATAAGACAATATAACTATATTTCTAACTCATCTTTTTAAGGTTAACCATGTCAAAAACCATCCATTTAATCACCGCTATGCTCAGCGTCCTTGTTTTCTCTGGCAGCGTTCTAGCAAATAATTTCCAGGAAAATGTTCCAAAAAATACCCTACGATATTGGAGTGACGATATCGAATGGCAAAGCGCTGGCGCTCATTTACCCAAAGGCACTCAAATGGCTGTTCTGGAAGGAAATCCCAAAAAAGAAGGTATGTTTACTATTCGTTTAAAAACCCCTAAGAATATGAAGCTCGCTGTTCACCAGCATCCTGGACCTGAGCGAGTGACAATTTTACAAGGTGATTTGTACGTGGGGTTTGGTGATAGCTTTAACAAGGAAATTGGCACTAAGTTTAGCGCCGGTAGTTTTTATGTGAACCCAAAAAATGAAAATCATTATGTGTACACCAAAGATAACCCAGCTATTATTCAAATAACGGGCATGGGGCCATGGAAAGTCATTTACGCCAAATAAGGAGTGGACGTACCTACAGGCAACCTCTATTAAAAAACCGAAACGTTATTAATGATTCGGTTTTTTATTAAAGAAAATTTCTAATATTTTATTTCACTTCGTTTAAAGCCCAATCATAACTGTGCTCTATATCTCCATCACTTCTTTCAAATTTGATGAGCTTTGCTTTAAGTTCAGTCAAAGCATATTGTTTAAAGTGAGCAAGTAGAGATTTATCTTCACCACCAAAATCGTCTTTATACCAATGATAGATACTGGACATTAAAAGATCTTCTCCTTCAAAACTCACTCCCCTAACATGATTCACGTAGTCTCGAGCACCGCTTTCAAGTAATTGCTGGGTATTACTAGAAGTGAAAGCTTGGCCTGCCAAATTTGGGCAACTATAGCTAGCACAATTAACCGCGTAATGAATTCTCGGATCTTTAAAAATAGGTCGCAAAATGGCATGTTCAATATCATTTAAACTTAATTCAACGCCATTTATCTTGGCCATATCATCGTCCCAGGGACCAAAAGAGAATATACTTTCACCTAACTTAGTAATGCTTTTCAGCGGATAGTTATTTAAAATTAAATTGACCGTCAGGGCATTATAGAGGTTTATCCAGTAGGCTTTTTGTTCAGCCTTATTAAAGTTCAAAGGGTTAATACTCTGCATATCATGAAGATAGGCCTGTAGATTTTTTTTCTCTGCCTCACCCACATTGGCATAGTCAAACAGATTAACACCCCCCATTTTCGCCAATTTTAAATATTTATCGAGTATGCTTTGCCAAGCCATATGATCAATCATGGAATGATTTTTTTCATTACTCTTTCGCCAATCAATATCCTCATTCGCTAAAGCGGAACTAAAGTAGCCAAAACTCAATAGCATCACTAACCCATAGCTAAACCACTTAATAGAAATCTTCATTGCTGCTCCATTTATATGTTTCACTTAAATCTACACACTCACAGTAAGGTAATATTAGCTCATCACACCCTGCATTTTTTTCTGATTCCACCACAGTTTAAAAATCATGCTTATTATACCTACACCGGCACCAATAGTGCCCTTTACAGTTCCACTAATTTTTGAGACACCAATGCGACGCCGAGTATCCACCGCCACTTCACTTGTGGCTAAACTATATTGAATGGCCTTAATTTGCATTTCTATAGTCCAACCAAAAGTTTGGTCCTGCATACCTAGTTTTTCTAAAGCACTGTAACTGATGGCCCTAAACGGCCCAAGGTCCGTCACCTTCTGCCCCCAAATTAAATGAATTAAACTACTGGCCAACTGATTGCCCAGCCTTTGGGGGACCGTGAGCGCTCCGGGTTCCATTCTTCCCAAAACACGAGAGCCTATGACCAAATCTTGCCCTTTACTCACGCCATCAATTAACGCTATTGTTTGGTGAGCGTAAAAAGCATGGTCGGCATCCATAAACACGATGATGTCGGTTTTTTGAATGGCCGCCAGTGCCTTTAAACAGGCTCGGCCATAACCTGGCAGTATTTCGAACACCACTTTGGCTCCGGCCTTTTGAGCTATTTGTGCCGTTTGATCACTTGAACCATTATCGCACACTAGCACTTCATCTATGATATTGCGTCCCTGCTGATCTTTAAGCTCCCATAAATCTGCCAAGACTAAACCGATAGATTGCGCTTCATTAAGGGCAGGAATGACCACACAAACCCGGTGTTGTTGATACATAGTTTATCCTTAAGTGAACACTCTCGATGAATTACCCAATTTTAAAAGGAAAGTAATCGCCAGCCCTAATGGACGTTTAAACAAGCGGTACTCGGTGCACCTCGTGGCCGCATGGGCCGCGAGGCTTACTTGTAAAATATCAGGGTAAGGTGTAACCAACGGTTAGCGCGTACACATCACTTTTGGTGGTATTTTTTCCATTTACCACCTGTCCGGCGTTAAAGCTCAGGTTAAGTTCAGGCAATACGTTAAAAGAAATGCCCAAATCCACCAGTGAGCTGTCTTCTTCCAGTTTATGAAAATTCACAGTGCCATCTTCGCTATTTACAAAACCCGCCTCACCAATGTCTAAACCACCTTGAGCATCGACCACACTATAATTAAGAGAGACAGACACCTGCGGACTTGGCAACACATAGGCGCCTAATTTATAGAAGGCATCATCAGGCACATCAGAGTTGCGCTTTCGATAACCCAGTTCAGAAGACACCGCCAACCAAGGGTTTAAAAAGCGGCCTAAAATTAACGACACTTCTATGCTGTCGGCTCCATCGCCAATGGCATTAATCTCTCCGGTATCGTAGTCCCCTTGAAAGGTTGCCGCTGCACGTAAAACCGTAGAAGGCACATAACTGTAGCTAATAAATTCATCCACCAAGCGCCAGCTCACGCCCACCGTAGAGTCCGTTATGCCACTTTCTGTACTGACTGAGTTACCTTCATTGCTGGAATAACCGCTTTTAAAACCCACAGCTAGGTCATAGTCCAGTCCGTACGACAAACCCAACCAGGTGGTTTTTTGCTCTAATTTATCTACCTGTGTGGTGCTGTTGGCTTTATAAAATTCATCGGCACTTTGTTGTACCTGCGAGACCACCAGCTGCATCGTCTCAGGCTCTGTAAGCCAAGGAGACCCATCCGCCAAACACGCTTGTGAAATAGCCAAAGCCAAGGCTGATGTAATCGAACGTTTCATTATTTATTCCTTAAAATTATTTTTTACTCGATTCACACAAGAAACGATTAACCTGTCTTATAACGGCGTTTTAAATAAACAATCACAGCGTTGCGTTTTATACCTTTTAAACCTTGGGCAAAATTTTCATCATGATTTAACTTGTCAATTAATTTCTGCGCACCGATCACATCTAGGCTTTGTTTTCCCAGTGGACATTCTTCACAAGCCAACTGCCTATAGTATAAAGTCTTGCCTAGGTTATAAGAATTCTGCAAGCCAATACCTGAAGCGCCACCAAATGAGCCTGAAGCCATAACAGATGAAGACAAAACCAATGCTGCTGTCGCACCAGCCAGTTTCATAGTGAAACGCCCCTTGGGCGAAAAATTAAACATAGGAGTACCTGTTTTAATAAGAATTAAGTGACTAAAACCAGCAGTACAAAACAACCCCTCCTGGCAGCTTACAACTGGGCTCAGTGTTACCTAAAAGAAAGGCCGATGAATCACAAATAAGTAATGGATTTATTACAGAAGTATCACAAGGTATAACATTTTAAATCTTACGTTTTAAAGCATAGCAACCACCCGTCTTTATTATTACCCTATTAGCTTTCTCACTTTTGAATAAAGAGATGAAACGGTTGCGCCTATATTTTTTAAGCCCGCTAAATTATAAGTTACATGGATTAGCCTTACTGGTAATGCTGTCTTTTATAGCCTTACTGGTATTTTCTCGATCATCTGAGGCTCATAACCTGCAAGGGTATTTACTGCTCATGTCCGCCTGCTATGCAGGGGTCTTTGGGAGTTTTATCTACTTTCATCAAGTTGGTCAAAACCTCTCGGCGCGCTACGTATTTTCATGGGCGCTGGTTTTTCACTTATTAGGTATCTTTGGCATGCCTTTATTTGAGGATGATTATTTTCGCTATCTTTGGGATGCCTACCAGAGTGTGCAATTAGGCAGCCCGTACGGGATTGCCCCTAGCGATTATTTTTATAGCAGTGAGCTGAACCATAAAATCCCTAATAACTTTCAATCCATACTAGGGCAAATAAATTACCCAGACATTCCGACGATTTATGGGCCCAGCTTGCAATACAGTTTTTTAATGGCGTATTTAATCGCCCCAGGCGAAGTATGGGCATTGCAACTTATTTACAGCGCGTTTGATATGCTATTAATTGGTATTTTACTGCAGCTGGCTAAGCCTAACTTAGTCATGCTGTACGCTTGGTCCCCCCTAGTGTTTAAGGAAATCATACTCACCGCTCACCCTGATGGATTTGGGGTGGGCTTACTCATGATTTCGATATTCTGTCTTCACAAACAATATTTTTATGGAGTGGCAATTTTTCTGGCCGCCAGCGTGGGCGCCAAAATTTTTGCCCTTATATTTGTGCCATTTTTATTAATTCAATGTAAGCCACGTCACTGGCTAGTATTTTTAATGATTTTAGCGAGCCTATATATCCCCTTATTAGCTAAGGATCACAGCGACTTAATCGGCCTAAGCGCCATGGCACAGAATTGGGAATTTAACTCGGCTCTATATGGGCTACTAGCCCAATTTATTTCCCCAAGTCAGGCTAAATTATTTTTGGCAATTTTATTGTGCGGTTTTTTCGCTTGGTATTTTTTTCTCTTTTCGCAACCGCGCTTTTCTGCCCATTGGCCACTATACAGCGTCACTAAAAATCATAAGCCAGTACGAGGGGATTGGCTTATGGGGGCCTTACTATTGTGCGCGCCCGTTATTAACCCATGGTATCTTTTATGGGTATTGCCGTTTGCAGTGCTGCACACCAACTTAAGTGCTTGGCTCGCTTCGGTCATGGTGATGCTAGCCTATGTGGTGGGATTAAATATGACTGGAGATATCCTTCTGGGGCCATATGACCAACCCGTTTGGATACGAGTTCTTGAGTTTAGCGTAATTTTCATGAGCCTATTAATGGAGAGGTTTTACCAATATAGAAAATCAAAAACCCAGTTATTAAAAACAAAACTTAATAATAGTTTCTGATTATACTTTTTCCAAAGCTAGGTCATCCATTAACGCTTTCAAAAACCTAGCCGCCTCACCACCCGTCACAGCTCTATGATCAAAACTGAGGGATAAAGGTAATACAGGATGTAAAACCGCTTTACCTTCATGGGCCAATACCTCGTCTCGAATGCCCCCAGCACCAACAATAGCCACCATGGGTGGCACCACAATTGGGTTGGCATATTTTCCTGCCAGCGTGCCAAAATTTGATAGCGTAATCGTTGCCCCTTGCATTTCTTTAGGGGGAATTTTTCGACTTTTTACTGCAGCTCTTAATGCGTCTAAACCTAAGCGCAAATCTTGTTGGCTACGGGTATGAATATCCCTTAACACAGGCACAAACAGCCCTTGCTCGGTATCCACTGCGATGCCTAGATCAACATTCGTTAATATTCGGCGAGTTAATTGTTCGCCATCAAACCAAACATTTAATGAAGACTCCTTTTGACAGGCCACGTTAATGGCATGCACTAAACGCATGGTGGGATCCTCTGCTTCTTGCCACTTAAAAATGTCAACATCGTCATGTAAAGTCACTGCCACCACTTGCTCATGACTTCTTTTCATAGCCTTGGCCATGGATTTTCGCACGCCTTTTAACGCTTCACTTTGGCCTTTATCTAAATTTAATTGCGCCGCTTTCTCCACATCAAAGCTGGTCACGCGGCCATCAATTGAGGTGCCCTGAATATGGCTGATTTCTACCCCCATACGCTTGGCCAGCGCGCGCACACTGGGGGTGGCTTTAATGCTTTGAGATGCATGGGCGTCATGGGCACTGCCCACTATGAAGTCATCCTCACTGGCGTGCACAGGGTTAGCGGATAAATCCCCCACCACCGAGCTTGAATCGTCTTCTTCCCCTTGGTATTCAACCAAAGGCTCCCCTAAATGAATCACGTCGCCCACTTGTGCAAAGAGTGTAGCGATGATGCCTGATTGAGGAGAAGGTACTTCAACAATGGCCTTAGCGGTTTCCACCGACACCATTAATTGGTCAACCTTAACTTCATCTCCTTCTTTTACATGCCACTGCACGATTTCAGCTTCGCTTAACCCTTCCCCTAAATCGGGCAACTTAAAATATTTCATTTAATCATCCTAGATTTTTGAAGTACTCATTAAAAACAATTGTTATTTTTTGCCAAGAATATCCGTATTGATCAGCTTTCTTTAAACGTCTTTAAGGCACTGGCCACGATGTCTTGAGCACTGGGTAAATAGTAATTTTCATTTTTAAAATAAGGCATGTGCGTGTCAAACCCCGTTACCCGCTGTACAGGTGCCAATAAATTTAAGAAGCATTTCTCACTCACTTGGGCACTGATTTCTGAGCCCACCGAAAAAGAGCGCGCCGCCTCATGCACAATCACGCAGCGCCCGGTGGTGGCCACAGAAGACAGTATAGTACGCATATCAAGGGGTTTAATGGTGGCTACATCAATCACTTCCGCGGATATGTTTTTTTGCGCCAAGACATCTGCTGCTTGCAGGGTTTCACTGATACTGGCCCCCCAGCTAATAAGGCTAATATCCTTGCCTTCTCTTAGGGTAAAGCACTTATCTAAGGGTAAAGCTTGGCCGTTATTTTGAATCAATTGCTGGGCCCCACGATAAATACGTTTGGGCTCAAGAAACACCACAGGGTCTGGGTCCCGTATGGCCGACAATAATAAACCATATGCGCGAGCTGGGGAGGATGGAATCACCACACGAATACCCGGTATGTGGGCTATGAGGGCTTCTGTGCTTTCACTGTGATGTTCTGGCGCATGAATGCCACCTCCAAATGGAGCGCGTAAGACCATAGGGCACGTCATGCGCCCACGGGTCCTATTGCGCATACGACCAGCATGACAAAATAAATGCTCAAACGCCGGAAATATAAAACCCATAAATTGAATTTCAGCCACTGGCTTTAATCCCTGACTGGCCATACCAATGGCCATGCCACTAATAAGCGCTTCGGCTAATGGTGTATCCATGACCCGTTTAAAACCAAATTTATCTTTAAGCCCAGCGGTGGCTCGAAATACACCGCCATTACTGCCAATGTCTTCTCCTAATACCACAACACTTTCATCACGGGCCATTTCATAATGCAAAGCCAAGTTCACAGCATCCAGTAAAACCGCATCAACATTTTCTGATTCGTCTAGATTTTTAGCTACCGTCATGTTTTATCTCCTAGCCAATCTTTCAGTTGATTTGAAAATTTTATTAAAATGCTCGTTTAATGATGATTGTCCATGCGCTCTACTTTATCGCCTAAAATATCCAGTTGTTCATTCATATTTTCGGGCCACTCTGAATATAAATAATCAAACATACTCTGCGGACTTTGTGGTTCGGTATTGAGGTAATTTTTAACGGCGTTATCCACCTTGTCAGTGCACTGGGCTTGTAAGGTTTTTTCTTTTTCAGAATCCCATAATTTCAAATCAAACAACAAACTTTGCAAACGCTTAATAGGCTCTTTAAGCCAAGCTTCTTTCACTTCCTGGCTGCTGCGATAACGACTGGCGTCATCGGCAGTGGTGTGATCTGCCAAGCGGTAGGTCATTACCTCAATGAGTGTGGCGCCTTTATGGTCATCAGCTCTTTGGCGTGCTTCTAGTATCGCCTGGTAAATGGCCATGACATCGTTGCCATCCACTTGCACCCCGTGAACGCCCGCCCCTATGGCTTTTTGGGCAAGAGTACCTGCCCCACATTGCATTTCTCTGGGGACTGAAATTGCATATTGGTTATTATTCACCAATACAATTAACGGCAATTGCCATACGCCTGCTACATTTAAACTTTCGAAAAAATCCCCTTTTGAAGTACCACCATCACCAATGGTCACCATGGCCACTTGTTGCTGGCCTTTAATTTTCAAGGCAGCCGCTGCACCTGCTGCGTGAGTGATTTGTGTGGCAATGGGCACACACACCGGAAAATCTTGTTTAGGTCCGGCGGCACTGCCGCGCTCATCTCCCCCCCAATATAAAAGTAAATCTTCCATTTTATGACCACGTAAAAAGTGTGCCCCTTGGTCACGATAATAAGGCACAAAAACATCGTCTTTTTGAAGTGCCATGCCAATAGCGACCCCAAACGCTTCTTGACCTAAACTGGAAGGAAACGTTCCCAACTGACCGGTGCGCTGCAAGGCTATTGCTTTTTGGTCAAACACTCTATTGAGCACCATGTATTCATACGATTTTAATAACCAGTCGTCACTTGCAAAACCCGGGCGCTCACTTACCCATTGGCTTTGCTCACCTAAAAATTGAATGTAATCTAAGTGGAATTGCACCAAGCTCTGATGACCTAAATTCGTCACTAAATGTTCAGCACGCTTCATACAGCCTCCTGAAATTGCACCATTTTTCCAAATAAAATTTGTTCGGCCATTTCATTGGCTATTTCATGGCAAGCTTTATTTTTGGTATGAGACAAAACAAATATTTTATCCAGAGTATCTTTTAACTTATGCACTTCTCGGGCAATTTCACTTGTTTTTAAGCCTCTAAATCGAGATGAGGCAAAAATAAGGCCGCCGCTGTTAATGACATAGTCAGGAGCATATAAAATGCCTTTGTCATGAATTAGCTGCCCCATATCATCACTGGCCAGTTGGTTATTGGCACAACCGGCAATAATTTTACATTTTAAAATGTCGATGTTTTTTTCGTTTAAAATAGCCCCCAAACCACAAGGGCTAAAGACGTCGCACTCTTGCTGGTAAATATCCTCTGGGGCCACTACTTTGGCTTGGTATTTTTGTTTGGCTAACTGTGCTTTTTGAGGGTCAACGTCACTGACTATTAAGCGCGCACCTTGTGCATGTAATTGCTCAGCCAAAGCCAAACCCACATGGCCAAGACCTTGAATGGCCACTCGTATGTTGGATAAATCGTGCGAAAATTGAAACTGAACGGCGGTGGCAATTCCCAATGCCACCCCTTGTGCGGTGGTGGGTGAAGGGTCTCCTATCTCACTTGAACTGCTCACATAAGGGGTTTGGCTACGAATGTGATCCATGTCGGTCACTTGAGTGCCGCTGTCCATGGCGGTAATGTAACGCCCAGATAAAGACTGAATGAACTGTCCAAATTGTTTGAATAACGCTTTGCGGTTAAATGGCTCTTTAGGGGCCATAATTACGGCTTTCCCCCCTCCTTGAGGCACACGGGCCAGAGCCGCTTTATAGCTCATACCCTTGGCCAATCTTAAGGCATCGGTAATGGCTTCTTGTTCACTGTCGTAAGGTAAAAATCGACAACCACCTAAGGCGGGACCCAAACGTAAATTATGAATGGCGATAACGGCATTAAGCTGTTCTTTATGACAAAAGTGCAGCTCTTGCACATCTTGATGGTGCATAGCAGTAAACATTGGCCAGTCTCCCTTGTGAGGTTTTATCTTGGCAAATGACATGTTAGTTAACGAAGTTTATGGCAGGCACTGCAAGTGGGCAGCAACCAACCAAATAAATCGTTAAAGCATTCCCTTTTGGGGAATATAGACTTTAGTTTAGCTAAATTTTCAGGGGGAAGTCTTGTGAAGAATAGATTAGATCTAAAAAAATATATTCATATAAGTGAAAGGAATTTACAATATTCGCAAGTGTTGACGCATCTTTCACCCAAACATAGCCCTTAAACGTCTTCAGCCTATTTATGAGTCAATTCAGAGCTGACTTTATAAGCAGCCTCTCAGCTTCTACTAAAAGCTAGCTAATCTTGCTTCTGCCATTTTGTTTTTTTCTTATCGTATTTCCCTGAACTCAAATCGTTTTGCATTTCATCATAGCGCCCACTTATTTTAAGTTTTTTAAAACCACTATTGAACTTATCCAAAAAATATTGTGCCCTATTACTCTTTTTGGAAATAATAAGATGAAGCGTGCTTAGTTCAAATTCAGTGGGGTGGTGAGTAATTAGCTTTGCTTCTTCAATTGGTAACGAATTGCGTATTTGAGCGTATCCAACGACAGGGTCATTAGGAAATATTTCGATACGACCTCGTATTAACTTTTTATAATTCTGTTCATCTGTGGCAGTGTAATCCATCTTTAAATGACCATTTTTACTGGCTGCCATAAATGCCTCTCCATAGTCGTATTCAAATGTGCCCCCTATTCTTAAGTTTTTTAAATCATTTAGTTTTTCCCAGTTAAAGTCATAGCTTTTTAAATGAAAAAAGACAAAGGAGGTCTGGCTAATAGGGTCACTTAGTAAAAAAGACTGCTTAGTTTCTTCGACAGGCCACCAGCTGGCAGATGCATCCCAAGTTCCACTTTTGGTCACCGCATAGGCCCGTACCCAAGGGTAAAACCCCCACTCAACAACAATTCCTTCTAGTTTAAAAGCCTCGCTCACCACATGTGAGTTAACCCCATAATGAGCAGAGTATTCCGACATAAAGGGCTCCCACTCACCGTTGGTGATCCGAATGGTATCCTGCCCATGGGTCACGCATGAAAAAACAAAAAGGCTAACCAGTAGCAACCTTAAATTTTTCATGGCATTTTCCTCATGAAATACCCATTAAATAGAGGCCTAGAAAAACACATAAAAAATCCCAATACCCTCTCATAAAACTAGTGCTCAGCTACCCTTTTTGAAGGCTCTGAATGACGGCTGACTATTGATAGGGGGGGGATCCGTGCTAGCCGTTGCGTTAACGCTCTTAAATTGCCAGTGCCAAGGCTCCCAGTTAATGCCGACCTTATTATCTTCGCTGTAGCTTTCTATAAAACCAAATTTAGAGGCGTTCGTTTTAAGCCATGCATATTGGCTGCTTTTTGAAAAATCTAATTCACTGGGGACAAAATCGACACAATTACCCAGCATGTGCTGAGAATACCCAGGCGGCGCCACCACTTGCAGCAAGCCTAAGTAATCCATATTTTGCTTAAGATACTTTTCTAATATCTTTTTTTGATACTGCTCACTTCTGAAGCCCGAATCTACCGATAATACCACCCCATCTTGCTTGGCTTGATTGACCATTTTTATTAAGGCTTGTTTGGTCTTTTGGGTCACATATATACGGCTTTTATTAAGCGTTAATTGGCTGGGTAGCGCTCTTAACGTGGCAGGTTTCGGTTGCTTGCTAATATCTATTCGCTTTCCCGCCCAATACTTAGGCACCTTATAGCTCTGACCGTTAAGCAAAACAGTCTCACCCACCACCGTGGTACTGGTGGGATATGCCTGTGCACTAAAAAGCCCAGCCATGAAAAGAACCAAGGTGAATGATTTATGCCCCATGAAATGCCCTCACAATGCTTGGTTGGCACAAACCCCAAAGCCCCTAAATAAGGGGCTAACATAAATGAGAAAAGGCCTAAACCAGGCCATGGGGTTAGGGAAGCTTAACTTGGTATTTATCTTTTAGTTTTTCAACCAAGCTTTCATTTTCTTTTAGAAAGGCATTAAATTCTTCAATGACCTTAGGGTGTTTAACCGTTGACAGAGAAAAGTTGTCACGGGAATGAGGAAGGTCTTCTTTAAAAACTAGGGCTTTGGCATTTTTTAGGGTGTTTTTCATAAAATATTGTGCCACCACCACATTAAAATAAGCCCCTTGAATTCGACCTGATTCCGCCATGGAAATGAGCGACTTCATGTTGTCTGATTCAGAAAGTTTCATGGTGCCTTTGGAAATGTCATCCATATAGACCCATGGGGTAAATCCGCGTAATGTGCCGATGGTTTTAAAGGTATCTACATTTAACGTCTTATTGGCAGGAGGGGCCATAATGCCATCAATGTATTCCACAGTGCTGTCACTATAAACCACCTTATGACCTTGTTTCATGTGGGATGCCCATTTGGCATTGTCTGGATATTTAAAATCCATATTTCCTGCCAAAAACTCACCAAACAAGCGCTTAACGGGCACGGCTTTGTAGGTTAATTTATGGCCTTTTGCTTTAGCGAATTCATCTAATAACTCTCTTGCATAACCTTTATAGGAGTTTCCTTTACCCTCATACAAGGGGTAATACTTTAAAGCCTCTACCCCTACCACATAATTCCCAGCCAATGCCTGAAAATGCAAGGTGCTTAAGAGAGCGCCACAGAGCAGCAGTGTTAGTTTTTTCATGACCAGCCTCATCGACAGTTTGTTTCATACAAACGTTAATTTAAGTCTAGCCAGAAAAAACATAAGCCTTATAAAAAAGCATGCATATATTATTATTTATTATATCCAAAGGAATTAAGAAAATTAAATAGCCAGCTTTAAACCCATATTTTAAAGTAAAACTGCCTCTAGACGCTTACGCTGTGCTTCATTAAAAATCACTGGTACCCGCGTGGCGTCAATCATGCCATTGTGTTGGCGAAATACTGCTTTGCTATCCTCATTAAAGTTTTCATCTTCAATATGGCGTGTGTTAATAGAAAACTGGCCAATGCTGATAATGTCTTGCTGACGACTAAAACGTGCAAAGCCGTCGAACAAAAAATGCTCCTCCACGAAACGATCACTTATGTTAATCAGTTCAACCATAAGCTCATGAAGAAACTCATTGACGTTTAATTCCTTCAATACAAGTGTTAGTGACAAATTATTAAACTCACTCAATTCACCATGATCATCACTTTTATCCGGCTCACTAATTGTAAGGTCGATGATGGTGTTATGAGCTCTTTTGGTGAAATCCATTAAGGTAATTTTTCGACTGCCCACTCGTATTTTATTGAGTAAAGGTAACATTTTTTCATCATTTAAAAAGGGCTCTATTGCGCTTGATGAATGTATAAATAACTCGGCGTTACTGGCCATTAAGGGTAAATCATGATGGCAATTAAAGGGCGTGCTTCTTTTCCCCGATAAAGGATCATAAAGACTCACAAACTCCCTTAATTCATGCTCACGGGCCTTTTTAATGGCTAAAAAAGTGGTTTGAATAATTTCAGAGGTGGGCAAATTGCTCTCCACACGCCATTTTCGCCCGTACACAATTTTCTTGGGTTGCAACGGGGAATGGCTTTGATAATTATCGTAGCCAATCACCCCCGCCTGTAAAAATACTCCCCCACTATCACAAGATACAAAAATGGGATACTGAGGTGAGAATTCAACTTTACTGATCAAACATTCCACACTATTAAGGGTATGATCAAACGCAAAGAAATGCTGTGGCGTACAGTCATTTCCATTGGCCAATCTAACCACAGGTGCTTCATGCAATGGGTGCTCAGCCATTTTTACAGACTCAGAAGAGAGATATTTATTATCAAACATATTCTTTAAAGTAATTTATTTTTCTTTAATGGGAATGAAAATTTGCAATACATTTTCTGGATTAGCATCGTTAAAACCTGCCGCGTATAACTCAAAATCTGGTTTTTCCACGTATTCAAATTTAGACTTTGGTAACCAACTTCCCCAAATGAATTTTAAAGTGTCTTCAAGGCTGGCAATGGGGCCTTTATGATCAAAGCGTGCATAAAGTTGCGATGCTATGTCTCTTTGCACCATGCCCTGGGGAATGTCCGAGTAATCACTAACTTGTACACTGCATACATAGGTGAACTCATTGCCTTCATCGCTTTCTTGGTATTCCTCGTAAATACCAAATACATCGCTACCCACTCGATTTGGAATGGAGTCTTTGTAGGGCCTGAAAGCTGACCAAAGCTTTTTAAGGTCTAAATCCTCGTTGTTGTAACGCATAGCAATGCCCACCGTTTTCATGGCGTCTCGGGTAATAATGCTGGGTGCCATCTCCAAACTATTTTGCAAATGATGCAACATGTGTGGACTGAATTGATCTTTATAGATTAAGCGATATGGGTCCTGTTCTTTTCGATACTGCCCAGGCGTCATGGAAAACAACTGTTTAAAGGCCCGAGTAAACGCTTCCTGAGATTCAAACTGACATTGAATGGCCAAGTCTAATATTGAGGTATCTTCTTTTAGTAAACGGGTTGCCGCCACGGTTAAACGGCGCTTTCTTAAATACTCTTTTGGGGAATCCCCCACCAAAGATTTAAAGATGCGGCTAAAATGGTAAGCCGAATAACTAGAGGCTTTAGCAATATCGTGAATAGTCACAGGCTCGTACAGGTGCTCTTCTACATATTCGATACTTTTAAAAAAACGATTCATTTGGGTCACCTGTTAATTTTTTGTTTAGAGCCAGCATTTATAGCTTGGTTCCAAGAATAAATTTAGATTCTCAGTTCATTTATCACTAGCCTGCAAACGTTTAAGCAATGGCTAGAATTAATATTGTCCATCTTTGGGCCTAAAAGGCTCTATGCTGCTGAACTTAATACAATCTGTGCATGTCTGTTTTGAAGCTATTGGTTTTCAGATTCCGAATTCTGGTCAATATTCTCACTGCCAATAAAATACCGAACACTCTTAAACCCTAAATCACGCAGTTTTATTAACGCCTGATACTCAGGGCCTGCAAACAGCTCAAAAATTGAATGACGAGCAGGGAAAGACACCACTAAACAGTGTTCTGGCATCCCATAATCATCCAATGCTTCACTTAAACCATAATTAGCCACCTTCACAGCATCATATTGAGCACGAATAGGGGCAGACTTCCTTAAGTATTCATCGTGCGCTCAGGCTCTTGTTTGTTGACAGTGGCACTAATGATTAAAAAGACCGGCTGAGTCATGCTTTTACCTCGCCATACAGGGTTAATCAATGGTGAAGCAGTTTATATAGTGGAGCTCAGTGAGTTTTGATATTTCTTGCGCTTTGAATCGTGACACACCAGACAAAACACAAAATGCGATGAATTATTCAGCGTCAGGTATTTGCAAGTATCCATCGATAATGGCTTGATATTCGCCACTGGCCCTTAATTGTTTTAGGCCCTCATTAAACTCATTGCGGATAGCTTGGTCTTTGAAGTTCACTTTAAAATGGGTGGCTTTATCAAAAATATCGTGAAATACCAAGGCTTGCTGGGTGTTAAACTGCTGGGCTAGCCTTTTTCTGTGCCATAGAAAAATGGTTTTATCGATAATAATCACATCTGCGCGCCCCACCCAGAAATAGTGATTTTGATTGTCTTGATTAACAAATTCTAAATAATTCTCAAGATGTTTTCCTTTTGCATCTGGGCCAAAATAACGGGCAAACTCATTGCCTAAATTAATATAAGCGTTTTGCCAAGCCACAGGGGAATATCGGGTAAGGTCTTGAATGGATTGCACGCTCACCTTTTCGCGCTTTTTTGATATGGCATAATTGTGGTAACTAATAAAATCATCAGAATAGAAGGTACCATCATTTTGATACTGAACCGTCACCCCCACATCAAAGTTCATTTGACTCACCGCTATTGCTAGGCGCTTGTTGGCGAAAAAGCTTGATGACTTAATGCCATGGCCTTTTAAAGCAAGGGCCTTTTTAGCGATATCAATTTCAAAGCCAATCCATTGCCCTTTATCTTGATAAACAAAGGGTGGACGATTGCTACCAAAAGCCACCACCAAGTCTTGGCCCCAAGCACTGTTACCCGCCATGAAAGCCAGCACCACTGCCGGCAAGAGCCTGCCCAATTGCTTCATTCCCTCTCCCATACCAAGGCTAGGGTAAAACCCCAAAGTATCTACAGTTTAGCAGCTGCTGGTGAGTCTGGATGAAGACGCTACCTCGCGATTCAGGTTCAGGTTCAGGTTCAGGTTCAGGTTCAGGTTCAGGTTCAGGAAAGGATATTGGCTTTAGGGGCTAAAGGAAAAATGGCCTGTACCTTAAGCCCTCCTAAAGAAGATTGACCAAATTCTAACGCTCCCCCATGAAACAGCACGATGCTGTTCACAAGGGCCAACCCCAAACCCGCACCGCTGCCGGTTTGTTGATGCTCGCGAAAGAATCGATCTGTGAGTTTTCCCAAATTTTCTTGAGGCACCCCAGGGCCTGAGTCTTGAACCACTAGTGTTAACTGGCCCTTTATTGACCCTATGGCCAACTCAATTTGGCCGTACTTGGGGGTATATTCACTGGCGTTATCAATTAAATTACGAATGAGTATTTCCAATAAAAAGGCACTGGCATCTAGCTTTAGGTGTTGTAGTTCAGGTTCACACTGCAGGGATATTTCTTGGTGCTTCGCTAGCACTTTTGGCGCCATTTGTGCCACCGCTTCTTGGCATAAAGGATAAAACGCCAATATTTCTTTAGGGATAATGTCCGGTGATATTTTAGAAAGGGTCAGCAATTGCTCTAACAATCTGGATACCCGCATAACACCCTTTTCAAGCTCTAATAAAGCGCTATTTCGCTCACTGTCGCTGCTACTTTTTAAAGCGTTCTGTGCATGAATCATAATGACCGACAACGGCGTGCGTAATTCATGGGCGGCATCAGCTGTGAGTCTTTGCTCTCGTTTAATGGCGCTTTCCAAGCGCTCAAATAAATCATTCAACTCTACAATCACAGGTTGAATTTCAATAGGTGAACTACCTAATTCAATGGCACTTAAATTTTTGGCCTCCCGGGACTTTATATTTTGAGTTAACTCTTTAAGGGGTTTTAATCCGATGCGCACAATAAAAATAAACGATAATAAAGCCAGCGGTAAAATAAGAATACCCGGCAATAACGTTTGGGCTGATATACCGCGGGCCAGTTCATCTCTTATGGCTTCACTTTCCGCCACATGCAACCAAAAGTCCCAATCTTCATCATATAAGCTGAACACCCGCCAGCTTTGCTGGGCAGTGCTGTTTATGGCTAACTCTATACGGCTAAAACCTTCCGTGTTTTTACCCATGGCCACGGAAGGGGCACTGCCTGATTTAATAAGCAATTTCCCCTGACTATTAAAAATTTGATAGGCCACTTTTTTTTCATACAACAATGCATTTTTATTTTGCACCCGAGACTCATTTAAGCCGTAATACACCACAGGTAAATGTTTAGAGTTTTGGTCGATAGTAGAAACACTATCCCCTAATAAATTTAATAATATGTAAGAGCTTTGCGCCAACTGGGCATCAAATAGCTCTTCTATTTCGTGTACCGCTTGATGGCGGCTTAAAAAATAAATGGTGCCAATATACAAGGTGGTAAACGATAAAATACTGATAATAAGAAAGCGTTTGATGGACGATTTTAAATTAAACCTTTTAAATTTTTTTCTTAAAAAGTCATTCATCATAAAGCGGCCACTGTATAACCCACCCCACGAATGGTGGTAATGAGCTTGCTGTAAAGCTTTTTACGCAAATTATGAATATGCACCTCAAGGGCGTTGCTTTCGATATCATCCTGCCAGCTATACAAGGATTGTTCTAAGGAATGACGTGACATGACTTTACCTTGGTTTTGAATGAGCACCTCTAGTAAATTGTATTCACGTCGCGCTAAATTAATGGCTTTACCTTGATACATTACTTGACGGCTTTGGGTGTCTATCTGTACATCACCGTATTCAAGGGCATTGCGAGCTTGCCCTGTGCTGCGTCTTAATAAGGCCCGCATGCGAGCTTGAAGTTCATTAATATCAAAAGGTTTGGGTAGATAATCATCGGCTCCTAAGTCAAGACCCTGAATTTTATCGTCTATGGAATCGCGGGCGGTGAGAATTAACACCGGGGTCACCTGTTGTTTGCGAAATTCTTTTAAGAAGCTAAAGCCATCCGCATCGGGTAACCCTAAATCTAACAACACCAGATCATAATGTTCTTGTGAGACAGCCTGCAACCCAAGCTGAACAGTATTAAAATGATCAACCACATATTGCTCAGCCTGAAGAGTTTGAATTAAACCAAGCGCCAATGGTTGATCGTCTTCTAATACCAGTATGCGCATGATGTTCCTATTTGAATTTTACTAAGGTAATTAAGTGGCGTACTAAAATCAGTCTTGAATCCAATGGCTGACGTCTTGCTCTTCTAAAAAGCCGCTTGCCTCACCACCTTGCAGCATGGCTAAGGTAGACAATAAACCCGCTTCCACACAGGTTTGGGCCGCCACCGTCACTGACCTGGGTGCCGAGGTAATACTTTGGCCTGTTTTGGGATTTAATATATGAGAATAGCGTATTCCATCTTTAAGTAAAAAACGTCGAGCATCACCGCTGGTGGCCAATGCCCCAATATGTAAGCTCACTACTGCCGACCCGCCCCCTCCCACCGATTCAATGCCCACTTGCCAAGGTTTACCCGCCATACGAGGGCCATTACAGATTAAATCGCCACCAAAGTTCAATAATATAGGCACTCGTTTAGATGATATTTCAACCATTGACTCCATGGCTTTTTGCAAACAGCGATCTACTGCGTATTCTTTGCCTATGCCGCCAAAATCCATTTCCATGTTTTCAGGTAAACAAAATTCAGGGCTGTGCCAAGAGGTTTTATCTAAGCCAATGAAAGGAAGCAGTTTATTAATTTGCTCTTGCGAGGGAATATTTTGCGAGCCATCAAACTTCCACACTGAGCGTAAAATACCCGAGGTCACATCAAACAAGCCATCGCTTAATTCATAACACTGGAACGCAAAGTCCATTAACAATGTACTTTCGTCATCTAAGGTGAGAGATTTTCCAGCGCTGTTATTCAGAGTAAACATGAAATTGTTATCAAGGTAACGACTGAACTTTTGCTCGATACGTTTGGCTTCAGTGTAAACCGCTTTAATGATTGCTTGGCCTAACTTTTCATCGCTTGAGTCCATGAGCACTTCACAAGGACTGGCCATGGCTTGAAAGCGACCTACTTGGCCAAACGGTGTTTTTTCTAGGGTGTAATGACGGTTATCCATAGATCTATCACATAAAAAGGTTGGGCCATTGTATCGGGAAACGGCTATAAACTCAGGCACAATCCCTAACGTTTTTAGCCGTATTACCGTGCTTTATCGATCAACAAGCCCGTACAAACGATTTTACACGGCACGGTTTGCAAGAGACTAAAAGCTGTAATTATATTGCACAATCACCGCGTCCACATCAGGCACTAAATCTTGGCTATTTTGCTGCCCAATCACATTAGAAGCCGTGCCTGTTTGGTTGTAATACTCCACCCGAATGCTGCTTTTGTTGCCATTAGGAGTTAAAAAACCAAATTTCAAACCTAGCGTGGTGGCATCCATATCTCCCAAACGGTAGTCAGAAGTCAGCTCGCCATTATTAGCCACTAGGGCATTAGCTTGGGTTTCAGTTAAGCTTGTGGTGTAAAAGTCTGCCGCTTGTTGGGTATAAAAACGCACATGGGGTTCAAGGTACCAGCTAGGGCTCATGTTAAAGCGATAATGCATATCTACCGTGCTGGAAGCCACGCCCCAATCATCCCACATGTAGCGATACGATATATCGGCCACATCCCCTCCTAAAAAGCGCTTAACTTTGCCGTAAAGACTGTGTTTAGTACGAGAATCGGGGCGGTTTTCATATAGGTGGCGATTGGTTAACGATCCGGAGTCTTGGCTAAGAACATTCACCCCAGTCACGTCGTCCACCACAGACGTAATCTTATAAGCATCGTTATGGTAACCATCACTTACCGCCAACCCATAGTTAAACTGCATAAGGGTTTTAGCATCGATCACCTGAGTAACCCCCAGAAGCATTTCCACCATTGAACGGCTTTCATCGCCAGTGCGAACTTTGCTTCCGGCCTCTTTCATTTCCCCTAACGGGATCGGTGTGCCGCCCACAGGTTTAATTGAGTCTTGTTCAAACGCAAAACCCATGCTTAGCGTGGTGTTACGCTGATTCATATCGTGTAGAAAAGTGCCGCTGCCACCAATGCTCACAAAATCATATTCTCTAGAAACATTGGCACCCCACACCACTTTGTTCATGCGATCTTCAAGAGGTTGCTCATAGTTCGCGGTTAAATTCACGCGGGTATCGCGAAAGGTATCATCCAGTGGCGTTTCATTAGCACTGCTGGTGTAAGTGCCATTGCCCGATGGGCGAGTAAAGGTTTGTGGTGTGTTAGATGCGGTAGCACCGTTGGCAGAGGCACCGGTTAAGGCATCCAGTACCAATTTAAAACCCACTACGCTTTCATCATCAAAGGTTTTTTTAACGGCAATGGCGGGTTCTAAAGCACTGACACGATCCGTTTCATTGTAATAAAGTATGGCCACGTCTGCTTCCCAGCCATCCGCCACGGATTCTGCCTGAGCACCTGCCATGGCCGTGGCACCTAACAGACAGCCCGTGGCCGACTTTAATAAACTACCTACATTTTTTTTGCTTTTGGCCGCAGAAGCCGTCGCGCTTACTGGTTGTTTTTTCATTGAATTGCTACCAACTAAATTAAGTGATGATGATATAAAAAAGTGCGGACTATTAATTACAACCGCAACCACCACCACCAAACCCTTTGCCCCCTGAACTGGCTTCTTTACTAAAATAAATGTGGTCATCAAAGGCACTGTCCATAGACGCACTCTCTAACGCCATATCGTCACGGGCCAAGACATCACGCTCCCATGGCTTTACACCCAAAGAGCTGCAACCGCTTAGTAACAAACTACTTAATAGTGCAGTAAACATTATAAATTTCATGGACGACTCCAGGGCTTCCAATGTTAATTTGAACAATCTGCGTAAGATTATGGGTTTATTTTAATTCACTTAATAAAGAAGCAATGCTTTTTTCATATTCAAGAATGCTGCTCTTTTTAAAGCCCACATGGCGGTGGCGCACTTCTCCATTACTATCTAATACAAATGAGCTGGGCATGCCAATTAACTTGTATTTTTCGGCAAGCGCCCCATTAGGGTCTGAAAACAATCTAAATTGAGCGGGGGTTTTCTTTAAAAATTGTTTGGCTTTTTCTATGTCGGCATCAAGGTTAATACCAATCACCACCAGACCTTTATCCTTGTATTTTTCCTGCATGGCATTAATCCATGGAAAAGATTTACGACATGGGCCACACCACGATGCCCAAAAATCTAAGTACACCACTTTATTTTCATATTGCGCTAAATCAAATTCGTCTAGCCACTGGCTTTCTTGGGCTTGAACGGTAGTCAACAACAAGAAAGAAAAGAGCAAAGCGGTAATGGCTTTTGCAAAAGATGGCAATTTCATCAATCTCATAACGGCTACCCTGTTTTGTAAGTCTGTAGTATGCAATTGGCAACCTTAAGGTTTCCTTAACATTTGTAATTTAATATGACCGCTATGAGTCAAAGGAGCCCACATAAAATGTTAAAGATACTGATGCTGTTCAGTGCCCTGTTATTGTCCACCTTAAGTCAGGCCAGTGACGAGGCTTTTTTGCCCGTGGAGCAAGCCTTTCCCTATACCATACAATACTCACAAGATGGCAGCGCCCTAAACATTGATTGGCAAATTGCGGATCATTATTATTTGTATTTAGATCGACTTAAGATAAAACAAGACGGCAAAGCCTTATCGTTAAATATCACCCAAAAACCCATCATGAAAGAAGATGAATACTTTGGCTTAGTGGGCATTTTCAAGCATCAACTTAATCTCACCACCAATATTCATCATCAAACACCTTTAACATTAACGTTTCAAGGCTGCGCTGAAGCAGGCTTATGTTATCCACCGGTTAACGTCACCCTAACCCCGCCAGAGGCACAAAGCACCGCCTCCCATGAATCTAATGTCGCCGTTAGCAGTCATAGCGACGACAACAAAAGCCTTGATTCTAACGATGTATCGTCCATTACCGCATTACTGCAAGAGAGCAATATTGTCTGGCAGTTACTGATATTCTTTGGGCTCGGGGTAGGCTTAGCCTTTACGCCCTGCGTATTTCCCATGGTGCCTATTTTATCGAGCATCATCGTGGGCCAAGGTGACCACCTCACCACCCGTAAAGCCTTTATGATGTCCTTAACCTATGTATTGGCCATGGCCATGACCTATGCCCTAGCGGGCGTAGTGGTGGGCTACTTTGGCGCTAAGGCGAATGTTTCACTGTATTTGCAATCCCCTTGGGTATTGGGATCTTTTGCCGCTGTCTTTGTGGCGCTGTCTTTATCCATGTTTGGCTTTTATGAGTTGCAATTACCCAGGGTTGTTCAAGATAAACTCAATAGTTGGAACCAACAACAGCAAGGTGGCCAGTTACTAAGCGTAGGCATCATGGGGTCGTTGTCTGCTTTAGTGGTTAGCCCTTGTGTGAGCGCGCCACTGGCGGGCACTCTGGTTTACATCTCCACCACAGGAGATGCCTTATTAGGAGGAGCCGCGCTTTTAGCTTTGGGATTAGGCATGGGCTTACCCTTATTGTTAATAGGCACAGGTGGCAGCCGTTTCTTACCCAAGGCAGGCACTTGGATGAACGCCGTTAAAGGGGTATTTGGAGTCGCATTATTAGCCGTGGCCATCTGGCTATTAGAACGAGTCATTCCTGCCATGGCGACCATGCTATTGTGGGCTATTTTACTGATTGCCAGTGGTACATATTTAGGGGCCTTCGAAAATAATACCCAAGGCTGGCACAGGCTCTTTAAGGCCATGGGCCTCGTGTTTAGCTTATACGGCGTCATGCTTATGGTGGGCGCTGCATCGGGAAATCACAATCCATTAAAGCCACTGGCGGGTTTTAATGCCTCCTCTACCACCATAGCAATGGCCAATAAAACTGACCCTTCTCAAAAGCAGGTCATCACCACTCAAGCTCAGTTACAGGCAGCTTTAAATCTCGCTCAGCAAGAAAATAAAATTGCGGTGTTAGATTTTTATGCCGATTGGTGCATTGCCTGCAAAATAATGGAAGAAGATATTTTTAATCAAGCGAATGTGAAAGCGGCTATGGAAGACGTGGCGTTCATTCAAATGGACATGACTGACAACACTGAAGAGCAATTACAAATGCTCAGCGACATGGGGTTATTTGGCCCACCGGCGGTTCTATTTTACAAGGGTAATCAAGAGCAAGAAACGCTGCGCATTGTGGGCGAAGTACCCAGGGCTCAATTCATGAGCCAACTGCAAGCATCTAAATACGCGCTTTAATATTTTCGCTTAATCGGCCATGAGGAAAATTTGTGAAGGCATCGATTCAAAATAATACATTCAAAGAATATAAAGTATGGGATATTCCCACTCGATTATTCCATTGGATTAATTTTTTAACGACTCTAGGCCTAATATTTGTGGCCTGTATCATGATGTTCAAAAAAGAGCTGGGCATCACAGGTCTTGAAGCCAAAATAGCGCTTAAAGAAGTGCACATTATTATTGGCTATATATTTGCCAGTAATTTATTGGTAAGAATTATTTGGGGCTTTATAGGTGGAAAATATTCACGCTGGCGTCAGATTATTCCTAATAAGGGTTACGTTAAACAATTACGAACCTATCTAGCCTCTATTAAAGCAGGTAAACCCGACACCTACTTGGGCCATAATCCATTGGGCCGCTTAGCCGTCATAACCATGATATTGCTGATGCTGGCGTTAGTATTTAGCGGGTTAATTCGCGCCGGTACCGATGTGTATTACCCTCCTTTTGGCGGAGCCATTGCCCAGTATATTGCGATTGACAAGACAGTGGCTGCAGAGATCACCCCTTATAATTTACAAGGCACAGACCCACAAAAGGTTGCTCAGGTGAAGGTCATTAAATCATTCTTTGGTGAGCTTCACGAACTGGCCGCCTTTAGCCTCATGTTTATTATTGCTTTGCACATATTCATCGTCATACGTATGGAGATTCGTGAAGGAGGCTCTGTCATTAGTGCCATGTTTAATGGTAACAAGCTATTAAAAGCAAAGCCTAAAGACTAGGGGCTAAGGGCTAAGGGCTAAGGGCTATGGCAAAGTTGTTTGGATGCTTCCATAGTCAACCCTAAATATTTAAGATGGCGCACAAATCTTAAGAGTGATTGACAAAAGAAACAATGAAAACTAAATTTTCAAGGAGCAGCCATCAAATTTAGTCACAAACGCGCTCAATTAAGCACATTCTAGCCCTACTGCAGGATGCTCTCAGGGTAATAAAAAATATAACGGACTTTTGTGCTATTACTAACATCACGGCAGACAGTGAGTGACTATGTTTAAAGAAAATTCAAACAGTTTCATTAATAATTCTTCCATTGGTATTCACACAGTATCGGCTGATGGCATTATTGAATATACCAACCAGTGCGAGCTAGATACCCTAGGCTATGAAGCCCATGAATATGTAGGCCACCATGTTTCCAATTTCCAGCTAGATGAAGAAATATTAGCAGACATGATGGCTAGACTAGGGAAGTTTGAAATACTAAAAAACTACCCTTCCAAAGTGCAGGGTAAAAGTGACGTTAAATACATTTTGTATAACTCCAGTGTATACACTGAAAATGAAAAGTTTGTTCATACTCGCTGTTTTGGTTCTGAAATAGATGAGAGCGTTTATAATATTTTTTATAACTGTTTGTACAAAGATTAAGTTCACGAATTAATTTGGCTACGATATTGGCCAGGTGTGCAATTAAACCAGCGTTTAAATGCCCTAGAAAAATTAGCGTGCTCGCTAAACCCCAATAAAAAAGCCACTTCCTCAAATGCCATACCAGGTTGAATAATGTATTGCTTGGCCTTATCCATTCTTATTTCGTCCACTAACTGAAAAAAAGTATAGCCCTGCTGTTTTAACTTTCTTTGAAAGGTGCGTTTTTGCATGGAAAAGTAAGGCAGTATGTCTTCTAGTTTTACGTCGCCACTGGGCAATTTGTTTATAATTAATTTTCGCACCGATTCTGTTAGGTCATTTTCATGCAACTGGGCAAGGTCATGACTGAGGATTTTTTCTTGCATACTGGCAAGGGCTTTATCGGCAGTAGGTAAGCGAGACTCTAAATCTTCTTGACTCAACACTATGGCATTTTTTTGTTGTAAGAATTTAGGCATGCAATGAAAAGCTTGTTCGTAAGCCTTCGAATCTGGTGGGGCGCTGCGCATTAATAAAACCGATTGTGGGCGAAGGTCTCGATTTAACAACCAACGAAATTGAGAGAGCAAGAATGCAAAAGAGGCATCAATTGGATGATGTGGTGCACTGCGTTCATTACCAGTCAACGCTATCTCAATACTGTAACAACCCTCCCCCCTGTGTAAGCTCATCCCTCTGGCATCGCCCATTATTTTTTGGTAACGCACCAGCCTTTCCATGGCTTCTTTCAGTGTTTCACTGGCCAGTAAGCTAAACCCCAATGCTTTGAAAGCGCCAATATTCATATTTTTAACAAGGCTTAGGCCAATTAACGGATCGTTACTCTGACTCGCTAATGCCTCCCAAAAATTAAAGGCTAAGTCGATATTAATGCGGCCATCATTGTTTTTTAAAAAACGATAATCAATCCCCACCTGCTCGCATAATAATTGGCAGTCATGGCCACTTGCCTCCAGTGAGTTTATCACCTGTAAAAACCAACGGCCTGCTGTAATGTTTTTAGCCATGAAAGACACTTATTTATTTCAATGGCTAAACGCTAGCGAATAATGGCCAAACTGTACAGCTATAAACCAATATCACAGCACGGGCTTTTTCTTACAACTGCCATAAAAAATCAGGCCCCGGCATATGGTAGCCATTATCCAGCCCCACTTCATGGCTTAACAAACCATTTAACTTCTTGTTCATGGCTTCAATCACGCCTTGATACTGCCTTGGCAATTGGGCCAAATTAGTATTTTCGCTGGGATCTTTATGGGTGTCGTAAAGCTCAAGATCGTTATGTGCCAGTAAACTTTCAAAGTTATTGGGGGTGTGGTGCTCTAAGGGAGAGAAATAGCGGGCAAATTTATAACGGCCATCAAATACCCCTCGCATGTGCCCGCGGTTATCTAGCCCCAGAGATAACTTAGCGTCACTTAGGGCCTGAGTCGTATTTAAAAACCCTTGTGCTGCTTTTATTCTGGTAAAGGATTGTGCTGCTTCCTTATCAAGATACGTTAAGGACGACCATTGAAATAACACCCCATCGTGTTGCCTTGGCCCCAATGACGTGGGTTTATTTAATACCGAACTAAAATCTCGCCCCTTTAAAAATGGATAATGATTGGCTAATTCATCATTGGGCAAACCAATCAGCGACAACAACGTCGGTATGATATCCATGTGGCTGGTGAGAGCTTGCGTCTGGCTGCCCCCTGTAATATCTGGGTGAATAATCGACAAGGGCACATTGGCCACTTCTTTATAAACCAAACAACCTTTGCCGCGATGTCCATGCACCCCTAGCATTTCCCCATGGTCGGATACAAATAACACAATGGTATTATCCGCCTCGCCGCTTTTCTGTAAGCCCTCTAACAATGTATCGATATGCCGATCCACATCCACCAAACAGTTGTAATAGTAATTTCGGTAATTACGCCAAGCTTCTCTATCCTGCCAAGAAATTTCACCTAGCGCGGTTTCTTGCACCCCCTCTTTTTGAAAGTGCGCGGCAGGCTTTCCTTCACGGGTAGTTGGCCCAAAATTCTCAGGGAAAGGCACATTATGATTGTGCTTATAAATTGAATGATCTGGAGCAATGGATAACTTATCGGGGAACTGGCCTATGCGATTATCTTGCTGAGACTGGTTTGCCTTAAAGTACATAATATCGTGAGGGTTTACTAAATTGGTGGTTAAAAACCAAGGGCTATCTTGCCCTTTATGTTTATCAATAAACCTTAGAGTATCTTGCACCGTCACAGGATCACTTTCAAAGCCCCCCTGTGCCCCGCCGCGCTCTCCAGCTTGATAGGTTTCGTGAAAACCAAACTTCTGAAATAACTGCCGAGTTTCTTTTAACGTTTTCCCACCTTTATGACCCATGTGAGTGAGATGCCACTTGCCAGTATAACCCGTGGTGTAACCTGCATTTTGAAAAAAGTGCCCCATGGTTTGAATATCATCTTTCATTCCCCCTCCCCAAGGCAAAGGGGTGTTTTCCCAAAGACCGGTAAATTGGCCATGCTGGCCGGTATAAAGGTTGCCTCGTGACATGGAGCATAATGGGCTCACCACATGAGCCTGACTAAAATTAGTCGCCTTACCCGCCAATTTATTGCGCCCTGGCAATATAAGCTTTGAAGGCAAGTATGACCAAGCTTGTTCTTGATCGGTTACCACCACCAACACATTAGGCTTACGGTTTCGTTTAATGACCGCAGGGGCCTGTTGACCCATTAACATTCCAGGCAAGCCTAGCAAGGTGGCGCCTGCTGTGGCGGCACTGGCCTTTAGAAATTCACGACGCTGATTGCTCATAAAACCCCCTGGGCGAGGCTAAAAACCCCGCGAGCTTAACAAACCTCTATGCTAGCCAGTGTTTGGGCAGTTGGTTATGTCTTAAGGTGTCGCCACTTATCAATTGGTGACATGGTGGCTTATTTAAAAAGTGCCATTGCTGAACATTCACCCTGAATGAGTTAGCCTTACAAAGCACAACTCTTCATAGCTAGGCTTGCGTTATTCATGAGAATTTACCCCATTTATCCCATGGCTGTGGCCCAAAGAATGATAGAAGCCCATGGCGGTACCACTGAGGAGTTATTTAAGCGCTGTAACATTACCCCTGAAGAATATTCCAACCCAAACACCTTGCTCACTGCCCAGCAAACCAACGAATCCATTAATATATGTAAAGATTATTCAGAGAAATCTAGGCTGATATCCGTACAGTTTTTAAAACACATGCATTTTAGTGATCTTGGGGCGTTAGGCATGGCCATGATAAACAGCGAAAATATGCGACAAGCTTTTAATACCCTCTTAAAATTTCAAGCCATTTACGCCCCCACCTTTTACATTGTTGAAAATAAATATAAGGCCGCTTCTACGTTTGTCATTCAAAACGAGGTGAGCATTGGCAGCAATAACCATACGGTTCTAGAAATAGTGGTGGGTATTTTTAGTTTAATACATGAATTAATTCAGTTTAATGGCCAGCCAATAAAAGCCAGTTTACAGCATACCAAGCCCACGGATTTTCATGAGGGTGACTTTGCTGGCTTAGAGATAACTTGGCAGGCAAACAATAATCAGGTCACTATAAGCCATGAATTAATGGATAAAAAAATGGTGGGACGAAACCCGGCCAATTACACATTATTTGAAAACATATTAACTGAGCAACTAAAAAAAATAAGCGATCAAACCCCTTATACCCGCGGCGTTGAATCCTGTATTCAAGGGCTTATTAAGGCAGGCTCAACGGTTTCGCTTGAAGAAGTGTCTCGCAGCGTGAACATTTCAAGCCGCACCCTTAATAGACGTTTAGCCCATGAACAAACCACCTTTCAAGAGCTCTACACGCAAAGGCGTCTCAATCATGCGGCTCAACTTTTAAAAACCACTAAAATGCCGATTAAGCAAATTTCCAGTGCCGCAGGTTACTCAGCCCAAGCCAGTTTTTATAAAGCTTTTAAAGGCTTTTTCAAGTGTTCCCCTGATCAATATAGAAACCAGCCCTAGCACGGCCATTGGCGAGTATTGCAATAAGCTTGTCGTGATATGCGAAGCGCTCTTCTTTAATATATTCCCCTAATAAAAAAACGCACACACTGACTGGGAGTTTTTATGTTGAGTAACTTTGTCATGCCCGCTTTATTCTTAAGCTTATTGGCATTTTTCATCTGGTATATATGGGAAAAGAAACACCGAGTATCTCACCCTGTTAAAGGAGGCATAGATACCAGTGTCACGCTGCCCCATAAGCAAGAGTTTGAGCTTTACCACAACGCATTATCTTTATGTTCAAAAAAAGCACGAATATGTTTAGATGAACTGGGTATTCCCTATAAAAGCCATCATATTCATTTAATAGAAACCGGCTATTACCAAACCCTAAGCCGCCACTTTTTAAACATAAACCCTGCAGGTGTTTTACCTGCCTTGGTTCACAAGGGCCACCCAGTGTATGAGTCTCATGACATCATTGATTATGCCGCCAAACAATCGGGGCAACCTGCACTATTAGTTCCTGAAGATCAGGAACAATTAGCCCTTATGCAATACTGGTCAGATAAAGCTTCCGTATTTGGTGAAGACACACGCCCAGGCATGGCGCAATATGCAGGGAACTGTATCAGCGTATTAACGCTTCCGCTGTTTGCCTCCGGCATGACGGCCACCCCATTTAGATACGCGCTAATGGGTTTATTGTTTCATCGTTTAAAGATTCGCGCAGTGATGTTTAGTTTGTTTAAAATTATTGGTTTATCGGGCATGGTAAAAATCCCGCTTATAATGAAAGAGTTAAAAACTGCCCGTCATTACATGCACATTCATTTAGATGAACTAGAAAAACATCTTGAAAGCACTGGCCCATGGCTGATCGGTGAACAATTTACGCTAGCCGATGTCAGCTGGATGCCCATGTTTGAGCGATTTAGAGAAGCCGACTGGTTAGAGTATTTTCTGAAGGGTCGTCCGGCTTTAGCGGCTTACTGGCAAAGACTGAAATCACGAGATAGCTACCAAAGCGCCATTATCGATTGTGGTCATCCCACCATCGACATAGCAACAGGCTGGCTAAAACTGAAAAAATTAAACCATCCTAAAATTAAGGCTTTATTGGAAGAGCCCCGTTCAGTCGCACTTTAAATTGTATCAAGCAATCTAATGCAACTTTTTTCATCTAACGCTAGTAGAAACGCCCTCTTTTTGATAAACCCTGAAGCGTTGGCATTGCCAATCAGCTGCATACAATGCCCTAGCTTTTCTACTATCCATTGCCTGCGCCCCCCGGCCTACTGCCCTTCACTTGTATTAGGTAATGCACTCTTAAAGCTGTTAATTAGCCACTTGTTTAACTGACGCTTTATGTCTATACCTTACTGTATGGGGCTCATCTGTTGCTTTGTTGATACATAAAATCTTTCAATTTAATGGGGTCATAAGAATGTGGCGATGTACACAGGTATTAATTGCCCTAAATATTTGCTTGTTCGCTAACCCACTCCATTCAATCGAGTCTTCTTTGTCAGGCTATGCCCGCATCATTGCAGGTGTGATCGACGATAAGAATGTCAGTTACCTAGGGTATGATAATAGCCTGTCATTTGACCAACACAGCCTAGTGGGGTTACAAGGGCAGTTAGAGTTTAGCTCGGCGTTAAGTGCCACCGTCTTAGCGGAAGCCCACAGTAATTCTAATGAAGATTCCGAAGTCAAATGGTTGTACTTAAAATACCAACCGACTACCTCCAGCTTTATTAAACTAGGGCAATTACGCACTCCCTTCTTTTCAAAAAGTGATGTGCTTAACGTGGGGTTTTCCTACCCTTGGATATCTCCTCCAACCGAAGTCTATATCGACTATTTAATGAAGAATTTTCAAGGAATAGATTTTCGTTATGCCTACTTACAAGATAACTACAGCGCCTATTTAGAAGCTTATTACGGATATTTTGATGGCGAAGTTACAAAAGGTGATTTCTCCATTGATACTGAAGTCACCAATTTAAGTGGCTTGATAGGTGAATTAAAGTTTGGGCAATTTAGCTGGCGCGCGGCTTATCATCTGGGTGATGTGTCGCTGATGATTGCAGACTTGGAAACCTTATCAGACAATATTACCAGCATGCAAACGGCTCTTGGTGCTGACTTTAATGACACAATAGATTCCCTTCATACCTGTGGCAGAGCAGAGTTTTACCAAATAGGGCTGGAGTATGAATCACTGAATAATTTTATTATTAGCGAATATACCCTAGTGAAGCCACAGCAAGATTTTTTCCCAGATATGAACGGATTTTATTTCACTGTCGGACGCCATTTTAATAACCTGAGTGCTTGGCTCACGTATGGTAACCGCCAAGATTCCTTAGAAGATGCCCAAACTGAAATCACTGAACAAATTGATAACACACCAACCCCTAGCAGCCAAGAGGAAGCCATTTCATTGGCCACCTTGCAGGGACTAGATGCCGGTTACCAACAAGTTTTTGCTGAACGCCAAAAAGACAATATACGCAGCTGGTCATTGGGATTAAGGTGGGATTTTAAAACTAATACTGCATTAAAAATGCAGTTAAAACAGGTTAAAGCCAAGCAGCCTAATAATGCCACATTTGCTGTAGAGGATTCAAACTTCGACCAGAAAACAAACATCCTACTCATAGGCCTTGAATGGGTGTTTGAATGAATCGCCCACTTCCTTTATTACTAACCCTTGGGTTATTGTGCCAAGGTACACTGGCTGAGCCAAAAACAATCCACGTGATTACTAACGACAAGTCCATTAATGCTTTAAATAAAAAGAAAATAAAACAAATCTATATGGCGGGTGACTACTCCGAAATAGAGCCTTTAACCTTTGCTAAAGGTAACCAATGGCGGGTGGTATTCAACCATGCGGTTATTGGATTACAAGAGTCAAGAATCAATGCTTATTGGGCCCAGATGAAGTTTACTGGACGGGCCGAACCACCATTAGAATTTGAAAATGAACAAGCCATATTGGGTTATCTAAAAAATAATCCGGGCTGCATTGCTTATGTGCCTGCTCATATAAATTTACCCCCTGAGATTAGAGTCCTTTACACCATTAATTATTAAAGGTGAGTGGCCATTAATTTCAGATATATGAGCCATTAATTCATTCAAATGGCAAGGCTTAGAATAATAATAACCTTGCATTTGTTCACAACCATGGCCAATTAAATATTCCTTCTGCCCAATGGTTTCAACCCCTTCGGCACAGACATTTAGCTTTAATTTATGAGCAAGCCCAATGATAGAGTCGATAATGAGTTTATCTTTATCGGAAGAGTCTAAACTCTTAACAAAATATTGGTCAATTTTTAAGGTATTAATATCCAGTCGCGTCAAGTAACTCATGGAAGAGTAGCCCGTTCCAAAGTCATCCAGTGCAATTAAAAAACCCAGCTGCCTAATTTGAGAAAAAAACGTATCTGCTTTATCAAAATTGTCTAAATAGGCTGATTCAGTAATTTCAAATTCCACCAACTGTGGGTTAACACTGTAAAGCTGTAATTGTGTAATAATAAAAGGAACTAATTTTTCGTCACTCACATCATAGGCAGAAAGATTTAGTGAGACAATAATAGGGGTATCTGACATTTTTTGAATGGCTTGAAAATCACGAAAAACATGGCTAATCACCCAGCGGCTAATGGCCATTATTCTTCCGCTTTTTTCCGCCACAGGAATAAACTCTTGTGGAGATATAGCACCATCAAAGCAGCTTTTCCAGCGAATTAAGGCCTCTAACCCATTCACCTGATTGTTAATGCCCACCTTGGCTTGATAATGAATCTCAAACTCTTCTTGCTCTAGGGCTTTTACCAATGCATTGGAAATAAGCATGCGTCGTAAACTAAGTGCATGTAATTGTGATTTAAATAAAGCATAGGTATTGCGCCCCATTTCCTTGGCTTGATACATGGCAATATCGGCATTACTAATAATGCTTTCTGAACTGTATTCAGAGCTAATTGCATCTGCAATGCCTATACTCACACCGGTTTGCACCGTTAACTCCATCACCTCAAAAGAATTCTCTAGTGATTTAATAATGCGCTCTGCTATTTTAATGGCAATATAGACAATATCTTCGTTGACATCTGTGAGGAGAATTAAAAATTTATCACCACTGAGTCTGGCCAACACATCCTCTTCTCTCAATTGAATTTTAATGACCTCCACCACTTTTAAAAGTAACTCATCGCCTGCCTTATGACCTAAGCTGTCATTAATACTTTTAAAGTGGTCTAGGTCTAAAAAAAGCACCATGAGATTGTTTTTATTTCGCTTCGCCTTAACTAACTGGCTGCGCAATACGTCCATAAAAAACTTACGGTTAGGCAAATTGGTTAAGGCGTCAAAATTTCCCATATGCTCAATGTCTAACCTTTGCTGTATTAAATCCTCAGCAAATTTTTGATGCTGAACATCTTGATGTTCAATACGACTGAGCATAGCGTTAATGTTGTCACTCAAAAAACTCACTTCGTCATGACCCATGTGCTCAAATCGTTGGCTATAATTGGAGCTGTTCTTAATTTTTTGGGTAAACTCAGTGAGCTGAGTCAGTGGCCTAAGTAAATATTTACCCAACCAAACTGCCACCAAAAACATGACGGTTAATATGCCTAAAGCCAATGGCATAGAATTAACAATAAGATTCCAGTTGGATTGTGTAAGGGGCTTTTGATATTCACAGACAATCAATAAATAACCCAATATATAGCTTTCATCTCCTATGGTGGTTAAAGAAACCAGTTGCCCGTCGTGAAGTGAATTGCCCACAGAAATTGATTGAACATTAAATGGCGGCAATACAGGCAACTCAACGTGTGATGTCATGAGTGACTCAGAGTAATATTGCTCCACTAAACGCCAACTTTTATCGTAAACCAATGCGTAGGAGACTAAAGGGAACTCCCCAAGGTTTAAGAGCTTACTGGAGATTTCAAAACGGTCCTGCTCAACGTCCATTAATGGAAGCAAATCCTGAGCTAAATTGTCGGCAGAAATACTGATGTGGGAAAAAAGCGTATTTTTATATATCCCCTCATGCTCACGCATGCTTAGCAATAAAAAGCCGCTAGCACACAGCAACACTAAAGCAATAATAAGGGCAATAATCTTTGAGCTGATGCTAATAAACATTAGTCTTTACTATAAGTAATAAAGTTCTCACAACTTTTGGTTATTAAAATTTTATAACATACATTCCCCCCAAACCTTCTATAAAGAGTAGCAAAGACCTAAGGACACAAGAGCCTATTTCTGTATTCATTAAGTAAAGCCACCACACAATTTTCAATGAAAATTTTCATACATACATGAATTAAGCTTTAGATTTCCTGTTGTGTCATTAAGTTCTATAAAGCTGTGTTTACATGCCCCATAAAACTGCTGCTAAACTGAAGTAAAAACAGGAGCAGGTCATTATGCAAGGTCACGGCTCTTATGAGCTAAGCGTTATTAACCAGATAGTGATCGCGAAGATCATGGGGTCTTGGAATAAGGAAAAAGCAGAACAGTATTTTACTGAATTAAAAAGTATAGCCCACACGGTTATTCTAAAACCTTGGGCCATGGTGGTTTACATGGATAAATGGGAGCTGGGCACGCCTGGTAGCGATGAGGTTACCTTAGAGCTTATTAAATGGCTTGCTGGTAATAACTTAAATAAAGTTGCCGAAATTTACAGCCCCAGTGCATTAAAGAAAATGCATGTGCAACAGATGATCAATAAGACTCAGTTCACCATTGATCGTATGTGCTTTCATGATGATGAAAACGCCTTTGTTTGGCTGGCTTCTCATGGGTTCACCATAGAACCCACAAGTTAAGTGACCACATGAAGTGAAATTCTATTCTTTGTACAATTCAAACTCAAAGCTCACACACAAGCCGCCCAAATCAGAATCCAATAAGCGCCATTTAGCATTATGAACATCAGCAATTTTATCAACGATCGATAATCCCAAACCTGAGCCTTGTTGGCCCGAGCCGGTCACGCGATAAAAACGCTCTGTTACGCGCTCTCTTAACTCCAAAGGAATGCCCGGTCCTGAATCACTTATTTTAATCACAACTTTCTCATGCTTGATTAAACATTCAATTTTTACTTGGCCATTTATGGGGGAATAACGAATGGCATTATCGATAATATTGCGCAATAGGCTTTGCAGCAGTGCGCCATTACCTTCTATTAGGCAAGCTTCATTTAAAATCTTAAGGCTAAAGTTTTGCTGCTTTTGCTGGGCTTTCTCTTGGAGCATTTTAAACGTGGTTTCGCATAACTGCCCAGCATTCAACTTAGAAAACTTTTCTTTATTTAACTCTCCCTCGCTGCGACTCAGGGATAACAATTGCGCCACCAAATGAGAAAGCCGAGATATGCCCTGCTTCATGCTGATCAAGCTCTCTTGTTGATCTAAATTATCGCTTTCATCAATGGCATTTTCGGTATGAATTAATAATGAAGCTAAGGGAGTGCGTAATTCATGAGCTGCGTCTCCTATAAAACGTCTCTCACGTTGGTGAGCTTCATTTAAACGGCTAAATAAATGGTTAATTTCAATTAATAAATCGTTTACTTCAAGCGGCGCCTGCTGATCTTCTACGGTTTCTAAATTTCGGTAATGTCGTTGTCGCACGGTTTTACCAATGCGATACAAAGGCGCCAATCCCTTCTTAGTTATAAACCACACCAGTAGCGTTAAAATAGGAATGAAAATAAAAATGGGCAATATGTGGTTATTAGAAATATCATTGGTGAGCTCGCCACGAATATCGGTGCGCTCGGCTAATATCAACCACCATTTATCATGTACTGAATACAAGGAGAATGCTCGCCATTGTTTACCATCAATATCTATGAAGGCAAAGCCGGGTTGCAATTTAGACAAGGGACTACTGGGTGCAAATGGAGATTTGATCACCAACTCCTCACCGTCCCAAACTTGAAAGGCCAGCTTGCGTTCGTAGTCGTGGGCGTAATCATCTTCAAGGCTGTCTTTTAAATGCAATGAATCCAGTATTTCTTGTTTATGTTCGATGCTTTCTCGATTAATGATACCGTGCAAAATACGAGTAGACTGGGCAAGGTTTGCATCAAAAATCTCTTCTACTTCATGGGCGGCATCAAAGTACACCAAGATGCCAGGCAGTACCGTCATCACCAACGCCCAACTGATTAAGTTAAAGGTCAGGTAGCGGCGTATAGAATATTGTTTTTTATTAGGTGTGACGGTGCTTGCTTCAGTCATGTTGGTTTTTCTGCTTTGTAACCCATGCCACGCACGGTTTTAATAAATTCAGGATAAAGCTTTTTACGAAGATGATGAATGTGCACCTCAATGCTATTGCTTTCTACATCGCCATCCCAGCCGTACACTACGTCTTCTAATTTCACTCTAGAGAGTATTTGCCCGGGATGATTAATAAACTCCATTAACAAGGTAAATTCTCGGCGCCCTAGCTCTACTTCTTCGCCATCTAATTTAACTTCCATACTGGCTGGGTTCACGTGAATTCGTCCATATTCTATTGTCGGTTCACTATGACCGTGTTGGCGGCGACTTAAGGCGCGCATACGGGCCTTAAGTTCTGCCATTTCAAAAGGTTTCACAAGGTAGTCATCGGCGCCACTGTCTAGGCCTTCTATCTTGTCATCCAGTGTGTCTCGAGCGGTTAAAATTAACACGGGGGTTGAATTGTGTTGCTTTCGAATGGCGCTTAATAACTCTAAGCCTCCCATGCCGGGCAAACCTAGATCAAGCAAGAGCAAATCAAACGAATCGCTTTTAAGAGCGGCTAAACCTTGCTTGCCATCCATTAACCAATCTACTTGATATCCTTCGCGGGTTAAGGATTTTTTAATGCCGTTACCCAGTAAATCATCGTCTTCAACCAGTAATATTCTCATGAGCGCCATCGTTTATAATTAGAGTTATTAAGAGTGCTTTTTCAATGAAAAGTGCCCCATGGATGGCGTATTATATGGTGATTTTACGCCCATCCTTTAATAACCCTATTGTGCCAGTTAATTGATGGCGTGCGTAACCTCTTGAGTCGATTTATCTGTATTGAACCCCTTATTAATGGCTAACATTTTACCTTGGCTTTCTGGTAGAAAGGCACCGTAGTACTGATTAATATCCACACCACTTGGATTATACGCCAGGGCTTTTTGTAAAGCGTTACGAGCACTCATACCGTTAACCAAGTAACTGGTATCTAAGATATCCAGTTGTTTATCTTGCGCGCTTTCCAACATGCGTTTAGCAAATATTGCCACATGTTCGCCGCGCCCTTTTATACTGGCACCAGAAAATGAGCCAAGCATCACACCACTCCAAGCTTTCAACTGCACATCCTTGGGGTGCTTTATACTTAACTTAAACATCTTCCTAGCCACCGCTTGCAATTCATAAAAACGTTTTTCTTGACCCTCGTTAGATTCCAATGCCAATAACCACTGGCTTTGAATCGCCAATAACGAATGTTGTTTGCTTAATGCTGTATTGACTGCGCTCCCATTAAGGGGGCTTGCCGACACTTGCGATAAACTAAAAATATAAATAGTGCACATAAAAGTAAAAGCAAGGGTCTTCATCAGCAGTGTACTTTTCATTTCATTCACCTAATCAATGATGGTTGTGGTTTGTTTGCAAACTAAATTTTAACGCGGGTTTCATTGGCCTTGCTGAGCATAACGGCGAATCACTGGCAGTTGCTTGGTAATCGACCTGCCCACCAAGTTAGGCATGATTTGATTTAACTTACTAAAAAATTTTTCCGGCCAACCAATAAACAACTCATGATGCGGACCATTTAGTAAATTCATTAATTGCTGGGCTACCACATGTGTAGAGTCCATGGCTACGTTTAGCTCTTTATTCATGGCTAACACATTGGCGCTATTTAGGCGAGTGTTTGTGGCTCTTGGAGAAAGATATTTTACGGTAATTGGGCCGTCAGATAATTCTCGTCTTAACGCTTCAGAAAAACCTCTTAACGCATATTTACTGGCACAATAAGCGCTGTACCCTGGATATCCAATGCTGCCAAAGGTTGAGCCAACATTGACAATTTGTGCTTGTTTTTGTTGGCTTAAATGAGGCATCAACCCACGGCTTAACAACATAGGGCTAAGAGTATTAAGGTTTATTATTTTTTCAATGCGTTGCTCGGTTAAATTTTCAAACAAGGAAAATTCATTATCACCGGCGTTATTAATTAACGTATTTACCGGCCATTCAAACCCTTCAACATGTTCAATCAAGGCTTGACGATCTTCACCTTTTAATAAATCACAGGCAAAGAAATGTACTTGATTGGATTTCACCACCATTTGAGTGCGCAGTTCATTTTGCAATTCTTTAAGCGCAGTGGTGTTTCGAGCCACCATAATAATGCGTGCTCCAGATTGCACTAGGTATTGTGAAAAACTCCGACCTATGCCACCGGTTGCACCTGTAATTAAAGCGGTAATGTGTTGAGTCTTCATATAATGCTTCCAAGTAAAGTGTCTTGTGAGGGCTCTAGTATCCATCTTGAGTCTTAAATGAATCTTAAAAGCCAATATGAAATACTGATCAGTGACTGCCCATGGCAATGACTAACTGGCGCTCACTGGGATCACCTTCTATGGCGCGACGTCCGTGCATCACGCGCGTGTTATCAATAAGCACCATGTCACCGTCTTGCCAAGCTAGCTCTAGGGTGCATTGTTCAGCAAGGACAGCTATTTCTGATTTGGTGTGCTCATCTAATTGCTGGCCATCTTCAAATTCGTAGTTAGGCGCTTGATAATTAAAAGAAGGGCCTAATATGGCGTTGGCAAAGGCACGCTGGCCACTTTGGGAGTTCACTAAAATGGGCGAAAAACATAATCGATAATAAAGCTCTCCTTGATCATTAACCGTTCCAGTTTGTCCTGGCAACATCCCCATCAATTCTTGTAAGCGCTGTTGGGTGACTTGTTCTGGGTCATCAATAAGAGGGTGTTCGTTAGCCACATATCGCTTCCATAAGGCTTCAGGCAATGTGCGCGACACCACCATATTATTTTCAAACAAAGATAATAAATGGCTAGGCATAGCATTAAATATTTGTTGCCCGTCACACAAGGTGGTTTGTGATCCCACTAAAGCACTTTTACGACTGTAAAAAGCCACCAAATCCGGCGGAAAAGGGGTGTTGCCATTTTCAATGTGCAAACCAATGGCTTGGGTACCCGCGTCTACTTTTTGAGCGGTATCATTGGTAAATTCCCGTGCTGGGTCAAAGGTCAGCTTGCTGCAGAAGTGGCTCACTAAGGCACTAAACGCGGCAAGGTCATGGTAGAAGCCCCTTAACAATACCCAGCCATTTTTCTGTAATTGATGCTTGGCTTTGGTAATGGTGTCTTGGTCAACCCATTGGTTTTCTTGCCGAGCAATAAGAGTATTTTGTAAAAGCTTTTCTAATTGGCAAGAGGATGAATCAAGGGCAGTTTGTTCTTTAAAGTAAGTGCTTTGCATAGTGTGCCGCCTAGTGTGCGTGAATAAGTTAATGTGAAGCGCTGTCTTGATGGGTATCTTGCCCATGCTTTCTTAAGGGCAGCTTAAAATATTGCCCTAGAGGATTTTCTGGCTTTGCGCTTCTAAGGTACCCTGTATTAATAAGTGTTAAACACCAGCATATAGGGCGTTTAGTTGGGACTGGTAAGCTTGAAAAATATTCTCACGACGCAGGCGACCGTTGTCGGTCAGTTGCATATTTTGAGCATTAAAAGGTTGCTGGCCCTTAAGCCAAGATTTAATTTTCGCATAATCCGGTAGGCGTTCATTGCAACGTGCAATCACCTTATCTATATCTTCAAAGGTGCTGTTAATTCCCGGAGTCACCACTGCACTTAACCAGGGTTTGGCATCACCAAAAATGGCCACTTGGGCAATTTGTGGGGCAAGTTGTAATTCCGACTCCACCCATTCAGGTGAGATGTTGCGACCAAAACTGCTAACAATAAGATTTTTCTTACGCCCCGAGATATACAAATACCCCTCAGCATCTATGTGACCCAGATCTCCTGTGTATACTTCCTCATTATCAAGAGCCTTATTCAAGTCATCTAACCCTAGGTAACCCAGCATGGCTTGACCGGTGACGATGATCTCTCCTTCATCACTGATGCGCACTTTGGTATGGGGTAACACCTTACCGACGCTGCCTGCTTTATGGTGGGCAGGGTTATTTAAACTCACCACTGAGGCACATTCAGATAACCCGTAACCTTCATACACAGGTAAGCCCAATTCTTGCGCTTTATCTAGTGCCGCTTTGGCACTTTTTCCGCCTCCCACTGCAGCAAATTTTAAGCTATTAAAGCAGCGTGGAAATTGCTCTTTTAATTCAATGAGACTGGTTAATAATTGCGGCAGTAAAATTACACTGCCTGGCTGAGTCAGCTCCACGCAGCGCATAAATTGCACACTGTCAAAGCTTGAGCTATTGGTAAAACCCAGTTTTGATAATGGCTCCACTTGAATACTGCTGTTCATTAATAAAGGCACATACACACCAGCAATATTTTCTAATAAAGTGGCCAGTGGCATGACGCATAAGTGATGACGAATACCCAATCCGTCTATGCCTGTTGCCAAGGCCTTTGTGACTTCGTCTAGATTTTTAGTTGATAAACAAACCCCCTTTGGATTACCGGTAGAGCCTGATGTATAGGTGATTTTTGCCACTTTTTCTAATTGGGCTAAATTGGGTTGCTGGGCATTGTTAAGCATTAACAACTGCATGCTGGGTAAATTAACTGGTTGAAAATAATCAAAATTATGAATCCACTCAGCTTGAGTGATGACCGCTTGAATACCGGCATCGTTTACTAAGTGTCTAATTTGCTGCTCACTAAAAAATAGCGGTATAGGAATTAACGTTAACCCTAATTTCATGGCAGCAAGATCAGCCACTATCCATTCAATGCTGTTATCCATATACAAACCGACACAAGACAGTTGGGTTTGCTTAAGCTGGGTGGCAAGGCCATTAATTTGAGCTAATAAATCAATATTGCTTACTAACCGTTCTCCTGACACTAACGCCAGACCATCAGGCATATTTTGAGCGCGTATTTCAAGTTGATTAAACAAGCTGTTCATAAGTTAATTCCGTTTTAATTTTGTAATATCAATTAATGAGTGAGGTTTTTTTGTTCAGTGGCTTTTTTTAACTGTTTAAAGTGTTGGTTGGTTTTAGCCACGTTAATCAGCATCACTTGGGGGTCATTTTGGTAATAATTTCCCCATGAATACTGCTCGTCACCCAAACGGTTCTGGTCTGCTTTATGAATAGGCAATGCCTTTATGCCTAACCGCTTAAACACCACTCGCAATGTGGTGGTGCCAGTACAGGTAATCCACTTAACATTCTGTTCTTGTAAATGCTGGGTAATATGAGCAAATAATGCTTTGCAGCTTGCTGAGTTTTGAGACGCCAAATTACCAATTTCCACCACGTCACTTCGCTTAATCGCTTGCCCTAGGGTATTGTTAAGCAAGTTTTCAATGGGCTCATTTAGATAATGTTCTAAGTACAAATGACCTTGTGATGCGCACTTAATGCCTAAGGCACTTTGTGGCTGACCTTGCTCATTAAAAACCGCGAATAATTCGGGTAAAAAATGGCTAACCTGCGCCTGATGATGGATCTTAAAAATACCTTTAATGAAGCCTTCCACCACAGTACGTTGCGGGTGCTGGACGGCCAGCAACCGAACACCTGACTGAGCGGCAACACCTGAAACCAAAGCCAGCGGGGCTTTTATCTGAGGTAGCGGCTGGACAATGGATTTATCAGTGAGAGAGGACGCAGTGGATGAATGAATAAGTTGGCCTGCGTTTTGGTGGTTGCTCATGTTATTAAGGCTCGCAATGTGTGTGGTAAACAGATTGCACCGCGAAACTTAACTGAATCTTAAGGCGCTTTTCAGCATTCACTAACCATGAATTACGCCCATGAATTACAAAGATCCGCCCGTTAAGCTTACCTTTTCGCCCTTCTGGAGCTGTGTTAAAGTTGGCCAGCAAAAGATAAAACGCCTAAATGCGCAACATACTGTTTGGAGAAGTAGGCATGGAAGAGATAAAGAAAGCGGTATTAATAAGCGCCATCGTGTCGGTGTTGGGCGGCTTAGTGATTTTTATTGGCTGGGATGTGGCCATTGATAAGTATTTAATCCCAAGGGTAGAAGCCAAATTGCTAGCAGAAAATTACTTAAGAGATGACATTAAAAAAGGCATGTATGTGAGTACCAATCAAGAATCTTTCAATAGCAATCATGTCATAGATGCCCAGCAGTTACTGAATTTAAAAAATAACAAAGTAGCGAACCTTCAATCATTAACGGTTATTGAAAACAAAATAAAGCAATTAAAAGCCCAACTTATTGAATTGGAAACCAACAAAATAAGCAGCATGGACCAGTCTATTGAAGATGTTTTGGCAGGCTTATCAATATTAAAAGCCAAGGATGATGGAAAAATAAAACTGCGAGTGTACTTTCACAAAGACAAAAGCCAAGAAGGCACACTCATTTTAAACGGTAACAACCCTGCGGTTTCATCCCTAATTCGTAATAACGACACTTATAAAGTCACCAGTTTTAATGACAATAATGAAAAGTATAAAATACGTATACAAGATTTAACTGTGGATGGAAAGCTGGTGAATGAAGCCATTGCCAGCTTGTATATTAAGGATCACGATGAGTTGTTTGATTCATCAAAAAGTTCAGGCATAGGCACGGCTTTTATTGCCCTTAACTAATTGTAATAAGGCTAAATAATATGCTCTTGAAGTGCACAAAATTAAACGCCTCATAAGAGGCGACCATTCAAACTCACACAGAATTGCCTATGATGCAATAAGGGTCTCCTTGGCCCTTAACGGCGTTTAATTGCTCTTGGCTTAAAACATTTTTATATTGAACATCCATTTCCATTATGGCTGCTAACCCATGGGCCCAAGTGCATTGATTCGCGAATAGCATTCCAAGGCTATCTAAGGTGCCGCCGCGATTTATATAGCCCAGTGCGCGGGTATTTTTAGGGCCTAAATCCAGTGGCCGTAACACCCCTAAAAAGCACTCAGGGCGCCCGTGACACAAAAATAATCGGTGTTTAGCGTGGCCAAACAATGCGTTAATGGATTGTGATGAATGAATAAATTCCACTTCCCATTCGTCTCTTGCTTGGCGAAAACGCCCCGGTTCGCTGATGTATATTAAGCTGCAGGCATGCTGATGCTGGTTTAAGACTGACACTATTTTTTGAGCCTGCATTAATTGATAGCTGCCTATGGCTATGATTTGTAATTCATCGCTGAGCGGTGATTCCTGTTTTGCTGATAAATTAATGGCCCCTTGCTCACAGAGTTGCAATGCTTGCTGTTGGGTAAATTGGTTGGGCACTTTCCCCTTGGGGATCACCATACTAAAAATTTGCCCGTGACTTTGGTAACACTGGGCTAAGTAATGCATGGCGCTGGCACTGTCTGCAGGAAAGACCACTCTTGATACGTCTGACATTTCCCCCATCATGGCTTCGCAAAACACAGGGTCCTGGTGGCTTTGTTCATTTTTACCATTTTCCCACACATGAGATGTCGCAATAACCGGAATAGACAACCAAGGGGTTTTAATACCTGCTTCTTTTCGGTGGCGTGAGAAAATTATTTTCTGACGCAGTGCCCCCAACATTTTTGCCGCAAACGCTTCATAGCTGATGGCAATGTTGATTCCCGAACGGTTGGCTAATACCGAACAAATAACTGCCTCTTCATTCAGTGCGGTAATGACCGCACCATCAATGGCTTCATCTTCTTTGTTTTCTACACTGCTCACTCTGTGTTTAAGAAAATCTAAACTTGCATTGAATCGGTTAGAGCGCAGTTCATCTGGATTGGCAATACGTGCTCGCAAATGAGGGTTGTTTTTTACAATGTTTAAAAACGTCCCATCTAGGCTGGCCATGGGGGAACTGACGCCTTTAGTGTCAATCTCTGTAAAAGGCACTATTTGTGCTTTTACGAAGTCTTGCTGCAAAGCAATGTCACGCTCTTTTAGTCGTTGATTGCTAGCGTGATTATTCAATACAGAGGCCGCTTGGCGCCATGTGTTTTCGGGTACAAATAAATGCTCGCAAGATTTTTGAAACAATAAGCGTGATGCGTCATGACTTTTTGGGTTATTGGGTAAAGGGGTGCCGTGTGCGGCATTGGTGCCAGCCCCATAAAAACCATAGCCTTTTTCAGTATCGGCAATGCCATAGGGCAATTTAACTGGGTAAGATAATTGACCGCTCTTAATGCGCTCACTGGCTTCTTTTAGTAAGCGTTCTTGCTTGAGTATTTGCACCGCAAAAGCACTGGGGTCGCGGCCGTCAAAAATATCAGGGGCAAAATTATGAAGACTTAAATGACGAGCAAAGTAATCCACCCCGCCTAATTGCTCGCTGGTGGTGCGTTGATCAATGCGTCGGCCGTTGGCAATCATAATGGGGCTAACCAGCCCACAATCTTCAGCTCGCCACCAACGTGGCGCCCAATCGCTGCCCCGCTGCTCTTCAAAAGCACCGTCACTTAAAAAAGCCACCAGTTTTTCCCCCGGTACGCTTTGGTGTACATAGTGCAAACCGGCAAAACCCAAATAGCCCCCTTCCAAACTGGCGCCAGCGGTATTCACATTAACATGACTGCCCACCGGGGAAGCAGGTGAGCCTTTTTCGTCAATGGCATAGCTGTAAAAGTCACTGACATAACGGCTAAGGCCCGAATCGGTTAATGGGTAACATTGCTGATGAAGCGGCAAGGCGTTATCCATAAGTAAATTCACTGAATCAATGGCCGCCACACAATGGCCTTGCCCCATGACCCATTCTCGGCTGTCTTGGCTTAGGGCATTGGCAGTTAAGTACCCCACATAAGCGGGCACCATATTTAACGAGCCCCCGGTATGCCCTTGTGGGTCGCTTTTAAAATCTTCACTATCTAAAGAGTCACCATTTAATTTAACTTGCTTGGCATAGGTCATATGCACCACCAGCCACATGGCTTGATTGCATATGCGATCAGCCGCTTCCAATAAAGGCAGGGCCGTTTCAAGGGAAAGGTTAGCGTGCTTAATTTCGTTAAAAACCGTTACTTGAGTTTGGGCCGCATGTTTAATGACACCAAACCCTTGCGCCCATTTTTTAAAAATAGGGTATTGCTGGCGCAAATCATTTGCCTGATTGTCTATAGAACTCATTTGAATTTATCCTTAATACCCTGACGCTATTTTTATTTATTTTCTTGATGCTTCATACTGCTTACTTTTTTAAACCCTTAATTCCTTCGCATAATAATTCGCTTAAATCTATTTGGTTGCTTTCGTGCTCAATGCTATTACAAGTAACGACCTGTAAACCTTGATCCATCATTTCTTGCAATGAACCTGCAGCAAAAACGCCGTGCACGGCCACGCAAGTGGGTGTGGGCAGTCCTGCGTCTGTTAAATGTTGTGCCGCCAGTATCATGGTTTTTCCTGTACTAATAATATCGTCTACCAGCACGGGTGTGTGACCCACATAATTTTCAACATGAGGAATGGATATACGTATATCTTTGTCCCCATAGCGATGTTTACTTAATACCTCAAACGGACACCCCACCACATTGGCCACTTTTTCGACCCATTGTTTACTCTCGCCGTCGGGGCCGATAATCACCGGGTTATTTATAGTTTGTTTTATGTAGCCTGCAATACTATCAACACTGGTGAGTGACCTGTTTTTTATGGAATATATTTCATCTAGACTTTTATAGCGGTGCAAGTGAGGATCAACGGTGATCAGCCAATCTAAATGGCCACTTAACAGTTTGGCAAAATAACGAGAGGTAATGCCCTCCCCTTCATGAAAACGCACATCTTGGCGCATGTAAGATAAATAAGGGGCGATTAATCCCACACTGCGTGCCCCTAAATCGTTTAAAGTATTGGCCAGCAATAGCAAAGGCAGAATTTTTTCATTAGGGTGATGCAGGTGTGAAAGAATATAAATATCTCGCTCTTTCACATCATCTAAACAGCGAATATAGCTTTCGCCATCGGGAAACAAACGCAACTCATATTGCGCGGTTTGGGCCTCTAAGCCGGTGCATAATTTATGCGCCAGTTCAGTGTGTTGGTTCAAATCAAATAATAAAGGTTTCATATTCATTCCATTACCGTCGATGTCGTGTAAACAAGCATTACAAGACGGTGTCTTCACAAATTAAAATGGCATCATCGTGTTCATGTAAGAAAGCCATGGCGTATTCTAGCTCCCCCTGAGCCTGGGCATGTATGGTCATTAGGGGGGTGCCTTTTTGAACTTTCTCACCACATTTAACGTGCAAATCAAGGCCCGCAGCCATGGCATTAGGGGCGCCTGCTAAACTGGCTAACCTTGAAATAATGCGATTATTAAACGAATTAATCACCCCGGCTTTACTGGCTTTCACCACATGTTGAAAAGGCGCAAGGGTTAACTCTTTTAAGCCCCCTTGTGCTTGGCAAATGGATAAGAATTTAGTGAGCGCTTGGCCACTATTGAGTGTTTTTTCCGCAAGGGCTAAACCTTCACGAGGACAACAAACCCCACCCATCTCTAATAAGGCAGCACTTAACGTCAGTGCTCGTTGACGTAAATCAGGTGGCGCTTGAGATTCATTTTTCAAAACCTGTAATACATCACGGGCTTCAAGTGCGGGGCCAATGCCATTGCCCACAGGCTGACTGCCGTCACTAATAATGGTTTTAACCACTAAACCTAGTTTTTCGGCGGTGCAGGTGAGCAATTTTGCCAAGCGTTGCGCCATGAGTAAGCTGCGCACTTTCGCGGTGGGGCCCACCGGAATATCAATTAAAACATGAGTGGAACCCGCGGCGATTTTTTTTGAAATCACCGATGCCACCATTTGCCCTTCACTGTCTAAATCTAGGGCGCGCTCAACCCTGATGATAATGTCGTCAGTAGGGCTTAACGCAACGGAGCCCCCCCAAGCAAGGCAAGCACCTTCATGGGTGACCACTTGGTTCATATGCTCAAACGATAGCGTGACATCTGTAAGGCATTCCATGGTGTCGGCCGTACCAGCGGGAGAAGTAATGGCACGACTTGAAGTTTTAGGCATAACCAAATTGTTAGCTGCCACAATGGCCACCACAATAGGGGTGGTACGGTTGCCTGGTAGGCCACCCACACAATGTTTATCTAGCACGCGCTCTTGGGGCCAGTTAAATCGCTGACCACTGTCAACCATGGCGCGGGTAATATAAATGGTTTCCTCAATGCTTAATCGTTGCCCAGAACAAGCGGTTATATAAGCGGCCAGCTGAATATCACTGTAACGCCCTTGATTGATATCATTAATGATGGCACTGGCGGATTCTTGGGTTAGTGCTTGGTCGTACAATTTACCTCGAACTGCACTCATGGAGTCTACGGGTCGTGGGTGCGCAAAGGTTGCTTTATCCCCTTCTTTGGCATTTAACAGTAACCAAGCCACTTCGCTTAACCCTGCTTCTTTATGGCTCAGCCAGTCTCCGGTTACTACGCTTAAAGTGGCAATAATATGATGTTTACCCAGTATTATTTTCACACGGCTTTGGGCGCTAAAACCTTCTGCTTGGCATATATGGCAATCTTTACGCATGTACACCACAGGTTCTTGGTGGGTATCTATACCAATGCGCTTTAATTGTAAAAACTTAAAATTCATATTGTGTAATTCTATCTTCTTTATTGAAGTCTAGACTAAAAATATCTGTATTTACTTGATCTAGATTGGGATATTGGGACGCTAGTTGTGTAAATATTTAACTAAGGGTTTGGGTTAAAGAATAGGCATTAATATGAAGTTAACTTTTTTAGGGGCCACCGATACCGTAACCGGCTCAAAATATTTGGTACAAGCGAAAGGGTTACGCATATTAGTAGATTGCGGGCTGTATCAAGGGGTTAAAGCATTACGTGATCGTAATTGGAAACCGCTAGAAGTAGACGCCAAAAATTTAGATGCTGTTATTCTTACTCATGCTCATATTGACCATAGCGGCTATTTACCCGCACTCATGAAACAAGGCTTTAAAGGCCCCATTTATTGCAGCGCTGGTACCAAAGAGCTATGCAACATTTTATTACCCGACGCAGGTTTTTTACAAGAAGAAGACGCTAACTTTGCCAACAAACACAAATTCAGTAAGCACGCCGTTGCAAAACCCTTATATACCGAGAAAGATGCTCGCCAAGTATTAACCCAAATAAAAAAAGTATCGATTAATCATTTTGAAACCATAGGCAAAACCAAAAAAAAATCGGTAACGTTTATGCTCACCGAAGTGGGTCACATTTTAGGAGCCTGCGCCGTTCATATTGATGATGGTGAGCGCCGCTTGGTTTTTAGCGGTGACATTGGGCGTTATCGCGACCTCATGCTACACGACCCTAAACCTATTAAACGCGCCGATGTCATGGTGGTGGAATCCACTTATGGAGACCGCTTACACAAAATAGAAAATACCGAAAAAATACTAGAAAATATCATAAAAGAAACCGCCGCTCGCGGAGGCACCGTTTTAATTCCCGCTTTCGCGGTGGGCCGTGCCCAATTAATTTTGTATCACATTTCAAGACTAAAATTAGCCGGTCGTATTCCCAGTGTACCCGTGTACTTAAATAGCCCCATGGCCATTAGCGCAACCGAAGTTTATAAACGCTTTAATCAGGGCCATAAATTAAGCGCCCAAGACTGCGAACAAATAGATGACATGACCCACTATGTGCGCACCGCACAAGAATCCATTGCCTTGAATGAAAAAACATTTCCAGCGGTGATTATTAGTGCCTCGGGCATGGCCAGTGGCGGGCGCGTGTTGCACCATATGAAAGGCTTATTGGGCAATTATAGAAACAGCCTAGTATTTGTGGGCTATCAAGCTGCGGGCACTCGTGGTCAGGCCATTGTGAACGGCGCTCAAGAAGTAAAAATTCATGGGCAGTACTTCCCAGTAAAAGCACAAGTACATAATTTAAGTGGGTTATCCGCTCATGGGGATTATCAAGAAATATTAAATTGGCTGGGTCACCTAGAGCAAGCACCCGATCAAGTATACGTAACACATGGCGAACGTTGTGCCGCAGATTGTATGCGCATGCACATCAAAGATAAGTTGATATGGCCCGTGCGGGTGCCCGAACTGGGTGAAGAAGTCGAAATATAAAATATTTAAGCATCACTTAACCATTAAATTAATGTATAAAATCGATAAATTATAGAAATAAGGGAGTATTTCATGAATGCGGTTTCACCCGTAGAGCCCCATGGGCTTTCCTCAAATGAAGCGCAAAAGCGGCTGCTTCAATATGGTTTAAACCGCTTACCCGAAGCCCCCTTACCCGGTGTGCTGCGTATTTTTATGGGGCAGTTTTCTAGCCCTTTTATTTATATTTTACTGATTGCCGCCGTTGCGTCTTTTAGTTTAAATCAAGTCGCCAACAGTGTTTTTATTCTGTTGGTACTCTTGCTCAATGCCTTCATAGGCACCTACCAAGAATATTCAGCACAACGTTCAGCTGCCGCCTTACGACAATTAGTGCAAGGTCATGCCCGGGTCATTCGTGATGGCATTAGTTTGCAAATAGAAATTGAGCAACTGGTACCAGGAGATTACGTGGTGTTGGAATCGGGGGATAAAATACCCGCCGATTTAAAACTAATGAGCAGCCGAGATTTAGGCATTGATGAATCAATGCTCACTGGAGAATCGGTGGCCACTCAAAAGTCTGCCCAAGGTTGCAGTGATGCCAGCCAAGCCATTAGTGCACAAAGTGCCATGTGTTTTGCCGGTACCATGGTGACCCGTGGCCGTGGCATGGGCACGGTAGTGGCCACAGCCATGGACACTCAGTTAGGTAAAATTGCCCACCTATTAGGGCAACAGCACAACAGTGAACCGCCGTTGATGATTCGAATTCGTCGCTTTACTTATCAAACCGCCGCCGCCATTTTGGTGGCCATCTTATTGTTAGTGGGCATTATGTTATTGCGAGGCGGTTACAGTATTGAAGCTATGGCCATGGTGGCCATTGGTTTAGCGGTATCGGCCATTCCAGAGGGTTTGCCTGCTGCATTAACCGTGGCCTTATCCATTGGCATGGGGCGCATGGCAAAACTGAATGTGATTATTAGAAAGCTAGTTGCGGTAGAAGCCTTGGGTTCTTGTACGTTTATTTGTTCAGATAAAACCGGCACCCTTACAGTAAATGAATTAACCATTCGCAAAATATTACTTCCTAATGGCCAGTCTTATGACATCAGTGGTGAAGGGGTAGCCCCTGGCGGAGCGTTAATTAATCCCGAAAGCGAACCATCTAATTCAACGAAAGCCAATTCAACTCCATCTAGCGAGCAATCAAATCAAGGGGTCATTGATCTTTGTACTTGTGGTGTATTAGCCAATGAAAGCCATTTGGAATATGGCGGCAACGAATGGACATCAAGTGGTGACATAGTAGACGTGGCCTTTTTAGTGTTGGCTAAAAAAGTAAAGTTATCGGTAAGCGAAATAACGTCCCAAAACAATCAAGTGGACCTCATTCCTTACGAATCAGAAAATGCCTTTAGTGCCAGCTACAATCTAAACGATGAAAATATTTCATTGCATGTTAAAGGCAGCCCTGAAAAAATTCTCAGCATGTGTGCCACTATGTTGGTGGACGGTAAAGAGCAAGCCATAGATGCAGAAAAAATTGAACGTCAATTTAACCAAGTGGCCGCCAATGGTTATCGCATTATTGCTTTGGCCAAACGCAAAGTAAACCGTGTGGGCGTGATTGAGAATCTAAGTAACATGGTATTTATGGGCATGGTGGCCATGATTGACCCAGTGCGTCCTGAAGCCAAGAAAGCCATTAGCCGCTGTCGACAAGGGGGCATTGAAGTGGCCATGGTAACAGGTGACCATCCAGCTACCGCCAAAGCCATTGCTATTGAACTGGGCTTGTGCAAACCGGAAAATGACGTAGTGACTGGTGACATGATTCGTCTAGCCAATGAACAAGACCCTCAGGGCAAGCATGGCTTAATCGATAAATTAATCTTTACCTGTCGTGTATTTGCTCGCATTGAGCCTCAGCAAAAACAACAAATTGTTAAATCATTTATGACCAGTGGCCACTTTGTGGCAGTCACCGGGGATGGTGTAAATGATGCGCCTGCCATGCGAGAGAGTAATGTAGGGGTCGCCATGGGAAAACGTGGCACCGACGTGGCCAAAGAAACCGCGCAACTGATTATTACCGATGATAACTTTGCCTCTATTGTTAACGGCATTGAGCAAGGGCGAATTGTTTATAACAACATTCGAAAAGTCATTGCATTATTAGTAGCCACTGGGTTTTCAGCCCTTTTATTATTCTTTTTATCCATTAGCGCAGGCTTGGCCATGCCACTGACGGCTGTGCAACTGTTATGGCTAAATTTAGTGGCCAATGGTGTACAAGATGTTGCTTTGGCATTTGAACCCAAAGAAGGTTCAGAGCTATTAAAGCCTCCTAGAAAACCCAGTGAAGCCATTTTTGAAAAACACATTATTGAACATGTTTTAGTCATTGGTGGCAGCATGGGCCTATTGGCATTTGCTGTGGTGGCAACGCTGAATTATTTAGGCGTAAGTGAAGCTGAAGCTCGTAACTTAACACTTTTATTAATGGTCATGTTTGGCAACATTCATGCTTTAAGCAGCCGCAGTGAAACCCAATCCTTATTTAAAATGTCATGGTTCTCTAATCCACTATTGCTGATCGCGGTTCCCTTAGCTCAAGCCATACACGTTGGGGTGATGTATCTACCCGGGTTGCGAGACGTATTAGAGATGCAGCCTGTTACCCTTAGCCAATGGTCTTGGTTGGCGGGGGTGGCACTGCTATTATTATTAATTGAAGAAACGCATAAATGGAAGCTACGCCGCCAAGCGTTTAATAAGGCTATGTAGTCGCATACAACCGCTTCACTTTTCAGTAAACTGGCCTCACGCTAGTTTACTGAATTGATGCATTATGAGAAAAATCAGCCCACATGACTCAAGGATGACGAACATGAAGATACTAAAGCGAATTTTCTTAACTCTATTGTGTTTTTTCATGGCCATTGGTTGCTATGTATTTGGTATTCCCGCTGGGGGCGCAGTGTTTTTTATCTTGGGCTTAGTGTTTGAGGTGTTATTTTGGGTCGGTATATTCGGAAGAAAGCCTCAAGATAAAGCCTCCAAACTCTAGTTTACCTATTAGGCTAACAGCACAAAATAACAATTGCATTACCTCCAACGGCTTTAGCCGACCTGTGACAAACTAAATTTTGTAAGTCTAACCTTCCTTTGAATTGTCACATCCCTGTCATTAAACTTTATATAATGCAACTCCCCATTCACATGGGTTCAAATACACTCCCCAAAAAAAATTCGAACCGATTAAAGGCAATTACGTTGAAATAGACATACCCGGGCGAGACAAGATAAAAATCAAGCATGTGACTCTTGATTACAACGACACATTGGCCATTGATGGAAAACTGACTCCAAAGATGGCTCAAAAGATAAGTCAATTAAGCGAATTCGTGCAATTTTATGTACTCGCGAGCGATACCTATGGCAGTGCGACTAAACAACTTGAAGGGGTTAATTGCACGGTTTTAAATTTATCCACCATTGATCAACCCCTAAATAAATTGGCTTACCTTAATCACCTTGGTGCAAATACAACCCTATCTGTGGGCAATGGCTTAATGATAAAGAGATGCTTAAACATGCGATGCTGGGCATTGCCCTATTGCAAGAAGAAGGTCTATACACCCAAACTTTAATGGCCTCTGATATTGTTTGCACAGACATATGGGATGTATTAAATTATCTTGAAAAACCCAATCGATTAAAAGCTACGCTAAAGGGGGTAGCTCTTAGCATTGTTACATTTTTAAGAGGCTCTTTAAACTTTCCCAAATTCAATCCTTTCAATTGCATTTAAAAATAAGGCTTTGTTAAACCTGCCTGTCATTAAAGCGTAAGAAAACCAACACAAATAATTAACACCCTTGTCACAGTGTAAAACTAGCATCCTGTTCACTGATTTTTCAATGGATAGGACAGTAACATGAAACCATGGATGAAACCCTTGGCCTTATGCGTGGCCATGAGTGCCTTGGCTGCTTGTGATTTAGAACTGGATTCTGATAATAAAGACCCCAATCAAAACTCAAAAGTAATTGACGACACGGGCAATATAGGAACAAACGAAAATACCAAGGTGAATCTTCGTATTTTAGAAACCACCGACCTGCACGCTAATATTCTTAACTTTAATTATTATACTAATACTATGGATGATTCAGTGGGACTGGTTAAAACCGCCACCCTCATTGAACTAGCTCGCAATGAAGTGGATAACAGCGTACTGGTGGATAACGGAGACTTATTGCAAGGCAGCCCTTTAGGGGATTATTACGCTAAAATAAAAGGCCTTGCCAGTAACGAAGTGCACCCTATATACAAAGCCATGAATTTATTGCAATACGATGCGGCCAATATCGGTAATCACGAGTTTAATTTTGGCTTACCTTTTTTAAAAGAAGCCATAGACGATGCAAATTTCCCTTACACAAGCAGTAACGTTGTAGTGGATGATCACGATAACAATGATGAAAACGACATCAGTTATTTCAGCCCTTACCTTATTCAGAAAAAAAACGTTTTAGATACCAATGGCACCGCACACCAACTTAAAATTGGTTACATTGGGTTTGTGCCCCCACAAGTGATGCAATGGGATAAAGCCAATTTAGAAACCCTAGTGAAAGCCAAGGATATGGTCGACATGGCCAATAAATATGTGCCGATGATGAAAGCAGAAGGGGCTGATATTATTATAGCCATCCCCCACTCTGGGTTAGTGACATCTAACCGCGAGGGTAATGATGAAAATGCCAGTTACTACCTAGCACAAGTTGAAGGCATTGATGCCATTATGTTTGGTCACGCCCATCGTAATTTCCCTGGCGATAAAAGCTACGATAACCTTGCCAACATTGATAATACCAAAGGCACCATTCATGGCGTAGCCGCGGTCATGCCTGGTTACTGGGGGAAATATCTAGGGGTGATTGATTTAGAACTGGAACAGGATGAAAACCAAAACTGGCTGGTAGTGGATAGCCAGTCAAGTCTGCGCGCCATTTCACAAACCAATAGTGATCGCTCGGTGACATCCTTAGTGGAATCCCATGCAGCCATTCAGGCCGCTGTGGAGAATGATCACCAAGAAGTGCAAGCCTGGGTCAGTGAGCCCTTTGCGAAAATTGCCGCTCCCATTAATAGCTTTTTTGCACTGGTGCAAGATGACCCTTCTATTCAAGTAGTGACCGATGCTCAAACTTGGTACGTCAAACAAATTGTAAAAGGCACCGAGCTTGAAGCCTTACCAATATTATCGGTTGGCGCCCCTTTTAGAGCCGGCCGTGGCGGCAGTGAAGATTTTACGAATCTTGCAGCCGGCGATGTTTCCTACGGCAATGTCAGTGATTTATACATTTACCCAAATACATTAAAAGTATTGAAGCTTAACGGCGGTGAAGTAAAAGAATGGTTAGAAATGTCGGCTGGGCAATTTAATCAAATTATTCCCGCAAGCCTAGATCAAGCGTTAATTAACCCAGATTTTCCAAGCTATAACTTCGATGTGATTGATGGCGTGACCTACCAAATAGATGTAAGCCAAAAAGCCCGATACGATAAAGACGGTAAGCTAGTGGAAGCCCATAGCGAACGTATTAAACAACTCCAATTCCAAGGTAATGCCATTAATTTTAACCAAGAATTCTTGGTAGTGTCTAATAATTATCGTGCCTCTGGTGGCGGGAATTTCCCTGCCATTCAGAGTGATAAGATTGTCATTGATGCCCCTAATGAAAACCGTCAAACCGTGGCTGACTACTTGATTTATATGACAGAGAAAAACCCTGACAATGGTTTTGATCCTTCCGCCGATGGCAACTGGCACTTCAGTTCATTAGCCAACACTCAAGTTTTATTTAATGGTTCAGCCTCACAATCGGCAAGAGATTTTTCACAAAATTCCGCTGACATTGAATACTCCCACGTCAATGATGATGGTTATGGTGTCTATACCGTAAACCTTGAGCAGTAAACTCACTCGTTTTAAAGCATCACAAAGTAAAAATAAAAAGCCATTTACGCGTGTTCGTAAATGGCTTTTTTATTTTAATCTGTCATGAGTTTGTCTTTAATTACTTTTATATTCTTTACAGGAACCACACTTTAATGGATGAAAAAGATGCTCAAGAAAACATTATCACCCAAATTCAAAGGCTTATTATGCTTAAGCATTAGCCTCATGGCCAACGCCAGCCTCGCCGTTGACTATCAATGGAATAACCCAGCCCCCGTTAAAACCCCCAGTAGCCCAAATGGTAAAACCATTTTGTTTGATGTATCCCACGGCGGCACTGAAGGCAATGCCGACTGGGTCATTGATGGGGGGTTTTCAGATTTTGCCGATGCCCTAGTGAATGAGGGTTACCAAGTAGAAGAATATCGTGGCGTCGATTTAAATAACGACGGCAACATACAATATCTTGATGATGTAAACACACCAAGCAACGCCACATTAAACGAAGCCATCATCACCTACGATGCCATTTCTCATGGTGATGTTTTTGTACTGGCCGAAACCAATCGTCCTTTTAAAACCAGTGAATACCAAGCCCTATTGCAGTTTGTACAAAGTGGTAAGGGCATTTATTTTATTGGCGATCATTATAATGCAGACCGTAACTTAAACAGCTGGGATGCCACCGAAGTCTTTAACGGTTACAACCGCTCTACTTTAAGCCAATTTAATATTGGCGGTGAATACGGTGATTTACGTAACCCAGGCGATGCCCAAGGTTGGTTATCTGAAAACTTTGGTGTGCGCTTTCGTTTTAACGCCGTGGATTATCTAGCTGGCGCCAGCGACATCACCCCCGCCCTAGATGCCGAAGGCATCACACAAAATGTAGACCCTATCTTAATGGCCGCCGGTGCGACCCTTGCCATTACCGATAAAAATAAAGCCAAAGGCCTGGTGTACTTTTCCCAAACCGATAACGCCACGAAATGGAAATACGCCATTGATGAAGGCCTCTATTTTGGTGGCCGAAATGAGGGCCCGTATGTGGCCATTTCTAAATTAGGTTTAGGCAAGGCGGCTTTCATTGGAGACTCCTCCCCCATTGAAGACGCCACCCCTAAATATAAGCGCCAAGACAGCGGTAGCACCAAAAAAACCTACCCCGGCTGGACCGACCCAGGTCATGGCGCAACGTTAAGCATTAATATTATTAACTGGTTGGCAAGCCAAGAGAATTATACGCAATTTGATGGCAACCAAGGCCATGCCTCAGGGGAACTCACCCCCATTGCTAAAGCCCCAGTTGAAATGGATGACCCTGATAACGGCAACCCATGGAGCACCCCCAGTAATGGCTACAATCCTTGGGATACAAACACCTTTGCCTATGGATCATTTGCCGCGCCACAAGGGCCTGACGCTAGCGAGCCAACCGACCCCACTGACCCTAGCGATCCAACAGGCAATGAGCTGTCCGTAGAACAAACCCTTGCCCAAAACAATGGCAGCAGCGTCACGCTCATGGGCCAAGTCACTGCCGCCATTAATGGTGTATACGCGCTACAGCTAAATGATTTATCCAACAGCGAAAGCATTATTTATATCAAGCTAGAAAGTGATTTCAGACAAGCCTTCAGCCCAGAGCTTAACCCTGACATTTTAGGTGCACACATCTCCGTCACGGGCACTAAAAATGACTACCTTTCAAGCCCTGGGGTACGCAATGTCACTCACATGAGCATCGTAAACGCTGCCCTATCGGTTAGCCAAGCCCTTAATGAAGATAATCAAAGCCCGATAGTAGTTGAAGGCATTATTAGCAGCGCCCTTAATGATATTTATGCTCTGGTGCTTACCGATGAAAATGATGACACCAGCCAAATATATGTGAAACTGGAAAGTGATCAGCGCAGCCAATTTAGCCCTGAATTAAACCCCAGCATTTTGCTGCACAAAATTCGCGTAACGGGCGTGCGTGATAACTACATGTCACAAGCTGGCGTAAAAAGTGTTTCAGAGATTATCGACCTAGGTTTAGTCAATGAAAATGATGACGCCATGTCGGTGAGTGAAGTACTCAATACGGCCAGTGGCACACAAGTGTCGTTAAAGGGTTTTGTACAAGCGGGTTTAAACGGCATTTACGGCCTATTGCTTCAAGATGAGAATGATGCCACTCAAACCATTAATATAAAATTAGATAGCCAATATCGTCAGCAGTTTAGCCCACAGTTAAACCCAAGCATGCTAGGGGTACGCTTACTGATTAGTGGTAAAAGGGATGCTTACATGGGCGCAGCAGGCATTCGCTACATTGACAGCATTGAAGTGTTAAGTAACTAAACACTTGGTAATTTATTAATTTAGTTGACGGCTCAACCAGGAGTCGAGCCGTCATTTATGTCATTAAAAAAACCTGAATAAAATTTCCTGAATCAAGTTTTCTCAATATCACTATACACAAATCACGACACAATCTTGCTTTAAAACGGCTATAGATCATTAGCCTACTTAAAAAACCCATCGCTAATTTTAAATAATTTTCTTACTTTTTAAAGTAAATAAACCTATCCAGACGTACAGTTTTTTCATGCAGTTAAAATATCGCCCTGTAGTATGATTTTTTCACTCATATCAAGTAGATAAAATTTATTCATGGTATTTATTTAATCCAACTCTTAGTATTCCGGCACTCGTCATTACAGATTCATGTACGAGTCATCACATTGTCAATTATATAAATTAGTCTGTTGGATGCTGTTACTTATTAATACGATAACAACCATAATAATGAGAGGAAAAAACATGATGAGACCTATTCTTGGAGCCCTAATAAGTGCCTGCTTAATAAGCACACCTATTATGGCTGATGTCGTGATTAACAAACGCATTAGCACAGGCAATGACGATGTTGAGGAGCGAATCGACGGCTCCATGTATCTCAATAGCAGCGATATAGAACTGGTTTATGATGGCAGTAAAAATCAAACCATAGGTTTACGTTTTCAAGATTTAACCATTCCACAAGGTGCCATCATCACTACGGCCTATGTGCAGTTTACCGTAGACGAAACCAATAGCGCTGCCACCTCCGTTACCATTCGTGCCCAAGACACCGATAGCGCATCTGCTTTTACCAACAGCGATTTTAATGTTTCTAGTCGTTTAACCACCAGTGAGTCTGTTTCTTGGCAGCCTGCCAATTGGAGCTCAGTGGGCGCTGCCGGTAACGATCAACGCACACCTGAAATGAAGAGCATAATTCAAGAAGTGGTAAACCGATCAGGTTGGCTGGCTGGCAATGAATTAGCGCTTATTATTACTGGCTCAGGTGAGCGCACCGCAGAATCCTATAACGGCTCGAGCAGTAAAGCTGCGCTTTTACACATTGAGTACGCCGACGATGGCTCCGGTGGAAATAATGGTGGCGGCAGTCAAAGTGCCAGTTTAAATAAACGTATTAGCAGTAGCCTAGATGATGTGGAACAGAATGCCGATGGCGACATGTATACCAACAGCTCTGACATAGAGTTAGTGAACGATGGCAGTGATCAAACCATTGGCCTACGGTTTACCAACATTCAAATTCCGCAAGGCTCTGTTATTGACAACGCCTACATTCAATTCACCACCGATGAAAGCAATTCAGGCAGTACTTCAGTCACCATTCAGGGTGAAAATGTGAATGATGCCCCTGCATTTACTAACGTAAACAACAATGTCACCAATCGCTCACTAACCAATGCAGCTGTCAACTGGCAGCCTCCTGCTTGGACTGTGGTGGGTGCTGCCGGTAGTGATCAACAAACCCCTAGTTTAACCAACATCGTTCAAGAAATTGTAAACCGAGGTGGTTGGCAAGGCGGCAACGACATGGCGTTTGTAATCGCAGGACAAGGTGAACGTACTGCCGAATCCTTCGATGGTTCCAGCAGTCAGGCGCCCCTATTGCATATTGATTATCAGACCGATGGAAATAACAATGGCGGTGGCAACCAGGGTGAAGGGGTTAAAATTGCGTTTATCGGCGACACGGGAGCGGACAGTAATTTTCAATCGGTGTTAAACCTCATTCAAAGTGAAGGGGCCGATTTTACTCTAGTGGCTGGCGATACTTCTTACAATAGTAGTAAGGATGATAACTGGGATGCCATGGTACGCAATACTTTAGGATCTGACCCTGCATTAATTGCCGCCGGCAACCATGATTATGGTGACAGTAATATTGCCGATGTCATCGCTTATGGAATAAACCGTTTAAACAACCAATCTAATCTGCAATGCAGCGGTAGCTACGCCGAACAAATGACCTGCCAAATTGGCAACGTGTACATTGTGCTATCTGCTATTGGTTCTAGTGGCAGTCGAACTGATCACGAGAACTTTATTAACAGTGGTTTAATTAATGCACCTGACAATGCTTGGAGAGTTTGCGCTTGGCACAAAAATCAGCGCGACATGCAGGCTGGTGGTAAATCAGATGAAGTGGGCTGGACCGCTTATGAAACCTGTCGTCAACACGGTGCTATTATTTCAACTGGCCATGAACATTCATATTCTCGTACCCATTTATTAAGTGACATGAGTGAGCAAACGGTAGCCAGTAGTGCCTCTAGCTTTACTGTCTCGGAAGGTGAAACCTTTGCGTTTGTATCTGGCTTAGGTGGCATAGGAACCCGTGATCAAGAACGGGATGGGGACTGGTGGGCAAGTATCTACACCTCTACACAGGGTGCGCGCTATGGTGCTATGTTTGGTACTTTCTTTGATGACCATGCTGATTTTTATTTTAAAAATATTGATGGCCAAATTATTGATCAGTTTACGGTGTTAAAAGGGTATTAGTATGAAAGTCTTGCTTTCAATTGTAATTTTCTTTTCACATGGCGCTCTGGCTTTTACCGATTGCGAAGCCACCATTGAAGAGGGCCGGCATTTGGGAAGCATCAAGCAAGAAGCCATAGAGTCTGCGTGGGAAGAAGCGGTAGATAACTGCTATCCAGGTAAGGCAGAACGCTTGTCTGCTCATTGCGAGTCTCTTGGGGAAGATGAGCAATCAAGCTTTCGTTGCACTCAAGAAGTATCCTGTACCACCTGTGCAGGTGACCTAGTGAGAAAATACGAAGCCCTTGACTAAAGTAAACTGGCCAGTGCCAAATGCGCACTGGCCAGTTTTTAATGACACTCAGTTTCATTAATGGAAAACACCATGATAAAAATCGTAAAAATATTACTGGTAGGCATCACTATTGGACTTTGCTCGCTGAGCTATGCAGACAATGTTTATTCAAAATTTGACGTTTTAAAAGACGACCATAATAGTGATCATGAACAGCACGAAAAAGAAGAAGCGTTAGCATTAAAAAAACGCTTGGCGTCACTCACCAATGCCAGCCGTTATGCCTGCCGACTCACATCTAGTTTTAGCCAATGCCGAGAGTACCCCATTAACGAAACACTGGTTCACAAATTATCAGATTTAAAAGCCAGCTGTGAATCTTTACCGGGCTCGCAATTCAAACAAGGCAACTGCCCGAGTTTGGATCGAATCGCACAATGCAAACATATCCAACTGGATTACCATGACCCCCACACCCTCATTTACAATAATCATTATTATGCAACCGGTCAGCAGCCTTGGAAATCAAACGACTTAAAACGTATCTGTCAGGATTTAGAGGGGGTATTAGTGGTCAATTAATTATTTTTGCTATTCATTTCAATTACTCCCATTCCGACACAAGCACTAAAAAAGCGTTAATACATGGGAGTAATCGACAAAAATATTGAAAAACATCTAATGAAAACCAATCAACTCGACAATTATTTTTACCATTGATCAAGATAACATCGTAACCATTAAGTAACTTGCCCCACTGAATACGATCCAAATAGCAACAAAACGCTTAAGCGTAACAGCGCCAATTTTCAAGGCGATCATGCCCGCCAATGCCCCGCCCATGGCTGCAGCTGGTGCCGCGAACATCCAAACCAAAATATGAATTTGTTCAGTTTCCCATATATGGTAAGGCAGCCCAGCCCATACATTAATAGCAGACACCGTCACGGCAATGGCAATTGAGAAATTCACAGTGAACCCTCGCAATATAAGCAATACGGCCAATAGCTCTCCAACCCCCACTGACAACCAAGCGGTTATAACCCCTCCCACAAAACTCACCCAACACAGGGTTATATTATTAATATTACCTTTTCCCTCATTTAATTGATTGTTGGCTGAGCGGGTTAATAAAATACCCCCTACCACAATTGAAAATACTGAAAACAGAATATGAACCGATACAGGAGGATGGGGGAATCCATACTGGGTTAGCCACAATCCCATAAGACTAAACGGCAGAGTTACCTTTAATACATTATAAAAATCCAACCATTGTTTAGACTCTTTTTTAATCATGGCCTTTACGCGTACTTGGCGCCATGCGATTGCCCCAGCGGTCATGCCAAAACATTGAATGGCGAAGCTAGTGGCCAAAGCAGTTTCGGCTGCCATGCCTAACAATACAAAAGCCGGGAAAAAAATAATTCCTCCACCGGCTCCCGTGGTGTTTGCCACTATGGCTGCCAATAAACCAATTATAAAAAAGTGGCCATATTCCCTGATCACATCAGGCAATATCAAATGAGCGTTTGGCTCGAATCCTATGGCAAGACTGTACGCCACCAATAGAGTGAGCAAACAATAAAATACTCTAGGGTCAGTTAGGGTATTGCGGTAATTACGCATCATTTAAAAGTGATAATAAAGTGAAAAGCGAACTTGCTGTTCAGATGGCAGTAAACCGTATTCGCAGGTTTCGCAGCCTGTAAAAATTTGGCCCTTTATACGAGTGCTAATATGATCACTCCAGTTCTGAATCAGTTCTAAATTGTGATAAACGCTATCGTCATTTAAATTCATTTGAAAACTTTGTCGATAATGCAACCAATAACTAGAGCGTGTATTGGCAATCATGCCATATAGGTATTCTTTTCTTAATGGGCCCAAGGCCAACTGATCATAGCTATCCGCTAAAAAAGTATAGGCTTCAGTAGCCAAGGGCGTTTGCAAACTTGCCTTGGCAAGGCTGACTTGATCTTTAACCAATTGCCACTCATCATCGCTGTAACCATGTTGGTTATAAAGATATTCAATGGTCACATCCCAACCATTCGCCAAACTTAGCTGAGAGCCAAACACGTAACGGCCAAATCCCGATTCATCATCAGGTGTGTAGCTTAAGTTGGAAGCCAAAGCTAATTCCCGCTCTTGTTGCCAAGTGCCTTCCATACGCACTGTTATGGCATCATTTAATAATGCGCTCATGGTAAAAGCATAATTAGTGGAAGCCCCTTCTAGATGATGAATCACCAACCGAGAATCCACATCCCCTTCCCTGTTTATACTCACGGCGTATTGGCTATTTGAGTTGAAGGTTTCCCCATCATAATCGCTGGCATAAGAACTGACACTCCATTGACCCGTTCGCCATTCCAGTACTGCCATATCCCAACCACGTTGCTGGGTTAAGTCATCGTCATCTAAACTCACTTGGTCATAACTGGGTTTCAATAAGTTAGCTGGGGTCCAGTTATACCCATTGCTCCATTGGGGTTTGATACGCCCTATCTGGCTGCGCCAAGTTCCAGACTGGCTACTCCATTCCAAGTACCCTTCTAACAAAGGGTGCTTATTAGTGGTGTTGGTTTCTTGATCATCGGTCTGAATTTTATTTTGAATGAGCGCAAAGCGGCCCACACTGGACCATTGCCCACCTGAGCTCACTTGCCAGCCACTGTCCAAAGCCAACTGCTGATAGGATTCATCAAAAGCAATAACCCCCGCATCAAACAAGCCGTCATCACGAATACTGTCTGATTGATAATAGCCGTGCAGTTCATTACGGAAATTCCAATTAAATGCGCTTTTAATGGCTGATGATTCATTGGGCAATTCACTAGGAAAGTCTCCAAAGGGGTCCACGATATCCGCACTTTCGGCAAAGCTTGAATGAACAAAACCCGTTAAAAAACACACAAATAGTGAACGACAATATTTCATATTTAAAACTGCAGGTTAGTTAATGCTGATTTTTGAAACTCCGTCTCGTTTAAAGAGCGTAACTTGTAATCATCAAATTTCATCCAAGTGTAGTTATCCTTAATTAGACCATCTACCAGTAATAGCTTATGGACCTTCACTTTATTCGCAAACTCTTTGAAGCCTTTATAATAAGCGGTTTTAAGCAGTTTATTAGATCGAGTGTAAAATTCACTTTTCAAAGGGCGCTGACCTGATTGCTGAGAAAACCAAACCTTAATATGATCATAAGCCAATCCGGTATCTTTACTGCTTAAAGCAAGCACCCAATAATTTACACCTTCTATCGTTTCTTCACCTTGCAAAGCGGCCTGATAATGTTCAGAGAAGTTGGTGCCCACTACATCACTGTTACTGGTTTCGCCAATTAGTCGTTGCGAAGGAGCGATGCGAATAACACGACGAGTCCCGGGAATCGATAACCACATATTCTTGCCTTCTTTTAACATGGCTCGCCCCTTATCACGGGCTGGAGCATCAAAATGTACCAGGGATTGATTTCCTAATACTTTGACGCTTAACTCATTTTTTTTAGGGTCCTTATTTTTTTTGTAACTGATATTGGTAATTGAAAAAGAAAAACCTTGGTCGCGATATCCGCGGTAATCATCAAGTGCCACCACCAGTTCATCCACTTGTGTTTGAGTTAATAAGATATTCTCTGTGCTTGAAAGTGCGGTGCTTGAAAGTGCGCTATTTGAAAATGAAAGACCCAATACAAACAACAGTGTTAACAACCCACAAAATGAATTATTCAACCCCTTCCTAAAGCGTTCATGGCAACCTACTACTAAACCCATACTCTGTACTCCAACAATATTACGACTAGCATCACTAACCATTAAGCAAACCTTAATGCATTGACCACTGACAAGCGTGAAGCCTTAACCGCAGGATAAATACTCGAGACCACAGCAATGCAAACACCTAATAAAAAGGTTTGTATAAGAATATCCGTCATGACAAATATTCGAATGGGATAATCTTGGGTGCTACCAGGAGGTCTTGGCATCATCCACTCGGCAAACGTAATGCCCTTTGCAGCCAACATACCCAATGCTAACCCCAAGGCACTGCCAATGATGCCTAGAAAAAGTGACTCTAATAAAATGAGTCCAATCACCTGCATTGGGGTGCCCCCCATCGCACGTATGGTGCCAATTTCCCGGGTACGCTCCATCACTGCCATTAACATGGTATTGCTGATGCTCAAAGAAACTATGACGAGTACTATGATTGAGATAAAACCAAAAACCCCATCAAACAAACTGACCACTTGATGGTAATAAGCTGACAGTTCATCCCAGCGTTTTAATTCAAGCTTTAAACCTTGCTGTGAAAATTGCTGATTAAGCCGTTCACTTATGGCTAATGTGTCATCGGTGTTTTCTAGCAAAACAATCAGACGACTCACATCTTGTGTGTACATTAATTCTTGGGCAAGAGGTAAGTTCATACGTATTAAACGATCATCCAGATCTTTAACCCCAGTATTGATCACGCCTGCCACTTGAATATCCACCGCATTAATCGCGCCGTCTTGTGTGCTGGCTAACAAGGTCACATAGTCACCCACGTTAATATCCAGTGAGTTAAACAAGCCTTCCCCTATATGAGCCGCCGATACGTCCTCTGGAAATAAATCTTCACCTTGGGTAATGGTAATAGCAGAAGACAGTAGCACCTCTTTATCCGCGTCTATGCCCACGCCCACAATGGCAATGGATTGCTTTCCGTCACTGATCAGTCCACTGAAGTTCAGTCGGGGTGCCACCACAAGCGGAGATGCCACTTGCTTAATTTGAGATTCAATATTTCCTAGCTGATCGGATGAAATAAAATACTCGCTAGGGGAGACTTTTCCATACTGGTTATAACCCTCAGCATAGATTTGAATATGTCCTAACTGAGAGCGAATCATGCTTTCGCGCATGCCCTCATACATGGACTGCACAAATCCACCAAATACAATAAGACTTACGCAGCCAAATATAATGGCAGCCAACGTAATCAGGCTGCGCCGACCATTACGTAATATGTTCAATAAAGCTATCTTCCAACCTAAGCTCATATTACAAATCCTTTAACGCCAGTTTCGACTTTTCAGACCAAGTATTTTTTCCCATGGCTAATTTTTTCCATAACTCTTTGGCATCTGAAAGTTGTCGATTACGGCTATAGGCAAGCGCAAGATTAAATTCAATAAATTGTTTGAATTCCTCACCATACTGATCCGCTATTTCACTCTTCAGTAATTCAAGATCTGTGACCGCATAACGAGCACGGCGTACAAAAGATGGCATATGCGCACAAGCAATGCCTCGCTGAAGTCGGGCACCCAAATGATTAGGATTAAGTTTAATCGCTCTGTCCATCAAACGATTTCCTTGACGGGATAATACCGACAACTTTGATAAGTCATTAAGAAAAAAGGTCGTTTTAAAAGCAATAAGAGAACCGTGGGCGGCCATTAATTCTGGATCCTTGATTAATACTTCCCTTAAAGCACTCATATCTTCTTGCAGTCGTTCAATATCCGATAGTGGAGCATCGGTCTTATTGGTCACTAAAGCCAGTCGAGTAAGGTAGGCTAGCTTTCTCTGCTGAGGGTCCTTTATATTTTCCAAACGGGAAATAAGTTTTTCACGTTCAGGCTGTGTAGCAGGTATAGCCATTGGAAAAATGTATTGCTGTTGTGATTCTGCAAGTGTGTTTGTTTGAGTTTCAAGCGCTACGCTTGCATCCGTGTTGATAGTATTTCCTATACTCACAGCAGGCAATATTAACAATAAAATAACACTATAATTTAAAAGATATTTCATAACGGGGCCTGCTGATAATTTGATGATATGGATTTAGTACGAGTATCCTGTTGAATCTTCCCATCTTCTAGGGTGATCAATCTCGAAGCTTGCTCCATAACGTAATCATGGTGCGTAGCAATAATAAACGTCACACCATGATCTTGATTAAGCCGGTGCATCAGTTCAATAACCGTACTGCTGGTTTTCGAATCTAAGTTTGCAGTAGGTTCATCGGCCAAAACTAAATCAGGCTTGGATACAATGGCTCGCGCAATGGCCACCCGCTGCATTTGTCCACCTGATAACTGGTTAGGCCTTTGCCCTGAAAATTCATCAAGGCCTACATCATTAAGGGCACTTAATGAAAGACTTTGGGCTTGTGGTTTACTCATGCCCCGTAACGTTAACGGGTACATAACGTTTTCCAATACCGTTAAAACCGGAATTAAATTAAAAGACTGAAATACAATGCCAATGTGCTCGCCGCGAAAGCGCGCTCTTTGACTCTCACTCAACTCGGCAATATTCATATCCTTTATTTTTACTTGCCCATTGTCACTGTGATCCAGTGCGCTTAGTAAATTCAGTAAGGTACTTTTACCACTGCCACTTTGCCCTCTTATTACCACAAATTCGCCGGCATCAATATCCAGATTAACACCGCTTAACGCGGCTACCTTGCGCTTTCCCAAAGGGTAAAGTTTACTCACATCCTTCATACTGACTAACATTACAACCCACCTGAAACGATGCTCATTGTGCCCAACTGACTGCAAGACGGTTGTAAGGTAGTAGGGCAGGGTCCCAAAGCCGAGGCCATGGCATAATATTTTTTACCCACTTTCATATTTTCTTCACTGTTGGCTACTTGATTCAAGTAAACATGGGCTAATGCAATCCAAGCGGTTTGTTTAATGGCCGCTGGCATGTCATTGCCTGCCTGTTCAAAAAGTTGATTAAACCAAGTTTCATCTTTAAAAACCTCTTCAAACAACCCGCCGTATTCCCCTACATAAGAAAATGTCACAAGCCGAACTAAGCGCACACTGAAGTCTTGCTCAGCTGCTTGCGCCGCCTCATTTATCTTTTCCATGGCCGTTCTTAAACGTATGGTCTTGTAGATCCCCATGGTAAAATCAACACTGGCCCCGGCTAACATACCATCATTGGCATAATAAGCCGCTTGAGCCAAGGGCGAGTCTGGTAACGTTTGCAATGCTTTTAAGAGAGGCGGTTTCGCCAGATCTATGTCATTGTGATAACTGTACAACTGCCCTAAAGCCAGCTGTGCATCGGCATCACTTTCATCACGCTTTATGGCAGCCTTTAAAGAACTCATCTGCTGCTGCTCTGTCTCACTGTAGGCTATGGGGGCAAAATTAATGGGAGCAGCACCTGAAAACCAAGCAACCGTATTGCCGATAACAAAACTGCTTAAGACGAATATCAGTATATTTTTAATCATGTCCTACTCCTTATAATCTGCGCTTAGGCTTCTACAGAATTTTCTAGTAACTGCCCGTCCATTTCTCGCAGGGTAGTGTGTTCATCAAATACTAAGTTTTCTGGGTTCATGACACCTGGGTACAATTGCTCGCATATTAATATCACTTCAACGATATTCAGTGAGTCTACCCCCAGCTCAGCAATGGGTGTATCGGCATCCACCATATCCTTATTAAGCATCATGGCCGTTTGCTCGCACAGTTCTTGTACTTTGCTTTCTTCAATTTCGGTTGTCATTATCATTACTCCGTTGGGGTATTATGTTTCATAGGGTGAAAACGTATCAAATAATCTAAACTGGTTGCATAAAGAAATAGCCGATGAGCATCACCACTACGCTTACGCACAAGTTTAGAACTGATTAGGGGGGGAATAAAAAGCCATTTATTTACCAGCCATTTATTACCGTAGAAAAATAGGCGCTGAAAGGCCTCAAAAAGATTATGTATGGGTTTATCACTTTCTTGAAAAACCACTTTGTCTTTCCAAGGTAAAGTTTCCTGTGAGTCATGACAGAAAACCAAGGTTTTACTGTGACGATACGCCAGAGTCGTTAGCAGTGATTTAACAAACGGTAAACGATGCTCTTGCCAAATGTAGTCTTGCAAAGTCAATTCAGATTGACTGATTTGCCATTGCTGTTTTAATTCTTCATCTTGTTTACTTCTATCTTTATAAACTTTTTTTAATAAGGGGCCATTTGCTAAGATAAAATCTTGCTCACTTATTTGTAAGTTCGCTCTTAACGCTATCTCGTTTATGTTAATACTTAAATCATGGGTCGTTTGAAAATAGCACCACGCGTCTAGATATAAACGATGATCCAAGGGTGAAAACAAACTAAGACTTAAATCGGGTATCTTATCGAAAGGAACAATCTCCATTTCTTGCTTTTTACTTAGCGTATTCCCAGCTAAAATCCCTTGTGCCGGTTGGCTAAGCCACACTAAGTGCTCACTCTTGCAAGCATACTGCTCATTGGAATATAAACTGCGTACATTTCTCAACAAAGTCTTATGCTGTGACGCAAAACCTTGATGGGCAACACCACTTAGGTAATTTTCATCAATGTCAGTCATTCCTAAATGATAGAAATTTCCAACATAATCAGACAGAAAGGTTTTGTCTTCATACTCGCAAATATACAGAGGGTGAGCACTGTGATTTGGCATGCGAATATGAATCACGTTATGACGATCACGACGCGCACTGGCCGTTAAATCTACACTAGGGGTTTGATCACTATTCGCCTTTTTATCAAATGCATCAAGATCACTCTCTTGATTAGCAAAGTCATAAGAAAGATGATTTAAGAACGTCGCCCAATCTGGCGAAATAACATTAATCGCATCTTGTTGTATTTCCTCAATCATGCTGCCACTCCAACTTGGTGATTCTGCAATGACTTCAACCACTTGCCTATAGATGCTGAGGCAGGGGTCAATATCGTCATATGATTCGCTTTAGGAACAAGTGAAAATGACGATTTAATATAAGGTGACACATACCAAGAAACAATGGAACTCAATGTATCGCCATCAATGACTTCATCGTTTTCACCAACGATAAAATGACAAGGTACTTTTATTGAAGAAAATAATTCAGGATAGTTTCTAACACTATAAGCATTAAGCAATTGGTAGCTATAAGATAATACTCGGCCCCCTGCTCCTCCTGTTTCAGGGAAATTCATCACTTTCAAAGACCGACACCAGGGTATAAAATGCGCCAAGGCGTATTTGCCTATATTAAGCGTGGGAGCATGCTGTAAGGCTTTTTTATCCGCTTGTCGATATTGTTGCTTTTTACGACAGTACCGAAAACGATATTCCAAATTACCTTTATTAAAATCATATTTTCGGGTTTCATCTGTGCTGGTCAGTGGCGGTGCAATGGCAAAGTAACCGGTTACTTGAGGGTGATCCGTTGCAGCAATAAACCGCAAGGCAATCAGCGCCCCTGCACTATGTCCGCCCAATACAACACTTGAAAAGCCTTGGCTAACTAAATGCTGGATAAGATCAAACAAATCATCTTGTAATTGCGTTTCATAATCCAAGTCTCCGGGTGCGCCTTCACTGTCCCCATGCCCACGCCAATCAGGTAGGCAAACATGGGGACCGCCCATGGCAATCACACGAGCAAAGTTCCCATAGCGCAAGCCATTGAATGTGCTACCATGCAGGCAAATGACTACCTTTTTGGCATCACTTGCTGCAAACCAACGATACGCTAACTGTTTACCGTCGCGGGCATTAAAAAATTTCTGTATCACAATGCCTCCGCCAGTTCAGATTCGGTTTCCACCTGTTTGCGCCTTTGGTCAACTATGGTAGTCATAATGCTATCAGGCTGCTGACGGGCAAAACCCAAAAACACCGGAACCATGCTCGGCATGGCAATGTATTCTTGGCTTTGCGCCCACAACATATTGGCTTTCTTACTGATGGCTGTTAGCTCATCATCACTCAATTTTTGTTGTGGATCACACACCTGTACTTTACCTGTCGTGAAAGCACTACGATTAACTTGAAATGAAATATCTTTGGCAATAGCCATGTCACTTTCAGCGATCACCTGCAAGGTCATTTCTGTGAGCTTTTCACTCACCTTAGTGAAAAGCCATTCCTCGTCCGGCTCTCCCATTAGTGGTTTTTCTAATATGTCTATTAGGGTAATGCTATTTTGCACAATCATTCGAGAAGCGAGCATGGGCAGATCTAACTTGGCTTGGGTAATACGCAAGAATATATCGGTCCATAGTTTTATCCGTAAATCAATTCTCCAGCCATCTTTGCCGGTTTGCCCCATTTGATAAACAAAATACTTATAAAGATCTGCCCCGGATTCAAAAAAGTTTTCACTATTGCGACGATAATAGCGATCCTGTTGTTTAAGTATTTTTTCGGCATCCAATATTTGGCGCTGAAGAATCAATTCCAAAGCCATATAGCCGCGACGCAAATAAGATTTACGCAACCAATATTCTTGGTTGGCATAATGACCGGCCATGTAATCCCATGCGATTTCTAAAAAATAGGCCGCTGTATTGTAGGCCAGTAAAGGAGAACACAATTCCCCACAATCAATCACCGGATATACATTGGCAACATGGGCATATAAACCTTGAAAAAATTCTCGTACCGTTTGATTGGCAACAGGGACATAATTGTCTAAATCTGTTTGTGCTTGAGCACGGTCTCCAGTAGCGATATCCGTTAAAATCGCCTGACTAATTTGATCGTTAAACAGGGCAATCATATCGCCACCACCACTAAACAGTGGGTCTAAAAACATGCTGGCAAAACCTGATGTTGCCCAACGATCACTGAATATAAATTCGTCTGCGCGATAAGCCAATTGCCCCCACGCTTCAAAATCAACTATTTCGGCGCCATCCAATAGTTGATGAATGGCTTTGTAGTCATGCAGAAAGGCTAAAAAGTCTGCTTGCTTAGTGGGAGGATTCGGAAACTTTGATTTCTCACCCACGACACCCACACTGGTGTATCCGCCACTTAGGGGAATAAACCATACCCAGTATCCATCACCGGTGAAGTGATTGGTGGATAAAAATCGTCCAAATGCTTTTTGCTGCCACTGTGATGTTCCTAAACTATCGATATCTTTTACATTCTTAAATCTCGCCCATGCAGAAAAATTCTCTGGCACATTTTTTTGATAACTGAGTTTTTTATGTTTACGAGTAATACGATGGCGGCCACTGCAATCCACCACCCACTTGGCACTCAGTTGAAAATTGCCCAATTCATTTTCAAGCTGAACGGTATGTCGCTCATTGTCCTCGGTAAGAGAAAAATCGCTGGCTTTAGTGCCCATTAGCACTTCAATGCCTTGCTCTTGGTTCATATTAACTAAATCAGATTCCAATATGGCGCGATCTAATTGAAATGCTGGGTGTGGAGGAATGCTCGTAGTGCCATGTTCACTTAATTCGTGCAACGCTAAGTCGTGATTCGGGGAATCATAAAAAAGGCGCAACCCATTTTTGGGTAAATGGTTGCGGTATAAATAGTTTACTAACCCCAGTTGTTTCATAAAGTAGTGGCCCGTCATTTCAACGGTGGCTTCACCTACCTTACTTCGAAAAGTTGACTGAGCCTCACTCACCAATATGGAGAGGTTTTCGTTGCCAAGTTTTAACTGACGCGCCAATGTTAACCCGGCCCAACCTCCCCCTAATATAACCACATCATAGTCTGACTTTTTCGGCGCGCTTAAAGATAAATTCATTATATTAATCCTCCTTCGCCAAAGCTAACCAATGATCGCTATTCAATTCGGTATAGCTATCGGCATTGAGAATCACATCTAGGGTGAACTGACTTTTGGCCAATTCATTTCGCACAAAGAACTGAGCGCTGGCAACTTTACCGCTTAGGTAGTCGGCATCCCCTTGATTTTGAGAAAGAGCATTGCTGGCGGTACAAGCGCCTTCTAGCAATAACCAGGCAATGGTCACATCCCCCATCATGTGAAGAATACGGGTGGAATAAGCGGGTATCTTGTGCATCTGCTTGCTTTTAACCCAGCGATTCACCTCCGCTAACGCTGTTTGAAAATGTTCAAAAGACGCACTAAGTTGAATAAAATCGCTGGAAAATTGTGGGTAATCAGATGCTTTACTCAAAAATGATTGAATTTCCAGCTGATAGATTTTAAACAGTTTTCCGTTATTTCCTAAGCCCAGCTTATCTCGAATAAGATCTTGGCTTTGGATATAATTGGTGCCTTCCCATATGGCCAATACTTTTACATCGCGAGCATACTGCTCTATGCCAAGGGTTTTTAAATAACCTTGCCCACCACAAGTTTGCATGGCTAATTCACAAATACGCCACGCTTGATCACTTACATAAGCTTTAACCACAGGGGTTAATAGGTTCATTAGCCCTTGGTGGTGAGTAATTTCTTGCGCTTTATTTTCTTGGGTTTGGTAAACCTTAATCAAGCTTTCTGACAGGGTGAGTTTAGCAATTAAGGCACGACACCCCTCTACTTTAGATTTCATTTCCAACAGCATACGTTGCACATCTGCATGCTCAATAATATTTACCCGTTGCGCAGTGGTACTAAAGCTTTCATGAAAACGCTTACCTTGTAGGCGCTGCGAAGCATATCGCAGAGCATTATGATAAGCAGACGAAGCCATGCCTAACGCATACACTCCAGTACTAATACGAGCTTGATTCATAAGCGTTAAAAATTGCAGCAAGCCCACGTTTTCACGATTACCCAAAAGGTAAGCCCGACAAGGTCCATTTTTACCAAAGGTTAAGTGCGCATTAGCACACCCCTGAAAACCCATTTTGTCCGCTAGGCCAATGCATTCCACATTATTCAATTCACCTAAGCTGCCATCCTCATTCACCCAATATTTAGGAACAATGAAACAGGAAAGACCAAATGTACCTGAGCCGCTCTTTTCACCACGCCCTATCACAAAGTACAGGGTGTTATCGGTAAGGTCGTGCATTCCGGCACTGATTAAATATTTTTCACCCGTTAACAAGTAAGTATCATCTTGCTGCTTAATGGCTCGAGTGCTCACCAGTGATACATCACTGCCTGCTTGGGGTTCGGTAAGACACAAACAAGATGCCCACTGTGATTGAGCGAGTTTTTGTGAGAACAAGGATTTTTGCAGCTCTGTGCCATATTTATTAACCAAGGTGGAAGACGGCAGACAAAAACCACCGTAGGTCATGAAGCTAGGATGGGCGCCCATAAACATTTCTAGAATCATTTGCATAACAAACGGAGGTAATGCTGACTCACTGCCATCTGCATCAATGGAGGCCATATCTCCCCACTCTTCTTTAAACTTCTTCCACATGGGTTTATAGGATTTCGGTAACTGCACCTCACCGTTTTCCAAGTGACAACTCTCTCGATCTGCCTGAGCATAAGTAGGGCCCAATACTTCTTGGGCAAATTTTTTGGCGCGCTGTAATATGTCACTGACATTTTCTTGGGTAAAAGACGCATAAGCTGAATTTTCGAAGATTTCTTTGGCTTGTGGAAACTGCTGCCAGATCAAAAATTCAAAGTCGCGAAGATCGGTTTTATATATATTTTTATCTGTACTTTTATCCATGATGGGCTCCTAAACTGGTTAACAATGATTTCCAACTCATGGATTCCATATACCAGTGAAAAATTTGATTATGTCGTCCTCGGTACTGCTTTTCTGGGTAAGTCATTGCGGCTCGAACCCAACTTAAAAAAGGCGTTTCTAGATTTAACTTATGATCATGAGCCTGCTTAAAATCATTAAAGGCATCGGGCAATGCTAAGTGCTCGTGTTGAACTGCTTGTGGTAAAAGCGTCCGTTCACTGTTGATATTCACAACCTCTAAACTACCCACTCGGCCTCCGCCTCCTAAGGTAAAGAGAAAAAGAGCTTGATCGCTGTCAGGTGAAAAATAATCTTGTATTTCCAACAAGGGTTTAAGGCTCAGCACGTGATCACCATCGCGCTCTATGCTGGGTAGCCAATGCTCAATTTCACCTGCGGGCCATGCTTTCATTAAAGCCTTAGCCCAACGGGACTGAATATCAAATGACACTACCTGGGCATTTTCTTTTTTAACCATGGCGTGCATATGGCGAACCAGTTCATGGGTGCCGTTCAAACTTAGAGCCTGGGATAAAATATCGCAGCCCACAATTTTTGCCATGGCATCTTGATGATAATTACCCGTGAGCCAGGTAACCGCCACGCCGGTACGAACGTTAAGACCATCTTGGCCTTCTGCTGTGCCCACCCCCAATGAATCTAAACAAGCTTGTTGATACTGTTTATTCAATTCCAAATTAACCACTAATGCATCAGTTTGACCGCTTGCCTGAAACGCCAATACCGCCGCATGAAAACTGGTGCAAGCACTGCCAACAAATTGAACATGATGTCCACGTTCATCAAGTTCAACCACCGCCTGTAACACTTCAGTATCCAGTAACACATGGGCTTCGCCGGCTGAGACCACATACACCTTTTCTGGTAGATGAGTGTATTGATCCAAGTGATCTACTAATGCAGCTAACGCAGTTTGAGTGTCTTCACAAGGATGCGTCCAGAGCGCTTTAATAAACATAAATTAAAGACTCCCGATTAATGCATTATGTGATGTACAGCTAATTTCGGTGAAGCCTCTTTGTGCAAGTAAGTTAGACAAATCCTCAATTAAAATTTCTGATTGATCAAGATGATAAAGACGAATGCACAATTCATTATTGCCTTGCTCTAATGGATAACGAATGATTCTGTCATCGAATACCACTAAGGCGACACAGCTTTTCTCTAATATTTTCTCTTCGCTGGATACATCCTGAACCATTAAGATTCTCTCATCGAGAAAAGCCTTTGGCATGCGTCCACCCGCGGGCATTTGCATGCGCATTAACAAGGTCACATCACTAATATGAGCCAATAAACAAGTGATCAATTCGCTCATTAATTGATAATGTTCCGTGTGATTAACGAATACCGGCACATTGCTAACGGGTAAGGAGGACATGACTGAAAAGTCAGATTCCCCTTCCAAAGGCAGAGTACGTGCTTGGCACAACTTCAGGGTATTGGCATAAGGGTTTTGGGTCATTCTTGCCGATAACATGATTGGCTGGCTCATTCTGGCGCCTCCAAATAAAATCGAGATTGAGCATTGGCCACCACTTCTGCCATACAGTAATAACCGTTTAATGCTATGGAGCAGGCCAGTATTTTAGTAGGTTCACGAAATCCTTGTGTGACCCCCTGATTAATAATACTTAACCAAGGGTCGCTTCCAAAACAATGCCCCCAACGATCATGTAAGTCTGGCAGTTGTTGAAAGCTGCCTAACATACGCGTAAAAATCTGACGAATACTCTCGGGGAAAAAGGGTAATGCAAGTGTAATGTCTTCTCGGCCGGTTACCATGCGGCGAATAATGGTTGCGAACTCAGGTGTAGAATTATGAGTCACAGCACAATTGGCCTTGATAGGATTTTCTGTTTCATCAGCTAACTCGTCTTGAGTCACTTCTAATAAAAATGTACACAAACCAAAACCGCTTTTCCCCCAATTTTCGTTTTGCTTCCAAAAATTCAGGCGCAACACATTGGCATCCAAAATACTCACCAAAAGATAACGGCAATGCGGGTTCTGTTTAAGGTAATAGCGCAAACTGTAACCCCACGACGCGCATTCGTAGGTATTAATAAAACTAGAGTAAGCACAAGCATCACTATTGTTGCCATTTACATCTTCAAGTGATGCCGCTCCAGACGTGAACGGAAGTTCTAACATGGTTGAACACAAAAAGTGCCGATCGATCTGAATTTGATCCACATCCCCCAATACCCGCTTGGTTTGTTGTTCCAAAACAGGGGCCAGCTCTTTAAAGCTATTTGCTACATGCAGGGTTTGTTCTGATTCAGCAAATTCAATAGGGGTAAAGGCTGCACTCTTAAGCACTAGACTCATAATCTCAAGCCTTTTGTTTTGCTGTAAATTTCAAAGAAACAGCGGTAAGAACTGCCTTCCATTTTACTGAATGCCAGTAGATCCCGCTGACGCTCAACCGTTGAAACCTTGCCGCTCACCACTAGGTTGGTGAGTAATTCGTTACTGGCAAATTTAGTAGCCAATACCCGATTAACACTGTGCATAGAGAATTCGGTGGCGGCTATTTGCTCATTACAAATGGCAATGATGTATTCAATGTTTTCAAAATCAGACTGATCTAATGTGAGCTCTTTTTGTTTCTTTAACCACAATAAAAAATGCATCAGTGATTTAACAAAGCGCGGTCTCACCAGAGTTAAAAATCGATTTACGCTGCCTAGGCCACCGCCACTCAGCATCATGCTTGGGTCAATTTCAATGCGGCCTGAACAATTTCCAAGCTGCAAGGCGCCATCAACAAAGGCTTCCCCTACCGCCCTTTGATTCAATTGCGAAGTCAGCTCTGGTGGTAACATAATAGTGACAGGAAATGGCTTGCCTACCTGACGAGCCACCACCATAGCAAAGCCCAGGTTATGGGCTTCTATGCCATGAACTTTATCCACCGCCAGTTGCCACTTACCCTCTTGCTCTGACACTTGTGTTCGCCAATTTGCTAAGCTTGGCCCACCTTTATCCGTCATTAAAAAATGGCCAAAAATACCCTTACTCACCCAATCTTCCACTTGTTTAAGTTGAGAGGGTGTTGCCGTTAAACTCATCATGATGGAGCCAAATAAACCAATCATGTTATGAAAGTGTGGCGCTAAGCCTTCATCTTTAATTTTGCTAATGATTTCATCTATTACAAAAGTTTGCTCAAACTGCTCGAGGGGCTGTTTAACACGGGCTTCTTTTACAGGCGCTAACGGTTTTAAGTTATCTTCAATGATCATGCCGGCATCAAACAAACGTAACGACGATACAGACAACAATGACGACAATGACGCTGGTGTTGGCAATATTTCTGAAAGCTGCTGGGTGATGAAACCACCCACTATAGAATCAATATTCATGACTTACTCCATTAGGTACGCTTGGGCAGGTGGCAATGTTAGAAATGGAGAAACCGTATAACTTGCATGGTAAGCGCCACAGTTTTTAAATAATGCTAAATCACCCGGTTGCGGCAGCTGGCCTTTTACGGATCCAAATACATCGTCTTTATTACACGACGTACCCACCAACAAACAGGGCGTATCTTGAGCGTTTTCTGAACCGTCAGATTTACTCTCTTCACCTAAGGCAGAAATCAGTGTGGGAATTTCGTAGCGACGAAATGGCGTTTCTGTTTTGGCCAATAAAAAGTTTTGAGCCATGCCACCATCACATATTGCATAGTGCTGTTCGTTCACTGATTTCACATAACGTACTTGTGTTAAATAATACCCAGCAGAAGCCGCAATGCCCCGTCCACTTTCGTGCATGACCTGAATATGTTCTGGTAACTCATTAAGCGCTGAACGATATTGTTCAAAATCAAAATCGTACTCGCGCCAGCTTGAATCGAAGCCGCCGCCTAGGTTCACCTTACTGATGGGGTAAGCCAATAATTGTTCGAATGCTGCAATAATTTGTTTACTGGCGGCTAGCGTGTCCATGGCGCAGGTAGGAAAACTTTGCGAGCCTTTAAACACATGAAAGCCAGCCACTTGAATATCTGATGCTTGACACACTTCCAACGCCTTTTTCGCATCCTGCCAATCCATACCAAAATGGTTGGCCTTAATACGGGCCGACTGAGGCGAAAATTCCGACAAGACATCATGATTTAGCCTTAACATAATAGGCCGTATGGGGCGCTTACCTACAAACTCGGCCACTAAATCCAGCTGTGCTAAGTTGTCTATGACCACCGTGCATTTACTGGCAATGGCCGCACGAATGAAGTTTTTATCAGCTGACGGGTTATTGATAAATCTCGGGCCATCTCCACTGGCTAGGGAATTTAGCTCACCAATGGAGGCGATCTCGATACCATCTTCAAAGACATGCCCACAGCGAACGATGAGGTCAAGACAGCTGTTAGATTTCATTGAGTATATAAGCGGCGTACCTAACGCTTTCTTAAGGTCGCGATAGTTTCTCTCAAACTGAGAAACCGAATACACAAAACAGGGAGTGGTATACTTTTTACGGTCTTGGGTAAGACACGCTACGAGTTTTTCAGTAGTTTCCGACACGATAGTTCACCAGATGCAATGAGCAAATTTATTATTGTTATTAAATATCGAAGTTGCTTTAACCTAATTCGCTGGCCAATCTTTTTTTATCCACCTTGCGATTTGGCGTAAGCGATATAGCCTCCACAAACCGGTATTCTCTTGGCCTATAATCTTGGTCTATATTCGCTTTCAACCATGCTTCACAAGCCTCTTGATTGGCTTTGGTATTATCATTTAATTCAATCACAGCAAGCGCGATTTCCAACCCAGACCTATCTTGCGAGCCGACTATTGCATTCAGATGAACCAATGGACAAGATTCGATAATATTTTCAATGTCTTTTGGGTATAAACAAAACCCCGCTTGTTTAATCAGCTCTTTGCTGCGGCCCTTAAAAAAGTAAAAGCCTTCTTCATCGCGACTGAATAAATCCCCTGTGGCCAACCAGTTATCATCACGGTAACCCCCTGATATGGTTTTTGCGCCACCTTGGGCATTAGGATTAAAGTAACCCTGCATTACGGCTGCACCGCGTACATATAATTCTCCCACCTCATGTGGCTGAGCTTCTTTGTAACCTTGCTCAGTGGGCAAGAATACACGGGCATCTAGGCCTGGAATGGGCAAACCCACAGAACCCATTTTTTCTTCCCATAAGTGCGGCTCTAAATACAAGGCACGCTTACACTCTGTTAATCCATACATGGAATAAACATCCAATTCGGTACAAGCTAATTTCCACTGACGAATAACCGACTCGGACAAATGCCCACCGGTATTGGTTACCGCTCTTAAATTTGGAAGCTGAGTTTTTAACAAGGGCAAAACACGCACCAGCGCAGAGGCAATAGCCGGAACAAAGGGCAGTACTGAAATTTTTTCTGAATCCAGAGTTTTAACTATTTGAATGGGGTTAAATGTTTTTTCATACAAAAGCGTGGTGCAATTGCAATACAAAGCAAATAAAACTTGATACAAGCCGTAATCGAATGAAAGCGGCGACAAACAAATAATACGATCTTGCGGGGTGAGTTTTAAATATTGTGCAATAGAGGCAAGTGAAGTCAGTACATTTTGATGAGATAACATAATCCCTTTTGGTAACCCGGTACTGCCGGAGGTATAAATAATTAAAGCTAAGTCTGAACCTGTTACGCATTCGGTTTGAGTAATTTCAAATATTGGTTTTTCTGGGTTGTAATTGATTCGCTCTATAAATTGGCCTTGCTGGCATAGTCCTTTGGCATTGCAATCTTGGGCTATGGTTTCAATGGCTTGATCATTCATATCTTCTTTAACTGGCACCACCACCAAACCGATTTTCCAAGCAGCTAACATAGTCGCGATGGTTTGAATGTCGTTATGGGCACGAATAATAATACGATCACCAAGCTGCCATTGGATCTCGCCACTGGATAGTAGTGTTAATGCTTGCTGGCAGGAGGCCGAGTTTAGTTTGTCACCCTGCAGGGTGATTATATTACCGTTCCATTGATTTAAAGCGACGTGTTGATATAGATCTGCTAGAGAAAATGTAGGTTTATCATAATTCATAATTCGTCATTCCATCTGCGCACTTATATTTGTGCATCTTTTTAATTGGTGACCTAATGTCAAAATAGATTACCTAGAGCAGACATAACTGACAAGACCCTAAATTAAAATCACCACTAAGATGTATTACCGAGTACTTTCCATGGGCTTTTGTACTTATGATAACAATTGGCTAATTATGGACACTTACTAACCGATTTAATTGTTAGTGAATCACTATAGAAGACATATCTAGACTATTAATGACAACTAAAATCATACGATTGTACAAATCCAATTTTTAAGCGATGAATTATTTTAGTTTTTAAATATTTATTTTTATTATTAATAGCTAATTTAAATCTTATGGCACTAAATAAATTATATTTTCAGCCTCTAAGATCCGCAATAAATATAACAATTGTTATATTTATTGCGGATCTTAGTAACTAGTAGACAATAGATCATTTCATTATATGGCAGGAAAACTAACTGCGGCCTTCAAAAACTAACATCGCTCGCTCTATTTTTTATGAAGTGACACCATCAATTTATCAACTCCCTCTTTGTGCCACCTAACAAACGCCATGAGTTGAAATAAGCCCCGTGAATATATCCAGTAAAATTACCAAATACTAAAATATTGATTGACAACAACCACTGTTATCCAAGCGGTATTTTAAATGCCAAATAGTTTTAAACAAGTCGTTTGGTTCTAGACAGTGTATTCATTATAAAATAACTAGGAATTTTCATGTGGGAAATTAAGCGCTATTACCCAATCCCGTCATAAGTATTAAATTTGCGAATGAATGAGCGCCCTACCATTTACAATAACCATGAGTACACTTATAAAACGGTCTGTGAGCTATACTGTTAAAAGACACTAGGCGCTCTTGCTACTTTATGTATCTCTAACAATCTAATTTAGAAAGGTTAAAGCAAAAAGCCCTAAAACAATCTCCCTGATAAATGGAGGCAAGTATGCTTTGGCAGCACAGTCAATTACGGCTCCCCAAATTAACCTCTGACATGCGTGATATTTATCTATTTCAGTATTCCACCTGGAGCCATCACTCCTTAGGCTTTTACCAAGACGGATTACTAACTGAATATACCTACGGGGACTGGCAATTATTTGCTCTGAATAATAGAGACATATCAACCGCCATTAAAAGCATGACTTTTTTAACACAAGGGGCTTTGGGTAAGAAAACAATAGAATGGCAACCTGGCCAACACTTGTGTACACAATTTAAAAATTGCCAAATGATCGTGCCCTTTTCTGCCCCAACACGCAAAGTAACCCACCTTAAACACACGCTTGATCAAGCCTACCAACATGCAATCACTAGCCAAGTATACAATGCCCATGAGGATGTGTACTTTGTAAAATACCCAGTGCCCTATTGGCTGTTTCATAACTGTAATCATGAATTGGTCCATTGGCTTGAAATGCTAGGTTGCTCGATCAGTGGTCGAATTTTATTTAAGCCTGATTTGATGACTGGGATGCTGCCTAAACTGGTAAATATTCCGTGATCCTTTATTGCTTTCAAGGTGCGACGTACTAGCCCCTCAATGGGGCTGAATTTCCCATGAAGGGAATGAACTGGCATGATTTCGATTTTACAGTATCGAGTTTTCACAACACCTTCATTTTTTCAATGGCGTCCTGAAAGCTAATCACAATATCAGGCCCAAAAGGCAGACTATAGCCCTTACCCTAAACAGGAGAATTAAAGGCTGAATGGGGAAGCATTCACACTCAGGCTTTGAAGGCAGTCACAGAAACCACACAAAGGTTTGAGCTCCTAGTACAGATGTGCAAAATGTGGCTTATTACTCCACCCAGTAGGCGCGCCCATGACCCAAGTAATGCCAGAACCTCTTACCAGCCCCACGCCCACTGAAATTATCAGTATCGACACCATTAAAAAGGCCTTTATCCAACAGCATCAACTGCCAGCCGCAAATCAACCACATAATGATTCCATGGCCAGTGCCCATAGAGTAGAAGCCATTAAGCGTGCCATTGCTCCGCTTGAGCACGCCTTTAATACTTCGGTTAATGTAGCAGCACAGGCCGTTGCTGATGGCAGCCAGCAAGAAAGTGTACAAATTCACCACGGTAAAGCGATACTGCTGGCCAATGGCATTCATAATGACCAACAAGCTTATGACCAATTTTATCTGGCTGTAGTCGGCTTACTTGCCGTGCCTCACTGCCTAAATAAAAAAAGCAAGAAAACCATCAAGCAAATTTATGAAAGCCTTAGCCAGGAACAGAAGAGTTTAATGATGAGCCTTCAGAAAACGGATGAGGAGCATAAAGAAAGCGAAATCGTTGCGTGCTATCTGGCGCGTCTTGCCAGTATGAATTTAACCCCCAGCTTTCATGATCGACGCAACAGTTTCCAGCGAGGGTTACTGCGTTTATGTTACCCAAAATTGAAATGGAGTAACCTAGATTTACATTATTTAATATTACAAGCTAGGAAAAAATGGGTTAACAAGAAAAACAAATAGCCAACTTAAAAAATCAGAAAACTCAGTAATAAAAAAGCCCAATCAAGTTTAGGTTTGATTGGGCTTTTTCTATGATTGCCATGTCTACAGGCTAACTCAGCTTAACTCGTCCACCGCTTTTTTTAAACGTGCTACCCCTTGTTGAGATTTAATTTCAACCTTGGGCTTTAAATACAAGGCATTAATGACCACGTACAAAAAGTTGGGCAAAGTATAATCCAGTATGCGCGTGAATTGCGTTTTTGTATTATTTTCAATGCCTTTCACTTGATACTCAATAGAAATAAGCGAGCCGTTATTTTGATTAATGGCTTTTGCTATCCAATTATTCTCTCCACGTTCAGTCACATTCCATAGCAAATGGTTCTTACCCAATTCAGTCATAATATCTTCTTCAAACTTATCGCCTTTTATTAAGGGTTTTGCATTAATAGCATAAATTTTAGAAGACTGCGGATGCCATTCGGGCCATAAGGCAGGCGTACTGGCATAATTTAAAACCTGTTGAGGGGGCTTCTCCATGACTAAGCTGTGCACATTTCGAGTGGTGGAGGTGGTAAACCATAAGGTACTAGCAAACCACAATATTAACGGTATGCGAAAAATTTCAAACCACGCCAAGCGTTTATTACCTTCCAATAAGTCATTCACCACCACCAAGCTATACACTAATAATGTTGTGCCCAAAGCCAGCGTCATAGCATTTAATGTGGGAGCCAAAAATATAAACATCACCGCCACTAACACAATGATTATAAATGAAAGCGCCACATACGCTTTACTTAATTGAGAGGCCTGAGGGTTAAATTTCGCTCTATTTTCGCAACCGTCTTTTTGCATCCATGATTTTTGTGTTTGGTTATAAGTGCAATCGGCCGGGCGCCAACCCGTATTCTTAAACCATAAACCAAATTTGTCTCGCCATAACTTGGTATGAAAAGCATCCCGTGCCAAAAGGCTCCAGTGCTGTAGATTCGCTTTAATGGGGTTTAAGGTATTTAACGGTTCAGTGGTGCCGTAATGGCAAGATTCAGTAGCCAATTCTGCTTGCCAAGTGCCGAACATGCGATCCCATACCACCAAAGTACCGCCGTAATTTCGGTCAATGTAAATTGGGTTTTTAGCATGATGCACGCGGTGACTAGATGGGGTTGAAAGGATACCTTCAATCAAAGGTATACGAGTAATCCCTTGCGTGTGCAACCAAAATTGGTACATTTTCAATAATGCGAACAAGCCTAAGAATACGACTGGCGGGCAGCCTAATAGGGCTAACGGTAAGTAAAATACCCATGAAAATGCATACTGAAAGGCGCTTTGTCTTAAGGCGGTGGTTAGGTTGTACTCCTCACTTTGATGATGCCCCACATGAGCCCCCCATAAAATATTAATTTCATGAGCACAGCGGTGAAAAGCGTAATAACACAGATCCACTGCGAAAAAGAAAATAACCCAAGTGGCCACTTGCTGGACACCAAAATCAAATAATCTGTAATGCTCCCAAAGATAAATAAACACCGCAAAGGTGTAAGCTTTTAATAAGG
>CAJXRF010000007.1 GCA_913058575.1 uncultured Bermanella sp.
TGAATTGATTAAACCAATGTATAAGTGCGCCTATTTCATCATCACTATCTTGAACAATGCGCTTAGTTAAATCACCTTCGCCGCTGGCGATATCTTTAAGGGATTCCAGCATGGTATTTAGATTGCGGGTAATCAATAACACGATACTGGCACTGATTAATACAATGATTAGAATGGAAATCCCGCTCAATGCCAACCCAGTGACGAGTGCATTATTGGCGGCATCGTTGGAGTCTTCTACCGTTTTATAAAAAGCTTGCAGAGCACTTTCATTAAACTGAGTGAGCTGTCTTTTAGTTTTGCTTAACCCTTCGTTCATTTGTTTCACTAAAGTGGGCATCTCAGAAGGGTCTAGCCCGCCATTAACCATGCCAGCAGACAATTTCAAAGCCACCTGAAAGTAATCTTTGGCGTATTTCTGAGTCTCTGAAAGAATCCCTTCTTTTTCAGGCCACAGTTTTTTCTGCTCCTCTATTTTAGCGGTAAGCTCCCCAAAGGTGCGCTTTGCTTGATCAAGCATATCGGTTTCACCGGTGCTGACCGCCGTGTTGAGCAGTTCTTCTGTGCGGTTAATGCGAACGATATTCTCACGGCTAGATTGAACCACAGGGAAATAAATATCCTGTATGTAGGCTAGGCGCTCGGTATTGTCGACGTTTATACTGTTATTGACCGCCAGGCTGGCAATAAAGCCGATTACAGCTACGCCTGGGATAACTAATATCTTGGCTTTTATGGATATACGACTAAGAAAATTCATAAGGACCTCGGCTAAACAGCGCTCCGTGCAAGTCTGCTTTCTTTAAGCATAGACAAAGAACCGCCGAGGTCTAACTGAATTATTCGATAGGCAGGGTACTGCTAGGATTAAACCACTTAAGTTTATCGTGAAGCGTCACCACCTCACCTACAATTATCAGAGTGGGTGCGCTAACAGGGTTGTTTTTAAGTTCTTCAACCATGGTGTCTAGACTGGCTATGACCACTTTTTGCTGAGGTGTTGTTCCTTTTTGAACAAGCGCTATTGGGGTCGCTGCACTCATACCATGTTTGATTAACTGCTCACAAATGATGGGAAGGCCCATTAGCCCCATATAAAACACGATGGTTTGATTGGGGTGAACCAGTTCTGCCCAAGGCAGATTGGCACTATTGTTTTTTAAATGACCGGTAACAAAGCGCACAGATTGAGCATAATCACGATGGGTTAAAGGTATTCCCGAATAAGACGAACAACCAGCAGCGGCGGTAATGCCTGGTACCACCTGAAAAGGCACGCCGGCTTCAGCCAGTTCTTCAATCTCTTCTCCACCGCGCCCAAATATAAAAGGATCACCTCCTTTAAGACGTAAAACACGATGCCCTGCCTTGGCGTGCTTAACCAGCAATTGATTAATACCTTCTTGCGGAACTGCATGATCAGATCTGGCTTTGCCCACGTAAATCATCTGTGCATCACGACGACAAAGATTCAGAATTGGCTCACTTACAAGGCGGTCATAGATAACCACATCCGCTTGCTGCATAAGGCGTAATGACTTAAAGGTGAGTAAATCAGGATCACCAGGACCAGCCCCTACTAAATAGACTTCCCCTAACTCTCGTTTGGGGATGTTTGCGCCTGATAGCTCACTTTTTAATAGGTCTTCAGCTTCGATTTCTTTACCAGCAAACACTAATTCAGACACAGGGCCTTGTAATATGCTCTCCCAAAACCCCCTACGCTGATTAATATGTTCAAACCGAGCCTTTACTTGATTGCGGTATTTTTCAGCTAATGTAGCCAAGCGGCCATAAGTAGCGGGTAGTACCGTTTCTAATTTAGCTCTTAAAATTCTAGCCAAAACAGGAGAGCTGCCACCTGAACTAACCGCTGCAATAATTGGGGATCGATCGACTATGGCGGGGAAGATAAAGCTGCACAGCTCAGGGTGATCGACCACATTCACTGGAACATTATTTTGTTTGGCATCTTCAGAAACCTGTTTGTTCACAGCTCGATTATCAGTGGCCGCCACGACCAATGTATAGCCCGCTAATGTGTCGGAACTGTATGCTTTAATTAAAGCCTTGCCCTGAGTATTTAAGGCAAGGTCTTGAAGAGCTTGGTTTATTTCAGGGCTAATGACGGTGATATTAGCCCCAGCTTTATGGAGTAGCCGAGCTTTACGCAACGCTACATCACCACCGCCTACTATCAATACAGCTCGATTTTTTAGATCAAAAAAAAGCGGTAAAAACTCCATGAGTTATCCTATAAATTCAAGGTTGTTCATGTAGGGTTTAAGCGCAGTAGGCACTATAATGCGGCCGTCAGCTTGTTGGTAATTTTCTAATACTGCAACTAAGGTGCGCCCTACAGCAAGGCCCGAGCCATTAACGGTATGTAAAAGCTCTGGCTTACCTGTTTCAGGGTTTCTAAAGCGAGCCTGCATTCTTCTTGCTTGGTAATCTAGGAAATTACTGCAAGAAGATATTTCACGGTATTTTTCTTGGCCAGGTAACCAAACTTCTAAATCTAGCGTCATGGCAGCTGAAAAACCAAGATCTCCACCACACAGCTTCACTGTTCTAAAGGGAAGTTCTAGTTTTTTTAGTATGGCTTCAGCATGGCTGGTGAGCTCTTCTAGGGCCTGAGCGCTATCTTGAGGCTTAACAAATTGCACTAATTCGACTTTTTCAAATTGGTGCTGGCGTATCATGCCGCGAGTGTCACGGCCGTAGCTACCGGCTTCACTTCTAAAGCAAGGCGTGTGGCAAGTGTATTTAATTGGCAGTTGCTTGGCGTCAACAATCTCATTGCGAAGTAGATTGGTAACAGGTACTTCAGCGGTAGGAATTAGGTAGTAGTGAGTGTCATTAAATGGGATTTTAAATAAATCTTCTTCAAACTTAGGCAGTTGGCCCGTTCCCTTTAAGCTTTCTGCATTTACCATGAATGGCACGTAGGTTTCGGTATAGTCGTGCTCTTGAGAGTGTGTATCCAGCATAAGCTGAATTAACGCCCTATGCATGCGAGCCACTTGCCCTTTCATAACCGCAAAACGTGAGCCAGTTAGCTTGGCAGCCACTTCAAAATCAATGCCATCCAGGTTTACACCTAGGTCTACATGGTCTTTAGTTTCAAAATCATAGCTTTTGGGTTCGCCCCATACTCTAATTTCAATATTTTCATCTTCATCTTTTCCTTCAGGAACAGACTCATCGGGAATATTTGGTGTAGCCATTAACAAATTATGAATAGACTCTTGAATAGACTTTGCTTCATCCACAGCAGACTTTAATTGGCTATCGATATCTGAAAGTACTTCGGCAATTTTTGCCTTGGCATCATCAACACTTAAGCCTTGCGCTATAAATTGGCCTATTTGTTTAGAAGCCTTTTTCTTTTCAGCCTGTAGATTTTGTGCGCGTACATCTGCCTCTTTTCGGCTACTGTCTAAGGACTTAAATAACGACACATCGAATTCAAAATATTTCTTATTAAGTGCTGCGGCAACAGCTTCAGGGTTTTCACGAACTTTTCGAATATCCAGCATTGTTTATTTCCAACTAAAAAATCATTTTGGCTAAGTGCCAGCCTACAAAACAGGCAAACACTGAGCCCATCACACTTACGGTAAAATAGAGTAATGCAGCAAGCCATTGACCCGCATGCAACATGTTTAAGCCTTCCATGGAAAAGGTAGAAAAGGTGGTGAAAGCACCTAAAAAACCTACCATGATGAGTTCTCGCCAGTAGCCCGTCATTTTAAGGTAGTCCAAAATGATGACGGCACAAACCCCCATTAAAAAGGAGCCTATTAAATTGATGGCGAGTGTAGCAAATGGAAAGCCTACACCCAATGATTTCGTGAGCTGTGCACTGACAAATGCTCTTGCAAGCGCGCCAAATGCCCCGCCTAGGGCAATAATTAGGTAATGCATGGCTTAATTTCCCTTAAAACACATTGAATCTGGGCATTGGGCTAGTGTAATGCTTAGTATTATGTGTATCTTTTGTTAATGCTTTGGCCGTCTAATTGCGCTAAATACTCTAATTTACTCTTAATTTTTGATTCTAAGCCCCGATCTACAGGCTGGTAGAGGCTAAGGTCTTTTAATTCTTCAGGAAGATAACACTCACCGGCAGCGTAGGCCTGATCTTCGTCATGGGCGTATCGATAATCTCCCCCATAACCTTCCTCTTTTAAGAGCGAAGTAGGCGCATTTCTAAGGTGTATGGGCACTTCATAGCTTGGTGAGTTTTTGACTAATTCTTTGGCTAGATTAAATGCACTGTATACTGCGTTACTTTTGGCGGCACTGGCTAAATAGATAATGGCCTGAGCGATGGCTAGCTCCCCTTCGGGGGAGCCTAGTCGCTCGAAAGACTGCCAAGCATCCATGGCAACCTGCAACGCTCTTGGGTCGGCATTACCAATTTCTTCAGCTGCCATACGCGCTACTCGTCTAGCAATATATAGGGGGTCACAACCGCCATCAAGCATTCTCACGTACCAGTACAAGGCACCGTCAGGGCTAGAGCCTCTTACTGCTTTATGCAATGCGGATATTTGTTCGTAAAAAATATCCCCGCCTTTGTCAAAACTTCGAACCGATTCTTGGGCAATTTCTTTTACTAAAGCTAAGGTGATTGAGTTTGAGTTGTCTGCAGCGGCTAGATCTACCGCCATCTCTAATAAATTAAGCGCTCGCCTGGCGTCGCCGTCAGAGACTCTGGCCAAAAATACTGCGGCGCTCTCTTCGATTGCGATACTGATCTTTTTATACAAGGAATCTGTTTGCAAAGCAGAGGTAATGAGGTTGAATAAAGCTTCTTCAGAAATACTTCGTAATTTATACACTCTAGCGCGAGACAGGAGAGCAGAATTTAATTCAAAGCTTGGGTTTTCAGTGGTGGCACCAATAAAAATGACAGTTCCATTTTCAACAAACGGTAAAAATGCATCTTGCTGGGCTTTATTAAAACGGTGCACTTCATCCACAAACAACAACGACGTCTTTCCCTGTTGTTGAAAATGCAAAGCTCTGTCCATGCAGGCTCGAATATCTTTAACGCCATCCATCACCGCTGACAAAGCTAAAAACTCAGCATTGGCATAGTTTGCCAAGAGCTTGGCCAGCGTTGTTTTGCCAACACCAGGTGGGCCCCAAAAAATCATCGAATGCAGTTGCCCACTTTCAATCACTTTTCTAAGGGCCTTATCAGAGCCTAAGAGGTGATCCTGCCCAATGTACCCGTTTAACGAAGTGGGCCGCAGACGTGATGCTAATGGCTCGTAGTGGGGGGGAGTTTCAAACAAACTGTCTTGCATATTATTCGCTACGAATGACATCAATCCCTTCAGGGATTTCAAAAGTAAATAAGCTGTCTTTCATTTTGTTTTTCTTTTGCACATTCAATAAATTCAAAGTGGTTTTCTGACCTACCTCATCTTTTATGACCATACGAGACAATAACTTTTTCTCATCAAACTCTAATCGAAGTCGATCAAACAATGTTTCATTGCCCTTAGGGATTAATACAAAGTGGTATTCTTTATCAAGTTTTTCACCAAATACGTCGTACTCCTTGGCAATCGTTTTCACATTGCCTGTTAGCAATAACGCAGGGGTAACTGAAAGTCTTTGATCGAGTTTTTGAATACTCACTTGCTCAAGGTCTTCGTCATATTGCCATAACGTTTCACCGTCACTTAATAATAACTGCTCGAAAGGTTCTTGGCTTTTCCAACGAAATTTATTAGGTCGTTTAAGGTGTAGCGTGCCTTTTTGGGTTTGTAATAAGGCGCCCTTACCGTCATACGTGTGCTGAACAAACTGTCCGGTTACATTATCCATGGCTTTTAAATATTCAGATAACACCACAACATCTTCTGCATGAGCCTTAAAAGTGAGAACTAAAAGCCCTGCGAGCATAAGTAAAACGTGTTTCATTAATGATTCCTTAGTGAGCAACTGGCGGTGGCGCTAACACTTCTCGTGCACCATTTTGACTTGGAGTGGATACAACCCCTGCTTGTTCCATTGACTCAACAAGCCGGGCCGCACGGTTATACCCTATTCGTAATTTACGCTGTACGCTGGATATGGAAACTTTACGAGTTTGCGTGACAAAGGCAATGGCTTCATCAAATAAAGCATCTGCTTCACTGTCATCTGATTCAGATGCCATACCGGGAATGCTCTCTCCTCCCCCTTCTGTAATGGCATCAATGAAAACGGGAGTCCCTCTTTTTTTCCAATCGGCGACCACGGCGTGAACTTCATCATCCTCAATGAACGCTCCGTGAACTCGAATGGGCAGTGAAGTGCCAGGAGGAAGGTACAGCATGTCCCCATGCCCGAGCAGTTGCTCTGCCCCCCCTTGATCCAAAATGGTTCGCGAATCAATTCTAGAACTTACTTGAAAAGCAATGCGCGTTGGTACGTTCGCTTTAATAAGGCCGGTAATAATATCCACTGACGGGCGTTGAGTGGCGAGAATTAAATGAATGCCAGCCGCACGAGCTTTTTGGGCGATACGGGCAATAAGTTCTTCTACTTTTTTACCCACTACCATGATCATGTCTGCAAATTCATCTATGACAACGACGATATAAGGCAATTTAGTTAAATCGGATGGCCCTTCTTCTAGGCTTTCTTCTCTAACCCAGAATGGGTCTTTTAATGGCTGGCCGTTGGCTTGGGCGTCTAATACTTTTTTGTTGTAGCCGGCTAAATTACGAACACCTAGGCTCGCCATTAATTTGTAGCGTTTTTCCATTTCCCCAACACACCAGCGCAAGCCATTGGCGGCTTCTTTCATGTCGGTGATGACAGGCGTTAATAAATGAGGGATGCCGTCGTATACCGATAGCTCTAGCATTTTGGGGTCCACCATAATTAAACGGACATCCTCAGGGCTAGATTTATATAACATGCTAATTAGCATGCTGTTAACCCCTACCGATTTCCCCGAGCCTGTTGTACCGGCCACTAATAAGTGAGGCATTTTTGCTAAGTCCGCCGTAACGGAATCCCCTGCGATATCATGACCAAGGGCAAGGGTGAGTGGCGATTTATTAGACTGGTATTCATTTGATGCTAATACATCTCCTAAAAACACAATGGCACGGTTTTCATTGGGTATTTCTAACCCCATGACTGATTTACCGGCAATGACCTCCACTACCCTAACGCTGGGCATCGCTAGCGAGCGTGCTAAATCCTTAGCAAGGTTACTGATTTTGGACGCTTTTACACCGGGGGCAGGCTGGATTTCAAAGCGGGTAATGACGGGCCCTGGATTAACTGCCACGACTTCTACTTTAACTCCGAAGTCTTTTAATTTTTGTTCAAGTAATCTCGACATGCTTTCTAGTTTTTCAGGGCTGTATCCGCTTTCTTGCACGCCTTGTTGACGATTTAGTAGGTTTATAGCGGGTAAGCCAGCAGATTCAAATCCATCTCCTAACAGAATGCTCTGTCCTTGAGATTTTTTCTCAAAAGGTTGAATGACGATCTTTTTTTCTGATTTAGGTATTTCCAAGCTTTTTACAGGTGCGCTCTTACGAGGTGCTGGTGCGGGTTTAAATGCTGTTGTAGAAATTACTTCAGCGTTTGACGGTGTTGTTTCAGGCAAGGCAGTTGTGGGAGGAGTGGCGCCAAATTGTTTAAGAGCCTTAACCTGTTTAAGTGGGTTGGATGGGGCACTTGATTCCAATACTCTGTCATCAATGGTGGGGATAAGAGACTCTACTTGATCGTTATTTGTGGTGGGTTGGCTTAATGCCTTAATTTTTACAGGCAGCTTTAAGCTTGATTTTGATTTGCTTAATACTGCCAATATCATTCGCCCTAAGTTGTCTAGGGTGGCTAGCCAAGCAATATCACCATATATGGTTAACCCCCAAACGACGCAAATAATGGTCAATAAAGAAGCGCCAATAAAGCCAAATTGAACAATAAGAGGTTCAGCAATGGCATTGCCAATGGCGCCACCTGAGCCCGCTGGCAGTAGCTGGGTTACATCGTATAAGTGAATTAACATTGAGGCAGACACCAGCAGCAGGACAGCGCCACCAAATCGCCAGATCCAGCCAAGCCAACCATATGTTAGGTGCTTGTGTAATGCCCGTTGGGCAAAATTCAAAATAGGTAAAACACCCAATAGGTAGGCTGAATATCCAAAAACTGAAAATAATAGGTCGGCAAGAAACGCCCCAAATTTCCCCCCAAGGTTTTCAATAACCCCCGACGAATTAAGTTGACGCCAGCCTGGGTCGGTTGGGTGGTATGAAATAAGTATGATGAGAAGGAATATGGCCGCCACAGCCAATAACAAGAAAAGCCCTTCCCTACCCACAGCAACTAATTGGGACTGCCAATCGATATCAATTTTTTCTTTATTTTGAATCACTTAGCCGCTAGCCTAGCTGAATCTATGTTGACCCAGATTGTATCGCGTCAGCTGAAATTATCTAGCGAACATTCACAAATGGCACATTCATTACACTGGTTAGATCAAAATATCGACGCTTTTCCTCATTATCAGTACGCTTTGGAAGAGCCTAATGGTTTATTGGCCGCTGGTGGCGACCTAAACCCTCAGCGAATTCTTAACGCTTACAGTTTAGGGATATTTCCTTGGTACAATCCGGGTGAGCCAATACTGTGGTGGTCACCTGATCCTAGGTCTGTTATCTACCCTCATGAATTTAAGCCCTCAAAAAGTCTTAAAAAAATCATTAGACAAAATCAATTTACAGTTACCTTTGACTCTTGCTTTTCCAGTGTGATTGGAAACTGCGCACTGCCCCGCAAAGAAGATGCCGGTACCTGGATAGATAAAAGCATGCAGAATGCCTATTCAGAGTTACACAGATTAGGATATGCCCATTCCGTTGAGTGCTGGATGAATGGGGTGCTTGTGGGTGGGCTATATGGTATCGCTTTGGGTGGCGCTTTTTTTGGTGAATCCATGTTCTCCACTCAAAGTAATGCCAGTAAAATTGCCTTTGCGGCTTTGTGCCACCAGCTTACAAAATGGGGCTTTTGTTTAATCGATTGCCAAGTTCACAACCCGCATCTTGAAAGTCTTGGCGCTGTTGAAATTTCAAGAAGTGAATTTTTAACTAAACTAAATACAGCTTTATTGCAGCCTAACCAGGAGCACTGGCAATTTGATGGATTTAAGTAACCAGATTGATCACCCGTTGAAGATGCTAACCTTGGTGGATGTTCATGATTGCAGCTATCTTGCTGATCAGAAAGCCAATTCCATTTTCTTGGATCATGAAACGCCCCCTAGTTGGAGCCAATATTGCCAGCTATCTCAATTAGGTTTTAGGCGTTCGGGGAATCATTTTTACCGACCACAATGCCCAAGCTGTGATGCTTGTAAGTCTAGCCGCATACGGGCCTTTGAAATTGATTTAAATAAAAAAAGATTTAAGCGACTGCTTAATAAAAGTAGCAGTTTATCTATTGGTTTAGCCCCAGCTAAATTTAGTCAAGAGCACTATGCGCTTTATGAATCGTATATAAATACTCGCCACCAAGATGGGGATATGTTTCCTGCGACCCTAAACCAATACAAGGGTTTTTTGGTGAGCGATAATTCGTATAGCCAGTTTTTAGAGATTCGAGATAACAAGGGTGCCCTTGTCGCTTGCACTGCGGTAGATATTTTGCAGGATGGTTTAAGCGCCATATACACTTATTTTGACCCAAGCTTTGAAAATTTAAGCCCTGGTACGTTGGCGGTGTTATTATTGTGCTTAATCGCTAAAAAACGAAACTTAGATTACGTCTACTTGGGCTACTGGGTTAAAAACTGCCAAAAAATGAGCTATAAAGCTCAATTTAAACCCATAGAGATATTTAATGGCGAAAATTGGCAGCTGCTAGTAGGCGAGCCCTAGCTTATTGTGTTGTTTTCAGGCAGAATGCCGCTCGTTTTGAATGTTTCCCCAGGTGAATGAATGTCTAGAGAAGACCACATTGAAATGGAAGGTGAAGTTATAGACACCCTTCCGAATACAATGTTCCGAGTAAAGCTTGAAAATGGCCATGTTGTAACAGCCCATATTTCAGGGAAAATGCGTAAGAATTACATTCGTATTTTGACTGGTGATAAAGTTAAGGTGGAACTAACACCTTATGACCTTAGTAAGGGTCGCATCACTTACAGAGCGCGATAAAAAAAGGCCCTTAAAAGGGCCTTTTTTTATACTTCAATTTTCTCTTTGGTGGGTTCCTCTTCTTGTATGCTAAGTGCAATATCCCCATCAACAAGATCTACTTTAACGGCTCCGCCCTTTTCAGCTAATTCTCCAAATAGAATATATTCAGCTAAAGGTTTTTTGACCTTTTCTTGAATTAATCTTGCCATGGGTCGCGCTCCCATTTGAGGGTCGTAACCATTCTCAGCTAACCACTGGCGAGCAGCGTCTGTTGCCCAAATAACCACTTTCTTATCATCTAGCTGAGTTTGAAGCTCGCTTAAGAACTTATCAACCACATGACCGATTACATCCTGACCTAATGCGTCAAATTGGATAATGGCATCGAGTCTATTTCTAAACTCAGGTGTAAAGGTTTTACGAATCACCTCCATGGCATCTGTTGAATGTATTTGCTCTCTAAAGCCTATAGAGCGGCGACTTCCGGACTCAGCCCCAGCATTGGTGGTCATTATTAATACCACATGCCTAAAATCGGCTTTTCGGCCATTATTGTCAGTTAGTGTTCCGTGATCCATCACCTGAAGCAGTAAATTAAATACGTCTGGGTGGGCTTTCTCAACTTCGTCCAGAAGTAACACGCAGTGTGGTGTTTTGTTGACCGCTTCAGTCAGTAGTCCGCCCTGGTCGTAGCCTACGTAGCCAGGAGGCGCACCAATTAGCCTTGAAACGGTATGGGCTTCCATGTACTCAGACATGTCAAAGCGTACCAACTCCATTCCCATAACATGGGCCAGCTGACGGCTTACTTCTGTTTTGCCGACTCCCGTTGGGCCTGCAAATAAGAAGGAGCCAATAGGCTTTTCTGGTGATTTTAATCCAGCCCTTGATAGCTTAATAGCATTGGCAAGAGAGCCTATGGCTTCGTCTTGACCAAACACCATCATCTTCATGTTTTTATCTAAATCTTTAAGGGTTTTCTTATCATCAGTATTGACGCTTCTTGATGGGATACGTGCAATTTGAGCGACTACCCTCTCGATATCAGACACCTGAATAAGCTTTTTGCGTTTATTTTGAGAAACCAGGCGCTGACTGGCGCCTACCTCGTCTATAACGTCAATGGCTTTGTCAGGCATATGGCGGTCACGGATATACCTGTCAGCCAGCTCTGATGCTGCCCTTAAAGCTTTATCTGTGTACTTTAATTCATGGTGCTCTTCAAATTGAGGCTTAAGCCCTTTCAATATTTTGTAAGTGTCATCAACACTGGGCTCAACCACATCAACCTTTTGGAAGCGTCGCGCTAGAGCGCTGTCTTTTTCAAAAATCCCTCTAAATTCATTGAAAGTCGTAGACCCCATGCATCTTAATTCACCGCCACTTAATAGTGGTTTTAACAAATTAGACGCATCCATAACGCCGCCTGATGCAGCGCCGGCGCCAATTATTGTGTGAATCTCATCGATAAATAAAATGGAGCTAGGCTGGCGCTTTAATTCGCCGAGCAATGATTTAAAGCGTTTTTCAAAGTCGCCACGATATTTTGTACCGGCAAGCAATGCACCCATGTCTAAGCTATACACAACTGCATCGGCCATTATCTCAGGAATCTTTTTATCGACAATTCGCTTGGCTAATCCCTCAGCAATGGCTGTTTTACCCACCCCAGATTCACCCACCAATAGAGGGTTATTTTTTCTGCGCCTAGATAAGATTTGAATACAGCGTAATACTTCTTCATCGCGACCAATAAGCGGATCAATTTTGCCTTCTTTTGCCAGTTTGTTTAGGTTAGTAGCGTAATTTTCCAGCGCACTGGAAGCGCCCTCTGAAGTTACCTCCTCTTCAATGGCCTCTGGTTCAATTTCCTCTTGCTGACCAGTTAATTTAGAAATGCCATGACTTATAAAATTAACCACGTCAATGCGAGCTATATTTTGTTGCTTTAAGAAATAAACAGCCTGACTTTCTTGCTCGCTAAAAATAGCCACCAAAACATTGGCACCGGTAACCTCTGATTTTCCAGAGCTTTGAACGTGGAAAACGGCTCGTTGCAAAACGCGCTGAAAGCCTAATGTTGGTTGAGTTTCTCTTTCGTACTCATCTTCTGGTAATAATGGCGTGGTGGAGTCGACAAAGTCTTGCAGATCTTTGCTTAAGCGATCTAACTCTGCTCCACAGGCAATTAATACTTCTTTTGCTGCGTCATTACTAATTAGTGATAACAATAAATGTTCAACCGTCATAAATTCATGACGCTTAACTCTTGCCTCTTTAAAGGCTGTATTCAATGTTGCTTCTAGATCTCGATTTAACATTCGTTCATCCTTTAATATTAAAGAGCTAGGTTGCAATGACCTAGTTCAAACAATCTGACTACTCTAAGAAATAATTTAATCGCTCATTAATCAACTTTTTGAACATCACACATTAAAGGATGGTCATGTTCTTTGGCGTAAGCCATTACTTGTGCTGCCTTAGTCTCTGCAGTGTCTTTAGTGTATGTTCCGCAAGCGGCTTGCCCTTGAGTGTGAACAGCCAGCATTATTTGCGTGCACTTCTCAATATCGAATGCAAAAAACTTGCTAAGTACATCAATTACGAAATCCATCGGCGTGTAATCATCATTAAGCATGATAACTTGATACATGGATGGCTTTTCTAACTTAGGTTTTGTTGGAGCAACGGCCACTCCATGCTCTTGGTCATGCTGCTCTTCCCCCATAGATAAGATTAGTTCATTTTCTAACATTGTGTTGCGCCCCGAATACTTCTAACCATTGCTTCTAAACTTACTACAAATAACCGCTCAACGCTTGACAAAGCTGAAAGATTGACACAATGTAACTTTCAACAACGGAATATATATTCAACTATATGGTTCCAAAAATAAAAATTACAAGCCTGGTTATATGGAGTACGAAGAAATGCAAACAGGGAAAGTGAAATGGTTTAATAATGCAAAAGGGTACGGCTTTATTTTATCGGATGAAGGTGGCGAAGATATGTTTGCACACTATTCATCTATTCAAACTGAGGGTTATAAAACCCTAAAAGCCGGTCAATCGGTGGAGTTTGATACTAAGCCCAGTGATCAAGGTACCCATGCAATCAATATTCAGCCGCTAGACATGCTCTCTCCAGGCCATGAACAACAAACCAGTAATGCAGAAAAAGTGCTAAGCCCTGAAACCGAAGGTGCCTAATAATATTAAACCCACGATTTTTCAGTGGTGGGCTTAATAAAGTGTTAAATAAAGCCCAGCTCGCTGGGCTTTATTGCTTATATAGCATTCACAATGTCATTCAATGCTTCACTTGGACGCATTATTTGCTCAAGTTTTGCTGGATTAGGATGATAATAACCTCCTAAATCTTGCTCTTTTCCTTGAACCGCACTTAATTGCTCAACAATTAAGCCTCTACTGCCTTCTATCTTAGAAAACACATCACTAAAAATGGCTTTCAATTCAGGGTCTTTGTCTTGAATAGATAACGCTTCAGCCCAATAAGTAGCAAGATAAAAGTGACTTCCTCTGTTGTCGACTTCACCCACTTTGCGTAAAGGAGAGCGGTCATGGTCTAAAAACTTACTGGTAGCAGCCCCTAGCGCCTCTGCCAAGACTAAGGCTTTAGAGTTTTTAGTTTTATGGCCAATATCTTCAAGTGAAACCGATAAAGCTAAGAACTCACCTAGTGAATCCCAGCGTAAATGACCTTCTTCCTCTAGTTGCTGGGCATGCTTTGGTGCAGAGCCGCCCGCGCCAGTTTCATAAAGCCCGCCGCCTGCTAGCAGAGGTACAATTGAAAGCATTTTAGCGCTTGTGCCCAGTTCTAAAATTGGAAATAAATCAGTTAGATAATCCCGTAAAACATTTCCTGTAACCGAAATAGTATCCTGGCCATTTTTAACTCTTTTCATTGTGTAGTTAATGGCATCTACAGGGCACATGATTTGTATATCTAGCCCACTTGTATCGTGTTGCTTCAGATAATTATTAACAATTGAAATTAAGTTGCTGTCATGGGCGCGCTTTTCATCAAGCCAAAAAATGGCAGGCTGACCCGTTGCCTTGGCGCGATTCACTGCTAACTTAACCCAGTCTTGAACAGGAGCATCCTTGGTTTGGCACATGCGCCAGATATCGCCTTTTTCAACTGAGTGCTCGATTAATATCGTGCCTTTAGAGTCCAACACTTGAATCTTACCGGCCTGCTCTAGAATAAAAGTCTTATCATGAGAGCCATATTCCTCTGCCTTTTGAGCCATTAAACCAACATTAGACACATTGCCCATGGTGGTGACGTCAAAGGCACCATTTTCTTTGCAGAATGACATGGTTTCTTGAAAAATCTCAGCATAACAGCGATCTGGGATCATGGCTTTTGTATCATGCAGCTTACCATCGGTTCCCCACATTTTACCTGATGCGCGAATGGCCGCAGGCATAGAGGCGTCAACGATTACGTCGTTAGGAACATGTAGGTTAGTGATGCCTTTGTCTGAATCGACCATGGCCAATTCACAACGCTCTTTATAGGTGGCCAGTATGGCGGCTTCAATTTCAGCTTTTAGCTCGCTTGGCAAGCTTTCAATCTTGGCATAAACATCACCAAGACCGTTATTTTCGTCTACTCCTAGCTCTTCAAAAAGCTCACTGTATTTCTCAAATACGTCCTTAAAGTACACGGTGACAGCATGTCCAAACATGACAGGGTCACTTACCTTCATCATGGTAGCTTTAAGGTGAAGCGATAACATTACACCGTTGTCTTTAGCGTCTTGAATCTGAGCTTCGAAGAAATCTCTAAGAGCGGCTCTGCTCATGACAGATGCATCGATGACTTCTTTTTCTTGAAGTTTAAGTGACTCTTTTAATGTGATTGTCTCGCCGCTCTGCGTGACTAGCTGGATACTGACTGTATCAGCTGCTTTTAATACAATTGACTTCTCGCTGCCGTAAAAATCCCCCTGCTGCATATGTGCAACGTGAGATTTTGAATCGGCTGACCATTCACCCATAGAGTGAGGGTTGTTTTTAGCGTACTGCTTAACAGGTGCCGCCACACGGCGATCACTATTGCCTTCCCGTAAAACTGGATTGACAGCACTGCCAAGAATTTTGGCATATTTAAGTTTAATGGCTTGTTGCGCTTCATTTTCAGGGTCAACAGGATAGCTAGGAATTGGGTAGCCTTGTGCCTGTAGCTCTTCAATAGCGTCACACAACTGAGGAATGGAAGCGCTGATATTAGGGAGCTTTACAATGTTGGCTTCAGGTGTTTTGGCTAGTTGCCCTAGCTCTTTGAGATCATCAGCTTGTTGCTGATCTTCTGATAAAAAATCAGGGAAACTGGCAAGGATGCGGCCTGATAATGAAATATCGCGTGTTTCGATGGCTATGTGTGCGGGTTTTGTAAAGGCTTTAATAATAGGAAGCAAAGAGTATGTTGCTAATGCGGGTGCTTCATCGGTAAGAGTATATATTATTTTAGGGGTTTGACTGGTCATTTTTTATCCTAAAAGTTCATAGCTGTAGTGCTTGAAACTTAACTTAAGAGCGACTTGTGATCGATCTTATATAGTTTATAACATGGCCTGGGGCCACATCTAAGGCGACTTTTGGTCGCCTTTTCTTAATAGATCTACTTGAAAGGCGGCGCATTATATCACGCAATGTTATAATCAATAGACTTTATGTAGTTTTTTTACAGATAACACCATTATCGAACCCCTTTTGTAGGCTTTTGGTAGTTTTATTACAAACCCCAGTTGCATCATATGACCCAACTCATTTTATTTAATAAACCATTTCAGGTTTTGTCTCAATTTACCTGTAGCGAGAGCAATAAAGAAACACTTGCTCGCTTCATTAAAGAACCCAATGTCTATGCAGCTGGTCGTTTAGACTATGATTCAGAAGGGCTGTTGCTGCTTACTGATAATGGTCAACTACAACATAGAATAGCTCATCCTAAACACAAGTCAGTTAAGACGTATTGGGCGCAGGTAGAAGGCACTCCTGCAGACGACAAAATAAAGCAATTATGTAAAGGTATTTTACTTAAAGACGGCCTGACTCTCCCAGCTCAAGTGAAAGCCATCGATGAACCTCATATATGGGAAAGGGTGCCGCCAATTCGTTCAAGAGCCAATATACCCACCACTTGGCTCGAAATTAAAATTCATGAAGGTCGTAATCGACAAGTGAGGCGAATGACAGCGGCCATTGGCCACCCTACCCTAAGACTAATTAGGGCTTCTATTGGTAAATGGGATTTGTCTGGTTTAAAGCCAGGAGAGTTTAAAAAAGTAACCATTGAAGACATTGAAGACATTGAAGAAGCCAAAGCTCAACCAAAAATTAAACGAAAGCCATCGTATCCAGCTAAAGGCAAGTTCGGTAAAATGCGCCCTCCCGTTAAAAGGCAGTAAGTATGCGTTGGAAACCCAATTCCACAGTAGCCACTATTATAGAACAAAATGGAAAGTTCTTATTTGTTGAGGAAGAAGATTGCGGGCGTATAGTCTATAACCAGCCTGCCGGTCATTTAGATGAAAATGAGACGCTGACTGATGCCGCTATACGGGAAACTCTGGAAGAGACAGGTCACAGCTGTGTGCTGACAGGCTATTTAGGGCTATTCATTTACACGGCTCCCAGCAATAACACGACTTATCATAGGCATTGCTTTATTGGTAATAGCACCCATTATAATGCTGACCTTCCGTTAGACGAGGGCATCACTGGAATAAAATGGCTCACTCTAGGCGAGCTCATTACCAGCCAAAAAGCTCGAAGCCCTCTTGTTATAAAATGCATAGAAAGCTATTTAAATCAGACAATTTATCCTTTAGAAGTAATTTATGAGCACAACCATGATTGATGAAAACAAAAACACCAGCGTGATAGTCGGCATGTCTGGCGGCGTTGATTCATCGGTTTCAGCCTTTCTATTAATGGAGCAAGGCTACCAGGTGGAAGGCTTGTTCATGAAAAATTGGGACGAAGACGACAACACAGAATACTGCACCGCCAAAGAAGATTTGGCCGATGCCCAAGCGGTATGCGATAAACTTGGCATTAAGCTGCATACAGCTAATTTTGCAGCGGAATATTGGGATAACGTGTTTGAACATTTCCTTGAAGAGTACAAAGCAGGACGCACACCTAACCCAGATATTTTGTGTAACCGTGAAATAAAATTTAAAGCCTTTTTAGATTACGCCAAAGTGCTTGGGGCCGATTATATCGCCACTGGACATTATGTTCGCCGCGGCGACAGTGAAAATGGCAGTCAGCTTTTAAGAGGCCTTGATGCTAACAAAGATCAAAGCTACTTCTTGCACGCTGTTGGCGCCCATGAAATTAGCCAAACTTTATTTCCAGTTGGCGAGCTAGAAAAGCCAGAGGTTCGAAGAATCGCTGAAGAGCAAGGCCTTGCAACAGCCAAGAAAAAAGACAGTACAGGCATATGCTTTATAGGTGAGCGACGCTTCAAAGACTTCCTTGAGCAGTACCTACCGGCACAACCGGGAAAAATTGAAACAGCTAACGGCGAAGTGATCGGTGACCATCAAGGATTAATGTACTACACGCTTGGGCAAAGACAGGGCATCGGCATTGGCGGCACAAAAGATCATGGCACCCAGCCTTGGTATGTAGTCGCAAAGGACTTAAAGCGTAATGTGCTAATCATAGGGCAAGGGGGGCAACATGAGCTTCTGTTTAGTGAAGCCATAAGTTGTCAGGATATTTTTTGGATTAATCAGTCGCCAGATAATTTTCCTCTAAGGTGTGCAGCCAAGGTTCGTTACCGTCAGCCTGATCAACTATGCAGCGTACACAAAAGAGATGCCGGCTATATTGTTGTCTTTGACGAGCCTCAGCGAGCTGCCACGCCGGGGCAGTCAGCGGTTTTTTATCAAGATGATGTTTGTCTTGGTGGCGGGGTCATTGAGGATATTTATAAAAACATCGATAAAGAAGAGTTTTCTTTATGAGTAATGCCGCCATTAAAAATCAAACATTGGCTTTGGCTGGTCTTTTTCAAGCTGCGCACTTAGTGGAGCAGCTTGCTAAAACCGGGCAGGCCAATGACAAAGATTTAAAAATTTGTATCGAAAGCATTTTTCAAACAGACCCTGACAACATTGAAGATGTTTTCGGAGGCACACCTGACAACTTAAAAATTGGCTTTAAAGAAGTTCGATTTTTAACCGATGGTAAGTCACGTACCGGTTCAAGCCCAGATGTTATGCGCTATGCTTTAGGGATTTTACATCTTGAGAGCAAACTTAGAAAAAACAAAGTTATGATGAATAAAATTGCTGGTGGAATTGATGCCTCTAAGCGTCAGCTAGATCACTTTCATAGTAGTCATGAGAATCTAATCGCTAATTTGTCCGGCCTATATCAAGAAACCCTAAGTACTTTTCGGTTTAGAATTCATGTGACCGGTGATGCACAGCATCTGCGTAACAGTCATAACGCCCATAAAATTCGCACTCTATTGTTGTGTGCGGTTCGCTCAGCTATTTTGTGGCGTCAAATGGGCGGTAAGCGCTGGCAGTTATTATTCAACCGGAAAAAATTAAATATTGCCTGCCAAAATGCTTTACGACATTTAGAATAATTCTAAGCCCACCTTGTTTAAGGGTGGGCCTATTATCACCCTATTCTGCTTTCTTATAAAAAGATTTCATTTGCTGTAAAGCTTTAAGTGCTGACTTAGGGTCTAATTTTACATCTGGATCCAGTTGATCCATGTTATTGCGGCTATCCACTAACCCAATGGGGTTTTGAATAAACCCACCCTTCTCTGTTACAAACGCGTAATTGTAATAGCTGGCCATTACCTGTACATCTCTTGAGTGTTCTGAAAATAAAGATTCGCCATTACTGAATTCCTCAATAGGGTTTGTACAACCAAGGGCGTCTTTTAATAGTGTTGGTGCTACATCAATGCTGGCGGTTCTATGCTCAAACGCTTTGGCTTTTTTCCCTGGCCAGTGAATAATTAAAGGTACGTGAGTTTGGTAGCGAGTGAAATTACTGCCATGACCAAAACGGGTTGCCTGTGTATCGCCAAACTCTTCTCCATGATCAGAGGTGATAATAAGCACAGTGTTATCCCATTGACCTTCCTTTTTAAGTGTTGCGGCTAAGTCCTCAATAAGACTGTCTATGAAAAACAAACTGTTTTTGTAGTGATTTAGGTAAGGTTCGGGATCCTTACCTTGTTTAAAATCAATCAGGCTAGGGTTTTTAGAGGGGGTGAATTTCTTAAATTCTTTAGGGTAATAATATTGATGGTGAGAAGAGTTAAAAAACATAAAACCATAAAATGGAGTGTCGTCACCCTTGCCTTTTATTAAAACCTTCATTTTAGCCAGCACGTCATAGTCTTTTTCAATGGTGTCTTTGCCCTGCCCATGGTCAATGTATTTTTTAATGGGTAAAAAACTACTGTCTGCTAATTTCATTCTAAATATGTCACCGCTAGGGTATACACCAAAATCATACCCTTCTTGCTTTAGCTCATTTAATAGAACAGGCCCACCCGCACCATTATTGGCTACAACATGTTCCATATAGGTAGGTGCCAAACCATACAGCAAAGAAAATATTCCCTTGGTGGTGACGCTACCACTTGAAAAATGTTCTTTAAACCATTGCGAACGAGTGGCGAGGTCATAGGTGAATGGCGTTATCTCAGGGCCAAACATATCGCCACGCCAGCTCTCCAATACCACCATGATAATATTGGGCTTAGTATTTTCAAGAGAGCACTGCATTTCATTTTTAGGGTAATAAATGTTCGACTTAACTTTACGATTGGCGTTGTCATTATCAGCAAAACTATTGAGTAGTGGGTTTCCAGCAATGGATCGAGAGTGCAAAGGGAAATACAGCGGAATGTGGGCGCCAAGAGAGGTGATGGGCGCATAATTTTTTGCATAAGCCCAAGAATGAATAAGGTTGGCACTTAACACAGCGATAAAAATTATTACGGCGTAAATTTTCCCCAAATGCTTTAGGTGTGAGCGTACTGCTAGTTTCTTTAATACTAGCCATAAAAAGAGTAATTCAGTAGCGGTGATTAAAGCTGCGACAAAACTAAAGGTGAGATAGGTTTTAACGGAAATATCAAAGAACTCCCCACCTTCATCCGCTAGAAATGCTTCTATAAAAAACCAATTAATGTGGTAGTTATAGATCTCGTAAATAAAGTTATCGATGAAAACAAAGACCCCAAGGCTTCCGCCTAATACAGCGGTTAATAAAAGCAATGGTATTCTTAATGGCGGAATAAAGGATAAAAAGAGCGTTATAATTGCAAAAAGTAATGCGTACAGGCCCCATACGCTGGGCAGTATCGCTAACTGATAATATATGTCTAAGCTATTGGCAGCCTCAGGGAAGTGCCCACTAAAGCTCGAGCTGATCAAGGTTAACAGGGCCACATTTAAGCCCAGCAGCAAGCCCACCGACCTATTTACAAACCAAACTTTCTTTAAGTATTGCAAGACGCAAAGCCTACTGAATTAAACAAAAGGGCATTTTAGCCGCCCATTGTTCCAGGGTATAGGGGTAAATAACGAAAACTCTTTATCTATCAGGGGTAGTTAGCACTGCTCAATGGACTAGAATCTTGTATAATCCGCGCCAAAATTGACGTACACCACACTTCAGTGAGGATTTCATGGATCTTTCCGCTTTAAGCGCAGTATCTCCAATTGACGGCCGTTACGGCAGTAAGACATCAGCCCTTCGCACTATTTTCAGTGAGTTTGGCTTGATTAAATACCGCGTACAAGTAGAGGTGCGTTGGTTACAGCACCTTTCTCAGCACCCTAAAATTACTGAAGTAGCTGCTTTTGGTGAAGAAGCCAATACTTTGCTTAACAACATTGTTAGCGACTTTAGCGAAGAAGATGCTGGACGCATTAAAAGCATCGAAGCCACCACTAATCATGACGTTAAAGCCGTTGAATATTTCATTAAAGAGAAAATAGAAGGGAATGCTGAATTAGTTAAGGTAACTGAATTTGTCCACTTTGCTTGCACCTCTGAAGATATCAATAACTTGTCTCATGCCTTAATGCTTAAAGCTGGCCGTGAAGATGTACTTATTCCTTTAATGGAGCAAGTAACCAGCGCTATTTGCGATCTAGCCCATGAGAATGCAGACTTACCCATGTTGTCTCGCACCCATGGACAAACAGCCTCTCCTACTTCTTTAGGCAAGGAAATGGCTAACGTAGTAGCCCGTTTGCGTCGTCAAATTAAGCAGGTTAAGCAAGTAGAAATGCTTGGTAAAATAAATGGAGCTGTGGGCAACTACAATGCCCATATATCAGCCTACCCAGATATTGATTGGGCTGAAAACGCTCAAACTTTCATAGAGGGTTTAGGTCTAAGTTTCAACCCGTATACCACTCAGATTGAGCCCCACGATTACATCGCTGAATTGTTCGATGCCATTGCGCGCTTTAATACAATTCTAATCGACTTTGATCGCGATATTTGGGCTTACATCTCTAATGGCTACTTTAAGCAAAAAACCATCGCCGGTGAAGTAGGCTCTTCCACCATGCCTCATAAAGTGAACCCTATCGACTTTGAAAACTCGGAAGGTAACTTGGGCATTGCCAATGCCGTTTTAAATCACCTAGCACAAAAACTGCCAGTTTCTCGCTGGCAGCGTGATTTAACGGATTCGACGGTTTTGCGCAATATGGGGGTTGGTCTTGGTTATAGCCTTATTGCTTATCAGGCTTCCCTAAAGGGCATTACCAAGCTTGAAGTTAACCCTACACGTATCGCCGCTGATCTAGATAACGCCTATGAAGTACTGGCAGAGCCAATACAGACGGTAATGCGTCGTTTTGGTATCGATCAGCCATATGAAAAACTTAAAGCTTTTACTCGTGGCAAGGCGATTACCAAAGAAATGACTTTGGAATTTGTTGACTCCCTAGAGCTTCCACAAGCTCAAAAAGACGCACTTAAGGCGCTAACACCTGCCACCTATACAGGTAATGCAGCCGAGCAAGCTAAAGCCATTTAAAGCTCTAAACTCCTGAGGAATTTTGACTCAGGAGTCTCTCCCCTCCCCCCCTAATTAAGCCAAGCAATACGGGCATTTCTTTTCGCTAATACGTAGAATACATTCATTAGATTTTTCATAGAGAATGAACATGAATGTACTGGGTAAAATCACCAAAGAAGAATTTCTAAAGGAATATTGGCAAAAAAAGCCGCTGCTTATTCGTAACGCATTTCCTGACTTTGTTAGCCCCATTGATCCAGATGACATGGCCGGCCTATCTTTAATGGAGGAGGTGGAGTCGCGCATTATCCTAGAAGACAAGGCCAATAGTGACTGGGAAGTAAAGCATGGACCGTTTTCAGATGATACTTTTTCCACCCTTCCCGAGACCGACTGGACGCTTCTAGTGCAGGCGGTTGATCAATGGGTGCCAGAGATGGCGGACATACTTGATTTATTTAGCTTTATCCCAAACTGGAGAGTAGATGATGTGATGGCCAGTTTTGCACCTGTTGGTGGTGGTGTGGGCCCACATTTTGATCACTATGATGTTTTTTTGATTCAGGGCTTGGGTCAGCGTAAATGGCAAGTAGGCCCTCAGTGCAAAGAAACTGATGAAACCGTAGAAGGGGTACCCGTAAAAATATTAAAAGAAATGCAAGTGGATGATGAGTGGACCTTAAACCCTGGTGACATGCTTTATCTCCCTCCTACCTATGCCCACAATGGTGTGGCGTTAAACGATTGCATGACTTTTTCTGTAGGATTTAGAGCCCCGAGCGAATCAGATATTCTAATGGGCTTTAGTGAATTTATGGCAAAAGAGCTGGGTAACGACAAAAGGTATACCGATCCAGGTATCAACAATGCATCACAAACCCCTGCATTGATTGATGAGCATGCTATTAGTCGAATCAGTCAAATTGTTCGTGAAAATCTATCTAAAAAAGGGGCTTTAGAGCAATGGATCGCAGAGTTTATGACTGAAAGCAAATATGAGGGGCTGCACGAGCCCCTAGAGGACGAATTAGACTGGGAGGATATTGAGCCTCTTCTTAATGAGGATGAAGTCATCACCCATAACGAGACAAGTCGCTGGGCATATTACGTTTTGGAGGACTCAATTCGCCTCACCATCAATGGAGTGGCTATATTAATTGAGCAAACCGAAGCTAATCAAAAGCTCGCAGCGACGCTTTCCAACCAACGCCATACCTCTTTAATCGACATTAGGGCTCTATTGGCTCACAAAGAATGCCAGGAATTACTGCTAAACTTATTTAATGGCAATCACCTATACTTTAGTGAAAGTTAATTAAGGATATTTTATGACCAGCTCTCGAGTGACTAACGTAACCTGGGTAAAAGAGCGAATTGTGCTCAGGGAAATTAGAGAGCAGGTTTTTATTAATGAACAGAATGTCCCTGTAGAGCTTGAGTGGGATGGTTTAGATGAACAATGTGAGCATTTTTTAGCTTATGTAGACAATGAAATAGCAGGCTGTGCACGCTTATTAAACGGCAATAAGATTGGCCGCATGGCCGTTTTAAAGAAGTTTCGTAAGCAGGGTGTCGGATTCAAGTTATTGGAGTGTATCAAACGTTACGCCTCCCAAAAGCGAATCACAAAACTATCATTAAGTGCGCAGTGCCATGCTTATGCATTTTATCAAAATGCAGGGTTTCATGCCTGCTCTACCCCTTATTTAGAGGCTGGCATCAACCATATTGATATGGACTGCAGAGTACTAAGTCAGCACGACGGGCTATCGCAATTTAAATTTAAACAAGACTCAAAAACTTATTACAGCAACGATAGTCTCGTAACCAAAGGCTACTTGGAGTTAATGCTTAGCCAGAGCCGTCATTCTGTAATTATATGTGCTAACAACCTATCTCTGGATATTTACAAGCAGCCTGAAATTATTCAAAGAATTAAAGCCTTAGCTAAGCAAAATCGACATTTCAAACTTCAATTGCTTATCAGTCAGTATCACCCTACACATAATGACCACCCTCTTTTAAGGTTGATATCGCGTCTACCCACATTTTGTGAAATAAGAGTTCATCCAGAGCCTCTTCAAGATCAAATAATTTTTGACCAATCTGCAAGTATTGAGCTTCACCAAACAGAGGCAAAGATTAGCTTTTACAATAAGGCGAGCATCGATCATTTTTTGGTTGGCTTTCATCGCACCTGGGAGCGTGCAAAAAATCCTGCAAGTGCCAGACGCTTGGCAATTTAGAGAGCTTGGTAAATATGCATTGTATGATTAGGGCTCTATCCTTTTTTCCTCAAGCTGCTCTGGTCACGCTTTTAGCTTTTCTTTGTGGGTGTGACGCACCTCAATCGCAAACTCTAGTAACACTGCATCACATACAAGCTGAGACGCTAAAAAGCGCGCTTTCTGAATCTCTGGGGCCTGACATTAAATTCAGCATCACAGGAGATAAAATCGTAATTTTTGCACCAATAAATAATATTGCGCCTACTCTTGAGCTATTAAAATCTTTAGATACACCGCCTGTCATTGTTAGCCTTCATTTTAGAAAGTTAAAGCAACATGACTACTCAACTTCAGAAAATTCTCAAGAATTTTATATAAAGGAAAACAAAGAGACTAAAGTCATACTGAATAATGAAATTGTTCGCGTGGTATTTAAACGTTCAGCAGCAGATACATTTATTTTAAAGATGACCACAAAAAAGAATCAAAAAATTAATGAAGTGGTATTTGAAATTAAAGAAGGTGCTTGGAAAAGAATTCGTTTAAAAGGGTTGGAGGGGTTCCCTATGGTGAGGGTTCAATTGCAATACTAAAGTAGACGCTGATGGCACTAAATAACAGGCATAAAAAAACCAGCCTAAGCTGGTTTTTTTACAGTAAGTAAACTTACTTTTAATTGGTGCCCGAACCCAGACTCGAACTGGGACACCCATAAGGCGAGGGATTTTAAATCCCTTGTGTCTACCGATTCCACCATTCGGGCAGATAAAATTACTTGCGTAACACTATCTATTTGGAGGCGCGAGCCGGATTCGAACCGGCGTACACGGAGTTGCAGTCCGCTGCATAGCCTCTCTACCATCGCGCCTTCACATTTTAATTTGAAATCGGTTTACACCAAAAGCAACTCTTCAAATTAAAACTTAATTAGCCTTTCGAGCTAACAACACCTTATTACTAAGATGATTTGGAGCGGGAAACGAGATTCGAACTCGCGACCCCAACCTTGGCAAGGTTGTGCTCTACCACTGAGCTATTCCCGCAAACTTGTTACTGGGTAACCCCAAGGAACGAGGCGTATTCTAAGGGTTTCATAAAAAGAGTCAACAGTTTTTTCCCTTATTTCTTAATTACTTAGCGCAGTTTTAGTTATTTGTGGCACTAAGTTCAGGCCAAGCTGCAATTAGGTATGTCACCATAGACCATAGGGTTAAAATAGCAGCAAAAACCAACGACGCAATGGCAGCAATATACCAACCATCTGATGAAACAAATGCCCCCGTACCTGAAGGTTCAATTCCAAGCACGCCGGTAATAGCAAACATCTGTGCGAGTGTTTTGGCTTTACCTATGAAACTTACCGCTACATTGGCGCTTTTACCAACTTCCGCCATCCACTCCCTTAGAGCGGAAATGATGACCTCACGGGCCACAATGATCAGTGCTGGCACTGTCACCCAGAGAGTTTGATCTCGCTCCACAACAATCATTAATGACACGACTACAATCAACTTGTCTGCAACAGGATCTAAAAATGCCCCGAACGGCGTCATTAAATTCATTTTACGAGCAAGGTAGCCATCCCAGTAATCGGTTATACAGGCTACCCAAAAAACCACTGCTGCGGCAAAGCTTGCCCAATACACAGGCATATAAAACATCACCACCATAAGAGGAATTAATACCACTCGAATGGAAGTTAAAATATTAGGGAGATTTAACGGCATAACACCTTCGCTTTGTCTTTTTGTATCAATATTGCACTGCCTTACTCATGCAGTGCGTCGTAAATTTCTTGTGCTAAATGCTGACTTATTCCAGGCACCTTAGCAATCTCAATTACACTGGCTGAGCTTACCTGCCCAGCATCGCCGAAGAATCTTAACAGTTCCTTTCGTCTTTTGGGACCAATACCCGCGATATCCTCAAGCGCAGAGCGGCCTCTAGATTTTGCCCGCCTTGCCCTGTGACCTGTAATCGCAAAACGATGAGATTCATCACGAATTTGTTGAATAAGGTGCAGGGCTGGCGAGGCGAGATCCAAAACAAAACTTCGCTCTTCTAATATTAGAACTTCCATCCCTGCCTTTCGAGTAACGCCCTTACTCACTCCTAATATAGGAATGTCGAGTAAATCTAATTCCTCCATGACTTTTTTAGCAACACTCACCTGCCCTTTTCCACCATCAATAAGCAGTAATTGTGGTTTTTTATCCTTAACGACTTTTTTAAAGCGACGCCTTAACGCTTGTTCCATGGCGCCATAATCATCACCTGCCACCACGCCTTCAATATTAAATTTCCGGTAATCACTTTTTAATGGGCCGTCTTGGTTAAATACCACACAAGAAGCCACCGTTGCCTCACCATGGCTGTGACTGATATCAAAGCATTCCATTCGCAAAGGAATCTGAGGTAACGCCAAGGCTTCTTTTAATGCTACGTACTGAGCTTTTCTGTGCTGCTTATCTTCACTTTTCAATCGTAATGCTTCGGCTGCATTATTTCTTGCGAGCTCTAGCCACCTCAAGCGATCTGAGCGAACAGCGTGGGAGAGTTTGACAGTTTTGCCTTTTTGTCTGGTAAAAGCACTTTGAATTAGGCTAGCGTCTTGAATTTCATGAGAGGTAATTATTTCATCTGCAATTTCATGGTTTAGCACCAAATAAAACTGCGATATAAATGCAGCCAAAGCTTGTTCGCTCGTTTCATCCATATTTAGCCGAGGATAAAAGGATCGGCTGCCTAGCATTCTGCCATGGCGAACGTTGGCAACGTGCACGGCGGTAATTCCCAAACCCTGTTCTATGGCAATGATATCCACATCCCCTTGCTGGGCATCGATAGACTGCTGCTCTTGAACTTTTCGCAAATGCTTTATTTGATCGCGAATTAAGCCAGCGCTTTCAAACTCTAAAACTTGAGAAGCTTCATCCATTTTTTGCTGAAGCTCACCTAATAGCTCTTTATTTTTTCCCAACAAGAAAAGTTCAGCATGCTGAATGTCAGCGGCGTATTCTTTTGGGGTTATTAAATTGACACAAGGGGCACTGCATCGACCAATTTGATGTTGAAGGCAGGGGCGACTGCGATTATTAAAATAACTGTCTTCACAATTTCGTAAACGAAACAGTCGATGCAGAAAACTCAGACTTTCTTTTACCGAAGAAGAGCTTGGGTAGGGACCAAAATAGCGGCCAGTCTTTTTCTTTTTGCCACGAGCATAAGCCATTAAAGGGAATTGGTGATCTGATAGATGAATATAAGGGTAGGATTTATCGTCTTTTAAGAGGATGTTATAAGGTGGTTTATTTTTTTTTATGAGATTTTGTTCAAGTAGCAGCGCTTCTGTTTCACTGCCTGTAATGCTGATTTCCACATTACAAATACGAAGCACTAAAGCTTGAGTCTTAGCATTTAAGCCTTTATTGGTAAAATAACTAGAAACTCGGTTCTTTAAATTTTTGGCCTTACCAACGTACAGCAAGCGATCTTCGCTATCGTACATGCGGTAAACCCCTGGTTTGGTTGCCAGGGTTTTTAGGAAGGGTTTTGCATCAAAACTCATACTGATTAAATTGCAGACTCGGTATCAATCATGCCATGACGAATGGCTAAGCGAGTAAGCTCCACATCGCTTGAGATGGTTAGCTTATCAAAAATACGGTAGCGGTATGTATTAACGGTTTTAGGGCTTAGAAATAATTGATCAGAAATACTTTGCACTTTTTCACAATTGACGATCATCATGGAAATTTGCATCTCTCGGTCTGATAAACAATCAAATGGGCAGGCTGATTCCTGGCTGTCAAACGGCTTTAATGCCATACGTTGAGCAATTTCTGGGCTAATATAGCGCTGCCCTGATTTCACCTTTAAAATGGCCATGACCATTTCTTCCGCTGTGGCCCCTTTCGTCATATAACCTGCAGCACCCGCTTGTAAAAGGCGACTGGCATAAGGGTCTTCACTGCAGGCAGTCACAGCAATAATTCTAATCTCTTCGTTTAAACGAAGCAGTTTACGAGTGGCCTCTAAGCCACCCATGCCAGGCATGCGGATGTCCATTAAGACTACTTCAGGCTCCATTTCTCGGGCCTTTTCAATGGACTCTTCACCACTACCGGCTTCTGCGATCACATCAATCTTGTCACTATCAGACAGCAGGCTAACGATCCCCATGCGGACCAAATCGTGATCGTCTACTACCATTACTCGAATCAAGAGCTATACCTCAAAAGGCCAAACTGCCAGTTAATGCCAAAAACCCGCCCATGCTAGCAAATTGGCGAACCTAAACCACTATTTTTTATTGTCATGCAGCTTTATTAGGCGCTGCTTTTGCCATTCTTCTTTTGGGTTATTGAGCGGCAACACTATCTCTACTATGTCACCGTCTAAATGGCGTTTCACTTGAAAGCCTAACTTTCTAGCCAGCTTTAGCATGGGGCCGTTATCTGCCAGTACTGTCCCCATCATTTCTATAATGCCCTGATCGATGCAGTATTGAATCATTTTTGACATTAACCGGTAACCAAGCCCCATGCCTTGGGCCTTATCACCTATAAGCACTGAGAATTCAGACTGAACTTGGTCGGCATCAGTCCAGGTGCGCACCACCCCAATGATTTCGCCCTCTTTGTTCTCAGCAACAAAAGCCATTTCTTGCTGGTAATCAATTTGCGCAAATTTAGCTAATTCCCTATGCCTAAAGTTCCTACGCGCTGTAAAAAATCGGTATCTCAGTGATTCTGCGCTTAAGGTTTCATGAAAGAACTTAAGGGCAGGCTCATCCTCTCCTCTTACAGGGCGTAGATTTAACACTTGCCCACCTTTAAATTCTTCTACTTCCTCTAGCTCAGCAGGATATGGGCGAATACATAATTGGTGTTCATCGCCTAAATCGGCAGCTACTCCCAGTACCATTGGGCCTTCTTCTGGGTGCAAGATTACATTTAATTCACAACCTTTCAGGTTGGGCATGTCGACGGCCATTTGCGACAAGCGAATAAGCATTTGTGACAGCTGCGCTACATCTCGGTCAAAATGACGACTGCGTTCGCTCATCACTCTAAATATGTGTGTCTTATTCATAAGGTGTCTGGCAAGCACATCATTTAATGGCGGGAACTCCACCACTCTATCGGCCATGATGTTGGCTGTGGCACCACCGCCACCAAATAAAATAATGGGTCCAAAGGTCTCGTCACGGGTAATGCCCATACTAAACTGAATGGATATTTCGCCACTTCGCATAGGTTGAACACTAAACCCGTGAACCTTACTCTTAGCAAAGCGTTTGCGTACTTGGGCATCCAACTCTTTAGACGCCAACTGTAATTCAGCTTCATTTTGTAAATTCGTTACCACCCCTCGCCAACGGTTCCTAGGGTTATCCCCATAGGCAAATGGATGGCAGTAGTCTTGATGAATCACCTTGATGGCAGCGGGAAACTGAATGTCAGTCTCGGATGGTTTGAATTTTTCTGGTAAGAACTGAGTCCCAACGGTTTTAAAGCCATAGTGAGAAATAATTTGATAAATTTCATTGGCTGTTAAATAGTCACGACCTTGCTTTAACGCCTTATTCACAATGCCTTTGCATTGCATGCGATCAACGGATGAATCATCCAGTAAAGAAGATGGTGTTTCACGCAGTAACTCTTGATTACGCTGGTGATGCACCATGTGCATGAAAGCTTTTACAGCTCTGTCTGGCGTATCATAAGTAGGTATACCTGACTCATCGAATAAGTGGCGGCTACGCTCAACGGTTTCCCCCCCCATCCAGCTGGTTAGCAAGTTCTTCTGATGAAAACGGCTATGGTTTGTCACGACACTGGCAACATCTTGGCTATCTACCACCCCGGTAGGTGAGAACAACACTAAAATAGCATCAACCCCTATGTCTTTCTCTATAATCCCCAACACCTGCTTATAAATTACAGGGCCGGCTTCTGGGGTGATATCCACTGGGTTAGCTTGAGACCAGTAGTCGGGTAATACGGCAGATAAAGCCTTAATGGTTTCTGGTGATAATTGGGCCAGTTCACCCCCTTCGTGCATCAGTCGATCAACCGCCAAAATAGCCCCACCAATACCATTGGCGATAATGGCTAGGCGCTCACCTTTTAGGGGCTTCATTCGCGTTAAAGACTCAACCGATTCAAACAACTCCTCGGTACTGTCTAAGCGTAAAACTCCCGCACGAAGCATAATGGCTTCGTAAATCATATCTCGGTGGCGTATGCCAGCGGGTACTGGCTCTACAGGGGTTTGGGAGGTTGGAAAACGACTGCTTTTAATGGCCAGCACTAGCTTGCCTCGAGAAGCATTTCGAACCGCCCTAACAAAAGATGGCGCATCTAAAATTTTCTCTAAATGCAACATAATGGCTTTCACTTGGCGCTGAGAAGATAGGTAATCAATGGTGTCAGACATGCTGACATCAGCGCCATTGCCGATGGTTAGGAAGTGAGAAAAGCCAATACCGCGTGCATGTGCCCAGTCCAATAAGGCACTGGCTAACGTACCAGACTGACCTAAGTAGGCTACCTTACCTGGCAAGGCGTTGATGTGGCTGTAGCTTGCGTTTAAATGTAAGTCAGGCACCAGCAGCCCTAGACAATCTGGCCCCATGATTCGCACATCATGTTCTCGAGCCATTTTTCGTAGTGGATGTTTTGACGGGCTATATTGTTCGGCACGTTTTCTGGATATGCCGCCAGTTAAAATCATGACAGCGCGAATACCGTGGCGCCCTAACTGTTTAATGATTTTTTCTATAGTTGGCGCTGGCGTGCAAATAATGGCCAAGCTAACATCTTTAGGCAGGCGTCCTATCTTTGAAATACAAGGTACACCATGAACCGTTTTGTAGCGTCGAACGTTCACGGCATAAATACTGCCTTTGAACCCTGACGCTTTTAAGTTTTGAATAACCGCGCCGCCCATACTAGAAGTGCGCTCTGACGCACCAATAACAGCGATCTTTGACGGCTCAAAAAAATTCTCTAACCAGCGAGTGCCCATAATTCCCTAATAAAAAGGTGTTATCTATCAATCATTTGAGTTATATAGTTTTATTAACAAAGCCTCAAGCTATAACTACATGTCTTCTACTTTATTTATACACCATTCTCAATTTGATCAGCACTCGGTGCCGCCTTCTCATCCAGAAAGCCCATTGAGGAACTTGGCGGTGGAGACAAAATTAAGACAAACCGGCTTGTGGCAAGACTTATCGGTGCAAACTTGCGAGATGGTTCATCCTGATACATTTAAAAAAGTACACGCATCAGGGTACATTGATCAATTGTATCGAATCGCGCCGCCTAAAGGGATGATTCTTGCGGATGCTGACACGCCTTTAATGTTTAATACACTAAAAGCCACCGAGGAAGCAGCGGGCTCTGGCATTCAAGCCGTCAAACAAGTCTTAAGTGGTGAGTTTAAAAATGCCTTTTGTGCCATACGCCCACCGGGGCATCATGCCGAGCCCAATAAAACGGTTGGCTTTTGTTTTGTGAATAATATCGCTGTGGCAGCCCAATATGCTTTAACTCATTCAAGCATCAATAAAGTCGTTATTTTTGACTTTGACGTACACCAGGCTAATGGCACCATAGAAATTTTTAAGAATCGCAATGATGTAATGGTCGTCAGTACTTTTCAGCACCCCTTCTATCCTTTTTCTCATGCTTTTTCACCGTCCGACAACATTATCAATATTCCTTTAGAAGCAGAAACGGCCAGTACGCAATTTAGACGCCTCATTGAGGGCAAAGTTACCCAGGCTATTTCTTCTTTTAAGCCTGATTTAATTTTAATTTCAGCTGGTTTTGATGCGCACACTGATGATCCAATGGGTGGATTGGATTTAATTGATGAGGATTTTTACTGGCTCACCAAACTCAGCATGAGTCTAGCCGACACCTATGCTAATGGCCGCATCGTTTCAATGATGGAAGGCGGTTACAACCTGGAGGCGCTGGCACTCAGTGCGCACCAGCACATACAGGCGCTTGCCGGGCAATAGCTGTTTAAGTTACAAAAAGTTAGGCAGGGCTAAGCGCCAGTAAAGAATCAAGCATCTCGTTTATAGCAGCTGCTTGAACCTGATGATTAGAATCTAAATACGCTCCTCGAACAGTGTCGCCCTTGCTCCACCCACCCTGCTTCATTACCACTTCTATGGATTGCTTTTGTTCAAATAAAAGATTCACTAGGGTTTTTCTCATGCTATGGGAAGATAGCTTGTCATCCTGAATACCTACTCGCTCAAATACTTGCTTAGCAATTCGATTAATACTAGTGGGTGTTAGCGTTTGCGTGAGCTCATCTTTCTTATTCACGGCTCGAAATAAGCTTCCTGATTTTAAGGGCAATACAGCTACATACTCTTTAATTACCCTTGCCAAGCAAAATGAGTTACCACTGAATGGAATTACCGAATAAACAGGCTTGCCTCCTTTGTGACGCGGAAGACTAATGGCAATATCTAATTCTTTTTTCTCAAGCCCCACCATCATCTTAAGAGTGATGCTTGCAATCATTGAACGTCGATAACCGGTACTTATAAACATGGCAATAATTGCTTTATCTCTTTTTTCCTTAATGCTTTGCGAGCCAGACACAATGTAATTCATAACCTTGATGGCTTCTTGAGCGTTTAATGGTCGCTTACTCAATGGAATACGCGTTTCTTTTGCGCGAATGCCAGAGAGTGTCTCTCTAACTCGTATGGAATGTGTTGGGTCATTAAAATTATGCCAGGTGTGCCAATACCTTAAGGCCGCAACATGCACAGCTAAAGAAGATGCGGCCATGGGTAACTTTTTTGTGGCTTGAAAAATTAAATACTGCTCAACTTTTCCTGAAGTGGATGGTAATAACCCACCCCAAGCTTGGTATTGCCTGATAGCACTATTGTAAGTTTTTGCTTTGGCTGTTTGACCAAGGTTTTGTAAAAAAACATTCTCACTCATCTTTGGTTACCAGCGTTTGATTCACTCTTTGTTCTTGCATTAATTTTATAAGGGCTTGGTGATTATCTTCCTGCACGGCAAGGCTATTCTTCAATGCCATTTGCACGTTATTTATTTCAATCTCTTTTTGGCGCTGACTTTTAAGTTCAGCCTCTAGTTGCTCTTTATGGACTAGGTTTTCATCAATTACTTTTAATTGCGCTTGAATAACGGCTTTTAGTGATTCTTGCTTTTCTTGCAATAGGGTTTGAGCTTGGGCATCAGCGTAGGATAGTTGTTTGTGCTGAATTAGTTTTAATTCTGACAACTCAGTTTGGTGAGCTTGAGACTGGCTGGCAATATCGGCCTCTAATTGGCTAATTCTTTGACCTGTATCCATTTTGTATTCACGAAACTGATACTTTAAAGCCTCGTACTTAGAAACAGTGGCTTCTTTTTCGTCTTTAAGCTCCCGCCCTTGTTCCAGCATATGGGTAATCTGATGGCGTGTTTGAATACGCTCCGACTCCATTTGGTTAAGCATTTCTTTATTGCTTAATTGTAATGTGGAGATTTGCTGCTGCTGCTGTTCTGATAACGTTCCAAGCTTGGCTAAGTTAATTTCATTATTTTTAATCTGCGAATTCTGAGCATCTAGCATCACCTTTTTATCCTCTAATTCTCCTTTTACGCAGCTAAGCTCCAACTTAATCGCTTTAAGCTCGCCTTCTAGTAATGAATTTTGGGTATCGGTTTTCTTAAGTGCATCTTGTGCACCTTGAATCTTTAATTGGCTTTCCTCTTCAATACTGCCCTTAAGATTTAGATAAACTTGCTCCATGGCACGAACTACTTGGCCTGGTAGCCGGTTTGAACGACCATTTTCATCAACTTGATACTCCTCTCTTAGGGCTTTCAAAGCCTTTGATATTGCATTTCTGTCACCCGTCACCAAGCTGGATACAGCGTTAACGGTTGGGCGCTTGCCTTGCTCGACCAGCTCGTTATAGGCCTTTCGGCAGGCTTTTTTTATCTGGTCTTGCTTGGTCATTTAGGAGGCCTATAATAATAAAATATGATAATGTTCTGTTCTGTTATTTTTAGCAACATTTTACATATTTATATATTTAATTAGGTTCGATAATAACTATTATCGAACCTAAAAGAAGAAAAGCACCACAATTAGCTGCAATACCCTTACTAGAGCACTTAGAGCCCATAACGGCATTCTGAGGGCTTTCTTTGGAACACTTAGCCCCTTAGTGGCTTATGACTTCAAATATCCGCTAATGCCATTTGCTCATTTAAGCCATCCATAGACTTATCTCAACACTCCTTTGTTTAAACACAGGTAACTTAGGCGGCCAACTTGCTCATAGTCACTACCTAAAACAACCATTAAAAAGCACACACAAGGAAGTCATATGGATGCCAATCTAGAATATCAACGCAAGCTATATCAACCTGACAGCATGCAAGAAAAACTACTTACCTTGCTGCATGATCACCAAAATTTAATTTTAGCCATGAGCGTGGCTATGCCGCCAGGACTCATAAGCGTGGTAGCGAGTGCCATTAAAAAAAACCAACTCAACGATATAAATCTATATTACATGCACGGCACTCAGGCCCTACAAGAAACACTACTGACCCCTGAGCTTGTCAATAAGTTTAATCCTCGTGCAATTTTTATGAGCAGTCATGACCGGGCCGCCATTAAAAGCAACCAGCCCAATCATTGGCTGGAATTTGTACCGGCCACCTTTCATCAGGTGGGCAGGTTGTTAACTGAACACGTTGAGCCTCATTGCTTTATGACCACCGTTTCGCCCATGGATAAGCACGGTTATTTTAGTCTGGGAACCAATGCAGATTATGGGGCCAGCGTTATTCGTAAAGCCAAGGGAGTGGTATTAGAAGTGAACCGGCACATGCCAAGAACGTTTGGCGAGTGCTCTATTCATATATCAGAAGTGGATGCAATTATTGAAAATCATCAACCATTAATGGAGCTAGCATTCGCCCCACCCTGCAATACCGATTTGATAATTGCCAAACAAATAGCAGAACAAATAAATAATGGCGACACATTGCAAATGGGTGTGGGTGGTGTACCCAGTGCGGTATTGGGGCTTCTGAATCAGCATCAGAATCTTGGTTTGCACAGCGAGCTATTCTCCCCTGGCATGGTGGATTTAATTCAGTCTGGCGTTATAAATGGGAAATTTAAAAGTTGGATGCAGCACAAACATGTTTTCACACTGGCCATTGGAGATAGAAAACTATATGAATTCATGGATGATAACCCCTCAATTGTAGGTTATCCGGCTTCATGGGTTAACAACCCTGATGTCATTCAAAAGAATAATAATATGGTGTCGGTGAACGCCGCTATAGAAGTGGATTTAAGTGGGCAAATTAACGCAGAGCAGCTAAATGGCCTTCCTTTCTCTGGTACCGGAGGGCAGCTTGATTTTGTACGAGGCGCGTATGCGTCTAAAAATGGACGCTCCTTTATCGCACTTCATTCTACGGCCAAGCAAGGCTCAATTAGTCGAATTGTTCCCAAGCTAACGGGTGGCACCGTTACCGATACTCGTATGGACACACAGTTTGTGGTTACCGAGTTTGGCTGCGTCAACCTAAAGGGGTTGTCTCTGCCCCAAAGGTCTAAAGCCCTTATTCAGCTAGCTCACCCTGACTTTAGAGAGACGCTAGAAGTGAACGCTAAAGCGCAAGGCTTAGGATAGAGCCCGCCTCTTAAGTGGCCTTTAGCTTTCGGTGGGCGAAAAAAAACCAGAAATCTTTCGATTTCTGGTTTTTAGAATAAATGGCGGAGAAGAAGAGATTCGAACTCTTGGAGGGGTATAAGCCCTCGCCGGTTTTCAAGACCGGTGCTTTCGGCCACTCAGCCACCTCTCCGCACAGGCCACGCATAATACGGATTTTGATTTTTGAGTCAAGAAAAAAGCCAAAAAAACCCTTAGCCAGCGGCTTTTGGTCATCATATAACCAAGCCAGCATTAAATCTGGAACCCAAAGTCATCACGCTCTACTTAGGTGGTATTACTAGTTGAATTTAAATGCCATGAGCATCTTATACCCAGCACTTTTATACGTGCAAATGACCGGAAAAGAATTAAATGGGTTTCGAATTACCGGTGTCAGTTGAGGGGGGACCTATGATTGATACTACCATTACAAAACCTACAAGGTGCCCAATTTATATTTTTAAGATATTCGTTAAAATGAGGGTGTCGTGAGTTTCTGCCTGAGCATTAATATAATCCTGCAAAGCCAAAAGAATGTCTTCGTCTGCTTTAGCCAAAAGCACAGCCCCCCTCTTATGCAATTGCATCATTAATCTTATGGAGTCTTCACAGCTAAAACCTATTTTAACAAAGAGCCTGACGATGAACTCTAATGGCATCACCCCATCATCTATAACTTCTAGAGCCCATGACTCATTTGAACTGGATTTAATCGACAACCAAAGCCCCTCACTAAGCTCATCTAAATCGGCAATGCTTTTTTTGTTAAGCTGCACAAGCAATGCCCTGCTAGCGGCGTGATTTCTCTCCATGTATCTATTTAGCGATTTCAGAAAAAGCATTCAATTAGACCCGATGACTTCATTTATTTATATTAATTAATTCACGGTTTTCTATGAAGATGTACTGATGCCATTTATAGGAAGGGATTACCTCTTGCTCCACTATAGATTCCAGCTTCCCCTTAGAAATTCCTCTGGCCTCTGCATAATCATTTAATAGGATCGGGCTTTGAATATAAGCACTTGCTTCTTGAAGGCCGACTGTCCTTGCCTCATCCAATGTTGCTTTTATTGCACCTCCTTTGCCGGCTGCCCTAAATACCTGCCACACAATTAACAAAACAACTAAAAAGATTATTATTCTTACCACTGTAATCGCCCCTCTTTTGTTTGGTCTCACTGTAGGCAGCTAGCGCCTTTTCTTGTCTAGCACGGCATCTAGCATTCTTCCATACTGGATAGCCTATTGACTGCACTTATTATAAAAGAGCTATCACAGATAATTAGCTTACCACTCTTTAATGAAGGTTCCTTTTTAAATATTTAAAGCCCGCTAAGCACCTTAAGCTTTCTTAATCGAGGCTTGGTTCACAAAAAATAGCAACTTACAGCCTCTTACAATATTACGAACGCCCAATTTATTTCGACTATCATTGACTAAACCACCAGATACCCTTCAATGCGGTATCGTCACGGCAAAAAGCATTATGTACGTGCGGTAGCCTAACTGGAGGAGTTGGGGAGACGCTGCATAAACGGATAGTTCAGCCACCATTAAAAGCTGATATTGCAAACAACAGGCGAAAAAAAACCAGAAATTTTTCAATTTCTGGTTTTTTAGAATAAATGGCGGAGAAGAAGAGATTCGAACTCTTGGAGGGGTATAAGCCCTCGCCGGTTTTCAAGACCGGTGCTTTCGGCCACTCAGCCACCTCTCCGCACAGGCCACGCATATTACGGTTATTTACCTGAGAGTCAACCTTATTTGTAAAATAACGATAGTTTTTAAGGACTTAGCTCAAGTATGGCCTACCTAACGATTACCATTTATCACTAAAATAGCGCTATAAGCCACTTGAAATTCCCTGCAACGCCCTTATTATCAGTGCTAGTACATGACTTAAATCAATGGAGCGACAAATGGAACACAGAAGCATAGGCACCGCGCAACATGCCGTTAGTGCAGACACTCAAAAGGTATTGCGCAATACCTATATGCTACTTGGCATGACACTGGCCTTTAGCGCCTTAACCGCGGGCATTTCAATGTCAATGAATCTTGGCGGCGGCGCAGCCTTGATCATGTCTTTGGCAGCACTTGCCATTGTCTGGTTGGTGCTTCCACGCACAGCCAATACTGCAATGGGCTTGCCCGTTGTATTTTTGTTCACAGGTTTACTAGGCGCGGCTCTTGGGCCAATGCTTAATCGCTACCTTGCGCTGCCAAACGGCTCTGAAATGGTAATGCAGGCATTAGGTGGTACAGCCATCATTTTCTTCTCTCTTTCTGCTTATGTGTTAACCAGCAAAAAAGACTTCTCTTTCATGGGTGGCTTTTTGTTTGCAGGTTTGATGGTCGTTATTGTGGGTGCCGTTGGTGCAATGATCGCTTCTTTCTTCTTTGGCGTTGATGTTTCAATGTTCTCATTGGCCATCTCTGGCGCCATCGTGTTATTGATGTCTGGCTTTATTTTGTTTGACACAAGCCGAATCATTAATGGTGGCGAAACCAACTACATTATGGCTACCGTTAGCCTGTACTTGAACATCTACAACTTGTTTACAAGCTTGCTGCACATTATCGGCGCTACCAGCGACGATTAATGCTTTAAATAAAAAAGAAGGCGATGCCTTCTTTTTTATTTTCTCCACTCTTTAATTGTTTTTATTCCCTCCAGATCGAACCCCATCATGAAATTTTCCCTTTTAGTGCTGGCAAGCCCCTACTCCCAACAAGGTGGTTTAAGTGCACTTAAATTTGCCCAAACCTGCCTTAAAGATGGCCATGAAATTTACCGTGTATTCTTCTATCATGAAGGCATTCAAAACGGTTCGTTTCTGCAAAGCCCTCAGCAGGATGAGGTTAACCTGCACACTCAATGGACAATCCTGGCTGAGCAGTATTCATTAGATTTAGTTATTTGCATCGCAGCGGCTTTAAAAAGAGGCCTTCTTAATGAAAGTGAAGCTAAGCGCTACAACAAGCCTCAGCATAACTTAACTGCTCCATTTGAAATTTCGGGTCTAGGTCAGTTATTGGATGCTCAAATCAACAGCGATCAACTCATTACATTTGGGTAGCCCTCATGTCCCATAAAATATTAATTATTCAGCGCGCAGCCCCTTATGGCTCTAGCCTTGCTCGCGAAGGTTTAGATTACGTCTTAACCAGCGCCGCTTACGACCAAGATATAAGTTTGTTGTTTTTAGGCGACGGCGTATTCCAGCTTTTAAAAAATCAGCATTCAAGCGGCATTAATTTAAAACCGCAAGGCTCTGCTCTTGAAATTTTACCTCTGTATGACATCGACAAAATTTATGCAGTAAAAGAAGATTTACAGGAAAGAAACATTTTAGAAAAAGACCTCACCCTTAATATTAAAGCTCTATCACGCAATGACATTAGCGCGTTCATAAGTCAGCAAGACAAAGTGGTGGGATTCTAATGGTATTGCATCTAATTCAGCGCAGCCCTTTCTCGAGCACCACTGTTAGGGACTGTTTAAACATCATTGGCACTCAAGACAGCCTGCTATTTATGCAGGATGGCGTTTACATCCAAAGCCACCCTACCCTAAATAGCATTACGAACCCTGTTTACCTCTTGCAAGATGACTTAAGTGCAAGAGGCCTTGAAGTAAACGGCAAGGAAAAAAGCATTAGCTATCAAGAATTTGTGCAATTATGCACCGAACATGAAAAAGTTATCAGCTGGTATTAATATGAGCGATTCACAATCACCACTGGCATTTGATCAAGAAGGTTTTTTATTGGACCTTGCGCTTTGGAATGAAACCATTGCCCGAGAAATAGCTAAACGAGATGCCATCGCCTTAACTCAGGCACACTTTGATGTGATTTATTTGCTGCGTGATTTTTATAGTAAGCACCAAGTAGCACCTGCCAATCGCCCACTGGTGAAACTTGTTAAAGAAAACTTAGGGCTGGACAAGGGCAATAGCATTTACTTAATGACGCTGTTTCCAGAAAGCCCAGCCAAATTTGCAGCTAAAATTGCTGGGCTACCTAAGCCTCCAAATTGCCTTTAATTTGTTATTTTTTCATATAAGACATAACCATGAACTCAGAACACCCTTTTGCTCAATATGTGCGAATTTTAGGCAAAGGCCGTAAAGGCTCTCGCTCGCTTACTTATGACGAAGCACTTGCTGCCATGACCATGATACTTAATGGTGAATGCGAAGATGTACAGCTTGGTGCATTCATGATGCTATTGCGTGTAAAAGAAGAAAGCGCAGAAGAATTAGCTGGCTTCACACAAGCCACCAAAAATCATATTAAGCCCCAAGTGCCTGAGTCTCTTTGTGTGGATTTAGATTGGTCCAGCTATGCAGGCAAGCGCCGCCATTTACCATGGTATCTTTTAGCCAGCTTTGTATTGGCCGACAACGGCTTAAGAGTATTCATGCATGGTGCAGACGGTCATACAGCAGGCCGAATTTACACCCGCCAAGCCCTAAAAGAATTAAATGTTAAAACGGCCAATAATTGGCAAGAAGTGGAAGAGCAACTGACAGCCAATAACTTTAGCTTTATGGGCATGGAAAACCTATGTGCTCCTTTGCAGGACATCATCGATTTACGAGGCACCTTTGGTTTAAGATCCCCCGTACACAGCTTTGCTCGTCTATTGAACCCACTGAATAGTCACAATGTTAGTCAGGGTGTATTTCATCCAGGATACGGCCCATCACATCAGCTAGGTGCCAAGCTGCTTGGCTATTCTCGCTTATCAATATTAAAAGGCGAAGGTGGTGAATGTGAATGCAATCCAGACGCCCCATTTAAAATGCACCACTGCTTTAACGATGAGCTAATAGAAGAAGAATGGCCGGCCATCTTCCCTAAACGCCACGTCAAACCCAAGACACTTGAATTAAGCGAGCTCAAACAAGTTTGGAGCGGTGAAATAGAAAATGAATATGGGGTAGGTGCGATTATTGGTACATTGGCCTACATTGCCAGACTAATGGGACGCGCGACCAATCAGCAAGATTGCATGGCTTTGGCCACGCAGTGGTGGGATAAACGCAACACAAGTAGATTCAATTAGGTTTCTCATTTGCCCTGGTCACTTAAGCGACTGTGTTAATTAACTTAAGTGATAAAAGGCAGGCTAACTTGATTAAGGCCTAATCGCTGGCCTTTTCAAGTAAAGCCAATAGTCTACGAGCTAACGCTTCAAACGCTTCAGCCTCACTATTTCCTGCTTCGGCGCTAAAAGAGAACAATAAACGCTCAATCTCTTCGCGGCTCATATATTGAATGGTGACTGGATTTATCATTGTCTCTTCCTTTCAGCTAGGCAATCAGGTCGATGATCTCGCCATTAGCTATTGGCTGTATATATAAACAGTACCATATAAAAACACACCCTAAATTGCAAATAGCATTACTCAAAGTGGCTTTTTGATTAAATACTCAAACACACCGCTTTCTGTTTCAACTTGACTGACTAAATCGTAACCCAAAAAGCTGCAGAATTTCTTAATATCTCGTGTGGTTGATGGGTCGGTGGCTTCTACTTTTAACACTTGCCCTGGCAACATTTCTTTCACTTTAACATGCAACATCATCACAGGCTCAGGGCACATCAACCCTTTTGCATCCAGTTCTAAATCGTGTTCTGACATAATCTCTCTTATTGAAACTCAATTTAAGCTGAATTTTCAGCCTTTAATATCTAATACACAAGCTCGCCTACACGGATTTTAGGTCAATGCGCAGCCTTATAGCATTTAGGGCACACTTGCTTTTCAAGGCTGGCCAGCCATCCTTGCTGATTTAATGCTTTTACAGCGTCAGACTCAATGGAATCACTGTATTCAATAAACTCTACCTGACTAACTTCTTTGCATTCATCGCAACTCATATCTAAGCACCTGAGATTGAACTCTTTTACATCAGGGCCTTGGCAGCTGGCCTTCCAAGCGTTTACGGGAGAAATAAGCTCACTCACCCCCAATACTCGCAACTTAAGGCTCACCATACGCCCACCCTTCACGGGTAGATACAAAATAGACCCTAACGTCGGCCTGACGCCTTGTGCCTGCACTTCATAATGGCCCATTTCACCGGCCACTACCGCCAAAGTATCCGCTAATTCAGTAATCCCAGAGGCAAATTCAACCCGAATTTTACCGCCGGGGGTATTTTGATACGATATAAACTCAAACATGATTAAAAATTTGTTTAAAAGGGCTGTGCAGCATACAATTTGCGGCTGCTTTGTAAAGAGTTGGTATGACATAGGGATGCCTCCCTTAAACGCCAACCAGCACTAATATTGATACGCTTTATGGAAATTTCTTAATGCGCGCTAGCCAATTTTTAATCGCCACATTAAAAGAATCCCCTTCTGATGCTGTAGTTACCAGTCATCAGCTTATGCTCCGAGCCGGCATGATTCGCAAGCTGGCATCCGGGCTTTATACCTGGCTGCCGTTTGGGTTACGCACTCTTCGTAAAGTTGAAAAGATAGTCCGTGAAGAAATGGACGCAGCTGGCGCATTGGAGTTGCTCATGCCTGCAGTGCAACCTGGAGAGCTTTGGGAAGAAAGCGGCCGCTGGTTTGAGTATGGCGGTGAACTGATGCGCATTAAAGATCGTCACAATCGTGATTTCTGTATTGGCCCAACTCACGAAGAAGTGATTACTGATTTAGCTCGTAATGAATTAAATAGTTATCGTCAGCTACCGGTTAATTTTTATCAGGTTCAAACCAAATTTCGCGATGAAACCAGACCTCGCTTTGGCGTGATGCGAGCTCGTGAATTTTTAATGAAAGACGCCTACTCTTTTCATGCCAATGAAGAATCCCTAAACGATACCTATGAGCGCATGCATCAGGCGTACACGAATATTTTCACTCGTCTAGGATTAGATTTCCGCCCAGTAAACGCCGATACTGGCTCAATTGGTGGCGCTGTCTCCCATGAATTCCATGTCCTAGCATCATCCGGTGAAGATGACATTGCCTTTAGTAACCAATCAAGTTACGCCGCTAACGTAGAGCTAGCTGAAGCTGTAGCCCCTAGCACCGAACGCCCAACTGCCAGTCAAGAATTAAGTGAAGTTTCAACACCTGATCAACACAGCATTGAAGACGTAAGCCAGTTTTTAAATCTAAGTGCTCAGCAAGTGCTTAAAACTTTAATTGTTGAAGGTGAGTTAAGCGAAAAAGAACAAGAGCAAGGTAAAAAGCCTGCCCTTGTTGCCCTTGTATTGCGCGGCGATCACGAGCTTAACGAACTGAAAGCCGAGAAATTAGCCGGCATAGCTAACCCTTTAACCTTCGCTCAGGAAGAAGACATTGTTGCAGCTTTAGGCTGTAAACCAGGTTCCATTGGCCCCTGCCAAATGAGCATAGAGATTATTGTAGATCGTAGTGCAGCGGTCGTAGCTGACTTTGCATGTGGCGCCAATAAAGATGGTGTACACCTAACTGGCGCCAATTGGGGCCGTGATGCCAATATTGGCCGCATTGAAGACGTTCGAAATGTCGTCGAAGGGGATGCCAGTCCAGATGGTGAAGGTACACTGGAGATTAAACGTGGCATTGAAGTGGGTCATATCTTCCAGCTAGGCGACAAATATTCAAAAGCATTGAATGCCACGGTACTAGATGAAAATGGCAAACAAAAAACCATGTTAATGGGGTGCTACGGCATTGGCGTTTCACGTGTGGTAGCGGCGGCCATTGAACAAAACTTTGATGATCGTGGGATTTTATGGCCACAGGCCCTAGCCCCTTTTCAAGTAACCATAGTACTGATTGACGCCCATAAGTCTGAAGAAGTGGTTGAGCGTGGCGAAGCGCTTTATCAATCCTTACTGGCATTAGGCTACGATGTATTACTGGATGATCGTGACAAAAAAACCAGCCCAGGAGTTAAATTTGCCGACAGCGAATTAATGGGTACACCTCACCGCGTTGTGATTAGCTCCCGCGGCCTGAAATCCGGCCTAGTAGAATACAAAGCCCGTCAAGACCAAAAGAATGACGCCATTGAAGTACCCTGTGACGACATATTTGAATTAGTTAAAAGCAAGTTGGCCCATTAAGATGCTGCGCTTCTTTTTTATTATTTCAATACTCCTCTATAACAGCCAGCTATTGGCCAGCGTAGATCCAGAGTTAAGGAAGCATTTAAAAGAAGCCATCAATAGCTCAGAAAGCTTTGGTGATCGCTTTGAAGCAGAGGTTTGGTTGGTGGACATGTCTGCCCGCCTATCTCGCTATATTAAAAACAAGTCGTTTCGCATTCAATTTCTGCAGGCCTTACACCTAGAAGCCAGTAAAAATAAACTTCCCCCTGAAATGGTCTTGGCCCTCATTCAAACTGAAAGTGCCTTTCAGCCCTACGCCATTTCCCGTGTGGGCGCTCAAGGCTATATGCAAATCATGCCATTTTGGCGAAAAGAAATAGGCCGTGAAGATGACAACCTGATGGATTTTCGTACTAACTTAAAATATGGCTGCGCCATTCTTGCGCATTACCTAAAGCGAGAAAAAGGCAACTGGACTCGAGCCCTTGCCAGATACAACGGCAGCCTAGGTAAAACCTGGTATCCTGAAAGAGTCATGAAAGCTTGGAAAAAGCGCTGGTTTGTGCAAAGTATTTAGCCTCTATTGTTAAGCTATTAATACCTCTCCGGTTAATCGTATACCCTTAATTATCCCTAACACCCACACTCCCTGACGGCAATTACTGGAAAGCTAGGGTAATTCAACTATTCCTAATCTATGACTCACTTAAATTAGGATAACCCATGACTTCATTGTTTGAAAATATTGGTGGCAATAAAGCAGTAGAAGCGGCTGTAGACATCTTTTACAAAAAGGTCATTAGCGACCCCGCACTCTCCCCTTTCTTTGATGGCATCAATCTAGAGCGACAAAAAAAAATGCAGGCATCATTTTTAACGGTGGCATTTGGTGGGCCTAACAACTATTCAGGCAAAGGTATGAGAGCTGCGCATGCAAGGCCAGCAGCCTTAGGATTATCAGAAGTTCATTTTGGTAAAGTCGCCGAGCACCTTCAAAAAACGCTGGTAGAGTTAAGTGTGCCATTTGAGCTAATACAGGAAGTCATGACAATCGCCGCGTCTACTAAAAATGACGTTCTAAACCTATGAGAGCCCTTTAAATAATTTTAATGGGTACTCAAAGCAATGCCTTGAGTACGGGCTATTTGTTTATAACGCTAGAAATTGAAACATCAAGAATAGACTTCTTTTTATCTCTAATATCAACAAACAAGGGGTTAAGCTGTTCAAACCAATCGCTATCAGTTAAGTACACGGCCAGTTTATCTAGACGGCGTTCATGAATAAGCTCACTTAAGTCGCCTATCCTAAGCGCATTCAGATCAACCCTCAGATAAAAGACACCTGCCTTATCCTTCACCCACCCCTGATGAATAAGCCGCTGTAGAACAGGCTCCCAATCATCGCTATTTAAATAAGATAAATTAGCAATTAACTCTACTCTAGGCACACCGTTCGCCGCACCTAGCAGCGTTTTGCAAATAATAAGCCCCCAATCCAGTTGAGATGCTTTAACACCACGCCAATGTTGATGATAAAACGGCAGCATGGCCACCAACTGAGCGCCCAATAAAACCAAACTCCAAGCGATATAAAGCCAAAGTAAAAAAAGAGGCATCATGGCAAACGTGCCATAAACTATTTCATATGAAGGCGTTAGTGAAACCAGCCAAACAAATAATAATTTTGCCAGCTCTAAAAGCGTCGATGCCACCACAGCACCAATGAGGGCATGCAATGGTCGAATCTGACAGCTGGGTAAAAAGTAATACATGACTGTCAGCGCTACGCTAGAAACTCCCATAGGCAATAGGCCTACCAAAACTGAACTTCTAATTAGCGAGTCACTAATATTGCTTACCCATAACTGAGAACTTAAAAGATACGTGCTAATTAAGAAGCCACCGGCCAACAGTGCTGGACCCAGAAGTAACATCAACCAATAATTAACAATACGCATGCCCGATCGTTTACTTTTTACTCGCCAAATAGTGTTAAAAGAGCCTTCCATGGTGAGCATTAAACTGATGGCGCTAAACAACAAAATCACAAGCCCCAGCCAAGTGAGACTCTTTGCCTGCTCACTAAATGTTTTTAAATATTCTTGAATGATCTCGCCACTGGATGGAATAAAATGCTCAAAAATAAACGTTTGGAATTGCTCAGAAAAATCCAATGACCATGGGAGCCAGCCTGCAATGACATAGCCCGATGTCATGAGAGGCACAATGGCAAACAAGGTGACAAATGTTAGTTGAGCAGCGCTCTTACGCGCCTCTCCTTTTTCAAACTGCTTAATCAGCAAGTATATAAAACGCCACACACCCTGTAGATTCACTGCTCGCACTCGCCTCAAATAGAGGTACAATACCCTCTTTTAGTGACTTTTCAATGGAACGCCCATGAGTGTTGAAATCTGGCACAACCCACGCTGCTCAAAATCAAGAGAAACCTTAAAGCTATTGGAAGACAACCAAGTCACCCCAAAGGTTTTTTTGTATCTAGAAGAGAAGCCTAATGCAAAGCTGATTTTAGATGTTTTAAAAAAACTAGATATTGGCGCCAGGGACTTATTGAGAAAATCTGAAGAGGCCTACAAAAATCTAAATTTAAAAGATAAAGCACTCACTGATCAGCAACTGATTGACGCTATGGTGCAAGAGCCAAAACTGATTGAGCGCCCTATTGTGATCAAGGGTAATGAAGCGAAAATAGGCCGCCCACCTCAGCAGGTTTTGGAGATTCTGTAGTGTCCAAGCCTTATGTTTTGGTTTTATATTACAGCCATGGCGGCTCAGTTGCTGCCATGGCTGAGCACATGGTGCGTGGCATTGAGCAAGAAGCTGGCGTTGAGGCCATGCTAAGATGTGTTCCTGGTGTATCAACTGATACACACGCCAGTAAAGACGACATTCCAGATGATGGGCCCTTGTATTGCAGTGAAGAAGACTTACGCAACTGCAGCGGCCTACTTATGGGCAGTCCCGTTCGTTTTGGTAATATGGCCGCAGCACTAAAGTACTTTCTTGATGGCACCAGCAACCTTTGGCTAACCGGAGCTCTGGTCAATAAGCCTGCTGCTGTCTTCACCAGCTCATCAAGCCTGCATGGCGGCCAAGAAACCACCTTACTTAGTATGATGCTGCCCCTTCTTCACCACGGCATGGTTTTAGCGGGCATCCCCTATACTGAGCCAGGGCTAATGAACACTCAAACTGGTGGCACTCCTTACGGGGTAAGTCATTTTGCTGGCAAAAATAGCCTACCCATTCTGAGTGAAGAAGAAATAAGCCTTTGTCACGCCCAAGGCAAGCGAATTGCCTTACTCGCGAAACAAATAGCGCCCAACAATTAGGTCAATAATGAACAAAGTAAAAATTTCTTATAATTTGGCGCTCATCTGCTTTTGCATGCAGTTTGTTTTGCTGGCTGCGGGTACGTTTGATCGACCTGACATTAAAATCGACACTGCTTGGGCATTACTAATAGGCATCATTCTCACGGCCATTAAAGGCATTCCATGGCTGGTGCTGATTCCTGGCATCATAATGAAAAGCTCAAGAATTATGGCTTGGATGAGTTATGTCTGCTTGGTGTATTTTATTGTGTGGGTGCTGGCGGCTTTTTCAGAGCAGGACTCAGTGTTGGCAAGTCTAGGAGTGGCGGTTACGTTACTTCAATTTAGTGCAGCGGCTTATTACACTCGCTTAATTAAAAACAGCTAAACCACTAACCCGATTTAGCAGCTCAGATAGGTAGCAGGCAAACACCCACTACCTATTTAGCTTAATTAGTCTTCCCAGTTATCATGCTCTCCATCATCCGGAGCTAACTCAGTTATGACCGTATCGCCGCAAACTTTACATTTGCCTTCAATGGTAATTATGCCTTCTAATTCATATTCTTCAGGCTCAACCATGCCCAAATCTGCTTTTTGGCATTGGTTACACCAAGTTTGCTCCAAAAAAGATGCTTGATCTTCTGCGTCACGCTGGTGAAAATCGCGTTCTATTTTATCCATCATTTACTCCAACTTATTCAATACGGGATTGTATATGGAATACCCACGTTTTCTAGTCCTAGAAGCCAGTAGTTACGAAGAAGATGCCTATCCAGTGGCCGCTTCTTGGTCAATTAGTGACGGTCAACTAAAAGCGGTACTCATTCGCCCAGAAGATGAGTGGCGTGAATCAGAAACTTCGACCAATGACACACACCACATTACTCGCGACCATACCGAGATGGTGGGTGAAAGCGTATTGGATGTTATTCGTGAATTATCCGAAGACGTAGACAAACAGCCTGTCTATGTGAGTGATGCCTATTTACAAGGAAAATGGTTAAGCACACTTTATTCAGCCTATGGAGCCGAAGTGTCATTTGACATTGTACCTACAACAGATTTGTTCTTAATGACCGAAAGTCAATTAGAGGAGGAATTAGAAAATTTGGCCAGCAATCTATTGTTAGATTTAAAAATAGCCGAAGAGCGCGTGCGCACGTTATTGGAATTATATTCACGCCTAAAGGATTCAGGCTTGTTAGAGTAAAAAAGCTGGGCTTGTAATTATTGTAATTACCAGCCCATGACTGTTTTAACGAAAGGCCGGGTTAACTTTCTCTGAGCACTTAGCGAGGCATTATCTAAATCCTGAAGTACATCGAAAATTTGCACCATACTGCCTTCCACATGACGGACAATGAAACGTGCCACATCAACAGTAAGATCTAGTCCACGATTATGAGCACGATACTGCAAGGCCTCTATTTTAAAGTCTTCATCCACTTCATTTAACTGATACAACAAACCCCATTGCAGCCGAGTTAATAAGTCTGGCAGCTGAATGCCTAATGCTTCGGGATTTTTATCGGCAGCAAAAATAAGATGACCACCAGCATCGCGAACGCGATTAAATAAATGAAACAACGCTTCTTCCCACTTAGGTTTACCCGCAATAGCCTGTAAATTGTCCAAGGCAATCAAGGGTAAATCTTCAAGGCTTTCAAAAATTGCGGGGGAATACATAACGAGCTCGTCTAGGGGGAGATAGACGCTATTGGCACCATGGGCCTGAGCTTCATGGCATGCTGCCTGTAGCAAATGGCTACAACCTACGCCAACAGGGCCATTAATGAAAATACTTTGCTCGCCTTGCGCCTGTGCGCTAAGGCGAATTTGCGCCACTACTTCAGTTGCTTGAAGCGCATAAAAATTGTCAAACGTGGCATCATCACGTAACTGAACTGACAAAGGTAGTTGTTCTACAACTTGTACAGAAGCCATCATGTTTCCGAATAAAACTCAGTTTCTTTATAAATTTCGTGTATATGTCGTAAGAGTACCACAATTATTGCCGCAACAGGCAATGCAAGTAACACTCCGACAAATCCAAATAGCTGACCACCCGCCATAACAGCAAAAATAACCGCCACTGGGTGCAATCCAATCTTGTCTCCCACTAATATAGGGGTTAGCAAAACAGATTCAACCACCTGCCCCGCCATAAATACCAAAGCGATGACTGCTATGTGCCAATCAAGTCCAAACTGCATAAAGCCTGCCACACTAGCTGCCGCAACCCCTACCGCAAAACCCATATAGGGCACAATGCTGGCCAGTCCAGCCAATAGGCCCACCAGTAAGGCAAGCTTTAATCCAACCAACCAAAGGCCAAACACATAAATAACGGCCAAGGCTGCCATCACCCATAACTGCCCTCTTAAAAAAGCCCCCACAACATCGTTACACTCTGAAGCCAGCCGCCCAACCTGCCCCTGAAAACGAACAGGCAAAAGTTTAAGAGATTTTTCAGTGAGAATATCCCAGTCACGTAACAAGTAAAAACCCACCACCGGAACCAAAGCCAAATTGGCTAAGGCCAACACTAGGCTTGTAGTTGACGCACTAGCGCTATAAAGGATCGAGGCAAGCATGCCCTTGCTATCTCCCCATTGCGCCCAAAGTTGCTCTTTCAAATGGGCTACATCAAATATCTCGGGGTCTAAATCCAGCAAAGTGATCAGCCATGGCATAGCTTGAAATTGAACCCATTCTAACATTTGCGGGATATGGCTATAAGCCACCTTCAACTGCTGAATGGCCATGGGAATTACTAGCAGCATCACCCCCAATAAAAGCGTAAACAGCACTGTAAAGCACAAACTAACCGCTAAAGATCGTGATAACCCTAGCTCCTCTAAGCGATCAGCCAATGGGTCACCTAAGTAGGCGAATAGTGCGCCCAACATGAATGGTGTCAAAATGGGCTGAAGATTCCCTATCAGCCAAAAAAACAATAGGGCCAGCACCAGCCATAAAAGCGGCTTTAAGCCAATTTGCAATGCGTTATTCAAATTCCATCTCCTTTGTCGGCACAATATAGGCCAGACTTATAAATTCCATTTGAAGTATTCAATATCAAAACTTCCAGGCTCTTCATTTTCTTCAATTTTATGTTTTATAGGCACTAATTTTCGATCAAGTGCTAGGGTTTGCTTGAGCTGCTTAACTGTGCCATTCAATTGCAAACTCATAAACAAGCGGTCTTTATTTACCTTCATTACGGCAACTTGTTTTGTAATGGCCATTTTTTCTAAGTATTGGGTGACTTTTGCATAGTCAGAGAGTGATCTGACAGCACTAATTTGAATGCTAAGTGAGCTAGCATCTTGATTACTGGGTTTTAAGGCAAAGCTATTGGCCAATACTTGCGCGGAAGCGGTTAAGCCCTCCAGCACCTGCTGCTCTAAGGATATGGTTTCAAATACAAAGTTTTGCTTTACGCCTTTTAAGTAGAAGCTCCACTGGCCCTTCCATTTACCACCAGTTGTTTTATAAATACGACTGGCCAGCACTGACTCAGCCCCATAACGCTTACTTGCTTGCACAATTGGCTCATCAAACATTCCCCATAACTGTTCAATGGGTAGCGTCATGGAATCATCTAAGTCATTTAACGGGTATATAAGCGGTAAGCCACGCTTTAGAGCGCCACTTTGCAGTGCCTTTTGGCCAAGGTGATCCACGCCATCACTCATAATCAACCGCTTTGTACCGTCATCTATGGCCATCCATACTAAAATACTAGGTCGATTAGCACCCCACCTAGGAAGCTTGCCTCGTTTAATCAGTCCTTGAATAGACTTCCCTTCAAATTGCATGGTTAACCACAAAGACCCAGGTAAAGCGCCAGCCAACTGGCCATTCTCTACCGTTGCATAGCTAAACTGGTATAAGTATTGATCAGCAATGGTCAGCGCTTTATTAATGGCGGCTCTGTCTGCGGGTACCGCAAAGCCACTGACTTTTTGTAACACCTCTAACAAACCTGCTCGAGCGGCTTCTTGGCGAGCACTTTGTGACTGATCGCTCACCAGTATTTTTGCATCGTATAAATTGCCAACCGATTTCCCATAGGAGGGCATAGCGATAACAGCAAACAACACAACAAGAAGTACAGATTTCATATTTGCAGGGCTTATATTTATATGGGAGGCGCCATTCTGACAAAAACAGCAGAAATTACAGCTCTTTTTAAGAAAATATCACCTATATGGGCCTGTAGGATTTCTAAAATCAGACACCGGTGGTAAAATCCGGCACCATTTTTTTCATTTCCTTGATCTTTTTTATAAAAGGCTGCCCATATGAGCGATCAAAACAAGTCTCTTAGCTACAAAGACGCCGGTGTAGACATTGAAGCCGGCAATGCACTTGTTGACCGTATTAAAGGTGTTGTTAAAAAAACACGCCGCCCTGAAGTAATGGGTGGACTTGGCGGCTTTGCCGGCCTATGCAGCCTACCCACTAAATACAAAGAACCTATTTTAGTATCTGGCACCGACGGCGTGGGCACCAAACTACGCTTAGCCATGGATTTAAACAAGCACGACACCATTGGCATCGATCTAGTGGCCATGTGTGTAAACGACCTAATCGTATGCGGTGCTGAACCTTTATTCTTTTTAGATTATTACGCCACGGGCAAATTAGACGTGGACGTAGCCACCTCAGTAGTTACGGGCATCGGCGAAGGGTGTCAGCAGTCAGGTTGCGCTTTAGTGGGCGGTGAAACAGCTGAAATGCCAGGCATGTACCACGGCGGCGATTACGATCTGGCAGGTTTTTGTGTTGGCGTTGCTGAAAAAGAAGAGCTTATCGATGGCAGCAAGGTGAAAGCTGGCGACGTAATTGTCGGTATTCAGTCTTCAGGGCTACATTCAAACGGTTATTCTTTGGCTCGTAAAATTTTAGAAGTATCAGAAGCTGACCTAAGCGAAGAGCTAGACGGTCAAACTTTAGCCGATGCTCTAATGGCACCTACTCGTATTTACGTTAAGCCTGTTCTTAAACTATTAGAAACAGTCGATGTGCATTCTATCTGCCACATCACAGGTGGTGGCGTTTACGAAAACATTCCCCGCGTACTGCCTGAAAACACCAAGGTTATCCTTGATGGTTCAGCTTGGCAGCGCCCTGCCATTTATGACTGGCTACAAGCTAAAGGCAATGTTGACTGGCATGAAATGCACCTAACATTTAACTGCGGTCTAGGCATGATTGTGGTGCTTCCTGAAGAAAAAGCTCAAGAAGCCATTGACATCTTAAATGCTGAAGGCGAGACCGCTACCCTAGTAGGCCGCATTGAAGCAGCCAATGAAGGCGATGCCCTAGTAATTGTTAAAGGCGTAGACGAGGAATAATTCAGTGAAATCTGAACCGGCTGAACCAGCACGCATCGTTGTTCTTATTTCTGGCTCTGGCTCGAACATGCAAGCCATTGCAGAATCTTGCATAAAAAAAGAAATGGATGGCGAAATTGTCGCGGTGATCAGTAATCGCCCTGCGGTGGCCGGACTTGATCGAGCTGAAAAGCTTGGTATCGCCACAGACATTGTGGACCATACCGAGTTTGCCAGCCGCGAAGAGTTTGACGTTAACTTGATTCGCGCCATCGATGAACACAGCCCTGATATCATTATCTTGGCTGGCTTCATGCGCATATTAACGCCTGACTTCGTTCGCCGCTATAAAGGTAAACTGGTAAACATTCACCCTTCACTGCTACCAAAATACAAAGGGCTAAACACCCACAAACGTGCTTTAGAAGCAGGTGATAAAAAGCATGGCGTTACCGTGCATTTTGTCAGTGAAGATTTAGATGGCGGCCCGAATATTATTCAGGCCGTGGTACCTGTGCTTGATGACGATAATGCTCAAACCCTGCAGGTTAGAGTGCAAGCTCAAGAGCATATAATCTTTCCCATCGCGGTTAAGTGGTTTATAGAAGGTCGATTATCCATGATTAAGGGAGATGCTTATTTTGACAACCAAGCTCTACCTGAAACAGGTTTGCAGTTAAGCCCTGAGTCCATCAGCTAAAAGCGCCATAATAAGTTCAACTGCTAGTCACACCAAGGCAGTTGGGCTTATACTGAAAAAAACAAATCCTAGGCCGTACCCTTTGACTAAGTTTATTTTCAGCACACTCCTTACGTTCACTCTATTTAATTCCTGTCTAGCTGACGCGCCTAACAGTGAAGTACTTGAGCCCACAACCAACCAACAACAGCCAAGCTCAAAAAGCCTTAGCCCCTATAGCGCTAAATATGAGGCCACTTGGAAAGCAGGTTGGTTCCCCATTACCGTTCAAGCGACTCGCACCCTTAAGCAAACTGATGAAGCACTTTGGCAACTTTCATTTGAGGCGTATTCATCCATTGCCGACTTAAGTGAAATAACTAACTTCCATGTGTCTGAAGGCTCCATTAAACCCCAAAACTATCGCTACAAGACCACTGGGTTTTTAACTAAATCAAAAAGAAGCCAAGAGTTTAACTGGCAGGAAAAAAAATTATGGCTACCCAATAAAGACACATGGGCAGAATACGAACTACCTGAAAACCTGCAAGACAACCTAAGCTATCAAGAACAAATCCGCTTAGATCTTATGTCTGGGCTTACCGAGTTTCATTACCCCATCGCTTATAAAAACCGCTTAAAGCACTACTATTTTGAAGTAGTAGGCGAAACTGAGCTTAATAGTGGCCAAGGCCCTATAACGGCCATTCAGGTTAAGCAAACTCAATTAAAGAGCAAAAAGGAATCCACTCTTCTTTGGTACGCCAAGGATTTTGAATACATTTTACTAAAACTTAAAAAGGTAAAGTCTAACGGTGACAAAAGCGTCATCTTGTTAAAAGAGGCGCAATTAAAAAATGAAATCCTAAAAGGCTTCTAATGCTTTTTAACCATTTCCTTTTAACGTAGAATGCGCCCCATCCAGGGGGAGGCCTAAGGCCTGAGATGTCTGTTCCCAGCGAACCCCTAGAACCTGATCCGGTTAATACCGGCGTAGGAATGGACGCATTTTTTTATATTAATGGCTTTCAATGGCGGCTTCGATCGCCAACACTACGCAGTAACCGGGCTCTTATTCAATATTTTGGAAAAGACCCAAATGAAACACCCAAGTATTTTTAAAGCCTCACCTCTACTGGCCGCTTTGCTAATTGCAAATAACGCCCTCGCTCAAGAACAGGCCCAGGATAATAGCCCTGTTACTTTAGATACTGTAAAAGTAAACGCCGATTTTCGCGAACTAGACTTACAACAAATCCCATCTGCCATTACCGTGGTAGGCGAAGATGACATCCAAAAGCGTAATGCCGACCACTTGGAAAGCATTTTATCTTTAGCGCCAAACGTCAACTACTCAGCGGGTGCCTCTCGTGGTCGATATTTTCAAATTCGTGGCATCGGTGAGCGCAGCCAGTTTGTAGACGCTGTCAACCCTTCCGTGGGCTTGATAATTGATGGCGTTGATATGACTGGCCTAGGCGGTGCAGCCACCCTGTTTGATGTACAGCAGGTTGAAATTTTACGGGGCCCTCAAGGCACTGCCTTTGGGGCCAATGCATTGGCTGGCGCCATCAACATTAAAAGCAAACAACCTACCAAAGAAACTGAAGGATATATTGAAGCAGAAGTAGGCAATTACGGTAAGCAAACCTTAGGTACCGCGGTATCAGGTCCGTTATCTAATAGTATTCAAGGTCGTTTTGCCATTAATAAAACTCTCTCTGATGGCTATATGGAAAACGTACATTTAAATCGTGACGATACTAACAATATTGATGAAACAGTGGCACGAGCGCAATTGAATTGGCAGGCAAACAAAAATAATGACTTTAGCTTTTCTTTATTAAAAGCAGATATAGATAATGGCTATGATGCATTTAGCCTTGATAACAACCGCACCACTTATTCTGATGAGCCTGGAAAAGACACGCAAGACACTACTTCCTCATCAATTAAGTGGGAAAACACCTCAAATGAATATTTCAACATTGGAATATTAGCCTCACACAATGAAAGCGATATCGTATATGCCTATGATGAAGATTGGGCTTTTGATGGCATCCATGTTGATGGCTACAACTCTAGAGATGAATATTTACGCGACTATCAACGCTCAAATATCGACATTCGATTACTTTCTAATACTAAGAGTCGATTATTCGGAGGTAGCACGAGCTGGCTTGCAGGGACTTATATAGCCGATCGAAAAGAAGATCTAACTCGAAACTATTTTGGACAATTTACCAGTGTTCTTGAGCAGTCCTCATCCGCAATATATGGGCAACTTTCAAGTCAATTAAGTAACACCTTAACCCTAACTTACGGCCTTCGAGTAGAAGAATGGAATAATACATATACGGACTCAAACAATACAGGGAGTGATGAAAACGAAACACTTTGGGGCGGAAAAATCACATTAGAATCTCTCATTACTATGAACCACCTTGCTTATATATCACTAGCCAGAGGCTATAAAGCAGGAGGAGTAAACTCCGATGAGAGCATTTCAAATGATAATCGTACCTTTGAAACCGAGTTTAATAATTCCCTCGAAATAGGTTTAAAATCTAGCCTATTAAATGATGAATTAACCACACGCATTGCGGCTTTTTATATTCAACGCAAGGACCAACAAGTTAAAGTTTCAGAAGCAATTACAGGCACCAATAATGCCATCTCCTTCAAAGAATATTATGACAACGCTACAGAAGGCCGAAACTATGGACTAGAGATCGAAAGTAATTGGCAAGCTACTAAAACGATATCTTGGCAAGCTAGCGTAGGGTATTTAAATACTGAATTACTGGAATATAGCTACACTGATAAATACGGCACCTCCTATAACAACGATGGTCGAGCCCAAGCTCACGCCCCAGAATATTCAATTGCCAGCAGCATTGATTTCAAAGCTACTCAAAATATAAGTCTAAACCTTGAAGTCGAAGCGAAAGATGAGTTCTATTTTTCAGACAGTCATGACGAAAAGTCAAAAGCTTATGCCTTGCTTCATGCTAGCGTCCGCTATATTAAAGATAACTTAGAACTTTCACTAAATGGACACAACTTAACCGACAAAGATTATGCCGTAAGAGGGTTTGGTTTTGGCAATGATCCTAGAAATGGATACAGTGACACACAACACGTACAGTTAGGTGCCCCACGCTTAGTCAGTATAAGCGGCCGTTACAGTTTCTAAACGCACTACTATAATTTAAGCCCACTACCAGCGGGCATTTTTATAAAAAGGATACAAAATGGAATTATCTGTCGAAATAAGCAAATACCCTTTGGCAGATGATTACATCCCTGCCATCAAAAATTTCATAGAGCGCTTGCAAAAAATCAATGGTTTAAGCGTTGTAGGTAACACCATGAGCACGCAAGTGTTTGGTGACTATGATCTTGTCATGGATACACTAAAAAACGAGATGCGCTATTCCTACGAACAATACGGAAAAGCCATATTCGTTTGTAAGTTTATCGGCATGAATCTAGACCCCGCTCTTAACCCACACGATACAAAGACAGCCAATTAAGGTTAGATATATCAGATGGACAGCTTAAATATTAGCAGCTCAGTAATAGAGTCATTTATACAAGGGGTTGTCAGTGACTCACTTGTCATGAGCTATTGGGAAGTAATTGCCGCACTCCTAAGCCTTGTGTACTTAGTATTAGCCATGAAGCAAAACAGTTTGTGCTGGTACGCCGGCTTTGCCAGCACAGCCATCCTAAGTTGGCTGTTCTGGGATGCCAGTCTTTTAATGGAGTCAGCTTTAAATATTTACTACCTAGCCATGGCCATTTACGGCTGGTACATGTGGAATTATGGTGGGAAACATCAGCAATCAGACAATAGCAAGCTAACCATTAGCACATGGAGCTTAAAGCAGCACGCACTGGCTATTTCTGGGGTTACATTTCTAAGCTTAATTTCAGGTTTTTTATTAACCAACAACACGGGTGCCGCCCTACCCTATCTAGATTCATTCACCACCTGGGGCGCGGTACTCACCACCTATATGGTGGCTAAAAAAATTCTCGAGAATTGGATCTATTGGATCGTCATCGATTTGCTGGCAACTTACATGTATGCCGACCGAAATTTAAACGTATTGGCGCTACAAATGTTTATTTTCGTTATTATGTGCTTTTTTGGTTTCAAATCTTGGTTAATCACTTATCGTCAGCAGCTCCCTGTAAACACCGCCGTCAACACAGCAAATTAATTAATGAATACACAGACCATAAGTAAAATTTTAGAAGATTGGTCTTTGTGGCCGAACATCTGCTCTGAACAACCCTGTTTAGAGCAACTAACGCCATTAATTGACGGACTCACCAACAGCAATTGGCTGCTCGAAGTGAAAAGTAAACAAGATGCCTCTTCCCAGCACTATGTTATTCGCATTAATGCCACCAACAACTTAGCTTTAAAATTAAACCGTCAAACTGAATGGGATATGCACCAAAGCATTTCTAACTATGGTATTTGCCCGGCCTATTTATATCGACATCCAAGTGACATTTATTGGATTAGACCATTTTTAAAAACTCACACCCTTGAATCCACATTAAGCCAAAATAAAAACTTCATAACCTCTGACTTTTTAAAGGTGATCGCCAGTCACTTTAAAACCGTACACAGTACGCCCATATCCAACAGCTGGCCTAAAATTATTTACCCTGAACTCATAGAGCACTATTGGCAACAAATAGAAATAAAACAAAACAATAATAAAGAAAGTTTAGAAGACGCTCTGAAAAGTAATTTAACAAACCTTAAAGAAGCGTTAAAAATAAAATTACCAAACACAAACTTTACACCATGTTTATGTCATATGGACCCTAATCCCAGCAACTGGATTTTAAATGAACGCGAACTACACCTGATCGACTGGGAATACGCAGCACTTGGAAATAAAGTTTGGGACTTAGCGGTTTTTAGTGATACCTGCCATTTAAATGCAGACCAAATGGATTTATTACTCAAGCATTATCAAGGTATCGACCAGCAGCAATTAGACATGGCCCGAATGCAAATGACATACTTATCGACATTATGGTATTACGTACAAGGGCACTTAACGAACAGTCAATTAGCAAAACAACTTAACACCCTGCTGAAAGCCTAAACCAAGAATAGAAACTAAAAAGCCAGCATGTAGCAGACCTTTTAGTTTAACAAACAAGCTGATTTTACTGGCTAGTCATCGCCCATACGAGAGGAAATGGCACCTTGTTGATTTTTATATTTAGCATTCACCCTAGAGCAATAAGGTCGATTAGCTGGATTGGATAGCGTTTCAAAGCTTAACGCACAAATGATCATTTCAGGTTTCAATGCCAATGGCATTTTGCCTAAATTGTAAAATTCCAATACTACCTGCCCCTTCCAACCGGGATCAATTCTCCCGGCAGTAACATGCACCATCAAGCCTAAACGGGCCAAGCTAGAACGACCATCAAGCCAACCCACCAAATTATCTGGAATTTCCACCGACTCAAACGTAGAGCCCAATACCAATTCCCCTGGATGTATAAAAAAGGCGCCGTCATCTTCAATGACAATCTCTTTTCCCATCACAGTATCGATGTCTTTATTTAACTGCTCTCGCTCACCTGACAAATCCAGGAAAGGCACTGAATTATTACTAAAAACACGGAAACTATTGGCCAAACGCAAATCCACACTAATACCCGAAATGGCACTCACATCGGGTTGCGGAGTCAGCTTAATTTGGCCACTTTCCAAGGCCAATTCGATATCACCATCACTTAAACGCATGCAAAGCCTACAAACTTGGATACAATTGGCGCGATTCTATCAGATCTTTACAACCCGAGTAACAGCAACCTCTATGCATATCTGGCTCAACTTATTAAGCACCCTTTCTCGCTTGGCCGTCAAGCAAGGTCATCGACAAGTGGTTATTTTAGCGGGCGAGCAAGAATGGGCTTGGCAAAAAATATCACCTTGGCTAAACAATCAACCAAACAACATCATTATTAGCACTGATTGCCCTACACACATTAATGGGCTGCGCCTTAAAACCAACAAACCCAATACCCTATTGGGTTACGAATCTCAAAACATTGTATTTAACGCACATGATGGCCTTTACCCTGATGCCCTAACGGCCATATCAGGCACATTGCAAGCAGGAGGGTTATTTTTCTTGCTGTGCCCGCCCCTCAAACAGTGGCCCAAATATAGCGATGACTTTGCCAATAAACGTAGCCCATTCAATAGCCATAAATCTCCTAACCCAGTTAATAACTGCCGCACCATCAATCGCTTAATAGATAAAGCCACCCTTCATGGGGCACACATCTATGAGCAAAATTCTGAAGCCCCAAGCAAGCCGGCAATTAAATTTGAAAAAGATGTACACAAGCAAAGCAATTGGCACACACCTACAGAGCTAACAGCTGACCAACAACAAGTATTAACCGACATTAGCGCTAGTTTTACAGCCAAGCAGCCATTTTGCCACGTCATAACCAGCGATCGCGGCCGAGGGAAATCCCACCTTGTTGGCAAACTGATCTTAGAACACATAAGAACGAATCCAGATAACGGTATAAATTATTATATATGCGCGCCCACAAAAGCTGCAAGCGTCGCCACTTATAAGGCCCTTAACGAAAGCCAGCAGCTCATGAACAGGGTTAATCTGGCGTTTATTGCCCCAGAGGATGTACTTGGCACGGTTAAAGAAAATGACGTAATTATCATTGATGAAGCCGCCAGCTTACCCATGGGGTTTTTAATAAAGTGCAGCATTGGCTTCAATAAAATCGTATTTGCTAGCACCACTCACGGCTATGAAGGCACTGGCAAGGGGTTTCAAATTCGTTTTTTTAAGCACCTAAACTCGCCTTCCTGCCACCACAAACCCCAGTATCACACAATCAATACACCGGTTAGATACGCCCAAAACGACCCTCTTGAAAACTGGTTATTCGATGCCTTCTGTTTAGACAGCGAACCCAGTGACGCCCCCTACACGAACAACTTAGCGTCAGGGGCAAGCACTGAATTGCTAAGCCAAGATAGGCTGTCAAATGATGAGGGTCTTTTAAAAGAAGTGTTTGGCTTGCTTATTCAAGCTCATTATCAAACCCGGCCAAGTGACTTACGCGACATACTAGACGCCCCTGATTTTAAATTATTCGGTTTGTTCAGCCAGTCGCAAGGCACTCGAAAAACATTGCTATCAGTTTGCTTAATCAGTATTGAAGGCCCCATCTTTGACACTGAAAACCAACAAGATATTCAGCAAGCCATTCTTAAGGGCGTCAGACGCCCAAAGGGGCATCTAATGCCGCAAGTTTTATCGCATCACTTAGCCATCAAAGAAGCCCTTAATCTAACGGGGGCTCGAATCGTACGCATTGCAACACCACCAAATTTCCAAAACACCAATTTGGCAAGCCAATTACTCACCCAGCTAAGTGAAAAGCTTCGCTATCAAGGCATCGATTATTTAGGGTCAAGCTTTGCAAACACCCCAGACGTAAGCGCTTTTTGGAGTAAGAATGGCTTCAGCATTGTAAGAGTTGGCAGCAAACAAGACGGCGCTAGCGGCACCCATTCAGCCATGGTATTGAAAGGCTTATCTTCTTTAGGCATCGCACTACACAATAAAGCGCTAGAAATTTATCAAAGCTCTCAAAATACAATCCAAACAAAAGATGATTTGTCGGCTCACGAAAACTTGCAGCTTTCTTTATTTACCCAACATATGGGTAGCTATGAAAGTGCCAAACAAATTCTGTCTCGGTGTCATAAATTCCCTTATCCCTTCCCTAAAAAAGCCCACCTAGAATTCAAACAACAAGTGAAAGCCTGGCTTGAAGTGTTCTAACGGTTGAATGTAAAAAGCCCCGGCATTTTCATAATGCAGGGGCTTTAAAATAAGCGCACTAACAATAGGGCCGTCTATGAGCCAGTAAACTAATCGTGACTAATTTCTATATTAGGTACCTGTACATTTTTCAAGACACTTAAACGGGCCGCCAAATTTCTAGCCGTATTACGATACATAACGGCCACCTCCCCCTCTTCATCGTGTGCCACTACAGGCAAGCCACTGTCACTTTGTTCTCTGATGTATTTAGACAAAGGCAAAGCCCCTAGAATTTCTGTGCCGAATTCCTGTGCTATTTTTTGCGCACCGCCTTCACCAAAAATATGTTCTACATGCCCGCAATTTCCGCAAATATGAATCGACATATTTTCTACAATCCCCAACACTGGAATATTCACTTTATTAAACATTTCAATGCCCTTCTTGGCATCTAGCAAAGCAATGTCTTGAGGCGTGGTTACCACCACAGACGCCGATACTGGAATTTTTTGCGATAATGTAAGCTGTATGTCTCCCGTACCTGGTGGCATATCCACCACAAGGTAATCCAAGTCATCCCAAACGGTTTGCATAATAAGCTGCTGTAAAGCTCCACTCACCATAGGGCCACGCCATACTAAAGGCGTACTTTCGGTAATCATATAAGCCATAGACATGGTCTGTAAGCCTTGCGCCATAACTGGTTTAAAAAACTTCTCGTTCACCGTTTCAGGTCGAGTACCATCTGCCACCCCCAGCAACATCGCCAAAGATGGTCCGTAAATATCAGCATCTAATATACCTACTCGTGCTCCGTCTTTGGCTAGGGCCAGCGCCAAATTCACCGAAGTAGTCGATTTACCAACCCCCCCTTTACCGGAAGCCACAGCCACAATGTTCTTAACATTTTTTATATTGGCTAAATTTTCATGGGCCTTATGGGATTCAACTTGCCAATCGACATTGACCGTTGCCTGATCGACTTCATCAATATTCTCAATGGCCATTTTAAGCATTTGCCCAATACCATGTTTTAAATGCTCACTGGGGTACTTAAGGTTAACCTCCAGCAGCACTTCATCCCCATGCACTTCAAGCTTGCTAATGGCATTCGCAGCAAACAAATCCATTCCCAAATAAGGGTCTTGGTACCCTTTAACTGCTTGTTCTACTGCATTTAACAAAGAATCTGACATAACTCGCCTTACCTAAACCCAAGTAATTTTGTCGGACTTTATCATTTTAGCGCCCAATAGGTCATCTCAAATCCCCTATTAAACACACAATTCTATTTAACCCACCCTTACGGAGCGCTCAAAAAGTGCAGTATTTGCTGTAGAAATCCCCTATATGGCCAAGCCCTTTCCTGATATATTACGCGCATTCAAAACGAGCGAAATTGGCTCAGTTTCCACATCAGCTTTCAAATTAAGAGTGATTCATGCGTCGCATCCTTGTCACCAGTGCCCTCCCCTATGCAAACGGCCCTATTCATCTCGGCCACATGCTCGAATACATACAAACCGACATATGGGTACGCTTCCAACAATCTCGTGGCAATCAATGTAGCTATGTATGTGCCGATGATGCCCATGGCACGGCTATTATGTTGCGCGCTCAAAAGGAAGGCGTAACGCCAGAGCAACAAATAGCCAACGTACAAGCAGAACACGAAAAAGATTTTGCTGAATTCATGATCAACTTCAATAACTTCGGCTCAACCCATAGCGAAGAAAATCGCCTGTTGTCTGCCAACATTTATAACAAGCTAAAAGAAAACGGACATATCAATGTTCGCGGAATTAAGCAGCTCTTTGACCCAGAAAAAGAAATGTTCCTAGCCGATCGTTATGTAAAAGGCGAATGTCCTAAATGTGGCACACTCGATCAATACGGCGATAACTGCGAAAGCTGTGGCGCGACCTATAACGCATCTGAACTAAAAAACCCTATTTCGGTTATGTCTGGTGCTACGCCCATTGAAAAAGAGTCCGAACACTATTTCTTTAAACTACCCGAGTTCCAATCTTTCCTTCAGGAATGGACACGCTCTGGCACCCTTCAAAAAGAAGTGGCAAACAAACTAGGTGAATGGGTCGATAACGATTTAAAAGAGTGGGATATCAGTCGCGACGCGCCCTATTTTGGATTTGAAATTCCAGACGCCCCTGGCAAGTATTTTTATGTATGGCTAGATGCTCCTATCGGATACATGGCCAGTTTCAAGCAGCTGTGTGATCGCACTGACGGTTTAGAATTCGACGATTACTGGAAGCCTGGCAGTGACACCGAGGTTTATCATTTCATCGGTAAAGACATTATTAATTTTCACGCTTTATTTTGGCCAGCCATGTTACACAGCGCCGGTTACCGTACACCAAGTGCGGTTTGGGCTCATGGCTACGTCATGGTAAATGGTGCGAAAATGTCAAAATCTCGCGGCACTTTCATTAAGGCCCGTACCTATTTAGATCATTTCCAGCCTGAGTATTTACGCTATTACTACGCAGCCAAATTAAACAGTCGCGTAGACGATTTCGATTTAAATCTTGAAGACTTCGCGCAACGCGTCAATTCTGATCTTGTGGGTAAAGTCATCAATATCGCCAGTCGCTGTGCTGGCTTTGTTAAAAAAGCAGGAGGAAAGTTAGCTCCCCAACTACCTGACCAACACCTTCTTGACGACGCCATCAGTAAAGGCGACATAATCGCTCAGTATTATGAAGATCGTGAATACGGCAAAGCCATTCGTGAAATCATTGCCTTAGCTGATATCGCCAATGAGTACATTCACGAAAAAGAACCTTGGGCACTGGCCAAGCAAGAAGGCAAACAAGACGAAGTTTTGGGCATTTGCTCATTAGGAATTAACCTGTTCCGCCAACTGGTCACTTACCTTGCCCCCGTTTTACCTGCCATGTCAGAAAATGTAACGGCATTTTTAAATGTTAATGATTTAAATTGGGATAGCCGCACCGCTATCCTAACGGACCACAGCATTAACAAGTTTAAAGCCCTTATGACCCGAGTAGAAAAAGATAAAATTGAAGCCATGGTAGAGAAGGAAAAGGCCGATGCGCAGCTTGAAGCGGCCAGCACTCCTGAACCTAACAACACCTCAGGTTTAAGTGAACCCATTTGTGACGAAATCGATTTTGAAGACTTCGCCAAAGTCGACCTTCGCATTGCAAAAATCATTGAGGCTCAGCATGTTAAAGGCGCGGGGAAATTGCTGCAGCTAACCCTAGATGTAGGCGAAGGAAAAACTCGAAATATATTATCTGGCATCAAATCCGCTTATCAACCTGAAGATTTAACAGGAAAGCTAACCGTGGTGGTGGCCAACCTTAAACCTCGTAAAATGAAATTTGGGGTCTCAGAAGGCATGGTTCTAGCCGCAGGACCTGGTGGAAAAGAGCTTTGGTTGCTTGAACCTCATGACGGTGCTCAGCCAGGCATGCGGGTGATGTAAAGCTAAACCGGTTGTACCGGCGCCCTCCTTTTGTTTATTAAAAGGAGGGCGCCGGAAACACTCCTCCTAAAACAAACTACAATTAACCTAACCCCTCACAACAGCAATCCCTATGAAACTTGCTTACTGCGTTTTATTATTGTGCTATTCACAATTGTGCAGTGCCTGTCCAGCCATCACTTTTCAAGTTGGCCCTTTTTTCTCCACAACTTTTATCGCTAAGTATTGGCAAAATTTTGCATTAAGTATCGAGGACGAACTGGGCTGCACAGTAAATATTCAAGCCTCAAGCAGTTACGAGCATTTCTTAGACATACTCGCGAAGCCACAAGGCGATATATTCATCACCCCCACTCACTATGTCTACGCATTACAAAGTAAAAACCTAACAGCCATATTAAAAAGTGAAAATACCGCGCAAATATACTTATTGAGCCGTCACGACATCTCTAAAGACGGCGCAAGCGTCCTAAGGGGAGACATTATCTTAGTCCCCAGCCCTTATACCCAAGCCTATTTAGAACTACTAGAATGGCTGACAGATAACGGTCTAAAGAACAAGGTGAGCTTTGATTTCAACCATAGCCATGATTCCGCTACCCTACTGATGCTTAAAGGCAAATATAGCTCAGCGGTTGTACTGGGTAATGTCTACGAGCGGTTCCCTGACTTCATTAAGGCCAAATATCCCGCTATCAAACTACCCGCAAAAGGAGGTGCCAGCATTCTTACTAAGAGCGATGCCAGTCCAGACCTTAATCAGGCCATAATTAATTCAAAAGACAAATTAAATTTGTTGAAGTGGGCCAAGGCCCCGCCAAGCTCTCCTAGTGACGCTTTTTCTCAAGTATTTGCCAATCAACTTGAACGGTACCTAGAAGGTCAACCAAACAACTAAAACCATTAAATCGATCATTATCAAAACATAAATCGATTCAGCAAATAACCAATATAGCGAAAAGCACCTTTTCTAGCGAACCATCAGCTTGTACCCTGCGTGTGCATCAAGGATAATGCGCCGCCAAATTCGGGTTAATACACTGAATAAACCCAGCTAACTCGAAGCTAGGCACCCAAAGATTTTTAAAGACTAAGCTTCACTAAGGGCGGAAAATGGTCGATTACATACTGATTTTGGTTTCTACCATACTGGTAAACAATTTTGTATTAGTTCAATTTCTAGGCCTTTGCCCTTTCATGGGCGTTTCTAACAAGCTTGAAACCGCCATCGGCATGTCAGCGGCCACCACCTTCGTGTTAACACTGGCCTCACTAAGCTCGTACTTAGTATATGAATACCTGTTAGTACCATTAGAAATCACTTATTTGAAAACCATTTCTTTCATTATGGTCATTGCCGTAGTAGTAGGTTTCACTGAAATGGCCATACGAAAAACCAGCCCTCTTTTATATCGAGTTTTAGGGATCTTCTTACCCCTGATCACCACCAATTGCGCAGTACTGGGCGTTGCGTTACTGAACATTAAACGCCAAAACGATTTCATGGAATCCATACTTTACGGTTTTGGTGCTGCCGTCGGCTTCTCTCTTGTATTGGTTTTATTTTCAGCCATGCGCGAACGCATAACCGTAAGTGACGTACCTCTTGCGTTTCAAGGCAGTGCAATTGCTATGATTACTGCTGGGCTTATGTCACTGGCCTTTCTTGGCTTTACCGGATTGGTATCTATTTAATGAACGCCTCATTAATCAATCGCTTTTCTAACCCACTATTTAATTCAATTAATCACTTCGCTCAGCAAAGGGGTCGATAATGGATATCATATTAATCGCCATCGCTGCCTTAGTAGCATTGGCCATTATTTTTGGCGCCATATTAGGGTTTGCAGCTATTCGCTTTAAAGTGGAAGGCAATCCGATCGTTGATCAACTCGATGCCCTATTACCTCAAACGCAATGCGGGCAATGCAGTTACCCAGGGTGCCGCCCTTACGCCCAAGCCATTGCCGATGGCGAAGAAAAAATCAACAAATGCCCACCAGGTGGCGAAGGCACCATCGCAGCCATTGCCGACTTATTAGGGGTCGACCCAGAGCCCTTAGACGCAGAACACGGTGAAGAAAAAGAAGCCAAAATGGTGGCGGTCATTCGCGAAGATGAATGCATAGGTTGCACAAAATGCATTCAAGCATGCCCAGTTGACGCCATATTAGGGGCCGCCAAACAAATGCATACCGTCATCGCAAAAGAATGTACCGGCTGTGATTTATGTGTTGAACCCTGCCCCGTTGATTGCATCGATATGATCCCAGTTGAAACCACCCTGCAAACTTGGCACTGGGATAAACCTCAGCAGATTATCGCTTCCGACAAGGAACACGCCGCATGACTTTCCTTGGCAAACCTGCATTTTCTTTATACATCTCTAACATGGCGTTGCAAAAATGAAGCAGATTCAACTTCATGATTTCAATGGTGGCATCCACCCAAACGAAAACAAAATCCAAAGCACAACGCTTGAGATTTTAAACGCCAATATACCTGAAAAGCTCATATTACCAATTGCACAACATATTGGTGCACCATCTAACCCCGTGGTTAAGCCAGGCGATACGGTACTTAAGGGTCAACTTATCGCACAGGGTGAAGATTTTGTTAGCTGTAATCTTCATGCACCCACATCGGGCACCATTGGTGAAATATCACTGCAACCCGTACCGCATCAGTCCAACATGACAGCGACCAGCATTGAAATCATCACCGATGGCAAAGATAAATGGCTAGAACACAGCGGTCTTGAAAATTATTTAAATGCCGAGCCAGAACAACTGATCAAGCTTATTCAACAAGCCGGCATTACAGGTTTGGGTGGCGCAGGCTTCCCCACCCACGTAAAAACTTCTATACCAGCCAGTAAAATTGACACCGTCATTATCAATGCTGCCGAGTGCGAGCCCTATATCACCTCCGATGACATGCTGATGCGAGAACACAGTCAGGAAGTCATTCGCGGCATTGAAATCCTGTGTCACATACTAAAGCCCAAACAGTGCCTAATAGGCATTGAAAATAACAAGCCTCAAGCCATTGAAGCACTGCAACAAGCCATCGATAAACTTGAAAGCAACGCATACCACATTCAAGTTGCAAGCATTCCCACTAAATACCCAAGTGGTGGTGAGAAACAACTAATTCAAATACTAACGGGTCAAGAAGTCCCAAATGGTGGTCTTCCAGCCGACATTGGTGTGCTCTTACAAAATGTAGGAACCGCCCACGCTATTTATCAAGCCATAGACAAAGGCGAACCGCTTATAAGTCGCATCACCACCGTCACAGGTGATGCCTGCCAGCAACCTAGAAACTATCGCGTATTATTTGGCACCCAAGTAAAAGATCTATTGGCACAAGCCAATACCAATCTAAGCAAAGTCAGCCGCCTTGTAATGGGCGGCCCTATGATGGGCATAACCCTGCAAGACACCAATACACCTGTGGTAAAAACCACCAACTGCCTAATTGCCGCCAGCAAACATGAGCTACCGGACCCAGCTCAAGAACAAGCCTGTATTCGATGTGGCATGTGCACCCAAGCCTGCCCCGCGCAGTTATTGCCTCAACAGCTTTATTGGTTCTCTAAAAGCAGTAATCTAGAACAAGCCAAAGCTCACAACATAGGCGATTGCATAGAGTGCGGGGCATGCTCATATGTTTGCCCAAGCAACATTCCTTTGGTGCAATATTATCGCTTTGCTAAAGGCGAAATTAGACAAGCCAATGCAGACAAACTTAAAAGCGATGGCGCTAAAAAACGTTTTGATACTCGCACCGCTCGCTTAGAGCGCGAACAAGCCGAAAAAGACGCCAAACGAAAAGCCCGCTCTGAAGCCGCAGCTAAAAAACAGGCCGAGAAAAAAGCGCAAGAAGCTGCCAATCCAACGCCTGCAGCGGATTCAAATACGGTCGCAGAAATAGACATAGCCGCTCTACAAAAAAAATTAGATGCCACCAAGCTAGGCATTGAAAAAAGCAAAACAAAATTAGCAGAGGCCATAGCCAGCGATTCTGACAAAGTAGAAATTCTGCAAGGGGCCCTTGAGAAAGCCCAAACTAAAATGAAAGACTTGGCTTTAAAAATTGCTCAAGCTAAAAAAGCCAGTAAGGCAACGCCAGAAGCAACAGACCCAGCTTCAGAAACGGATCCTTTAATAGCCCTTAAAGAAAAAGTATTGGCCGCTAAAACTCGCATGGAAAAAGCACAAGAACGTTTAAACATGGCTAAAGAGCAAAACCTAGATACGGTAGATGCACTTCAAATGGGCGTAGATAAACAAAAAGCCAAACTTGATGCCGCCCAAAAAACCCTTGAGGAAGCAAGCCAATGAAATTTTTAAATATAAGCTCGCCTCATGCCACCCGTGCTGGTAATACCGGTAATGTCATGCGCCGTGTTATTCTGGCCACCATTCCTGGCATCATCGCCCTTACCTATTTCTTTGGGCCCGGGCATTTAATTCAAATAGCCCTAGCAACCTGTGTGGCGCTTGTCTGCGAGGCTGCGGTTTTAAAACTACGCCACAAACCTATTCTATTTAACCTAATGGATTACAGTGCAGTGCTAACCGCGGTACTGTTAGCACTTTCCTTGCCCCCCTACGCGCCATTCTGGGTCACCATAGTGGCCACTTCGTTTGCCATTATTGTGGCCAAGCAATTATATGGCGGCCTAGGGCAAAACCCCTTTAACCCCGCGATGATTGGATTCGCTTTGGTATTAGTTAGCTTCCCTGTGGCCATGACCACCTCCTGGAGCGCACCCAGTGAGCTACTGGAAAATGGCATTAGCTTTGGGCAAGCACTTGAATTAATTTTCTCATCACGAGAAACCATTGATGCCTACACCATGGCCACCCCATTAGATGTATACAAGCACCAAGTGGGCATAGAAACCGCCAACGAAATCTTAGCCAATCCTATCTTCACCGACACCAGCAGCCCAGCCACCGCCACAGGCTGGATTTGGGTAAATCTTGCCTTCCTAGCAGGAGGGTTATTCATGTTATTTAAAGGCTTATTTACCTGGCATATTCCAGTTTCATTGTTAGGTACAATGGGTCTATTAAGCTTATTTATCGGTTGGGACAGCGATCAATATGTGCCTTTAAGCTTACACATGCTGGCAGGTGCTACCATGCTAGGGGCCTTTTTCATCGCCACCGACCCCGTTACGGCTTCTACCACACCACTGGGCAAAATTATCTATGGTGGCGGCATTGGTATTTTAATTTACGTAATACGAACCTGGGGCAGCTACCCAGATGCAGTGGCCTTCGCCGTATTGCTCATGAATTTTGCCGCACCCTTTATCGACCAATACACCCAGCCCCGCACGTATGGCCACAAAACAGCCACCCGCGGTTTAGCCAAAAAAGATTAAGGGGTTCATATGGATAATCAAGACACACAAGAAGTAGAAACTGAAGTCACCATTACACAATCGGTTGTAAAGAACGCCGGCGGCCTTGCGCTTTTTGCTTTTATTACCGCAGGCGTGATTGCCATGGTGCAACTTTTTACCAGCGATCAAATTGCCGAAAATATTGCCCTTGCCCAAGCCAAAGCACTTTACGAAATCGTGCCCCAAACCCAAGTGGACAATGACCTATTGGCCACCACACTAAACCTTTCAAGTATTAACAACGATCCAGCCATGAACACGCAATTGCTGGGCGAATTTGACGAAGACGTCTACGCGCACATTGCCATTAAAGACAACCAAGTACGCAGTTTTATCTTCCCCTCCATGACCAAACATGGTTACACCACAGACATTCACCTTCTAGTGGGCATAAACATAGACGGCACCGTGGCCGGTGTACGCATCGTCGACCATAAAGAAACCCCTGGGCTGGGTGATAAAATTGAACTTAAAAAATCCAACTGGGTGTTAGACTTTAATGGTAAGTCTCTTACCGTACCCTCTTATGAGAATTGGAAAGTGAAAAAAGACGGCGGCGAGTTTGATCAGTTCACTGGCGCCACCATTACCCCTCGCGCCATTGTCGCGGCCGTTAAAGGGGCGCTAGATTTTTTCGAAAACCATAAAGAGCAACTACTCAAGCAAGCCAACACCCTTATTCAAAATAACGACACTTCCTTAAAGGTGAAATCATGAGCACAAAATCTTTAAGTGAAATAAGCAAAGATGGCTTATGGGGAAACAATCCCGCTCTGGTTCAGCTATTGGGTCTGTGCCCACTTCTGGCAGTCACCGGTACCGTAGTAAATGCTTTGGGGTTGGCCTTGGCCACCATGTTAGTGTTGGTCGGTTCAAATTGCGCGGTATCCATGGTGCGCAACTATGTACCTGATGCCGTTCGCTTACCGGCATTTGTGATGATTATCGCCTCCTACGTAACGTGCACAGAATTACTGATGCAAGCTTACACTTACGAGCTGTACACAGTATTGGGAATATTCATTCCTCTTATCGTCACCAACTGCGTTATTCTTGGGCGCGCGGAAGCCTTCGCCGCTAAAAACCCCATACTGCCTGCAGTCATGGACGGCTTTATGATGTCACTGGGATTCATGGTAGTACTTATTCTGTTAGGTGCACTAAGGGAAATCATCGGGCAAGGTACCCTGTTTTCAAACATGGACTTATTATTTGGGCAAAGCGCGAAAGATTGGCAAATTAATATTTTTAATGATTACCCAAATTTTCTTTTTGCTATTTTACCCCCTGGTGCATTTGTCGGAATGGGACTATTAATAGCAGCTAAAAATATTATTGATGCTCGTATTAAGGCCAACCAAGACCGACAAAAAACAGCGGCGGTCAGTGGCTCTAAACGTGTGCGTGTTACCGGTAAAATAAGCTAAGCATTCTACCGTCATGCAGCCTAAATACATGGGCCAGTTTGTTCTGGCCCACTTTCAATAAGTCAAACCTCTTCATTATGAATAAAGAGACATGAATAAAGAAATACGCACTCAGATATTTACACGCCTAAGAGATGAAAATCCCCACCCCAAAACTGAACTTAATTACAATTCACCGTTTGAATTATTAGTGGCCGTCACATTATCAGCTCAAGCCACCGATGTAAGTGTCAACAAAGCCACTGACAAACTTTTCCCAATTGCCAACACCCCCGAAAAAATATTCGCGCTGGGCATTGAAGGTTTAAAGAAATACATAAAAACCATTGGCCTCTTTAATGGCAAAGCCAAAAACGTTAACCAAATGTGCTCGATATTAATTAATGAACACAACAGTGTCGTTCCACAAACCCGTGAAGAACTTGAAGCGTTACCTGGAGTGGGCAGAAAAACCGCCAACGTAGTACTGAACACAGCATTTGGTCAGCCGGTCATGGCGGTTGATACTCACATTTTCAGAATGGGCAATCGCACAAAAATAGCACCCGGCAAAAATGTACTGGAAGTAGAAAAGCGCTTAGTAAGAAATATTCCCAAAGAGTTTTTATTGGATGCCCACCACTGGCTCATTCTTCATGGGCGTTACGTCTGCACGGCTCGCAAACCTAAATGTGGAAGCTGCTTGATTGAAGACCTTTGTGAATACAATAAAAAAGAAATTGATTAACGCCACTCATCTTACATTGAATAATTAAATGCATGTATGGGCAAGTCCATACCCTAAAGGAATTAACCCGTGCGCATATTGCATACCATGTTACGTGTTGTGGATTTAACTCAATCCATCGACTTTTACCAAAATGTTTTAGGCATGTCTCTGTTGCGCCAAAGGGATAACGAACAATACCGCTACACTCTGGCTTTTCTTGGCTATGGCGATGAAGCCTGTGAAGCGGTTATAGAGCTTACCCATAACTGGGACACCACCGAATATCAGCTAGGCGATGCTTACGGCCACATTGCCATTGGCTGTGACGATATTTATAAAACCTGTGAAAACATCTCACAAGCAGGAGGCACCATTACTCGACCTCCTGGTCCCGTTAAAGGTGGCACCTCTGAAATAGCCTTTATTAAAGACCCCGATGGCTACACCATCGAACTGATTCAAAACAAGCGGTAATTAAAAACTCCCACAATGATTAAATCAGCACTTATCTGACTGATTTAGTCGGGTTTTATTGTCTCAAACCACCCTATAAGCTAATATGGCGCACTTTATTTTAGCGCGTCATTAAGACAAAGATATTCCTATGAGCGAAAAGCGCCTAACAGAAATGCCCGATGTGGCATCAAGCCAAGCACCGCAAATTAACGGCACTCTTAATTGGGTGGGCATGAATCGCATCGCCTTACCGTTAACTGTACGAGACAGTGATCTAGGTGACAGTCACGTCACCGCCTTTGTGCAAAGCTACGTAAACCTTAAAAATCCAGACGTTAAAGGCATTCATATGTCGCGTCTTTATTTATTGCTTTCAGAATTCTCTGACAGCCAAATTTTGAGCGCCGCTAATCTTCGCGAGTTTTTAGCGCACATGCTCGATAGCCATAACGATATCAGCGATCAAGCCAGCGTTAATTTTGAATTCGAATACGTTATTAAACGAAAGGCCCTAAAAAGCCAGTTCTCTGGCTGGAAAGATTACCCAACTCAAATCAAGGCCACATTAAAAGACGGCAAAGTGTCTTTAGAGTTAGGCATAGATGTGACTTATTCCTCTACCTGCCCATGCTCAGCAGCCCTTGCTCGCCAATTAATTCAAGAAGCTTTCCACAAAGATTTTGAAGGCAAAGAACAGATTAACCGTGACGAAGTAGAATCATGGCTTAGAAGTGACAAAGGAACATTTGCCACCCCTCACAGCCAGCGCAGCACCGCGAAAATTTGGGTCAAACTCAATGACAATCTCGATGACTTCCCCATCACTGAGGTGATTGGTGTCATTGAAGATGCATTGCAAACCCCAGTTCAAACTGCGGTTAAACGTGAAGACGAGCAAGAATTTGCCCGCTTGAATGGTCACAACCTGATGTTTTGCGAAGACGCAGCCCGTCGGGTGAAAAACGCCCTGAATCACCATGAAAGCATGTTTAAAGACTTTTGGTTGCGAATTGAGCACCTTGAAAGCCTACATGCCCATGACGCTGTTGCCATTACCACTAAAGGCATAATCGAAGGCTACGAGCCGCTTCTTACTCGCTAGCCCCTAAGTCACTCTTAGTAAGCGACTTTCAAGCTTACTAAGACGGGCCCATTGGCCTAATTAAAACCCTGTCTTGGTTTTCAAAAGCCATCTACAATGATAATTGATAGCCCTACAGGGCAGCAGTACCGCAGCACTTTTAACAGCAATGCACGTCTAGCAACATACTTTGCTTAACTGAGCACCGATACGTGCCGCAGCTAAACTTAACTAAAATTCTTTATATGAGTACACCGGGTGAAACTGTTTGTTGAAAACCTAAATAATGTCGATGTATCACTGCTTGACCTTAACCGAGGCCTAGTGGGTGAATCTTGGCTGGCTGGATTAATGCTGACCGGTAATTTAGACGAGCAAAGCATGATTTGTGATTTTGGCATTGTAAAACGCAATGTTAAAAACTGGCTTGACGAATACATTGACCACCGATTGGTGGTGCCCACTCAAATGCCCGGCATGCACATCACCCATCACGATGAATTGATGACCGTGAAATTCCCCCACCCTTTAGGTGGTGAATTCATTTGCAGCGCCCCAAAAGAAGCATTCTGCCTCATTGAAACCCCAGAGATCAGTCCAAGCAGTGTTTCAAAGTGGCTTGAAGGGCAACTTGAAAACATCGTGCCGGGGGATATTTCAGGACTTAGAGTAAGCCTAAACACCGAACTCATTGGCGGTGCTTTTTACCAGTACAGTCACGGCCTTAAAAAACACGACGGCAACTGCCAGCGCATTGCCCATGGCCACCGCAGCAAAATTGAAATATTCATAGATGGCGCCCGCCAGCCCGAACTTGAAAAAAACTGGGCCAAAAGCTGGAAAGACATTTATGTGGGCAGCCAAGAAGACTTGCACAATGAACTGACCATTGAAGGCGTAGAACATAAGCATTACCGCTATACCGCCCCACAAGGTCAGTTCAGCCTGACGCTTCCCAGCAAAGCTTGTTACGACCTAAATACCGACACCACCGTTGAGCAAATTGCCAACCATATTGCCAAGGTACTACTAGAGTCAGGACACAGCGTAACCGTTAAAGCCTTTGAAGGTGTGGGCAAAGGGGCCGTGGCCACCTATGAGTGATTTTTACAAAGACCTAGAAGGGCAATCTAAAGGCAATCAATCATCCTTAAATGACGCACTTAGCGGGCTTAAATTTAACAATGACGGCCTAATTCCAGCCATTGCCCAGCAACACGATACGGGCGAAGTCCTCATGATGGCTTGGATGAATCGTGCCGCCATTGAAGAAACCCTACAAACCACTCAAGTGTGTTATTGGTCTCGCTCACGCAACAATTACTGGCGCAAAGGGGAAAGCTCGGGCAATCAGCAAAAGCTGGTCTCCATGAGCACCGATTGCGACGGAGACACCCTACTTTTAAAAGTTAATCAGCTCGGCGCAGCCTGTCATACCGGCCGGCGCGATTGCTTCTACAATGAGATCAAACCAACAGGGCTCACGATTTCCAGCGACCCTATTCAAGACCCTAATCAACTATATTCAAAGAGCTAGATTTGAGACAACTCACCACCAAAGCGCAAAAGCGTGAAGCACTAGACAAGGAGATGGAAAAGTACCTTGCTAAGGGTGGTGAAGTACTGCATGTGGAACAAGGTCAAAGTGGCCTTGAAAATCCTACTCAGGCCATGCTGCCGGTACTTTTTAACGAAAAAGTCGGCACCCGCACAGACGCTAGAAGCGTCCTTAAAAAAATGGATGCCCGCAACAAAAAGCCCAAAAAGCCTGTACATACGCCCCGCCCCAAACAAAAAAAGAAAATGCCTGTTTACGATGATTTTGGCGAAGTATTACGCTGGGTATGGGCAGAAGAATAACCCCTCTTACTATTCCAATTTAACCAGTTAGCCTAAAAGCACATAACTGGTTACTATTTGCACATCCCAACAATCCTGACTTTACTTATCAATACGTACTTTCAGGAGAAACTACCATGCAGTCCAAAATACTCACGGCATTTTGCCTTTGTTTAGTTTTCGCGTTTCCCGCTTTTGCTGCGGATATCCAACTCAACGGCTTTGCCTCTGTAGTCATGGGAATAGACATTGAGGACGACGGTGAGGATGCAGGCCTTGATGAATCACCCTATAACGAACGTACCGTGGACAACCTCCAAGAGTCAAAAGTGGCCCTGCAATGGACAGCTAATCTTGAGCCTGGCATTCGCTTTGTAGGACAAACAATGGCAAGGGGCAACGCTTCAAGTGGCTTTGATATGAATTACGACTGGGCTTACTTTGATTTTAACGTGGGGGACTCAGGTAAGTTTAAAGCAGGCCGACTGAGAATTCCTTTTTACAAGTACTCTGATTATTTAGATGTGGGTTATGCCTATCACTGGATCACACCACCCGAATCCATGTATAGCCTCAGCTTCTCCAACATGGACGGCATTGGTTATCAGCAAAACTTTGAAGGAATGGGCCTCGAACAATCTGTAAACGTTGTACTAGGTAGCTATCAGGGAGATCTCTCGATTGCCACAGAAACTGTAGCCAGTAAACTTGAAAATTTAATGGCTGTTAACTGGTCAGCCTCAATGGGAGACCACGAATTTTACGCCGCCTATGCTCAAGCAGACGTATATATGCCTGCAACCTTATTGGCCACAGCCACTGCAATTGCAGCTGATGGAAATGACGTCTCGATTAATGGGGATTACGGTCACTTTGTAGGGATTGGTTACAAAGGGGTCTTTGGGGACGCAGCGTTATTTGCCGAATACAGCATGGTGGGTATTGATGATTCCATATTGTCAGACTCAGCAGGTGGTTATATTGGTGTTAGCTACAATATGGATGACTACACATATCATTTAACTTATGGATTCTCAAAATCTGATAGTAAATCCATAGATGCTGCCTCAAGCGTTTCATTAGATTTAAACCAAGATGGTAATGTTGACGCTATAGACAATGCCTTTGCCCAGCCAACTCTTGATGCCACCACCGAAAGTTTGGGCGAAGGAGATGACAGTACTATTACTCTTGGGGTACGCAAAGATGTCGGTGCCAGCACTGCTTTAAAGCTTGAGCTCTCCATGTACACAGAAGACAAGATACAAGTAGCAGGAGATGCTGCCAAATCAGAAAAAGAATTCACCACCCTTAAATTCGCCATTGAAACCATGTTTTAGGAGGAATAATCATGAAGACATTAATTAGTTCAGTTATTCTAATCCTAACGATGCTCTTTTCTACTTTCGCTTATTGTGAAGTAGAAATAATAGTCCACCCATCCAACGCTTCAGCCATGGATAAAGACGCCATCAAGCGTATTTTCCTAGGCAAAACCCGGGCATTCCCAGGTGGTGGTGAAGCCGTGCCGGTTAGCCTTAAAGAAGGCAGCCCAGAAAACGCTGACTTTACCAAAAGCGTTTTATCAAAAACTCCCAAACAGCTAAAAGCCTATTGGGCAAAAATGGTATTTACCGGTAAAGGCACCCCACCACGCCAAATGGACAGCCCAAGTAAGTTGCTTGAGCTTATTGCCGCCAACCCAAGTTTAATTGGTTTTGTACCAGCCGGTACCGCCAACGCAACTGTTAAAGTGGTGGGTAAATTTTAACAAATAAACCTTAGTCACTTTGCAAAAAAACAAAGCAAATAAAAAACGCTACCTAGGTAGCGTTTTTTATTTCTAAAATGCTAAGCTAAAAGCAGTTAACCCTGAGTTATTCTTCATAACCCAATGCAGGTCGCAACCAACGCTGAGCGGTGCTCATGTCCCAGTTTTTACGCTGCGCATAATCTTCCACCTGGTCTTTATTAATTTTACCCAAGGCAAAATAACGCGATTCAGGGTGAGCGAAATACCAACCACTCACAGAGGATGCAGGATACATGGCGTAGCTGTCGGTTAGTTCACAACCAATTTCATCTTTCACGTTTAAAAGGCTAAACAAGCTCGCCTTCTCACTGTGCTCAGGGCATGCAGGGTAACCCGGTGCGGGGCGAATGCCCTGATATTTTTCAGAAATCAGCTCACTGTTATCCAAGTTTTCATCGCTGGCATAACCCCAATGAAGTGTGCGCACTTCTTTATGCATCACTTCAGCAAAGGCCTCGGCAAAACGGTCAGCCAAGGCCTTAACCAAAATGGCACTGTAATCATCTAGCTTGTCTTCATATTCTTTGGCAAGAGACTCAGCCCCATGGCACGTTACCACAAAGCCTCCCATGTAATCTTTTACAGCGCTACTTTTAGGAGCCACAAAGTCAGCTAAAGAACGATAGGCTCGATCACTTGGACGTTGAGTTTGCTGGCGCAAGTGATGCAAAGTCGTCGCCACTTCATTACGGGACTCGTTCGTATACAACTCGGTACTATCCCCTTCTACTCCTGCGGCTGGATAAAATCCAATCACACCATGACAAGATAATAATTTCTCATTAACAATTTTATCTAGCATCACCAAAGCATCTTTATACAATTTGGTAGCTTCTTCACCCACTACCTCATCGGTTAAAATACCAGGGTATTTTCCGTGTAATTCCCATGTAATAAAGAACGGCGTCCAATCAAAATTCTCACGAATTTTATCAAGCGGATAATCACGAAATACTTTTTCACCAATAAAGGAAGGCGTCACCGGCTGGTAATCAGCCCATTGCATGTCGGCGCCATTAGCGCGAATTAAATCCAAACTTGAAAAGCTTTTCTTACCCCGTTTACGGGCGTTTTTCTCACGCACATCAATGTATTCTTGGCGTAAATCACTTACAAACTTTTCTTTCTTATCTGACAATAACGCTGTGGCCACCGGTACCGATTTAGAGGCATCCAATACGTGCACAGTGACGCCATTATATTTCTCTTCAATTTTAACCGCTGTATGCACCTTAGAAGTGGTGGCACCGCCAATTAATAATGGCTGAGTCATGCCGCGCTGTGTCATCATTTCAGCAATGGTCACCATTTCATCAAGGGACGGTGTGATAAGCCCAGACAAGCCAATAATATCGGCATTATGCTTAACCGCAGCATCCAAAATATCTTCAGGTGGCACCATAACGCCTAGGTCAATTACCTCGTAATTATTACAAGACAATACAACTCCCACAATATTTTTGCCGATATCGTGCACATCGCCTTTTACCGTGGCCATAATAATCACGCCATTATTGGTGCTGGTATTGCCGGTACGTTTCTTTTCTTCTTCTATATAGGGCAGCAAGTAAGCCACGGCTTTTTTCATTACTCGGGCACTTTTCACCACTTGTGGTAAAAACATTTTACCGGCGCCAAATAAATCCCCCACCACGTTCATACCGATCATGAGATTATTCTCAATCACTTCGATGGGTTTATCCGCTTCTTGGCGGGCTTCTTCGGCATCGTCTTCAATGAATTCAGTAATGCCTTTTACAAGCGCGTGGGTAATGCGCTCTTGTAGTGAGCCTTCACGCCACTTTAATTTGTCGCTTTCTTTTTGCTCAACCGATTGCCCTTTTAAAGACTCGGCAAAATCCACTAAACGCTCAGCCGCATCAGAGCGCCTGTTTAGTACTACATCTTCAACACACTCTAAAAGATCTTTAGGAATGTCATCGTAAATGGTTAGCATGCCGGCATTCACAATGCCCATGTCCATGCCATCTTTAATGGCGTAATACAAAAATACAGAGTGCATGGCTTCACGCACGATGTCGTTACCACGGAACGAGAATGACATGTTGGAGACACCACCAGAAACCTTGGCCCCAGGTAAGTTTTCCTTTATCCATTTAGTGGCGGCAAAAAAGTCAACGCAATAGTTATCGTGGTCTTCTATACCAGTGGCCACCGGGAAAATATTCGGGTCAAATACGATGTCTTGCGGGGCAAAACCGACAATATCTACCAGTACATCGTATGAACGCTGACAAATTTCAATACGGCGTTGGTAAGTATCGGCTTGGCCTTTTTCATCAAACGCCATGACCACAGCAGCAGCACCATACATATTAATAATACGGGCCTGTTCAATGAATTTTTCTTCCCCTTCTTTTAAAGAGATAGAGTTGACAATGGCCTTACCTTGTACACATTTTAAACCCTCTTCAATGATCTCCCATTTAGAGGAATCGATCATAAAAGGCACACGCACAATATCTGGCTCAGCGGCCAACAAATTTAAATAACGCTTCATGGCGGCCTTGCCATCTAACATGGCATCATCCATGTTCACATCAATAATTTGCGCGCCGTCTTCCACTTGAACGCGAGCAATATCAACCGCCGCTTCGTAATCTTCTTCTTGAATTAAACGCGCAAATTTACGCGAACCGGTCACGTTTGAACGCTCACCTACATTCACAAAACCCGTGGTGTCGTTCACCACTAGCTGCTCTAAACCACTTAACACCATGTCAGGAACTTGTTTAATGCTCATTACTTCGCCCCTTTTGTCGGTATGGCTCTTGGCTTGTACTGGTCAGCCAATTTCTTCAGTTCACTAATGTGTTCAGGTGTGGTGCCGCAACAGCCACCTATCACATTCACATGCCCTTCTGACAAAAACGGGCGAACCTGATCGGCCATTTCACCAGGGGTTTGATCGTATTCACCAAACTCATTAGGCAAGCCCGCATTGGGGTGAGCAGAAATTAAACAGGTGGCGTTTTTATCCAGCGCTTTAATATGCGGCAACATATCGTCTGCCCCCAGTGCGCAGTTCAAACCGATGCTTAAAAGGTTGCCGTGCATGAGCGACACCCAAAATGCTTCGGGTGTTTGGCCAGATAAGGTACGGCCACTGGCATCGGTAATGGTGCCCGAGATCATCACAGGCGTGTCTAAATCTCGCTCCTGCTTCATTTTAAGTACCGCAAACAAAGCCGCTTTGGCGTTTAACGTATCAAATACGGTTTCAATCATAATAATGTCAGACCCGCCATCCATTAAGGCATTGGCAGCTTGATAATAGGCGGCTACTAATTCATCAAAGGTCACTAAACGCATGCCAGGATCATTCACATCAGGCGACATGGAAGCCGTACGGTTAGTGGGGCCCAAACACCCCACCACATAACGGGGCTGATCTGGTGTTTTTTTAGTCCATTTATCGGCGCTGCGACGGGCGCACTGGGCCGACTCATAGTTTATTTTATAAACAGCGTCTTCCAGTGCGTAATCGGCTTGTGCAATGGTAGTACCACTGAAGGCATTGGTACTGGCGAAATCGGCGCCTATGGCAAAGTAAGAATCGTGAATTTCTTCAATCACATCTGGGCGAGTAATAGACAGTAAATCGTTGTTACCCTTAAGCGGGCTAGCATGGTCTTCAAAGTGGCCTTTACGGAAATCGGCTTCTTCAAGGGTATACTGCTGAATAGAGGTACCCATGGCACCATCAAGTACCATGATGCGTTTAGCAAGGGCACTGTTTAATTCGTTTACAACCGAGCGGTTCATTTTTGTATCCATGGAGCGGTAAATGCCGCGAATTATACTTAAATCCCCCCTATACAGATAGTGAGATAGGCTCAAGCCCAACATGAATACCACTCACCCTATTTCAAAATATATTGAAATACCTTTTATTGGGTTTGTAACCCGCTAAAAAATGGGTAAAGTGAACACCCAATATTATTTGAGTGCCATTGATGCAAATTTACGATCTGTTTTGGGTGTTGTTTATCGCCCTGCTGGGCTGGGTATGGTGGATTGAACGGGGCATCATGCAATGGGCCTATGGCTATGCCAAAAAATACTGCCATGAAAATGATATACAACTGTTAGATGACAATATTCGTTTAAGCAGCATGAAACTTAAAAAGAATTCAGCCAGTAAATGGAAAATAGCCCGCTGTTTTAAGTTTGAGTTCACCTCCACAGGCGAACAACGCTACGAAGGTAAAATAGAAACCCTGGGTAGCCGCATAAACAATATACAGCTAGAGCCTTTTCGAATTGGCTAAATCGCCTCTTACATCAATTTAGATAGTCCTTGTATTGCTTACAGCCGTAATACCGCACAGAGTTTTTTTCGGTGATTTTTTTAGCAATCAGGACATCCCCTTTCCAAATTTTCACCACCGCCTTACTGCCCGACTTATTGGTTTCGTATTCGTGATCATCATTCAGTCTAATATTGTCAAATTCAGTTTTCATTATGAGATGCATTCAACGACTCCTGTTAATTACCATACAAATTAAAGTAAAACAGCCAACCCAATAAAACAATCACTATTGGTTTTATCCCTCTGCCCCGGAATTAAACAATTGACCTATAAAGCCTGCAAGCTGACCTAATATGCCAAGACCTTTATTAAAATTAGGCATACTCTTTACTAAAGCGTAATAAGTTAAACAGCTAAAATGCTCAACCCCTAAAGCCAAACGGTAAATTCATAGTGAACAAAATTAAGGCGCTGCTGATCACGCTATTCGTAGTGGCGGCCATACTCGTTGCAGGGTACTTTTATCTATTACACCCAACAACCATTGCACAACCAAGCCTTAGCGCCACTTTACAAACGCAAACTATTACAATTAATGGCCACAAACGAACTTACCATTATTACCTTCCTGAAAACGTCAAAGCTACCCCAGCCCTAGTGTTTGTTTTTCACAGCTCCTTATCCAACGGCAATACCATACGCCAACGCACGGCCTACCAATTTGATGTAATAGCCGATAAAAAAGGGTTTATCGTGGTGTACCCAGATGGATACCAACGCCACTGGAACGACTGCCGAGCCAGCGCCGATTATGCAGCCAATACCGAGAATATTAATGACGTAAAATTTGTAAGCAAAATAATTGATTGGTTCGCCACCCAACATCAAATTAACACCAAAAGAGTGTACGCAACCGGATACTCCAACGGTGGCCATTTAAGCTTTCGCCTAGCCATGGAAACACCCAACTTAGTAGCCGCCATCGCTCCCATCGCCGCCAACTTACCCATTGATAAAAATCTTGATTGTAAAAAATCAGGGCAACCCGTAGCAGTAGCTTTATTTAACGGCACAGCCGATGCGTTTAACCCTCACCACGGTGGGCTGGTTTCTATTCTAGGGAATGATAGCCGCGGCAAAGTACTCTCATCGCAAGACACTATTAATTATTGGCTTAACTTAGCGGGCTACCAAAACAGCATAGGTGTTAAAAAGCAGTTGAGTGATATTAATTTACAAGACAGCTCCACCGTAGAAAAATCAACCTGGATTCAAGATAGCGGACCAGAAATAAGCCTTTATACCCTACAAGGGGGCGGTCACACTATTCCATCAAAACGGGTTAGGCTGGGTGGTTTGTTTGGTCAAACCAATGGGGACATTGAGGCTGCGCATGAGGTATGGAAATTTTTCGAACGGGATTGGCAGCAGGATCGGTAAGCATATTCTTCACATAAAGGCATACTTCACTACCAGCTAGCATATCCAGTACGCCCATTAAACTTCTTTAAAGTCAGGTTAAATCCATAGCCATTATTATTATTTCGAATGAGTAGCAATCTCATAAGAGTATAAAATCAGTTCTAGTTTTTCAGCTACAACCATTAGGAAGCTTCCCTTTACCACCTGAAAATCTAAAGGCTTTTCTACGCGCCACACCCCTGAGGTGTAATTAGTTTTTGCACAAAATCATATAGTTCTGCGAACTAACTTGCCTGAATGAAAAGAATTTATTGTACAATTACCAGCTCAATCTTCACGCATCAATTAAGGGAATAATCATGTTACGCCTGAGTATTATATTCTGTATTTTACTGATTACCGCCTGCTCACAGACCAAGGTCGTTGAATACGGCGTTATTGAGCCTGAACTGCGTCTTGTTCAAGAAGATTTATTAAACCTCACTCAAGAGCAGCTTGAAGAGAAGTACCTTAATAAAAGAGTGACGTTACTTAAAGTCAAAAGCAGCGGCTGCATGATGCAGGCTGGATCGTCAAACCAATGTAAGCGTGGTTACCGGCTCAAAGATACCCTCCATACCCTATTGTAGTGTCGACCCCCTTATATTTGAATTTTGAAAAACGATCCCACCAACGCTATGTAAATGATTTTGGCAGTACACGTACTATGCCAACAGATGAGCAATTGGCACAACTTATTCATGTAGATGAAATGGTAGCGCAGCAGGTTTGTACCCACCCTATATACGCTCCACAGGGTAATGTATCCCCGCGTAACCCTGACAAACCCTGGCAGGGTTGTGAGCTTACTTACCCTACACAGTTCACCGGTATAGTTTTTAGTATCACAACGGTTAAGAAGCGTAAATATCGTGACCCAATTGTAAGACTTCACATAATTCCAACAGGATTTCGCTATCAATACGAAAAAACCTGGTTTTAACCTTACAGAAATCCAAGCCTACATAAAAAGGGCCATTACTCATGGCTCTTTTTTACAAGCCTTCAATATATTCTTTTGTTAATATCCAACGCCCTATTCAAGATTCCAAAATAATTAAATTTGTCACTCAGAAAAATTTTCTTCAGTTTTTAATTTAGTAGTATTAAATCACCATAAGAATTTGAACTAGAAACCCCTCCTCAAAACAAGACCCAATACACACCTCAAAAACCCAACACAGGCCCTATCACTAGCCTCCACTATTGGTAAAATGACCATCATTAATAAAATTTATTTAACAGCGATAGGGAATCAAATATGTCGGCTAAAGCGAACCTTTTAAACCCCAAGGTTTTTAAGTTAATAGGCGTAACAATAGCGATTGCCTTACTCACCGCCTGCAGCCCCAATCTCACTGTTCTAGGCACCATTGATGAAACCCTATTACTGACCAAAGAAGAAATTCATACAATGGGATTTGAAACCTTTAAAAAAGAATATCTTGGTAAAGAAGTCACCATCACAGGTGTAGACCCACTTGGAAAAGGCGGTGGTTTTAATCCAGCCAAAGGCCAGTGCAATATTGCATACGCAAGCCCTGCTATTCGTAAAAATGACCGCTTTATCAGTGACAACCCTATCGCTGTAGATATTTACGCTAACAAAACACCCAGTCATGCACTTAGGCAGCGCTTCAGTAAAGGTAGTTATATTGAAGGTGGCTTAGATTATGATCAAGAAATTAACCTACCCATGGAGGTTTGTACAAACTGTGAATGGAATGCAAATGATAAAAGCTGCTTTTATAACAGCCCAAATACTGTTATTACTGGTAAAATAATAGCTATTGGACAATATGATGGTCGAATTAGTATGGTCATTCGCCCGAAAGGCCTTGCTTACTAACACTCCTCCGCATCAAAAAACATCCCTGATGAATTAAATCGATCAGGGGATTATTTCTAGATTACGCTGACATCATGTTTTCTGAAATACTAATTGGCATGACATCCACATCTTTACTAATGATATATTCTTCACCCTCAGCCAAGGCAAACTGTGGAAAAATAACCAATTCTTTTTCATTGCACTTTAATACACCTTAACAATGCTGCGCCGTCTAGCAGAGCCTGAGATTTAAATCGGCCCTCCCAGAACCTTCCCTTACATTTATCTTCTTTGTTGGCTTGCCGCGTAATACTTTCATTTAGGCAGCGCATAAACCAATTAATATTCATTAGGCGGCCGCGCCATTTTTTACTATTTCGCCCACTAATTACAATTCAACTTTTAGTAATACATCACCACCTTGATAACGGGCCACCAACGGGGGCGCTTTAAATAACTGCGTCCAGCGTGCAATCACCTCATCCCTTTCAAGCTTATTGGCTTCCACTTCATTGACACACAATACAATATGAAAATGATTCGACATAATTGCATAGGAACACACCTCTATGCAGCAGAGATTACTTAGTTGCTTCATCTTGTCGGCAATCCACTACCGTCTATGATCGTAGTTTTGTTTTCTATAAGCGTCATAGCCACACAAAAAAGCGCGGCGCACACAACGATTTACCACATGGTAGACGGCGTATCGGATAAACTAACTTGATCTTGGCGGGCGCGGGTCATGAAAATCTCCTCTGGCTAAAAAAAGCCTAGATGAGATTATGGGGAGTGCAAGTAAGTGCTGGGTGTCCTTAAATCTGTCAGTGATGGGTGTCCTTTAATCTGTCCGAAGCCACCCTCCCAGTCTGGTTCGCCACTCACAAAATACAGTAGTGAGTTATCTACTGCACTCTTGGCTGAATCTTCATTGTTGGCCATAGGTCATTCCTTTTTTACCCGTTAAATTTTAAACATTAATCGGTTTCACAAATTAATTATTTCTTAATAAATTTTTCGGCATTGTAGATGGGCAATGTTTCGATAATACTGCCTTCACTGGGTAGGCTATAGCGGATGATACGATTTTCATTGGGATCACTTTTTTTATATCACGGCGAGACCTATCAAATACTGGCCCCATCCCTCCCATGGTAACGGGTGTACTGAACCCCAGCTCTTTATGTAGGAAAGCTATTTCCTTATTAGGCTCTTCAAAGGTAGAGATTGAATATTTGCTGGGGTAATCTTTTCTAACATAACGATTTACTATATAAAACTTTTCATCCTCACTTAACGGCGAATGATAAGCTCCCCCTTCTAAGGTAGACAATAATTCACCTGTCTTATAATCGTGAACAAAGCGTTGGTTATTTCTTTCAAACATGATTTTTTTGCCTCCTTCCAATAAATGAAAGAAGCCCGGATTGTGACCATCATAAAAGCGCTTTACGATAACTTGTGTTTCATTAGTATGAACATCGTGCTCAAGCAACATACCGCGACCATTAAAAACCAAATAACGACTATCGGCTGTCCATTGTAAATTCGCCCCACCATCGTATTTTTTTCTATCTAATTGTTTAATGGTTTGCGTTTTTAAATCCACAATGCGCAGCGCCGCGCAAGTATTACAAAGAGTTACCATACTGACCGCGATGTAGCGGTTATTGGGTGAACGAATAGGAACACGATTATTTCTAGTAGCACCTGGTGTAGGCTGGTCTAATAACTCACGACTAGCTGCAAGTCTGAGATCAGAGCCATCAAACCGCATGCTCCATATGCCTTGTTTTTGAGTGCTTTCTTCAGGATGTCGCCACACAAATTGTAATCTAGGTGTGCTTAAGGTGTCTGGGTCATCCCATTGTTCGGCTTGCGGCCCATCATAATGAACCTTGTAGCCAACAAATTCCCCCTCATCGTAATCTAGAGTGGCAGGTGTTGGGCCGCAGCCCACTAACATTATTGCAAAAATACTTAATTGAAAAAAAATTTTGTCTTCATTTTGATCTCTGGTTATTTAGCTATTTGTTTTAGCCATGCTTCTTGTTCAGCTGCAGCTTGGGCCAGTTCATTTGAAAGTAACTCGCTAATTGGTGATTCTGACATTATCAAGTCATCAAACTGAAATAGGCTTGGCATGTCGTCAATTTTTACGTTTGTAAAAAATACTACAGGTGAAGATCCATCAAGCTCTTTATGTAAAACAAGGGAAAAGCTCCCTGATTCTGAAAGATCCTCAAATTGAATTTTTAGCCAACCACTATCATCTTCTTTTACCGCGTTTTTTACTTCAAAGGCACCGATTCTGCCATTGCCATTTAGATCAATGTCTTCAAACAATTCCTTAAAAAATGGCGTGAGATTTTTATAGTCAATACGAGCATCTTTAGTATCCCCCCTTTCTTCTTTCGTCAATTTAAATCCAGGCCAATTCAGTGGCGAGTTTAATGTCGTATCACCTGCTTTTACCCAGCCTTTCTCTTGTGCGGTTCTGTTTACACCAAAGAGCAGACTTAAATAGTGTTGAAAACCCTTGTCATCAAAGGGTAACTCCACTTCATACCAGAGGTCGCCATCACTGTCTTTACAGGTTTTACACTCAGCTAGATCGGTCAGGCACTCATCACTTGAACCTAACGCTGACTCTTCTTGAAAGATGAATTTGATAGGGTTTTCTTCATATAGCATATTAAGGCTATTGAACAGGATAATGCCTTTTTCTTTATAATCTGTGGTGACGTCTTTTGAGTTGATAGATTCACGCTTAAACCAATTGCTTTTGCGTGAGAAGCCGTTAAACGATGCCTGACACCTTTAATCCAAATTATAGGTCAACTTTAGTAGCATGGATTCCTTAATGAGAAAACCATGCTATGAAGCAGAGTGGTTAATACTCAGGGTTTGATGTTGAATTTCTAACTAAATCATAGGTGTTATCTATTTTATTAAATTTTATGTCTATCGACTTTAGTGATTCATCCGATTTAATTATAATTTTTTCAATATATTTGTTACTTGAGTTTTTATTAATAAAATTCAATTTTCCTGCATCAGCCAACACATCCCCCATCACCTCTAAATCACCACTTGGTTCAAACAAGAAAAACCTAAGTTTTAAGTCCTGCTTATAAATATACAATTTGTATAAGCCTTTATTATTATCATTTAGATTATATGACCCTATAAGTTTTGAAGGCGATTCGAATATATCTTGTGATCTTGTGAATTCTTTAACTGCATGGCGAGCCACACCCTTTTTTAATTCAAAATCTTTGTGAGATGAAGTTACATTTTTCTTATTTCTATTAACATTAATGTTGTATTTTGTGCCAGTAGAGTAATGCCAGAAATTTTTGTAATAAACATCTCCTTTAAGGTACTTATAGTATATAACAGGTGGTGTTACCCTTATTTTACCTACCTTGATATTATCAAGAGCTTTATCATAAAGACTGTAATCAATGTCATCAATTTTTAAGTATAGTTCATTATGATTAGTGGTAGTGTTTAAATATAAACCACACTCGGTATAATTAGAATATGGACCAGAGCATCCGTTTCCGTAATTCTTGATATACTTGCTTTTGTTAATTTCCATTTCTAATTCTGTCAAATAAATAGTTTCATCCTCCTTTGTTCCAAGGTACTCCCCTTTTTTATCTATAAGTATTTCATATAGATAAGCATTGTGTAGGGAACTATCTAAAGCGATTTTTTTGGGGTAATAATAAATAAAATTTAGTTCAGATGTAGGCATCCCAACACCACCTTTTTCCCATGTAATAATTGCCCATTTATCATCTTTAGATGTGTCAACCAATCTGTACGAAATCACAGCACTGTAATCTGTATAAGATATTCTCACATCATTAACGATTCCGCTTGACTCCTTGAAATAAATACTGTTATCTTTTTCAATAAATCCTGCATGTATATCTACAGATAAAAGTAAAGCTACTAGACTAACAAATTTTAATGCCGTTTTTTTGGTTATTATCATTGTGCAATCCTATTTATTACATTTTCCACATATTCAGAAATTTCATCATATTTATCTTCACGCCCCCAACTTTCTGGGATCGCTTCCCATAAAATAGAATTGCTTGGATCAGCAGCTAGGAAGCTATCGAATACGGGATTTTTAACCCCTGCTTTATCCGCCGCTATTAAGCATTTTTCAATTGTACCTTGGCCTCCATTGTAAGAAGCAATATATAATTTATATCTCTCTAACATACTAATTTTTGGGTTATATTTTTCTATAGCACTAGTTTCTGGTTTGTATTTATTGATTTTTCCATCCAAGTATTTAATTTTATTCTTTAAAACTCTCATTCCGCCGAGAATAGACTTTGGAGGGTCAAAACGCTCATCCGTAATTAGGTCATAGAAGTACTCACCTGTTTCTTCCTCTCTACCTTCGCTCGAACTACCTAATGAATATTGAGACTCAAGTTTCCATGTTTTCCAACCAACCTGTGTTAAGCCTGCATAACCGACGCTATTACTTGCTGCTTTATCGAAACCACTTTCTTGCGCAATGATGGATTTAAATACCAATAAATCAATATCTGGGTGCTCTTTCCCTGCCTCCATCAAGAATTTATTGTATTCATTTTGCTTCGCTATTTGACGCCCAAAGCCTTTCTTCCAAGTCGTTAATATTTCTACTGAGTTTTCATAAGTGTTATAGCCAATACCCTTGCCTTTAGTAATCTCGGCTAACTGCCCAATTGCCGCTATGGGATGCAAGTGATAAACATCAGGGAACATGGGGAAATCAGCCCCTGAGCACAGGGCATCATCCCACCACGCCATATTTTTAATTTGTGTCTTGGCTTCTTCAAGTTCGTCATTATCTGTAATGACTTCATTGAGGTATTGCCATTTAGTTAAGCCAGCATCTACATGCCATTCGCTGGGATGCTTTGCTATTACACGGCTTAAGCGATCGGATAATAGATCATCCCTTAACGCTGCTTTCATTTCACCGGCGCTGATGGCTCCATTGCCATCAGAGTCTATGTCTTCAAACAGCTCTTTAAAAAATGGGGTGAGATTATTGTAATCTATTCTAGCATCCTTGCTGCCTTTGCCTGCTTCTTTGGCCAATTTAAAGCCAGGCCAATTTAGCGGTGAGGTTAATTTCGTATCACTGGCTTTCACCCAACCCTTTTCTTGATTGGTTCTATTAACGCCATTAAGTCTACTTAGGTAATGCAGAAAACCCTTATCATCAAAGGGTAACTCCACTTCATACCAGAGGTCGCCATCACTGTCTTTACAGGTTTTACACTCAGCTAGATCGGTCAGGCACTCATCACTTGAACCTAACGCTGACTCTTCTTGAAAGATGAATTTGATAGGGTTTTCTTCATATAGCATATTAAGGCTATTGAATAGAATAGTGCCCTTGTCTTTATCATCTGTGGTGATGTTTTGTGAGTTGATTAGGTCACGCTTAACCCAGTAAGCTTTTTGATCGGTAGCAGCAATGGGATAAGCCACCAAACGATGACCTGGAACTGCTCTGGCTGTAACATCACCAGCGGCATTGGCGTAATAAATAAAATCTAAGCGAGTACTTTCGTTCAATTCATTACTTATTTGGGCTTTATACTTCTCAAGGTTTTCTTTTATCCCTTTATATTGTTCAGAGTTTTCATCATAGCCCTCCATATCGGAACTTAAGGCCAAACTGCCAACCCCGGTAGCCGTAATTTTTACATACTCACTATTCGCATCAGTATCTTCAATTTTTATACGACTGTATTTTTTAATAGTGGCGACTGCTTTAGGTACGTCTACTTTTTTACGCTGAAATAACTTACTGCCTTTATTAATCTGCAGTATGGTTTTTTCACTTTCTTTAAGATTTTTATGGTCCTCAATAAAATTAACAATACTGTCATCACTGAATATCTCAAAGTGCAGGCAATTATTTTGTGAAAAATTAACGCCTGGGTTTCCCAGTAAATCACCCGCGGTTATTTTTTGATTGAGGGAATGAACCTTTCCTAATAAGGCTTCATCTATATCGTTTTCATCGAACTTAACTCGATTTTTATGGTAAATATATGAGACACCGGCCGGAGCTGAGCCGTCTATTTCTTTTACCTCAGCCCACTGAGTGTCAATTATCTCAATCTTGACTTTGGTACCGTTCTTGAGAATTTTAATAATGGTATCGTCGTCATAGTTTTGTTTACTGCGCAGTTTAAGGCCTTTAAGGGCATTGGCATCGCCTGATTTTAAAGGGTCTTCCTGGGTAATAATGGTGTAATGGTCACCATCTTTTTTAACACGATCATCATCTAGTAATGCATAGCCGTTATGGGTCTTTTCTTTGTGGTCTATAAAAGTGATCTTTTTGAACTTGGAATTTCTGGCAACGTTAGCTGTATAGCGTGTTAGCTGGGCTTCTGAGTAAACATTATTATCCAAACTAACTACAGAGCCTATAGGTGCCACGGTAACAATGTCACCTGTTTTTAAATCCCTAATGTTAAGGCCACCTGGTATATCTATTTGTTTTTCCCTGACCTGAATAACGGCATCTTTATCACTGCCTTCCATAACACGAATAAAATCAGGGATCGCCATTTTCGGCTTGGCTTTATAACCACTGGCCGGCATTAAGTGCATATATAAAGAGTAATAATTTAGGGTACGCCCTTTCACTGTGCATTCATGCTTTATTAAGGCAAAAGAGTTTGAGTACTTGTTTTTAGGGTTGCGGCCACTGTGCTGTAATTCCGCTGTTAAGTAGTCTTCCTCTAATCTATATGCGATTAACTTACCATCGGCGATGGCTTGCACCGGCTTGTCGATGGTGAAGTGCATGCCACCATGCCAGTGTCTATTGGCCCCCAACAAATAATGACCACCCTCACCTGCCAGGTTGTTTTGATACAACTTGGCCGCAGTTTGATCCTTTAGTGGCATGATTACTGTCATGGATAGCGCTTCCTTTTTGCAAAACATAATTCGTTGAATCAACTACGAATATTTTTCCGTCATTAGGCAATAAGCAACCTAATGTATTGGTGGGCAGTGACTTTTTAGAATGAAAACAAGAAGTCTTTCTTAATGCTCACTATAATTTCATATTGATTGCTTTTCTTTAAATCAAGCTCAACACCCTTTTTCAGTTGCGGTGCTGTTTGCGCTAGGTGAGTCCAATTTTTACTGTCTGGTTTATTTTGCGTACTCATACAAATTGTCCTGTGTAGTTTTTTTGCTTTTCTGCTAATTTTTTTAGTAGCCTGCCAGTATCAACCTAAAATTAAGCTTTTATAAACTTGGGAACACAATAGTCGCATCGGTATGCTCTAAACCCTCAATCAACGCATGGCCATGTTCATTTAAGCGCCCATGAGCAACTTTTTTATCATTAGCCCCTATCACCTGATAAGCAGCATGGGCTTGTGGCTCTCCATCTTCATCCAATAGAACCACTTCTAAAAAGTGATTAGGCACCACATATTTCATATTATGCAATATCACCCCATCACTGCGGGTTTCGATGCTAGTTTCTTGAAGCGCTGTAATGGCATTATTGGCTACCGAAGCCGCTAGATTTTTATTGTCGTTAAGGTCTTTTCTTACTTCTAGCATGCTGTCGGTAATGGCGTATACCTTGAAGCTATCACCCTGTTCGGCGCTGAATACTCGGCTAAAGCTGTCGTATATCACTTCTTTTAACTGCCTAACGGCAATGTTTGATTGGGTGGTATTTTCTACCACTAGGGTGATGTTGTGTTTGTCGGGCAAAGGGCGGTCGTTTTGCCCTTCTAGGTTTAATAGGAAAATATGCTTTTCACGTACCGTTTTTTGCGCCGCTGGCTGATCATTGGCGGCTTGTGCGGGTTCATTTCTGATAACCGCATATTGTTTGGGTATGTCCACCCGATGTAATGCGGCGTCTATGGCGTTTAAAAACATCAGGTTTGGGCCGGTGTTTATTACCCATTTGGCACGGTTGTTTTCGCCTATTTCTAAACGGGAGATCACTGGCATTTGGGTGCGGTTATTAATTAAAAATACTTGGCCGTTATCTAATTTGTCATTAATGGCGCCGTAAGCGTCGAATACTTTAGAGCGGTTATCGGGCAAACCATGTTGTGCGGCATTGTGTACGGTCTCGCCGCCAATGCGGGTGCCGTGGTTGCTTTGCACGGTGCGCTTGGCCATCAGTGGCGACTCAATGTATTGCAGGTCGTGCCAGTTGAGTTCGTGGCCTTTTTTTAATGTCAGCATATTCGTCCTTGACCGCGCCTCTTATACAGAAAGTAATTATAAAAATTAAATTGGAGCAACTTGAAAATGATTAGTGGGAAATTAGTGCGAGTTATTATAGCGAATTGGCGGGAATGGGGAACGACTATTTATTGGTTTTGAGAGATGTGTGTTTGCTAATACTTTAACAAATATGGCACTCATAATCGGTTTTTATAAATAGGTTTTTAATGATGATTTTTAAATGCATATCAATGGGGAATAAAATAACAAGCACCTATATATATTAGGGTGCTTGTTATTTATTAGTTACTAATGACTGGCTGTTTTACTGAGGTAATTCACTCACTTTAAAAGCATAAATATTTTCAACAGTCGAATTAGCACACTCTCCACTCGTATTTAAAACTCCACACAATTTCAGGTCTTGATCAAAGGCCACCACCTTTCCGGTTTCAATTTCGATGCCTAGGATTTTTGGTTCAGAATCACCATTGGTGCCATCAGCGGCAATATTCCGATAGGTGGATGAGATTAAATAACCATCAACAAATGTTACAGACCTATTTTCAGCCTGCAACCAAGATCTAAAGATAGTGCCCTTGAACCCACCTGAGACGCCACTACCAGCAGGCATTGCTATATCACTACTAATGCTGGAATAATCAAAAATACGCACGAGTTCTTTAATAGTAGGTAAACGAGTACTACCAGAACCATCTGGGTCAACATTATTCAGTAGATCCTCCCAACTTTCTGTCGATGCATTGTTCAATTTGCACTGGGGTGAACCTGAGTCCCAATTACCTTCCCACTTCAAACCCCAGCGATGACATACGGTTACACAAGTTCCGCCGCCTTTTCTATAACTATCATTCTCAGATGCATTAATTTCAGCAGCAATGGAACAGCTAAAAATCCCACCAACTGAATCTGTACGATCACTGGGGGCAAATCCTGTAGTCCACCCCCAAAGATTCACCGACAACAATAAAAATAAAACACCGAAAATATACTTATTTAAACCAATTAAAAAGTTATTCATCTTCAACCTCTGGATATACCTTGTCATAACCATAAACAATGTAAAGGTAAGGGTTACCCTGTATATCCGGCCCTATATCTTTCCCCATAAAGATTAAATCCTGCTGACCATTGCCATTAAAATCACCTCCAACTACAGCACCACCAGCAATATTTTGCTCGTCACTTGCCCCATGAAACCATTCCTGGCTCAAATCTTTGTAATTAGGTTGTGCATTCCAGTTTTGTTCACCTAAAATTTTAAACACATGGCCTTTACCATTACTTCCAATAGGCTCAGCAAGCGTATAATCACTAGTATATGGCTTTGAAATTAATAATTCAGCCATGCCATCGCCATTGGTATCATCCATTACAGAAACGAGACTTCCAAAGTGGGTATTACTTTCACCTGCTTGAAAAGTCACACCATAAGAGGCATTGATATCATCAAACAATTCTTGTTCAGTTAAAGTAGCCGGCCAAGGGCCCTGATTACCATTTATCACATATACAGCACCTTTGTTGATATCCCAAGCGCCATTACCAAGAACCAATTCACTTACACCATCTCCATTCAAATCGCCGGCAGTCATACCTCCAAATCTACCTAAAATTTTAAACCCATCTGCCTCGGTTAAGTCTTCAGTATTTTTAGTGGCAAACCAGTCTGAAGTATCGCGGCCATACAAAATAATGTTATTAGTCGTATCTGATAGCGCTATGTCATCAAAGCCATCCTGATTAAAATCACCTAAGGCTTGTAAACTATACTCACCCAAATATGAACCAAGACTGTCAAAACCATCAAATAGTATCGACTTAGAAAACCCAACATGGCCCTCTGGAATTGCATTTAAATACGGTACATCGTCTATAGAGGTCCGACTAATGGCTAGATTGTTACTACCAAAAAGTATGTAGGCCGCCCCCCGACCATAATCATCATCAATAGATGGATCAGCAATGACCAAATCATTTACACCATCCCCATTCATGTCACCCGCTGCAATTATATTCTGACCTAAACCACCATCAGAGTAACTACCATAAATACTATAAGAATAGCTGTTCCGTAACTCAGAAACAGTTAAGTGTCTATCAGGCCATGCTTCACGGCCAAATATCAAAAATGCTTCACCACCACGTTCAAGCCCCTCTTCTCCATTCCTACGAATACTTAAATAAAAATCATCTATACCGTCGGCATTTATGTCACCCAACCCAGCTAATCCGAGTCCTAAAACTTGATTATCCGCATTCAATTCAGTGCCAATAGTAAACCGCACATATTTAATGCCAACCTCATCTAAACTAGCCAAATTATTAAATTGCAATTTGTCAGGCCACCCTTCTTGCTGCCCAAATACTAGAAAAGCCATACCTGCATTAGTTAATTCATCTGTTGAATAACTCCAATTAGAAAAAATCAAATCATCAATACCATCATTATTTACATCACCCACTGAACTGGCTTCAATATGTCGACGTGAACTTTCCGGCATAATTATTTTAGTGGCACGGTTTGGGGTTACGGCCACCATTCTTTCTATATTAATACTGTTCACATTGGTGCTGGTTAAATCTAAATCTTGATTATCACCAATGCCATCACCGACAATTTCACCGGCTTCGTTAGGATCGTTATCGGCCCATTCGGTAGGGTCTTCGTCAAATGCATCTACGTCGTTATTGTGGCCATCTCCGTCTTTGTCTGGATCAGAGTTATCACCAATTTGATCGCCGTCTAGGTCACTCCATTCGGTGCCGTCATGAGGAAACAAATCGGCATTATCACCTACCCCATCAAAGTCGGTGTCTTGCCATTCATTTGGGTCATTAGGGAAAAAATCGCTGCCGTTATTGTTGCCGTAACCATCGCCGTCGGTGTCAACACTGTCGGTGGGGTCTAGGGGTAAATCGTCTGTGGCGTTGGCTACACCGTCGGCGTCTTTATCGTCATCGCAAGCGTCGCCTAATGTATCGCCATTTTCAAATGTGGCATCGGTATTAAGTTGATCGGTATTGGCAATATCTAGGCAGTTGTCTTGGTTGTCGCCAATGTTATCGCCATCAGTGTCGATTGTTTCGCTGGCGTCATCTATGAAGGCATCACATACATTGCCTAACGCGTCACCGTCATTGTTTAGCTGGTCTAAATTAGCAACGGTTAAACAGTTATCTGTGTTGTCGCCCACTTTATCTTGGTCGGTATCTTTAGATTCGGTTGGGTCTAACGGAAAATCATCTGACGCATCTAGTACGCCATCGGCGTCGTCATCGTCGTCGCAGGCGTCGCCTAATGCGTCACCATTTTCAAAGTCGGCATCGGTATTAAGCTGATCGTCGTTGGCCACATTTGGGCAATTGTCTTGTGCATTACTGCGACTATCACCGTCGGTATTAGGTTCACTGCTCGACCCTCCACCGCCACAGGCGGTTAGGGACAAACACAACGCAATGAGAGGCAGTACTTTTAATCCGTTATGGTTCATGTTCTTCCTTTTATCACTGATTATTTTCAATTTTGTTTAATAGTAAATGGGTCTTAGGTGAGCAGATTCTGATGTGTCATCTTCACACGACAACTGCGCCGTTAGCAGATCAACGGCCCAATGAGCATCTGTGTCGCACACATCAGAAGTCCAATATTTTGATGACCAGCCGGTAATGCTTGTACCTGTTCTAGCATTATCAAACGTAGTTGAAGCATCGACTATATTGGCAGTATCTATATTCACTAACCCCATTAACTCTTGCACCGAGGGGATTTTCCAATTAGGGGTGCCGGTTACATCCATACCACACAGGTCTGTTTCTGTAACATTTACAGTGGCTATTTTTGTTTCAGCTTCTGCATAGGTTTTAAGTACGTCATCATCTGCGTTTTCAAACTCGCCTCGCAACCAAATAAACTGGGTATTGTTATCCTGAACACACACAGGAAGGGTTGTAGGGGCAGTCGTCAAAACGCTTGGCACAAATTCATCGACTGCGTCATCGGGGTCAGAAATAAATGTGTACGCCAAAGTGTTGTAACCTGTGAAATCTACATCTTGATACGGCGTATCAGCCTGGCTCGTGTCGATCACACAGTTATTTGTACTAGGCACTAAGTCACCATCACTGATACAACCTTCAGCATTGGTATCTTGTATGGCCAGGGTTACATCATTTTGCACCACGATATCGGTGGCATCTATACAATTGCCATCACAACGTACATCACTGGTGGTTACATCAAAACTAAACCATTCATTTTTTTCGCGCAGTTGGGTAGCTCCATCGCTGAAGGCTAGTAATATGGCGTCACTACAGTCACCATTCGCGATACCGGTAATCGCAAGATCGGATTCCATTGAATAAATTTGAGTGTCAAGAGCAGTTGCTACATTACAAGTTTCATCAACTGCAAGGCTTAGGTCATCGCAATCAATATTTGCAGTGCTAAGAGCATCATCAATTACAAGCGCATTTAAATTGGCTTCAATAGTAAGGTCTCCGCCCTCTATTGCGAATCCGCTGTTATTGCAGACATTCAATTTAAAGTCTTCGTTATCTAGCTGCTCAAGGTCGACACTTACATCTAGGTGGTCATCGTTAGTAATAGTGATGCTTCCAGAGTTCGGTAAAACCACAGTACTGTCAATAAATGCGGAGTAGCCCATGGTTAGATTTATGGTTTCATCAAGTTCAATAATATAGTCTTCTTCGATGGCTAAAACATTACCCACCGAATCATCATCATTGGCTTCATGGTTAAGCAAATAAGAGCTGGTTAGTGCGTAATCTGTGCCACTTGCAGTTGCACTGTCTAGGGAAAATGTGACTGTAAGATCAGCGTCAGATAAGCCTTGCGATTCATAATTTCCATCAACAACCAAGGTTAAAACTTTATTACTCACTTCATCTAAACTTCCATCACAGGCTGAACCTGAACATTCAAACTTTAAATTAATGTAATCATTGTTGTTTATAGTGTGGGTTAAGGCGCTTAAGTCAGCATCACTTGAATCTTTGAATACCACATCGCTTGAGGGGCTTGCATTAGACGTTAAATTAAGTTTCAGCGCCTCATTTTTTTCAACAACAATGTCATGAACTGAAGCCACTGTGTAGGTAGCACTTGCTGCTTTTGGTGTGTTGGTTGAATTGAGGCCCGAATGCAACTGTACACTGGCTGCCGCAGTATAGTCACTGATGGCTGCCAAACTAGAACCATCACGAGCCAACGATATGTTCAATTCAGGGTAATTTGCCGCTATGACTTTATTGGTGGAGTAAGTGTAATTTGTGCTTTCACCTTCATCTGCAGACTGAGAGGCATTACTGGTAAATGATACGGTTAAGACATCGTCATTTTCTATGGTGTACTGAATTAAGCTCACACCATCTAAATCCTCTACCGAGTCTGAGGTGTCACTTAATGATAAATCTAGAGCCACCAATTCGTCAGGCTCTAAGATATCTTCTTTAGCAATAACTAACTCAACTGACTTATTAAATTCCGACTGGTATGTAACTGCAGTGCCATCATGAATAGTCAAAACCGCAGGGAGTACAAAATCAACGCCCTCAGTTGCCACAGAGGTATCCGCTGGTGCAGCGCTCAGCGTTATTTCTGAATAATTTGCAGCAATAGAACCGGATATAGTAACGCTGTAGTTTGCTACCTTGTTTACAGCGTCAGCTTTGTCACCCTCATCACCTGCTGTATCTGTTGGCGCCGTTACGGTTACGGTTAATGGGTTATTATCAGATATATCAGTGCTCGTTCCTAACTCACCAATATTAGTGAAGCTTTGAATGTATTCATGATCATTAATTTCATCCACTGTGAACGCAACGCTTTCCGTCGGCTCTAGGAATTCATCCGCTAATCCAGATACCTCTAAAAGTCGCTCAGTCATCTCTAGGGTACTATCGGCATCGCTCTTTAAAATTAAAGAATTTATTTGCTCTACAGGTGCTCCTACATCACCCTCGATACTAAGGTTTAACGCATAATCTTGTGGATCTTGAATAGTAGAAGTCGGCTGATCGTCACCATCCAGTACATAAGTGGCAACATTAGTAGCAGTTCCGGTTTGACTGAGTGCCAAACTAATTTCACCCACATCAGAATCATCTACGGTAATTGAAGCCGCAGATAAATTGATACTATATCCACATGCCACCCCATCTTCATTTAGCTCGCATTCATCAGCAAGCTTCCTTTGTATACTGACCGTTAATTTATCATCATTTTTAATTACGCTACTCATGACTTTTTGCTTTACTAAAGTCGCAGATACCTCTGCGCTCGCGTCTATTAGGTTCTCTATATAAGCCTTGCCTTCGGCATTCACAGTACCACCTTCGGCATCAAAATTTATGGCTATGGTTTCATGGGGCTCCATTTCATAATCTTTAGATAACGTAATGGGTAAACTTAGAGGGTCACTTGTATTGGCTAGCGTTTCCGTACCGAATTCATGAAGCACAAATAACTGTGCAACCACTCCATCATCAAACGAGAAATCATTCGGTTTAGGCAGAGGGGCTTCCGTGGAATATTCAGCACATATAGGATCTGAGCCACAAGCAGTTGTGTCCATATACAATTCAATCGTTGGTACATCCGCCGCAATGGCCTTATCAATTGTGTAACTAAACGGTTGATCGGCACCTTCCACTCCTCCATCACCCTCATCCGTTGAAGCATCCGCGTATAAAGTTACTGTAATTTTATCGGCTTCGTTCTTGATAGTGTGTTGCGCGAATGTATTGTCACTCGCACTGAGCATCACATAATCTTGATCATTGCCTAGAGAGGCATTAATGGTTTCGTCTATTTCAACCAGACCTTCATCTACCACCGTCACCGTAAAACTCAACGATCCTTCTGCCAAATAGGCATCTGTATCTTTGGTAATGGTAAAGACTTCACTGCCGGCATC
>CAJXRF010000008.1 GCA_913058575.1 uncultured Bermanella sp.
AATCTCAATCTAAAATGTCGATATAACTTGCAACAATAGGACGGGTCCATATAAGCAATATTTTAGGGTATGCCCAGGGATGGCGGTCATTTAGGGCTGCTGCAAACAGACACTGCCTACGGCCGTGTAGGGGATCTTTATTTTGTTGGGAACAAAAAATAAAGGGTTATGGAAGGTTATTACTGCGATTTTTCCCCCACCTTCTTCACATTATGACAAATCGATCTTTCTGGTTAGGTTGACAGATTTCAATTCTAAACGTATGTTTCAAACAAGTGTTTGATTTGATGATAATGGGTCAAATCTAAGAATTAACGAAAAACCCAAATAGAGGTTCGTCATGCCAGAATATAAAGCGCCGCTACGTGAATTTAAATTTATCTTGGATGAAGTGCTGGAAATGCCAGCCCATTATGCCAGCTTGCCAGCCTATGCTGATCTAGCCACCCCAGACATGGTAGATGCCATCATTAATGAAGGGGCCAAGTTCTGTGAAAATATCATTGCGCCTCTTAACCGCTCTGGTGATATTGAAGGTTGTACTCACCACGCCGATGGTTCTGTTACCACCCCAACGGGCTTTAAAGATGCATATGACAAATACGTAGAAGCGGGCTGGTGTTCATTGGCCCATGATGAAGAATTTGGTGGCCAAGGTTTGCCTGAATCTTTAGGTTTGGTGATGACCGAAATGGTCAGCACGGCTAACTGGTCTTGGGGAACATACCCAGGTTTGTCTCACGGTGCTATGAATACGATTCATGCGTGGGGCACACCTGAGCAAAAAGAAACCTACATGTTGCCTTTGGTAAGCGGTGAATGGACCGGCACCATGTGTTTGACGGAATCTCATTGTGGCTCTGACCTTGGCTTAATGAAGTCGAAAGCCGAACCAAATGCCGATGGCTCTTACGCTATTACCGGCAGCAAAATTTTTATTACATCAGGCGAGCATGACGTAGCCGGTAACATTGTACACATTGTATTGGCGCGTATTGCTGGTGCACCTGCTGGTACAAAAGGCATTTCATTGTTTATTGTGCCTAAGTTTTTGCCTACTGAAAGCGGCGCCATTGGCGAGCGCAATGAAGTGAAATGTGGCTCTATTGAGCACAAAATGGGTATGCACGGTTCAGCTACTTGTGTCATGAACTTTGACGGCGCTAAAGGCTGGTTAATTGGCCCCGAAAATAAAGGCCTAAACTGCATGTTTACCTTTATGAATACCGCGCGAATTGGTACTGCGCTACAGGGTGTTTCTACCTCAGAAGGGTCTTTTCAAGGTGCATTAACGTACGCCAAAGACCGTTTAGCCATGCGTTCTTTAACCGGTGCTAAATTCCCAGAAAAAGCCGCTGACCCAATTATCGTGCACCCAGATGTACGTAAAATGTTGCTAACGCAAAAAGCCTTCACTGAAGGTGGTCGTGCATTATTGTATTTAACCGCCAAACAAAATGATTTGGTTAAAGTGGGTAACACTGAAGAAGAGCGTAAAGCGGCCGATGATCTACTGGGGTTCTTAACGCCCATTGCCAAAGCCTTCTTAACAGAAGCGGGTCTTGAATCTGCTAATTATGGTGTTCAGGTTTACGGTGGCCACGGCTTTATTCAAGAGTGGGGCATGGAGCAAATTGTACGTGATGCCCGTATCTCTACTTTATATGAAGGCACCACAGGCATTCAGGCCCTTGATTTACTTGGCCGTAAAGTGATGATGACGCAAGGTCAGTCTTTGAAGAACTTCACTAAAATGATTCATACTTTCTGCAAAGAAGAAGAAGGCAATGAAGAGCTGGCCATGTACACGGCTAAGTTAAACGAGCTAAACAAAGAGTGGGGCAACTTAACCACTCAAATTGGTATGGCTGCCATGAAGGACCGTGATGAAGTGGGTTCAGCGTCAGTTGATTATCTAATGTACTCAGGTTACGTCACCCTTGCTTACATGTGGGCCATTATTGCTCGTGTAGCCCAGAAAAAACTGGCCGAAGGCACCACGGAAGAAGACTTCTACAAGGCGAAATTAGTGACAGCGCGTTTCTACTTCACGCGTATCCTTCCTCGTACTCTAACCCATGCTAATACCATGTTGGCAGGTGCCGATACTTTGATGGATCTAGATGCTGAGCATTTTTCCTTTTAACTTTTAAGGGCCGCAGCGCCCTTTATTGTTAACTAAAAAAGCCATAGCCCTCGGGTTATGGCTTTTCACATTGTGGCAGGGTGTTTCTTTGAAAAGCCCATAGTTGCTGGGTTTTAGAGTATTTAAGTATATTTATTGCTCAATTAAAGTTACTTAGAATTATGGCCTATACTAGGTTGATAATTGCACAAATGGATAAATTGCGCCCCTTGACATTGGACGCCGGCAAACGTATGTTTCAAACACTTGTTTGAAGTGTGCCATTTGGGGCTTTGTTTTAGTACAAAAGACCCATACGAAATTAAGTGCAAGCTCTAGTGATTAGGAGTTTGGCTTCAATATTTAAATTGCTCAGCTACTGGGTCAAAGTAGTGCTAGAGCACGACAGCAGAGGTCTTCATGCCTGAATATAAAGCTCCCTTACGTGAAATTAAATTTGTAACTGACGAAGTATTGGATATGCCTGGCCATTACGCCAGCTTGCCAGCCTTTGCTGACGTTGCTACTCCTGACATGGTTGATGCCATTGTTACGGAAGGTGCAAAATTTTGTGAAAACGTTCTTTCTCCTCTTAATAAAGTGGGTGATGAAGAAGGTTGTACTCGTAACGACGACGGTACCGTTACTACTCCAACAGGCTTTAAAGCGGCTTACGAGCAGTTTGTAGAAGCTGGCTGGCCTTCAATGACTCACGGCGAAGAATTCGGCGGCCAAGGTCTACCTGAATCTTTGGGCATCGTAATGTCTGAAATGGTGGGTACGGCTAACTGGTCTTGGGGCATGTACCCAGGTCTTTCTCACGGCGCCATGAACACTATTACCCGTTGGGGTTCTGCTGAGCAAAAAGAAACTTACCTACACAAATTAGTAAGCGGTGAATGGACCGGTACCATGTGTCTTACTGAGCCAGCTTGTGGTTCTGATTTAGGTATTCTTAAGACTAAAGCTGAGCCAAATGCTGACGGTTCTTACGCTATTTCTGGTACTAAGATCTTTATCTCTGCCGGTGAGCACGACATGTCTGGCAACATCGTACATATCGTTCTAGCCCGTCTACCAGGTGCTCCAGAAGGTACTAAAGGTATTTCTTTGTTTATCGTACCTAAGTTCGTTGTTGCTGAAGATGGTTCTTTAGCCTCTGAGCGTAACGATCTAATTTGTGGTTCTATTGAACATAAAATGGGTATTCACGGTAACTCAACTTGCGTAATGAACTTCGATGGCGCTAAAGGTTGGTTGATTGGTCCTGAAAACAAAGGCCTATTGTGCATGTTCACTTTCATGAACACAGCTCGTATCGGTACTGCACTTCAAGGTGTTGCTGCTGCTGAAGGTTCTTTCCAGGGCGCGCTAACTTACGCTAAAGATCGTCTAGCCATGCGTTCACTAACAGGTGCTAAATTCCCAGAAAAAGCAGCTGACCCAATTATTGTTCACCCAGACGTTCGTAAAATGCTACTAACTCAGAAAGCATTTGCTGAAGGTGGTCGTGCACTTGTTTACTTAACGTCACAGCAAAACGACATCGTTCATCACGGTAACTCTGAAGAAGAGAAAAAAGCCGCTGACGATATGCTTGGCTTCCTAACGCCTATTGCGAAAGCTTTCCTAACAGAAGTAGGTTTAGAGTCTGCTAACCACGGTGTTCAGGTTTACGGTGGTCACGGGTTTATCGCTGAGTGGGGCATGGAGCAAATCGTTCGTGATACTCGTATTTCTACTCTTTATGAAGGCACTACTGGTATTCAAGCGTTGGATCTATTGGGTCGTAAAGTATTGATGACTCAAGGTCAGTCTTTGAAAAACTTCACCAAATTAGTTCACGGTTTCTGTAAAGAAGAAAGCGAAAACGAAGAGCTATCTTTGTACACGTCTGCACTAACAGAGTTGAACAAAGAGTGGGGCGATTTGACCATGAAGATCGGCATGACGTCTATGAAAGACCGTGACGAAGTAGGTTCTGCTTCTGTAGATTACCTAATGTATTCTGGTTACATCACGCTAGGTTACTTGTGGGCCAAGATGGCTAAAGTTGCATTAACTAAGCTAGCTGAAGGCACCACTGAAGAAGACTTCTACAAAGCTAAGCTAACCACAGCTCGCTTCTACTTCACTCGTATTCTTCCACGTACACGTTCTCACGCTGCTACTATGCTTGCTGGTTCTGATACGTTGATGGATCTAGATGCTGAACACTTCCAGTTCTAATTTGCAGTAAGTGATTTAGTTAAAAGCCGTCACTCATAGAGTGGCGGCTTTTTTTTGTCTTTAAGAAATGCCCTAACATCTTCTAGTAAATCTCCTGAGCTTTTACTCCGTTTACGCCAAATTACTTACTGGGCGGGCCTAACTAACATGCCTTGGCTATGCTTTTGCACATGACTGGATCACAGCTTTGCAATTTTGCTTTATTTTGGATCGTGTCATGGCCACATAACTCAGATTGATTGGCGGAATAAATAGGAATGCGCGCTTATTACTACTGGTTAGTGTAAAATCGCCCGCGAAAAACAGTGCCTGGTGGAAGTAGATATTTCCGCTCATATATATAGAGGATCGAACATGCCTGAATATACTGCTCCTTTGCGCGATATGCGTTTCTTGTTAAATGAAGTTTTTGAAGCGGATAAGCTGTGGGCGTCTATGCCGCGTTTAGCTGAAGCCGTTGATCCTGAAACGGCTGATGCCATATTAGAAGAAGCAGGCAAAATTGCGGCGAACGTAATTGCACCACTTAACCGTGATGGTGATGAGCAAAGCTCACAGTGGAATGACGGTGAAGTAACCGCACCAGATGGCTTTAAAGAAGCTTACCAAACGTACAGCGAAGGCGGTTGGGGCGGTCTTGGTGGCAGTGCTGAATTTGGCGGCATGGGCATGCCTAAGATGCTGGTTGGCCAAGTAGAAGAAATGATTCAAGGTTCTTGTGTATCATTTGGTTTGGCACCGATGCTAACCGCCGGCGCTTGCCTTTCTGTTGCAGCACACGCAAGCCAAGAATTAAAAGAGAAATACTTACCTAACATGTACTCTGGCCAATGGGCTGGTGCCATGGATTTAACCGAGCCTCATGCCGGTACTGACTTGGGTATTATTCGCACCAAAGCTGAGCCAAACGCTGATGGTTCTTTCGCAGTAAGCGGCACCAAAATTTTCATCACTTGGGGCGAGCATGACATGGCGGAGAACATCATCCACCTTGTACTAGCAAAACTTCCAGATGCACCAGCTGGCCCTAAAGGCATTTCGTTGTTCATCGTGCCTAAGTTTTTGGTAAACGAAGACGGTTCTCTTGGTGAGCGTAATACACTTTCTTGTGGTTCTATCGAACACAAAATGGGCATTAAAGCTTCAGCCACCTGCGTAATGAATTTCGATGGCGCTAAAGGCTGGTTAGTAGGCGATGAAAACAAAGGCCTAAACGCCATGTTCACCATGATGAACTACGAGCGTGTAGCGGTAGGTATTCAAGGCATTGGTATTGCTGAAAATTCTTACCAAAATGCTGTTTTGTACGCCAATGACCGTTTACAAAGCCGTGCGCCAACCGGTAAGCAAGCCCCTGAAAAAGCCGCTGACCCAATTATTGTTCACCCAGACGTACGTCGCATGTTGTTCACTATGCGTGCGCTAACAGAAGGTGGCCGTGCTTTCTCTACTTACGCGTCTAAGTGGTTGGATATCTCTAAGTTCTCTGACAACGCGGAAGATAAGAAGCTAGCCGAAGCCATGGTGGCGCTATTAACACCAGTGGTAAAATCTTTCCTAACCGACACCGCCCATGAAAGTACGGTTGCTGGCCAACAAGTATTTGGTGGACATGGGTTCATTCGTGAATGGGGCCAAGAGCAGCACGTACGTGATATTCGTATTACTCAAATTTATGAAGGCACTAACGGCATTCAGTCTCTTGACCTTATTGGTCGTAAGATTGCGGCAAACGGCGGTGCGTTCTTCAAGTTGTACATTGAAGAAATTAACCAATTCATAGCGTCTCAAGAAGGCAATGCAAAAATGGCCGAATTCATTACGCCATTAAAAGCAGCCGTAGCGAATCTTGTAGACCTGACCGATTGGGTAATGGATAAAGCACAAGGCAACGCTAACGAAATCGGCGCGTCTTCTGTTGAATTCTTGCAAGTGTTTGGTTACACCTCGTTCTCTTACATGTTTGCCATGAGCTCTGTGGTAGCCCTTGAGAAAGAAGGCAGCGAGCCTTTCTATGCTAACAAGCTAGCAACAGCACGCTTCTTCACTAAGCGTTTATTGCCAAGATACATCTCTTTAAGCGAAGCCGTTAAAGGTGGCGCTGATTGCTTGTACGGTATGGAAGCTGATCAGTTTTAATACCATGGATGGTATGTATCCTGATAGTGTCGGGAACGACTGTCAGGGTAATACCATGGATGGTATGTATCCTAAAAATGCAGGACGCAATTTTTAGGGTAAGTTCAGGATGGTTTGTATCCTAAAAATGCAGGACGCAATTTTTAGGATGAATTCAAGCTATCCTGATAGAACTTATATCTGTGCATAAAAAAACCAGCTTAGGCTGGTTTTTTTATGCCTAGTCACTTTTAAAGGAGGCTTTGACTAAAATATTCCACGGATTGAAAAGCCTGTGCTGGGAAACTAAGTCTTTGCGGGCTAACATAAGGCCTTTCTGAATTCTGTTGCTGTATAACAAGAGTAATAAAATGGCACTCGTTAAGTATTTACAAGTTTTAGCTAAGCATGATGGATCTGACTTATATTTGAGTACCGGAGCGCCGCCCAGTGCTAAATTTCAAGGCACGCTTAAGGCTTTGGGTAAAGAGGCGTTAAAACCTGGGCAGGTTAAAGCATTATTAGATTCAGTATTGGACGAAGCACAGAAGAAGGAATTTGAAGAGGAGTTAGAATTAAACCTTGCCATCTCAACCCCTGGCGGTGGCCGTTTTCGAATTAATGCCTTTAAACAGCGTACCGAAGTGTCGGTTGTGGCCAGAAACATCGTGACTAATATTCCCGACTTCGACACGTTAGGGCTTCCTGATGTTTTAAAAGACGTGATTATTGCTAAGCGTGGTCTCATTTTATTTGTGGGGGGCACGGGCTCAGGTAAATCTACTTCTCTTGCATCACTGATTGATCACCGTAACAGCACTTCAACGGGCCATATTATTACCATTGAAGACCCCATTGAATTTGTCCATAAACACAAAGGCTGCATTATTAATCAGCGTGAAGTGGGCGTGGATACTAAAAGCTTTCAAGCGGCGTTAAAAAATACGTTACGCCAAGCCCCTGATGTGATTTTAATTGGTGAAATCCGTGATCGTGAAACCATGGAACACGCATTAGCATTTGCGGAAACCGGCCACCTTGCCATTTCCACTTTGCATGCCAATAACGCTAACCAAGCGTTAGATCGCATTATTAATTTCTTCCCAGAAGAGCGTCACGCGCAAATATTGCAAGATCTTGGCTTAAATATGCAGGCTATTATTTCCCAACGTTTGATTCCAACCATTGATAATAAAAGAGTGGCGGCGGTAGAAGTTTTACTGGGCAATAAAACCATTCAAGAATTGATCTCTAAAGGAGATACCTCTGGTATTAAAGAGATTATGGCTAAGTCGGAAGGTTTGGGTATGCAAACATTTGATGCGGCGCTTTTTAAACTGCATGCTGCAGGTAGAATTAGTTTAGATGAAGCCATTAAAAATGCGGATTCGGCCAATAACTTACGCTTGCGTATAAAATTAAATGACAGTACCAATGGTGCCAGTGAAAATGGCGGCAGCCCCATGTCTTTATCTTTAGAAAAAACATCTGAAGAAATGCGTCACGAAAAAGAGCGAGAAAAAGAAGAAGCTGAACTAGCTGCACTCAGTCAATAATAGCGCTATTGTTTTTATAATAAGGCCACTGAATGTGGCCTTATTCTTTTGTCGTTAATTAAAGTACAAATGCCTCTGCGTTCATTTCCATGATACTCGCGCTTCCCGCTTGAATGGTTTTTTCAAGAGTGGCAGTACGAGGCAGAATTCGATCGAAATAAAACTGCGCAGTTTGAAGCTTAGCCTGGGTGAAAGGTGTTTGCTTTTCTTTGTCGGCAGCGGCTTGCGCCATGCGCACCCAAAAATAACCAAGCGTTACATAGCCTGAGTACATTAGGTAATCTACAGAGGCTGCCCCTAGGTTGTCAGGGTTTTTCATGGCTGACATGCCTATCTCCATAGTGAGCTCAAGCCATCGTGCGGTGGCAGCTTGTAATTCATTTGCCATTTTTCCAACCACGCAATGATCTTTATTTTCAGTGCAGAATGAATTTATTTCAGAGGTGAAAATTTTCAGCATTTCCCCTTGGGTGGCCAATACTTTACGCGCAAGTAAATCCATGGCTTGAATGCCGGTTGTGCCTTCATAAATGGCCGCTGCACGAGAGTCTCTTACAAATTGTTCCATGCCATTTTCACGGATATAGCCGTGCCCACCGAAAACTTGTAGGCCATGGTTAACGCTTTCCCAGCCCATTTCGGTATTAAAGCCTTTTAATATGGGGGTTAATAAATCTAGCAAAGATTGGCACCTTGTTTTACGATCTTCGTCTTGGCTGTAATCCAATTCATCAAATAATTTGGCCACATATAAATTAAAAGCACGTGAACCTTCAACAAAAGAGCGCTGCGTTAATAATAGGCGGCGAACATCAGGGTGAACAATAATAGAGTCGGCAGGTAAATCTGGATTTTTAGGGCCTGTTAAAGAGCGAAACTGAATCCTATCTAAGGCATATTGTGCAGCGTTTTGATAAGCCACTGATGCGGCAGCAGTACCTTGTTGGCCTATTAAATAGCGCGAGCGATTGACCATGGCAAACATAGCCGCCATGCCTTTATTTTCTTTGCTAATCAAAAAGCCTTTAGCCCCATCATAATTCATCACGCAGGTAGCCGAGCCGTTAAGGCCCATTTTATGTTCTATGGAGCCTACACTGGTGTGATTACGCTCCCCTAAACTGCCATCATCATTTACTAAAAACTTGGGCACTATGAATAGCGAAATACCCTTAATTCCATCAGGGGCTCCTGGAATACGGGCTAACACCAGCATAATGCTATTGCTATTTTCAATAAGGTCAGAATCACCACCTGTAATAAACATTTTCGTGCCTGTTACGCTGTAGCTGCCGTCAGCTTGAGGTTCCGCTTTGGTTTTAATTAGGCCAAGGTCAGAGCCACCTTGAGGCTCTGTCATACACATGGGGCCTCCCCAAATACCTTCGACCAGCTTTGGTAAATACTTATCTTTAATTTCTTGGGAGGCATTTTTTTCAATGGCGGCTATGGAGCCGTCACGAATACCGTATAGTGAAAATGCAGTACAGGCTGATAAATTCATTTCACAAATGGCACCGTTCAATAAATAAGGTAAACCTTGGCCGCCATATTCTGGAGACTCACTCAATTGCGTCCAGCCTGCATCTATGTATTTTTTCATGGGCTCTTTAAAGCAAGGCGGGGCGATAACCTCACCATTTTCAACACGGCAGCCTTGTTGATCACCCAATTGATTGAGAGGTTGAATTTCTTGTTCAGCGAATTTGCCGGCCTCAGATAGAATACTTTCCATTAATTCACGGTTCACATCGCTAAACTGAGGGATGTCTTTAAAGCAGGTGTAAGTATCTAATACATCGTCAATGATGAAGTTATAGTCTTCAAGAGGGGCTTGATAGATAGGCATGGGCGTTTTGAACCTTCACTGCAATTAGTTGAGTTTCTTCAAATGTACCTGATCGTAGGGCTAGTGAAATTGGTGAGAAGGGTTAAAAGTATTGGCCTAATAATCGCCGAATTTCGTTACGGCCATATTTAAGAATTGTGAACTTTAGGTTTAAAAGGGATAAAAACTAAACCCAGCAAGGCTGGGTTAGAGAAGGTGCGATTTATAATGGGGGCTATAGGGGGCTAAAGTTTTTGAAAGTCACTAAAGGATAGGGTATTTGGGTTAAAGCAGATACTGCCTTCAGAGTTGTAGCTGTGGATATTCTTCTTAATACACGGCGTTGCTGTTTCTATTTCAAATAATTCTGACAATGATGAAGAGTCCTTTGGAAAGCTTTCCCATAGAGTTGAAATATCCACCGTACCAAGCATTTTATTAACTGAATGTTGAGCAGCTGCGGTAGGATCTTTAGGTACTCTTTCCAGTATTATTTTTGGATATGAGCCAGAGTATTTATCCAGTAAATTAATTTGAATATTATTGCCTTCCAGTTTTTGTGCATCATATATTTGAAAATGATGAGTGTTATATACCACTGCCAATGGGCGCTGCTCATATACAAAGCTCATACCTGCTACTAGGCAGCTAATTTGAAATAAGGCAATAATAGATAAGTCACGAATCAATTCTTTTCTTGGTTTAGCTATATTGTATATAACCAGTGTTAAAAGCGGCCCTAAGATCATATCCACAGCAATCACAATTTTTAAACCGTCTTCGGCTCCACCAGCAAAGGTTAAAGCGCCGGGATACCAGATGAAATAGACTAAAGAAATAATAACGAGCAAAAGAATGGCGCTAAAGCCAACGTGAACGGCTGCAGCTCCCCAGCGGGAGGCCGGAAAATGAAAGGTACTCATATTTAACTACTCTATAAAAGACAGGGTAATTATGCTTAATTTTAAGCCTTAGTAAAATATTAAATTGGGGAAATTAGAAGCAGTTTTAAATAAGTGTGGGAGTGCTTTCTGGGGAAGTCGAATGCTCTCTTAAATGTTAAAGAGAGCATTCATTTACTCATTTGTTTAGATTAGGCTAGCACTTTTCATCTAGTTTCTGTTTAAGCACTTTATTTACCATGCCTGGGTTAGCGGAACCCTTGCTGGCTTTCATGACTTGTCCCACAAAGAACCCTACCATTTTACCGCGCTTGTCCGGCTCGGCACTGACGTAGTTTTCAACTTGAGAGGCATTGTTGGCCAGTACTTCATCAACAATGGTTTCAATTGCACCAGAGTCACTGACTTGTTTCAAACCTAGACTTTGAATGAGGGAATCTACGTTTCCGCCTTTTTGATCCTTCTCTTCTAAATCCCACAGAGCTGCAAAAACCGCTTTAGCGCCTTTTCCTGAGATAGTATTGTCTTTTATACGGGCGACCATGGCACCAAGGTCATTGGCACTAATTGGGCTGTTAGTTATATCCACTTCGTTTTTATTTAACGCAGCCGATAGTTCTCCCATTACCCAGTTAGCCGCTAATTTATAATCGCCACACTTTTCAGCCACTTGCTCGAAATAACCGGCCAGTTCACGAGTAGCGGTTAATACGCCAGCATCATATTCAGACAGCCCTTGTTCATCCATAAGACGCTGTTTTTTCTGATCAGGCAATTCAGGTAGCGTTTTACGAATGGCTTCAATGTAGTCGTCATCAATAACAATAGGCAGTAAATCTGGGCACGGGAAGTAGCGGTAATCGTTGGCCACTTCTTTTGAGCGCATGGAACGGGTTTCCATTTTATTGGCATCAAACAAACGAGTTTCTTGTGTGATGACGCCGCCATCTTCAAGAATGTCACGTTGGCGTTCAATTTCAACGTTAATGGCTTGCTCTACAAAACGGAAACTGTTGACGTTTTTAATTTCGGTACGAGTACCAAACTCCTCTTGGCCTACAGGGCGCAAAGAAACGTTACAGTCACAACGCATAGAGCCCTGTGAAAGGTCTCCGTCACAAATGCCTAAATAGGTGACGATGCTGTGCATTTTTTTGAAATACGCCACCGCTTCTTTTGCGTTGCGCATTTCAGGCTCGGACACTATTTCAATTAGTGGCGTACCTGCACGATTTAAATCAATGCCCGACATGCCGCTGAAGTCTTCATGCAATGACTTACCTGCATCTTCTTCTAGATGTGCACGAGTTACATTTATTGTACGTGTGGTGCCGTCATCAAGGGTAATGTCAATGGCACCCATGCCCACAATTGGATGGTGCAACTGAGTGGTTTGATACCCTTTAGGCGAGTCAGGATAAAAATAATTTTTACGATCAAATACTGAAACCTTGCCAATTTCAGCGTCAATCGCACAACCAAACTTAACAGCCATGGCCAAAGCTTCGGCGTTAAAAACAGGCAGTACGCCAGGTAAACCTAAATCTACCAAAGAGGCTTGCGTATTGGCATCAGCACCAAACGCGGTACTTGAACCTGAAAATATTTTAGATTTTGTGGCCAGTTGAGCGTGAATCTCAAGGCCAATAACAACTTCCCATTCCATGATGGATTCCTATAAATAAAACGTTAAATGCCTTGAGGGGCGTCGTTATGATGAGTAGTCACTTGCTGGAATTGGTGGGCGACATTTAGCATGTCAGCTTCACTCCAGTAGTTGCCAATAATTTGTAATCCAACCGGTAAATCATTTACCTTACCAGCAGGAATAGACATGCCGGGCAAGCCCGCTAGGTTGGTAGCTATGGTGAAGGCATCTTCAAGATACATGGCCACAGGGTCATTGGTTTTTTCACCTACTTTAAAGGCAGGTGTAGGCGATGTTGGCCCCATTACAAAATCCACTTCTTCAAATGCTTTCATAAAGTCATCTTTAATTAAGCGGCGAATTTTTTGTGCTTTTACATAATAGGCATCGTAAAAACCGGTAGACAGTGCATAGGTGCCGATCATGATTCGACGCTTAACTTCATCGCCAAAACCTTCACCGCGACTGCGACAATAAAGATCACTTAAATCTTTAGGGTCTTCACAGCGATGTCCAAAGCGCACGCCATCCATGCGAGATAAGTTTGCTGAACATTCAGCTGGCGCGACAACATAATATGCTGGAATAGAAAGGTGGGTATTGGGTAGGCTAATTTCTTTAATGGTACAGCCGAGTTTTTCGTATTCGCTAATGGCGTCTCGAACGGTTTTAGCCATGGCTGGGTCTAGGTTTTCAGGGAAGTATTCTTTTGGCAAGCCAATGACTTTACCCTTGATGTCGTTATTCAAGCTGGCAGTGTAATCAGGAATCTCCTGATCAATACTGGTGCTGTCTTTTTCATCAAAGCTGGCCATGACATTTAGCATCATGGCAGCATCTTCAGCATTACGGGTAATGGGACCTGCTTGATCTAAAGAAGAGGCAAAAGCAATCATGCCAAAACGAGAGCAGCGACCATAAGTTGGTTTAAGACCTGTTAAACCACAAAGAGCGGCTGGTTGACGGATCGACCCACCAGTATCCGTGGCGGTAGCGGCTGGCACTAAGCGAGCTGCCACAGCAGCAGCAGAACCACCTGATGAGCCACCAGGAATTCGGTCTTTATCCCAAGGGTTTTTTACGCCGCCAAAAAAGGAAGATTCGTTAGAAGACCCCATGGCAAACTCGTCCATGTTGGTTTTACCCAAACAAACGGCCCCTTGTTTTTTAAAGTTATCTACAACGGTGGCGTCATAGGGGGGAATGAAATTCCCTAACATTTTAGAGCCACAGGTGGTTAGGGTGCCATCGGTGCAAAAAATGTCTTTATGGGCGAATGGTACGCCTGTCCATTTGGTGGCGTTGCCGGATGCGCGACGCTCATCGGCGGCCTGTGCATCTTTAAGCGCCAGTTCTTTAGTGACGGTAATGAAGCTATTAATACCGTCGTTTTTTTGATCAAGTTGTTCAATGCGATCTAAAAAATGCTGTGTAATTTCAACGCTGGTGAAATCGCCTGCTTCAAGGCCGTTAGCAATTTGAGTAAGAGTTAGGTTATGCATGGCTATTAATCGATCACCTTAGGGACAAGGAAAAGGCCGTCTTCCTGAGCAGGTGCACAGGCCATGAATTTTTCACGTTGGTTTGTTTCAGTCACCACATCAGCGCGTAAACGCTGAACTGCATCAGTAGGGTGTGCTAATGGCTGAACGTCATCGGTATTTACCGCATTCATTTGCTCTACTAATTCAAGGATATTACTAAGATCGGATTGATATTGACCAATCTGGTCTTCGGTTAGACTTAAGCGGGCTAATTCCGCAATATTTTTCACATCTGAGCGATCAAGCGCCATGGTATTCTCTCTACCTTTGAGTGCATCTTTAAAAGGGGTATAAGTTAACACATTTGTGCCTTGCTCAAAAAGCCCGCCGTTGATAGTCTAGGCCAAAATAAAAGCCTTCGCTTATTCGGATACTACGATGTTTAAAAAATTAAGAGGGATGTTCTCTAGCGATCTATCCATTGATCTGGGGACCGCTAATACACTTGTTTATGAACGTGAAAAGGGCATTACCTTAAACGAACCTTCAGTGGTTGCCATTCGTATACAAGGCAATCAAAAATCTGTGGCGGCGGTAGGAACTGAAGCAAAGCGTATGCTGGGCCGTACACCGGGCAATATTCAAGCAATTCGTCCGTTAAAAGACGGTGTCATTGCCGATTTCCAAGTGACCGAAAAAATGTTGCAGCACTTTATTAAGCAAGTGCATCAAGACAGCTTCTTTACCCCCAGCCCGCGAGTTCTAGTATGTGTGCCTTGTCAATCTACTCAAGTTGAGCGTAAAGCCATTCGTGAATCTTGTATTGGTGCGGGTGCTCGTAAAGTTTATTTAATTGAAGAGCCTATGGCAGCAGCTATTGGTGCAGGCCTACCGGTTGAAGAAGCCAGTGGTTCAATGGTGGTAGACATTGGTGGCGGTACCACAGAAATTGCCATTATCTCGTTAAATGGTGTGGTTTACAGTGAATCAGTGAAGGTGGGTGGCGATAAATTTGATGAGGCGATTGTGACGTATGTGCGTCGTAATTATGGGTCATTAATCGGTGAAGCCACCGCCGAGCGAGTAAAACAAGAGATCGGCACCGCTTACCCTGGGGCTGAAGTGCGTGAAATTGATATTCGCGGTCGAAATCTAGCCGAAGGTATTCCTCGTTCCTTTACTTTAAATTCAAATGAAATTCTTGAAGCTTTACAAGAGTCCCTTGCTGGAATAGTTCAGTCTGTGAAAAGTGCCTTAGAGCAGTGTCCACCAGAATTGGCGTCTGATATTGCTGAGCGTGGTTTGGTGCTAACCGGTGGTGGTGCCATGCTGCGTGATATTGATAAATTGTTAAGCGAAGAAACGGGTCTTCCGGTATTCCTTGCTGATGAGCCTTTAACCTGTGTGGCCAGAGGTGGTGGTCGTGCAATGGAAACCATGACGGATCAGCAACTGGAACTTTTGGCATCGGATTATTAATCATTTAATTTAATTAAATGATTGTCCAACACAGAAGGTAAACTTGTATCATCTGTGTGGCCATTGAACTAAGGAGCTAGACATTAAGGGTATCTTTTCTGCTGGGCCAACCCTAGGCTACCGTTTATTCTTTGCGGTATTTTTATCCTCTGCCCTCATGATTTGCGATAAATACATGGAACCTACCAAGGATGTTCGTAGCGCCTTGGGGTATCTTGTGCTGCCTGTGCAATGGGTGTCGAGTTTGCCTGGTCAATTAGGTGTATGGGCAGGTGAATCGGCCATGAGTCACGCAAGTTTATTGGAAGAAAATAATCGTTTACGCTTAGAGTCACTGGTACTTAAGCAAAAAGTACAGCAAATGATCTCAATTCGCACCGAAAACCATCAACTACGCGAGCTTCTTAATACTTCTGAGCAACTGGACGATAAAATTCTAGTGGCTGAGCTTATTGGAGTAGATCCCGACCCTTATACTCACCATATTATTCTTAACAAAGGCCAGCAGCATGGCGTATTTGTGGGGCAGCCCATATTAGATTCGCAAGGGCTAATGGGGCAGGTGATTGAAGTCTTGCCGTATACCAGCAGAGTATTATTGGTGGCTGATAATAATCACGCTATACCTGTTCAGGTAAACCGTAATGGCGTTAGAGCAATTGCGGTAGGGTCAGGCAAGTTAGATGAATTAATTCTTATATACGTACCAGATACCGCAGATATTAAAGTGGGAGACCAATTAGTGAGCTCTGGCTTAGGCGGACGCTATCCTAAAGGCTACCCTTTGGGTGAAATAAGTCAGGTATCCCATGATCCTGGGGAGCCATTTGCCATTGTAAAAGCAACGCCTGCCGCGAGTTTAGACAGAAGTCGTCATGTTCTACTGGTGTTCTCGATGGGCAGCCAGTTACCTAAAACGCCTTTAATTGTAGAGCCTTCCCAGACTGAGGAAGCACCATGATAAAAGCGTATTTGGTCATTCTACCAACATTTTTTGTGGCGTTTGTTTTTGCCATCTTTCCTTTAGCGAAATACTTAGATTATGTTCGCCCTGAATGGGTGGCCATGACGTTGATATTTTGGGTGTTAGTATCCCCTAATCGTGTGGGAATTTTCATGGGGCTATGTATGGGGCTATTGCTTGATGTATTGCATGGTCAAATATTGGGCTTAAATGCTTTGGCACTCAGTGTATTGGCCTATTTATGTATGCTGCTTCATTCGCGGATGCGCCTTTATAATACTATTCAGCAAAGTTGTTTGGTTTTTGTGCTGGTGGGCTTGTATTTATTGGTAAGCTACTGGAGTGAGTCTATTGTGGTGGGTCAGGGGAATATAGCCTTATTATGGCCATCTCTTGGCAGTGCACTCATTTGGCCTGTTTGGTATAACTTGTTATCAGCTGTACGTCGTTACTTTAGGGCTTAATTGGTAAGTGGCCCGTATCTCTATGGAACTACATGAATAAGCTTATTTTGGCATCGGCTTCACAGCGTCGAAAAGAACTGTTGCAGCAAATAGGGGTCTACTTTAATTGCATGCCCATGGACATTGATGAAACCAGTTTACCAGATGAAGATGCCCAAGCTTATGTGTTAAGGCTGGCAGAACAAAAAGCGTTAGCAGCATTGCCCAATTCCAATGGATTACCTGTATTAGGGTCTGATACCTGTATTTTATTGGATGGTGAAATTATGGGTAAACCTAAGACTGAACAAGATGCCATAGATATGCTAAGGCGGTTGTCGGGTAGAGATCATCTTGTGAAAACGGCAGTGGCGTTGTGTTGCGAAAAGGATTCAAAAGTTCAGTTATGCTCTGAGGTGGTAGAGACTCAAGTTAGTTTTGCTGAATTAAGTGATGCACAAATAGTCAACTATGTGAAAACCGGTGAATCCATGGATAAAGCCGGAGCTTACGGTATTCAAGGGCGAGCTGCCGTTTTTGTAAGTTGCATTAATGGCAGCTATAGCAATGTGGTGGGATTACCTTTGGCAGAAACGGCTCGAATGCTAGAAAAAATGGGTGTTGAAATCTGGCAATACTAAACAGGTATTTAAGCCTATTAGAAGCCTTGGCATCAATAATTGAATTTAACCCGTCTGTTAATAGACACATTAAAGTAGTCGGCTAATGAATACTGAAATACTGTTAAATGTAACACCCACGGAAACCCGCATGGGGTTAGTGGAAAATGGTGTATTACAGGAAATTTACATTGAACGCAGTAATTGCCGTGGCATTGTTGGCAATATTTATAAAGGCAAAGTGGTGCGTGTGTTGCCGGGTATGCAAGCCGCATTTGTTGAAGTGGGTTTAGAGCGCGCAGCATTTATTCATGCAGCTGATATTCAAGGGCCTATAAAAACCAGTGAAGCTGCAAGAAAACAACCCGATGCCATTAGTAGCTTACTGCATGAAGGTCAAAGCTTAGTGGTACAGGTCACTAAAGATCCTATTGGTAGCAAGGGTGCACGGCTCACTACCCATATATCTATACCATCTCGTTATCTCGTATTTATGCCTAATACTCAGCACGTGGGCATTAGCCAGAGAATTGAAGATGAAGGGGAGCGCGAACGTTTACGTAACCTTGTTCAAACTTGTATGAAAGAAGAGGGTTTAACCGATGAGTGTGGTTTTATCTTGCGCACAGCAGCCGAAGGCGCGGGTGAAGACGAAATTTTAAGTGACACTCGGTATTTACAACGAGTATGGAATAAAGTTCAAGAACGAATTAAGACCGTGGCTGCACCAGGTAAAATTTATGAAGAATTGCCACTTCACCTTAGAACATTTCGAGACTTTATTCGCCCTGATGTAGATAAGGTACTGATTGACTCGAAAGAAAATTACCAAAACTCCCAAAAGTTTGCTCAATTATTTGTTCCTGAAGTCAGTGAGAAACTAGAATATTACCCTGGGGAGCGCCCCATTTTTGATTTGTATTCAGTAGAAGATGAAATTCAAAAAGCCTTAGGTAAAAAAGTACAGCTTAAGTCAGGCGGTTATTTAATAATCGATCAAACCGAAGCCATGACAACGGTAGACGTCAATACCGGTGGTTTTGTTGGTCACAGAAATTTAGAAGAAACCATTTTCAAAACCAATCTTGAAGCGGCTACGGTGATTGGTCGTCAGCTTAGGCTGAGGAACTTGGGCGGCATCATCATCATTGATTTTATTGATATGGAAGATGTGGAACATCAGCGTCAAGTGTTAAGAATGCTTGAGAAAGTGCTGGAAAAAGATCATGCAAAAACAAAAATTAGCCAAGTATCTGAGCTAGGCCTAGTTGAGATGACTCGTAAGCGTACTCGCGAAAGCTTAGGCCAAATGTTATGTGAGCCCTGCACGCATTGTGCTGGTCGGGGTACGGTTAAAACGCCGGAAACTGTTTGTTATGAAATATTCAGGGAGCTTCTTCGTGAAGCTAGAACCTATGATGTAAACGGCTATCTCATTCTGGCTGCGCAAAATGTAATAGACTTATTGCTTGATGAAGAAAGTCAAAGCTTGGCTGATTTAGAAAATTTCATAGGTAAAACCATAAAATTGCAAGTTGAACCCATGTACAGCCAAGAGCAGTATGATGTGATTCTTCAATAAACTCATGAAAAAAACAGCTATTAAGCAAGGCCTAAACGGCCTGAACCTATTGCTGGTGGCAACCTTTTTAGTGTTGGCTCTATACAGTGCAATAGGTCAGCAGATCCTTCCATATATTGGTCAATACAAATACGATACAGAGCGCTATTTAAGTGAAAAGCTAAAAAGCCCTGTGAGTATTGATTTAATATCTGGGGATATGCAGATGCTAACGCCATCCATTCATGTGGAAGGTATCACCCTGCAGGGTGTGGACTCCAAACAAAACCCTATATTAAAAATCTCATCTGTAGATGCAGTTTTAGATTCTAGACTGTCTCTTGTCAACTTAGCACCTGTCTTTAAATCCATCCGTTTATCTGGTGTTTCATTGACTCTGGATGAAAATATGATCTCTGCTAGTACTGATGACAACAATTCAAATAATGCCTTGGTAATTCAAAGCTTTGTTGAAGGTTTGTTGTTGCAACAGCATATTGAGTTTAGCGATGTCAGCATTGAAACGAATATAAAGGATCAAAAGCAAACCTTATCGTTTGATCAATTGGTAATGACAGGAGATGGGTTTAATCGTCTTATGACTGGCAGTTTAAGTTACGGACAGGAAAATGAGATAAAAACGGCGATTCGAATATACAGTCAAGGTAGTCCATATAATTTACCTGACTTTTATGCTCGGGGAGTCATGGAGATTCCAAATCTAGACATAGCCTATTGGTTAAGTAAATTCACAGATAAATCTTCAATTTCTGAAATGCATGCATCAGGTATTCTAGGGTTTGAATTTAAAAGTGGCCTCTTGAATTATGCCAAACTCAATGTAGTGAGCCCGCAGTTAAGTATTTTAAATAAAGCTCCAATAAAACAGATAAGTACGGAAATCTGGCTTAAGCAAAAAGGCCCTGATAGCTGGGGGTTGTGGCTGGAAGAAGGGGCTTTTCGTCTAAACGAAAAAAAATGGCAGATTGATAATGTGGGGCTAGAGTTAACAAAAACAGTTGACGGTGCTCGCTGGCATGGCTTTTTAAAGCATATGGATTTGCAATATTGGCAGCAACTTACGACTGATCTTGCTGTTCTGCCGAGTAACCTATCAGAACTCATTACTGGTCTTAATCCTTCCGGTGACATTCACAATATAAATCTGATATATCAGCATAAAGAAGAACAAGACCCTGAATTTACCATAGCCGGTGAATTGATTAACGTGTCCACTCAGGCCAATGAAGGAATACCTAAATTAGTGAATGTAAGCGGTGTGGTGGCTACCAGTCAGGATCGCGGCAGGCTACAGTTTTCATCAGAAAATATGGTGTTATTTTTCCCTGAAATTTACCAAACCCCCTTTCAAATTAATAAAGGCCAGGGGCAGATAGATTGGTACCTAGAGGAAAAGCAAACAAAACTGGTGGGTAACGGCCTTAAATTAAATATAGATGGGCTTGAAAGCGTTCAAGGGGGTTTTCAATTGTGGCTGCCAAAAGAAGCAGTGGTGGAACCCGCCCTTGCTTTGAATCTATCATTGAATCACGCTAACGTGAATATGCAAAAGGTATTCGTGCCTGAAGTCGTGGATGAGGGGTTAAAGGATTGGCTGAATAATGCATTAATTCAGGGGGCTGTGGAAAAGGGGAATTTCTTTTTATACACATCTTTGGCTGCAGAAAATTCACAGGCGCAGATGGAGATGTATTTCGATTTTGATAACGTAAATTTAGAGTATCTTGATGGTTGGCCAGAGATTGAAAATTCAAAGGGTAAGTTATTCATTGAAAATAACTTAGTCCTTGGCTCTATTAAATCAGCGACGACCTTAGGGGGAGAGTTAAGTCATGCCCAAGTGGCATTTCAGCAAGACATTAACGAAAATGGCTTTTTGTGGGTTGAAGGTGACTCCCACGGTAATGGCCACGAATTTTTATCTTATTTACAAAGTACAGATCTTAAAGAATTAGTGGATAACATTATGGATGATTGGACTTTAACAGGGTCTCATCAAACAAAATTAGGACTTAAAGTCCCGCTAGATACACCCATTGAAGATATCAAAGTCGATGTAAGCAGCAGTTTAATTAAGTCAGACCTATATATATCCCAGGCTGATTTAACTTTATCGTCATTAGCTGGGAAAATTAACTACCGTAGTAGTGAAGGACTTACCAGCTCCAGTTTGGCAGCTAACTTATGGGGCCAGCCAATTAATGCTGTGATTAAAAGTCAGGTAAGTGAGAGTGATTTAAAAGCTGATATTGCCTTCACTGGCGTAGTTGAGGCTAATTATTTAAAGGACTGGCTAAAACTTGGGTTACTAAACCCTCTATCAGGCAGTTCATTGGTAAGTGGGCATTTTCTAATTGATACTCATGACACAGGTTTTACAGGTCTAAATATAGAGTCCAACCTGAAAGGCTTTACATTGGACTTGCCAGAGCCATTTTATAAGAAACCTCAAGATGAAGTGGACTTTAATACCAGTTTGAAAATTGATGAAGGATTAACCTTAAAACTCTCATATGCTGATAAAGTTAATTTGGCTTTGCGTATGGAGAATGAACTTCTAGCATCAGGGCAGGTATTTCTCGGTGCCACCGAAGCTTATGTGCCAAACACTCAAGGTCTGACAATTCAAGGTCACCTGCCTACTATGAATTTAGATGACTGGTTGGTGGTTTGGGAAGGGATTACGGGCCTTAGTGATCGTTATTCATCAATTAAAGATGACAATGAGAGCGATAACCTTATTAATAAAATAGTTTTAAGCAGTGATGAGGTGACCATAAAGGATTTAAAATTTGAGCATGTTAAATCTGAAATTAAAAAAAGTGGTGACGACTGGGTATTGGATGTAGATTCACCAGTGGCAAAGGGCCAGCTTGTTTATAATTTAAATGAGCCTACTTTAATTAACTTAGACTATTTGCATTGGCCCATGCCACAGCAAGAAAATGAAATAGAGGAATCAGACCCACTTGTGAACATTGAGCCTAGTGAATTCCCCTCCTTAGATTTTGATATAAATGAAATTTTTGTTGGCCCCACCAACTATGGCCAATGGAAGATGAAACTCAGACCTAGCGCTGAAGGAGCAAGTTTAACCGACATTGTTGGCAATATTAAAAAACTAGATGTTAAAGGGACAATTAACTGGAATAAAACATTAAACAGTGAAGATGGACAGTCAACTGGATTTAACCTTTTACTGTCAAGTAAGGATGTAGGGGGGATTCAAAAAGCTTGGCATAAAAAACCAGCCGTGGAAGCAGAATTTGGCGAAGCAAAAATTGATATTACTTGGCAAGCTAATCCGCTGGACTTTCAGTTTGAAAGTTTAAATGGCACGTTAGATATTAATTTTAAGGATGGCCGATTCATTGAAACAGGTGATACGGCGGCGCTAAGTGCATTTGGTATTTTGAATTTTGGAGCGATTGGTAGGCGTCTGCGCTTAGACTTTTCTGATGTTTATCAAAGTGGTTTGCATTTTGACAGCGTAAAGGGAAAGACCAAAATAACAAATGGGCTTATCAATATTATTGATACCATTGACTTCCAAGGGCCTTCAGCTAATTTTTCAGCTAGTGGCACAGTCAATACTTTGAATAAACAATTAGATCAAGAGCTATCAGTGACCTTTCCTGTTTTTAGTACCTTACCCTTGGTAGCGATTCTTGCTGGGTTTGCTCCTCCTATAGCGGCTTCAATTTTTGTGGGTGAAAAATTAGTGGGGGATGAGATTGAGCGATTCTCCAGTGCAACCTATAAACTTACCGGCACCTGGGATAAACCTGAATTAAATATTATGAAACGCTTTGATAATGATATTGAAGGTAAAAAAGAAAAAACCTTTTGGCATAGAATGAAAGATGTATTTGGTATGGGGAGTGATGACTGATGTTGTGTTGTGTAGCCCAAATGAACAGTAAAAAAGATGTGGATGCTAATCTTGCAATGGCTGAGACATTAATTGCTCAAGCTGCAAATAGTGGAGTGAAGCTATTTTTGTTGCCAGAAATGTTTGCATGTCTAGGGGTCTCAAATCAGTATGAAATGGCAGCCACTCGTTTTACTGAAGAGGATGTATTAGCCACTTTAGCTGGGTGGAGTAAGAAATTTAAAATGTACTTAGTGGCTGGATCCATGCCTACGGTAAATTCCGGTAAGGAAGATGTCATACATTCTAATAAAGTGCATGCAGCATGCTTGGTTTTTTCACCAGAAGGAAAACAAATAGCAAATTATCATAAAATTCATTTATTTGATGTGGATGTGGAGGATGAAAAAGGCAGCTATAAAGAATCTGATACATTTATTGCAGGGCAATCGCCACAAATTGCTCAATTGGATGATGTAAAGCTAGGGTTAAGTATCTGCTATGATTTACGATTTCCTGAGTTATTCCAGCATTATATGGCCGAAAATTGTCAAATAATGACAGTACCTTCGGCCTTCACTTACCAAACAGGTAAAGCGCATTGGGAAATTTTACTGCGTGCTAGGGCCATAGAGACTCAGAGCTTTATTCTGGCGGCTAATCAAGTGGGGGTCCATGAAGATGGGCGCAGAACTTGGGGGCACAGTATGATTGTGGACCCAAGTGGCGAAATATTAGCGCAAGTAACAGGTGACGAGCCCGGAATAGCCATTGCCGAATTAAATTTTGAGCGCTTGGCACACAGGCGAAAAACAATGCCATTACAGCAGCACAAGCGCTTAAATTAGATTTATTCGTAATGGGTTTTTATAAATAAAAACAATTTACGCGCGTCGGTTTTCCCCATCTTCCCTGGAGCATCAGGGTCTTCTTCTTTTAACTTGTGCTCTTTGACAGCATTGCGAATTAGTTGTCGCAAGTGCTGTACATCTTGCACATTAAACTCTTCGCAAAATTCACTTAGAGCGTCAGAGCCTTGTTCAATTAAACGATCACGCCAGCGTTCTTGCTGGTGTAGTACTCGGTTAAATACATCGCTGCTGGGATTCATCTTGTCTAAAGCTAACTGAATGGCGTCAAGGTCTTCTGTGCGCATAACTTTGCCCACATATTGAAGGTGGCGACGTTTGGCTTCGTTCTTTTTAATGCGAGCCCATTCTTCAATGGCGACCAGTAAAGTATCGGATAGTGGAAGGTTGGCTCTTTGCTTTTTAGGCAGCTCGCAGATGAATTTTCCTAAATCTTGCAGCGCATGCATTTCTCTTTTAACTTGAGACTTACTAGGCCCTAAGTATTCATTATCTAACTGATCATCTTCATGCATGAGTGTTTCCAAATAGAGCTATAAATTAAGTTAATGAGTTTAGAAACTAATCGTTTCTTAGTGCTAAAAATAAAAGCCAGCGGCTAAACCTAAAAAGGCGAAAAAGCCCACCACATCGGTAATAGTGGTTAATAATACGCTGCCTGCTAGGGCAGGGTCGACTTTAATGCGTTTAAGCCAAAGGGGTAAAAATGCCCCTGCCATGACGGCTACAATTAAATTAATAATAATGGCAGCCCCTATGATTAAGGATATTTTAATATCTGAAAACCAAAAATAGGTAGCGCAAGCCACAACGATGGCCCACAGCAAACCATTGCTAATGCCGACTAAAAACTCTCGACTCAGCAGCCAACGTACATTGCTAGAATCTATATGGCCAATCGCTTGCCCACGAATGATAAGTGTTAGGGTCTGGCTACCAGCGACCCCTCCCATGCTAGCAACGATAGGCATTAAAACCGCTAATGCCACCACTTGATCTATAGTGCCTTGAAATATGCTAATTACGGCACTGGCCAGAAACGCTGTCATTAAATTGATGCCCAACCAGATAGCACGGCGTCGGCTGGTTTTTAAGGCTGGGGCAAAGGTATCTTCATCTTCATCAAGGCCTGCCATGCTCATTAATGAGTGATCGGCATCTTCACGAATGACGTCAACAACATCATCGATGGTAATTCGGCCCAGTAGCTTACCGCTTTTTTCATCAACAACCGGTGCAGAAATAAGGTCGTGACGTTCAAATATTTGAGCAACGCCAGTATCTTCCATGGTTGCACGAATAGTAATGATATCTGTGCTCATTATCTCGCGCACAGTGGTGTCTGCATCACTTACCAATATTTTGTTTATAGGTAAGATACCAATGAATTCATCATGACGATTAACCACCAGTAAATTATCCGTCATTTCAGGTAGGCTGCGATGGCGACGTAAATAACGCAGTACCACCTCAAGGGTAATATCAGGCCTTACCGTGACAGTGTCGGTGTTCATCAGACCACCAGCACTGTCCTCAGGGTAGGATAGTACCGCTTCAATGCGAGCCCTATCCTGGCTGTCCATGGTGGTTAAAACTTCTTGGGTAACCGTATTGGGTAAGTTTTGTAAGAGATCGGCCACATCATCAGTGTCTAAATCGGTCATGGCGTTTGCCACTTCCTGAACACTCATTCGGTTTAAAACCCAACTTTGTAATTCGTCACTTAAATTATGTAGGACCTCCCCTTCATTCTCGTCCTCTATTAAATTCCATAATAAATTACGTTCTTTAGGAGGAGATGACTCAAGAAGGTGGGCAACGTCTGCAGCTTGTAAATCGCTATTAAGGATGCGGCGCACTTGTGCCAGTGCACCACTTTCAAGGGCTGCACCAAGGCTTTTAAGTTTTTTTGACTGATGTTGGCCCCGAGACATAAACCTATCCTTTTTTACAGGCGCGCAATTGTAACGCCAAAGGTGTAAACAGGCTATTAAAGTGTAGTTGAATCGAACAGAAGGGGGCGATGTAGGTTGCTTGGAATTGTATGCTTTGAACTTTTTGGAGAATAGGGGGATTTTTACTTATTGGTCACTCTTCTTCTTCAAAGCGATTGTTAATAAGGTCAAGAATGGCTTGCATGGCGGTTGTTTCATCCTGACCATCTATTCTTATGGTCAGCGTACAGCCTTTGCTAGCGGCCAGCATCATAACCGACATAATGCTTTTGCCATCGACTTCCTTATCGTTAAAGGAAATCTTTATTTTGCTGGAAAAAGAGGAGGTGGTAGAAACCAGTTTAGCAGCAGCTCTTGCGTGCAGGCCAAGTTTGTTAATGATGGTGGCAGAGTTTTCTAGCATGCTAAATGTAATTATTAGGGATAATCTGCTTACCTTATAACCCTTGGTTGGGGGTGTCTACCTTGGAATTATTATTTTTAATATGTGCTTTATAACATTAGTGTCATCCAGTCTCTAAATTAGCCATCAAGTTCTCTGTGTCTAAGCTGTACATTGTGGTGAGTATCTTGGTGATGACGAAGTAAGCGTTCAGCCATGTATACACTTCTATGCTGCCCACCGGTGCAGCCAATGCTGACGGTCATATAGGTTCTATTGTTATCCTGAAATTGTGGTAGCCAGCGGCTTAGAAACTTGGATATATCATGAAACATATCATTCACGGATTGTTCTTGTTCTAGAAACTCAATGATAGGGCCATCTTGCCCACAGTATTGACGTAACTTGGGATCCCAATAGGGGTTGGGGAGGCAGCGCACATCAAAAACCAGGTCGCTATCCTTGGGGATACCGTGTTTGAATCCAAAAGATTCGAACAAAAGAGACATTTCATTACCGTGTTTTTGCACCACCCTATTTTTAATCATGCTGCGTAATTGGTGCATGGAAAGATGGGTGGTATCCACGGTAAGGTCGGCCATTTCTGCAATATGAGACAGTAAGTTACCCTCGCGCTTTATGGCTTCCAGTAAAGGCGTGTCAGGACCGGTAAGTGGGTGCTTACGTCGTGTGGCGCTAAAACGAGTTAAAAGAGTGTCGGAGTCGGCATCAAGATAGACGATTTCCAGCTTGCATTTTGACTGGTCAATTTGATGAATAAAGTCAGCAAAATTAGCCAGATCAGACGGCGTATTGCGGGCATCAATACTGGCTGCTATGTCAGTGCCTATTTCGCTATTATTGGGGACTTGTTCAATTAGATTGGGCAAAAGCCCAACAGGAAGATTGTCAATGCAGTAGAACCCCAAGTCTTCAAGCACATTTAACGCGGTGCTTTTACCTGAGCCACTTCGCCCACTGACAATTACAAGTTTCATTTGGAAGCCTATTACTGAAAATAAATTGAAATTAACTCAGTTAAAACAAGATACTAAGGCAATTATATGACTCAGGTGTTAAAAAACGAGATTATTAGTCTGTGGCAAATTGAAATAATTCTAGATTATTAGACGCCTGACGTAAGTGATCTCTAAAGCTTTTTTGATTGAATTTTTGTGCCAGCATACTAAGAGTTTGCAAATGCTGCTCAGTGGCTTCAGCAGGCACTAGCAATACAAATACGATATCGACAGGGGCGCGGTCAATCGCATCATAATCAATGGGTTTCTCTAATAAAAATAGCGCACCCAGAGTATTCTCGCATTCAGACAGCCTGCTATGGGGGATAGCAATACCTTCCCCAATGCCTGTACTGCCAAGCTTTTCTCTATTGATGAGGCGCTCGTAGATATCATCTGCTTGGGAATCTGGAATTTTGTCGGCTAAGAAATCAGCAATATGCTGAATTAGGCGTTTTTTACTTGAACATTGCGCACCCAATTGGGTGCGCTCCAAGGTCAAAATATCTGAAATACTGGTGGTCATATATACTTATGGGTAGCTTTAATGACGATGATTACTCATCTTTTCTTTATGTTTGAGTAGCTGACGGTCAAGCTTGTCTGTTAGGCCGTCAATCGCTGCATACATGTCATCATTTTCTGAGTTGGCATGTAACTCTGCTCCTGATGCGTGAATGGTAGCTTCGGCTTTTTGTACGAGCTTTTCAACGGTTAATGTCACTTGTACATTGGTTATGTTATCAAAATGCCGCTCAAGTTTGTCTACTTTAGACTGGACATAGTCCTTGAGTGCTTGAGTAACTTCAACATGGTGGCCGCTGATATTGATTTGCATAGATGGCTCCTACTGTCGGCACTCCCGGATTGGAGTGCATTAATATGCTGGTACCCTAAGTATAGGCTACCGGCTAAAACCGGTGTAACGACATATATCAATGTGTTATTAATATTTTCATATTGTTAGACTAATCTTTTCCGCTCGTTAGAAGGCGGTATTTGCATGGCTTCTCGATATTTGGCCACGGTACGTCTAGCCACTTGAATGCCATCTTCTTCCAATAATGCTGCTATTTTACTGTCACTTAGAGGCTTTTTAGCACTTTCTACCACAATGAGCTTTTTAATCATGGCTCGAATGGCGGTAGATGAGCATTCCCCACCACTTGTCGTACTGACGTGACTAGAAAAGAAATATTTAAGCTCAAAGATGCCCCGTGGGGTATGCATGTACTTTTGAGTTGTCACCCTAGAAATCGTAGATTCATGCATGCCAACCGCTTCGGCAATATCATGAAGTACAAGGGGTTTCATGGCTTCATCGCCTTCCTCTAAAAAGCCTTGTTGGTACTCAACAATCTTGTTGGCCACTTTTAATAATGTGTCATTACGTGACTGTAAGCTTTTAAGGAACCAGCGTGCTTCTTGTAAGTGATCTTTTATAAATGTGTTGTCTGCACTGCTGTCTGCACGTTTTACCATTGAGGCATAGTGGTCGTTGATGCGCAGCTTAGGTGATATATCAGGGTTAAGCTCAACACGCCACTCATCCTTCACTTTGCGAACCATAACATCAGGAATCACGTATTCGCTGGCTTGGGGCTCAATTTGTGACCCGGGACGAGGATTGAGTTCTTGGATGCCGCGAATAACCAGTTTAAGCTCGTCTTCTTTGACTTTTAGTTTGCGCATTAATGCTGCGTAATCTTTAGCGCCTAGAAGGTCTATATGGTTATCAATTAATTTGCGAGCAAGGGCTAACCAGGGTGTGTCTTCAGGAAGATGAGATAGCTGTAAAGATAGACACTCTTGTAAATCTCTAGCGCATACGCCACTGGGCTCAAATTGTTGAAGGCGGCGTAATACAGCCTGAATCTCATCCATTTCAATATCAAGTTCAGGGTCTAGGCTGTCTAAAATATCTTCAAGAGTCACTTTTAGGTAGCCATCTGAATCCACCCCTTCCAAGATATTAATGGCGATGATGTGATCATTATTGCTCATAGGCGTGAGATTTAGCTGCCACAACAAGTGATCTTGTAGATCATCTGTGCTGCCATTACGTGAATCCATGTCAAAGTCATCACCAGAGCCAGAATGACTCGTGCTGGCAGGTGTTGGGGCAGCTGAAGCTTGCCATGTGTCATCCCAATCGCTGTCTGTAGACAATTCATCTGGAATGTCTTCATTCCAATCACTGTCTGCCACGGCAGTTTCACTTTCTGTGTTGCTTTCTTCTTTGCTGGCTTCAGTGGTAGGGGATTCAGCGCTATCTTGATCTTTTTTATCTGCGCTTGGGTTTTCGAACTCTTCGTCTACATCTAATAGAGGATTAGAGTCTAATACACTTTGAATTTCTTGTTGTAAGTCGAGTGTTGAAAGCTGTAATAAACGAATGGCCTGCTGCAGCTGAGGAGTCATGGTCAGCTGTTGACCCATTTTTAATTGGAGCGACGCTTTCATAAAGTACTTTCTAATCCTGTCACAAAACCAGTTTACAGCGATGTCTAGTGTTGTAAATCCAATGGCTGCAGAGTATGCATAAAATATAACTTTATTTAGTTATATAGCTTAATTAATAAAGCCTATTTTCTTTGAGTGTTCTGACGCTTTACTACTTAAATATACAAGATTACAACTTAAAGTCATCACCTAAATATATATCTTTTACTTGCTGGTTTGCTAAGACCTCTTCCGCACTGCCTTCCGCTATAATGTGACCATTGCCCACGATATAAGCTTTCTCGCATATATCAAGAGTTTCACGGACGCTATGGTCAGTAATTAGCACCCCAAGCCCTCGGTTTTTTAGCTGTTTGATGATACTTTTAATGTCACCCACTGAAATAGGGTCTACACCGGCAAAGGGTTCATCCAATAATATGAAAGCAGGGTCAGCCGCAAGAGCCCTGGCAATCTCAACTCGACGGCGTTCACCACCAGATAACGCCATGCCCAAACTGTCGCGAATATGCTGAATATGAAACTCATCCAATAAACTCTCTAGCTTCTCTTTACGCAGCGCAAGTGTTAATTCTTTACGAGTTTCTAGAATGGCTAAAATATTATTGGCTACAGTAAGCTTACGAAATATTGAGGCTTCTTGGGGAAGGTAGCCTATGCCTTTTCTGGCGCGACCATGCATAGGTAAATCGGTGATGTCTTCGTCGTCAATTAATATGGCTCCTTGGTCGGCATTGACAAGGTTCACTATCATGTAAAAACAAGTGGTTTTACCTGCGCCATTTGGGCCCAATAAACCGACTATCTGCCCGCTATTAATCGATAGTGAAACGTCTTCTACGACTTGCCGTGGACCATAGCTTTTGGCGAGATGTTGTGCGCGTAAAGTCGCCATTATTATTCTTGTTCCTTTTGAGGCTGAATGACCATGATCACTTGGCTATCCGCTTTTATGCGCTGCTCGCTAATAAGGTAAACAATTTTTTCACCTGAAAATAAATTACCTTGCTTTTCAAGTTCAGCATTATCAATTAAAACTAACTCTTCGCTGGCGGCATGATAAATAATAGTATTTCCAGAGGCTTGTGTTTTACCTTCTTTTAAGGATATGACTTGCTCGTAGTGCGCAGGGTTACCCAAAGCCTTTACTTTTTGCAGGCCGTCATTATTTCGAGTAAGAATAATTTTATCGGCTTGTATGTTAAGAGTACCTTGCGTCATTTTCACATTGCCAGTGTAAATAATGAGTCCCTGAATTTTATCTAAAGAGGCGCTATCACTGGAAATTTGTATTTCTTGCTGACTGTCTTCAGGTAATGCCCAACTTAATGTGGGCAGTGATAATATTGCCAGTAACGGCAGTATCCACTTATTTTGTTTTAGGATCATGCTGTCCTCTTACTTGAGATGTAAACTGAACCTGTTGAGTGATCATGTTCATATTCATGCCTTTGGAGTGAATCTTTGTATCAGGACTTTCAATCAGTACATTCTCGCTAGTGTCGGCGATTTGTTTATCTAAGTCTATGGAGATATGTTCAGTCTTTAGGGATAACTCGGTTTGGCTTCCCTTCATAGGCAGTACTTGAACGTCGCCATTTAGCTCCAAAGTTTGCGTGCCTAAGAGCAGCCCATTTTGTGACTTGACGGACCAAATTGGGTTTTGCTTATCTCGTAAAATTACGGAAGGCTGAATGAGCTTAGTGGTATCACTAATAGGGAGGTGCTCAGCACTTTCAGCCTCTATTTTGCGGCCCAGCACACCATTTTTGTCATAATGCTGTGCTTTCACCCCTTTAATAATATAATCGGGTTCTTGGTTAATCGCGTCAATAACAGATGCATTATCAGGGGCAGTTTGTTTGTCATCCAATGCTAAGTAACCCACCACCCCAAGTGCGGTTAATATGGTTACAATGTATCGTCTGCGCATTAAATATCCCTTCTGCAGTTTTGGCTATCTTCAATCAAACCTAAATGACACCGGCTCTTAATAAATCGTGCATGTTTAATACACCGACTAATTGGTTCTGATCGATAACGACCAAGGCGTTTATTTTTTTCTCATCCATAACCTGTAAAGCTTCTGCTGCTAATTTTTCTGGGTGAATGCTAGCACAATTGATGGTCATGACTTCATTTACTGGCGTGTTGTGTAAGTCTAGGTCTTTATCTAGGGTACGGCGTAAATCACCATCGGTAAAAATTCCCTCTAGATGCCCTAACTCATTGACCACTGTGGTCATGCCTAATCCTTTTTGAGTCATCTCCATAAGCGCATCTTTAATTGAAGTGCTTGCGGTGACCTGAGGCATTTGACTGCCACAATGCATAATGGTTTTAACTTTTAATAATAATCTTCGTCCAAGGCTGCCACCGGGATGGCTGAAGGCAAACTCTTCGGCAGTAAACCCTCTGGCTTCCAGTAGGGCAATGGCCAAAGCATCCCCCATTACTAAGGCAACCGTTGTGCTTGAAGACGGGGCTAAATCCAGAGGGCAGGCTTCTTTACTGACACCTACGTTTAAGTGACTGTCGGCCGCTTGCGCGAGACTTGAATTATCATTTCCGGTTAGAGAAATAAGGGGAATGTTAAGGCGTTTAATTAAAGGCAATAAGGTAATGATTTCACTGGACTCACCTGAATTAGACAGGGCAATGACCACATCATTTTCAGTGATCATCCCCATGTCGCCATGAGCGGCTTCGCCAGGGTGCACAAAAAAGCTAGGGCTGCCTGTACTAGCCAGAGTGGCGGCTATTTTATTACCAATATGACCCGACTTTCCCATGCCAGTGACGACGATTCTACCCTTGCAGTTTATGAGTAGCTCACAAGCAACTTCTAACGCAGAAGTATGTAAGCGAGACAATAGCTCGGTGACGGCATCACGTTCTGAAGTTATCGTGCGTTTAATAGAAGCTATGAAATCAAATTGGGTCATTAATTAGGTTCTTCATTATAAATTGGAGCCAATCTGCACGCGTTAGAGATAAGTAGTTGCGTGCACTTTTACTGTATTTGAACTGAGCAATGTTTCAGGCTTGCACTAATAATAAGCCTAAATAGCTCATGTAGGCCAACAACAATATTCCGCCGGCAGCCCTGCCAATGCGTTTAGAACGGCGGAAAGCATAAATAAAGGCAATTAATAACAAGGTCAATAACAGCATAGTTCCGTAATCTCGATACAGGGCCATTTCTTGAACTTGTGTATAGGCAATTAGTCCTGGAATGGGCATAACAGCCAGTAAATTAAATATGTTTGACCCCACTACGTTACCAATGGCAATGTCATGATGTCCTTTTAAAGCGCTGGTAACACTGGCGGCTAATTCAGGCAGGCTGGTACCAATGGCGACTATGGTGAGTCCAATGACCAGTTCGCTAATGCCAAAGAAGCGAGCCACATCAACGGCTCCCCATACCAGCAATTTCGCGCTGATGATAAGGGCAATAAGACCTACGGCCATCCAAAAGAGGCTTTGTTTGGTGGTAAGTTTACCCATTGCCTCAGCTTCTTCTTCGTCTAGCCCGCCAATGCCTTCATCTGCACTTTCGTTAAAAAGCCAGAAAAGCGTTACCACTAAGCAGACCAACATGATGATGCCATCCATGAAGCTAATGCCTAAATCTTGCAATACCAAGCCTGCAATGACCGTGACTAGCAGAAGAATAGGGATTTCTTTACGCATCATACGGCTTTGAATGGGCAGTGGCGCGATTAAGGCGGTGATACCCAGTACCAAACCAATGTTGGCGATGTTTGAGCCCAAAGCATTCCCGATGGCAAGCGTGCCTGCCCCATTTAAAGAGGCGGTGAGGCTGACAAAAATTTCAGGGGCGCTGGTGCCAAGAGAAACAATGGTCATACCAATTAAGAGAGGCGACATACCAAAGTGTTTGGCAGTGGCGGCAGCCCCTAACACAAATCGATCAGCACTCCATACCAATACTACAAGACCGACAATAATGGCCAGGCAGGGAAGCAACATAGGTTTAATACTCTGAATAATGAATGCGTGTGCATTTTACAGGCTTTTGGTGGGCTCTCAATAGGCAGCGTAAATACACAGATAGTGCCATTAATGGCCGACATGAGTTGTGCCAACGTAAGCAGCGTCTATGCTTTGGGTGAAGGAATTTAAAATCTCGTCATTAGGATAACGACACTCTCATGGAAAACTTCGCCGAGCTTAATGAATTAAGTTTCTCAAGGGACGGCCGGCTCATTTTCGATGGCATTAATTTAAAAATCCCCAAAGGTAAGGTAACCGCAATATTGGGCCCCAGCGGCACAGGTAAAACCACTCTATTAAGGCTTATAAGCGGCCAGTTGAAGCCCGATAGCGGCGATATACTGGTAGATGGCTTATCTGTTCCCAGGCTTTCAAGAGGAGATTTGTTTGCACTACGTAAGCGTTTGAGTTTGTTGTTTCAAAGTGGTGCTCTATTTACTGACATGAACGTATTTGAGAATGTGGCTTTTTCTCTTCGTGAACATACCCGTCTTCCTGAGCACATGATTCGAGACTTAGTGTTGCTGCGCTTACAATCAGTGGGCTTGCGGGGGGCCTGCGAGCACATGCCCTCACAATTGTCCGGTGGCATGGCCCGCCGCGTGGCCTTGGCCCGTAGCATGGCATTAGACCCTGAACTGATTATGTACGATGAGCCTTTTACCGGTCAGGACCCTATTTCCATGGCGGTTTTGGTGAAACTCATTCGCTCGCTTAATGACCAGCTATCTTTAACTAGCATCTTAGTCAGTCATGATGTGGAAGAGGCATTGAGCATTAGTGACCAAGTATATGTGTTGAGCCATGGCCGAGTAATAGGGGAAGGCACTCCAGAGCAAGTCAGGCAGAGCCAAAATGCTGAACTCAAGCAGTTTTTATTTGGTCATGTGGATGGACCAGTTTCCTTCCATTATCCCTCTAAACCACTTGAACAAGAGGTGCTGCCATTATGATGGTGAAGGCCTTAATGAACCGCATTGGCTACCTAGGTTTATGGTTTCTTAATATATGTGCAGCAGTAGGGCGTGCGGCTTGGTTTTTTACACAGATATTGTCATGGGGGGCAGGTTTTAAAGCCCCTTTTAAGCGTTTATTAATCCAAATTTATCAGTTGGGTGTGTTGTCGTTGCCTATTATCTTGGTGGCGGGTCTTTTTGTGGGCATGGTGTTGGCACTTCAGGGGTACCATATTTTGGTCAGTTATGGCTCTCAAGAAGCGGTGGGGCAAATGGTGGCTTTATCTTTATTGAGAGAATTCTCACCGGTCATGACGGCATTGCTATTTGCAGGTCGAGCGGGCTCGGCATTGACCGCAGAAATTGGCCTAATGAAAACAACAGAGCAATTATCGGCCATGGAAATTATGGGTGTAGACCCTTTTAAGCGTGTGATGGCCCCTCGGCTGTGGGGCGGCATTATTACTCTACCATTGCTTACGCTTATGTTTAGTGTGCTGGGCATATATGGCGGGGCTTTTGTGGCCGTGGAGATGCTGGGGATTTACGACGGGTCTTACTGGGGCAACATGCAAAATTCAGTAGAGTTTTATGAAGACATAGTAAAAGGCGTAGTGAAAAGTGTGGTATTTGCTGTGACAGTGAGCTGGATTGCTATTTTTCATGGCTGGAATGCTATCCCTACTTCACAAGGTATTAGTCGAGCCACAACGGCTACTGTGGTGCAGGCGTCTTTAGCGATATTAGCATTAGATTTCGTGTTAACGGCCGTCATGTTAGGCGGCTTTTAGCATGGATTATAAAATAATGAATAGCCTGGATTTAATGGTTTTGTTAGTTAGGTGGGGTGTTGAATGACCAGTAAAAATTTGGAAATTAGTGTAGGGGCTTTTGTCTTAGTTGGCGTATTGGCATTGGTAGTGCTCGCCTTAAATGTCAGTGGCCTGAGTTACCGAACGAACGATCAAAGTTATTTTTTATTTGCTCGGTTTGAGAATTTAGCGGGTTTAAGTGAGCGGGCAAAAGTATCCTTGTCAGGTGTGACCATAGGTCGTGTTGTAGAGATTAAATTAGACACAGAAGACTATGTGGCAGTGGTGAAAATGGCAATAGATAAAAGCGTACCGCTGACGACAGACACTTCCGCATCCATATTAACCGCAGGCTTATTAGGTGAAAAGTATATAGGATTAAGCGTGGGGGCAGATGATGAGTTATTGATTAATGCAGACGAAATTGATGACACTCAGTCATCAATTGTATTGGAAGAGCTAATTGGGCAATTTCTCTTTAGCCGAAGTGAATAGCATGAAATTACTTTGTATTTTTAGTCTGTGTGCTTTCTTTAGTTTTCAGGCCTTCTCTCAAGGCAACCCTGCTGATGCTTTAGTGATAGTGGATGAAAAAATACATGAATTGCTGGATGAAATTGAAGCGTTAAAAGTTAAGCAAAATTTAGATGAGGAGCAAAAAACACAGGTAGTAGAAAATGTTTTAGGCGATGTGGTGGACTTTAAACGCATTACCCGAAGGGTGATGGCAAAGTACTATAAAAAAGCTTCAAAACAGCAAAAAAAAGCATTTTATGAGGTGTTCAAAGAATCATTGTTGAAGACTTACGCAAAAGGTTTGTGGGAGTTTGAAGATTATAAAATTCGCCTAAAGCCCCTTAAAAGCAGCCATCAAAATCAAAGAAACACCTTGGTGGAATTTGAAGTGATTACCTCAAGTGGTCAAATATTTCCGGTAACCCAAAGCCTTTTTTATCATAAGAAGCATAAACGCTGGATGGTGCAAAATGTTATTATTAGTGGCGTTAACATAGGGCAATTATTTCGAGATCAATTTGCGCGTTTAGTGAATGAAAAGGGCGGTAATTTAGATTTAGCCATTCAAGCATGGGCGAATGTAATTCAATCTAGTGAGCAAGCGACTGTTACCAAGGGGTTGCATCAGGGTGAAAATACAACGCCTTGAATAGATTATTCGAATGAAAGTTAAGGATAGGGAATGCGAAATCAGCAAATTGAGAAGCGCAAAATCGGTGAATATGGGGTGATAGGCGACTTGACCTTTGACTCAGTTGTGGCGGTGGAAAAGGAGGGGTTTGATGCAATTGGTGAATCTGATGGGCAGCTGGAGCTGAATTTAGCCGAGGTGAAGCTATGCTCAAGTGCGGCTTTAGCTTTACTGTTAAGCTGGAAAAGGCTTGCTCAAAAGCAAGAAAAAGTTCTGCAATTTAAGGATATTCCGCCTGTTTTGTTGGCATTGATTGAAGGGGCCGAATTACAAGCTATTCTTGGCGTGTAATTATAGGCGTTATGTGAAAGGCTTAGTATTTGATTGCCGCTGAATCTTAGCTATTTGTCTTGCTTTCCGCTACAATATCCGCCTTAAAAATCGCCTGTACATCGCCCTGTAATACTTGGAGACACCATGAGCCCAGAAGACCTGCAAACCTTATTGTCTGAAAAACTAGATAACTGTCAGGTTACCGTAAACAGCGATGGGCATACTTATCATATAAGCGTGATAGGTGAAGCATTTGAAGGACTAAATGCGGTTAAGCGTCAACAATTTGTATATGGCGCATTAAACGAAAAAATTGCCGACGGCTCGGTACATGCCGTAAGCATTAAAACCTACACTCCAGCCCAGTGGGCTGCACAATAACTAATAAAAGAAGTAGTAGTGTTATGCCTTCAAAGGATAAATTAATTATTAAAAGCGGCGGACCTGTATCGGGTGAGCTGCGTATTTCTGGTGCGAAGAACTCGGCTCTGCCGATTATCGCAGCCACCTTATTGGCAGATACTCCTATTACCATAGGTAATTTGCCCCATCTAAATGACGTCACCACCATGATTAACCTATTGGGTACCATGGGCGTGGATCTGGTCATGGGTGAAGACATTTCTATTGAAGTAAATGCTAATAATATAAAAACCTTAGTGGCTCCATACGAGCTAGTGAAAACTATGCGAGCTTCTATTCTCGTATTGGGACCATTAGTGGCGCGTTTTGGTGAAGCTCAAGTGTCTTTGCCGGGTGGTTGTGCCATTGGCTCTCGCCCTGTGGATATTCACTTATCCGGCCTTGAAGCCATGGGAGCAAAAATTGAAGTGACCGATGGCTACGTAAAAGCCACGGTAGATGGCCGTCTTAAGGGGGCCAAATTCTTCATGGATACCGTCACTGTTACGGGTACTGAAAACTTATTAATGGCAGCCGTGCTTGCCGATGGTGTGACCCATTTAGAAAATGCTGCTCGTGAGCCTGAAGTAGTGGACTTAGCCGAATGCTTAATTGCCATGGGTGCCAAAATTACCGGTCATGGTACTGATGTTATTCGCATTGAAGGGGTTGAGTCATTACATGGCTGTCACTACAACGTAATGCCTGACCGTATCGAGACCGGTACGTACCTAGTGGCTGCCGCGGCCACTGGCGGTAAAATTAAATTGAAAGATACTCGTGCAGATATTTTAGAAGCAGTTTTACACAAGCTAGAAGAAGCCGGTGCGAAAATTGAAACCGGTGATGACTGGATCAGCCTAGATATGGAAGGGCGTAAGCCTAAAGCGGTGAGCATTAAAACGGCGCCATATCCTGCTTTCCCTACCGACATGCAAGCGCAGTTTTTGGTCATGAATATCGTTGCTGAAGGCACCGCTACCGTGACGGAAACGATTTTTGAAAACCGCTTTATGCACGTTCAAGAATTGGCCCGCATGGGCGCGAATATCACGCTTGAAGGGAATACTTGTATTACCCATGGCGGCGATGTACTAACAGGCGCACCTGTAATGGCCACCGATTTACGTGCCTCTGCCAGCTTAGTGATAGCTGGCATGATGGCCAAAGGCGAAACTGTGGTAGATCGTATTTACCATATTGATCGCGGATATGAATGTATTGATGAGAAGTTACAGTTAATTGGCGCTAATGTTCGCCGTTTACCTCAATAGCTTTTTGTTTTAAGGATAAAAATGAGTCAACAGCCTCTAACGATTGCCTTATCAAAAGGCCGAATTCTGGATGATACTCTGCCATTGTTTGCAGAGGCGGGCATTGTGCCAGCAGAAGACATTAAAAAAAGCCGTAAGCTTATTTTTGATACCAATCATGAGCACATTAAGTTGGTGGTTATTCGTGCCACCGACGTTCCCACTTATGTGGAATATGGTGCAGCCGACATGGGTGTGGCCGGCAAAGATGTGTTAATGGAATACAACAGTAAGGATTTATACGAGCCTTTGGATTTAAATATTGCCACATGTCGGTTAATGACCTGTGCGTTAAAGGGAGCCGTTGAGCCTAAAGGTCGCATTAAAGTCGCGTCTAAATTTACTGGGTTAACCAAACGTTTTTTTGCTGAACAAGGTCGCCAAGCCGATATTATAAAATTATATGGCGGCATGGAACTGGCTCCGATTATGGGGCTGGCGGATATGATTGTGGATATCGTCGATACCGGCAATACACTGAAAGCCAACGGTTTAGAAGAGCGTGATTTAATTGCGCCCATTAGTTCTCGCTTAGTGGTGGGTAAAGCTGCCATGAAAATTAAGCATGAACAGATTCAATCTATTATTGAAAAATTGTCCGCTGCGGTAGAGCGTCGCCGCTAGGAGTAAGAGGCTACACATGAGCTTTGAAATACAAAAGTTAAGCACACAAGAAGATAACTTTAGCGCTTCTTTGGATAAACTTTTAGCGTGGGAATCTGTGTCTGATCATCAGGTTCAGCAAACAGTGTTAGATATTTTGCATCAAGTGAAAAGCCGTGGTGATGAAGCGGTTATTGAATACAGTAATCGCTTTGATCATTTGCAAGTGAATAACATTGATCAACTGGAAATTTCTCAGTCTCAATTACTTAAAGCCTTGGAAGATCTTCCTCATGATCAAAGTAAAGCGCTACTAACGGCCGCTGAACGCGTGCGTCGTTACCATGAACGTCAGCGCAGCGAATCTTGGCAGTACGAAGAAGAAGATGGCACCATGCTTGGCCAGCAAATCACTCCTATTGATCGGGTTGGAATCTACGTACCCGGCGGAAAAGCATCTTACCCATCTAGTGTGTTAATGAACGCAATACCTGCCCATGTGGCCGGTGTAAAAGAAATTATTATGGTGGTGCCCACTCCAGGTGGTGAGATTAACCAGCTAGTATTAGCCGCCGCTGCCGCGGCAGGTGTGAGTCGAGTCTTTACTATTGGTGGCGCTCAAGCCGTGGCAGCTTTGGCTTATGGTACTGAAACGATTCCTAAGGTAGATAAAATAGTTGGCCCTGGAAATATTTATGTGGCGACTGCCAAGCGTTTTGTATTTGGTGCAGTAGGCATCGATATGATCGCTGGTCCTTCTGAAATATTGGTTGTGTGTGACGGTAAAACAGATCCAGATTGGATTGCCATGGATTTGTTTAGCCAAGCAGAGCATGACGAAGATGCGCAGGCCATTCTGGTTTCTTGGGATGAGCAATTTTTGAAAGATGTTGAAAACAGCATTAATAAGCTACTGCCCACAATGGAGCGCCAAGATATGATACGTGCTTCGTTATCGGGTCGTGGTGCGTTAATTAAAGTAAAAGATTTAGATGAAGCCATTAGTATCAGTAACCGCATTGCACCTGAACATTTGGAGTTATCAATTGAAGACCCTGTGACGGTTGCCAAGCAAATACGCCATGCAGGGGCGATCTTCATGGGGCGCTATACGGCAGAGGCGCTAGGGGATTATTGCGCTGGGCCTAATCACGTTTTACCCACATCTGGCACTGCGCGCTTTTCTTCTCCATTAGGAGTGTATGACTTCCAAAAGCGCAGCTCACTGATCATGTGTAGTAGTGATGGGGCTTCAGAATTAGGTAAAGTGGCATCTGTGTTAGCGCGAGGTGAATCGCTCACCGCGCACGCCCGCAGCGCTGAATATCGAATTAAAGACTAGTCGTTGTGTAGAAACGCTAAAATAAAACCCTAAAACCGTGACTGGTTTTAGGGTTTTTATGTATTGGATGTACTGAATATCGTGCAGCCCAAGAAAAATAATTGCGTCATGCATTATTTTCATTTTCCATTCTTCAAGATGGATATGACATAGAGTGATAATACTCTGACTTTAAAAATATATTTATTAAGTAAAGGTTTACAAGATGAGCCGCGTTAAAAAACTCGTTCGCCAAGAAATTCAAGATCTATCTGCGTACCCTGTGCCTAATTCTGAAGGCATGACTAAGCTTGATGCAATGGAAAATCCTTATACTTGGCCTGCGGTCGCGAAAGAAGCATGGGCGGAGATGTTAAAAACACTTCCCATTAATCGATACCCTGACCCACAAGCGCAACATGTGAAAAATGAGTTACGTGAAGTCATGGGTGTGGGTGACGACTTTGATATTTTATTGGGTAATGGCAGCGATGAGCTTATTCAATTGTTAGCTATGGCTTTGGCTAAGCCTGGTGCCACTATATTAGCTCCAGAGCCTGGCTTTGTGATGTATAAAATGATCGCCACTTTTTGTGGAATGAATTATGTGGGGGTGCCGTTGACTGCTGACTTTGAATTAGATGAAAGTGCCATGTTGGCAGCGATAAAAGAGCATCAACCGGAACTGATTTTTTTAGCTCAGCCAAACAACCCCACTGGGAATTTGTGGTCACAACAGAGCATAGATAAAATAATCGAATTGGCCAGTGGCGTTGTGGTAATTGACGAAGCCTACACCGCTTTTACCGATGCAGACTATCTTGATCTTTTAGAAAAACACGAGCATGTATTAATCATGCGCACGCTCTCAAAAGTCGGTTTGGCTGGTTTACGCTTAGGGTTATTAGTGGGAAGAAGTGAATGGCTAAATGAGTTAGAAAAAATCCGTTTACCTTATAATATTAATATCTTAACTCAAGCCAGCGCGTTATTTGCACTTGAGCACTACGACATGCTTCTTGTTCAAACTGAGCAAATTCGAGTGGATCGATTATTATTAATGAGAGATCTAGATTCTGTAAAAGGTTTAGAAGTATTTCCAAGTGAAGCGAACTTTGTATTGGTTCGTACACCGGCTAATATGGCCAGAAATTGGTTTGAAGAATTAAAACAAAAAAACATTCTTATTAAGTGTCTTGATGGTGGCCACGAACTACTAAAAGATTGTTTGCGAATTACGGTTGGAACAACAGATCAAAACGATCAGCTGGTATCAGCCTTAGCTGAAATATCATTGTCGGGTTCTGTTCATTAAAGCGGGTAATGATCATGAATGAAGAAGCGATTTATCAACTGGCAGATATTGCAGGCGCTGCACAAACTAAAATTCAACAGAATTTTAAAAGTGTCGATCCTATCGTGGGGATCAGTCGTCACATGCGAAAATCAGGTTTTCCAATTGATGCCATGATGATTGACTGTTTAACCACAGGTAAGCGAATACTGATACTCATCAACGACGATAAGCCCGATGAAGTGTCGTATCAGTTTGGATATAAAGACAAAGATCCGGCTCTAGAATTTGACGAGTTACCTATTAAGGATATAACGGAAGAAAAAATCTATAACTGGATTAAGCAATACTTTACCTAAAGTATTTAAGTTGGCTGGATGAATTATCGTTTAGTGACAAATAAAAAGGCGATCAGTGATCGCCTTTTTATTTGTCTGCCAGTAAGCCTAAGCTTAATGGCTATTTATTTATAAAATTTATTTGGCAGGGTGGTTTTCTGCCCAGTGCTTAGCGATGTCTTCGCGACGACAAACCCACACGTCTTCGTGTTGCTGGACGTAATCTAAAAAGCGCATCAGGGATGCAGCACGACCAGGTCGACCCACCAAACGGCAATGTAAGCCAACGCTCATCATTTTAGGGGCATCGTTGCCTTCGGCATACAACACATCAAAACTGTCTTTAAGGTAATTAAAGAATTGATCACCACTGTTAAAGCCTTGTGGAGAGGCAAATCGCATGTCATTCGCATCTAGTGTATAAGGCACCACTAAGTGGTCTTTGTTGCCGTCTTTTTCCCAATATGGAAGATCGTCTGCGTAGGAATCGGCATCGTATAGAAGCTTGCCAGTTTCACGAATGAGCTTCACTGTATTTGGGCTAGTACGACCCGTGTACCAGCCTGCCGGTAAGGAGCCTGTGACACGTTCATGAATTTCTAGTGCTTGCTTAATATGCTCACGTTCAACTTCTTCAGGTACGTATTGATAGTTAATCCAACGCAAGCCGTGGCAAGCAATCTCCCAGTCTGCCTTAAGCATAGCTTCGACCACGTCAGGGTTACGCTCTAATGCCATTGCCACACCAAATACGGTGACTGGCATGTTACGTTCAGTGAACATGCGATGTAGGCGCCAGAAGCCAGCACGACTACCATATTCATATATCGATTCCATACTCATATGACGAACCCCTTCAAGGGCTTGAGCACCAACTATTTCTGATAGGAAAGCTTCAGATGCCTCATCACCATGAAGCACGCAATTTTCACCGCCTTCTTCGTAGTTAATAACAAACTGTACCGCTACTTTGGCCTTATTAGGCCACTCAACTTTAGGGGCGTTTTGGCCGTAGCCAATCATGTCGCGAGGGTAGGTCATATGCTGCATCCTGAGAGTGAATGACTGAATACTAACGAAAAAGTCAAAACCTGACCAGTTGGTTATGATTTAAATAGGGTAAATTCATTTCGCTTTATGAGTATGGCGGGCTTTAAGAGGATTTGCCATGTGCTAAAGAGTCTTATTTTAGGTGTTTTTAGCGGTGTTAAAGAACGGCTTGGTAGAGCGAACACCTTGGAGGGGAAGGGCTTGGCTGGTATAGTGAAGCCCATTTTTTATGCTCATGGTTACTGCACATCAATGAATAATAGCGCAGTAAGATTAAACCTAAGGATGTTGTTATGGATATGAAGCAGGCCCTGAATGCAGTGGTGGCTCAGCAAGATTTAACCGAACAGCAAATGTCTGCTGTGATGGAGCAAATCATGACAGGCCAAGCCACTGATGCTCAAATAGGCGGTTTTTTAGTGGCCCTTCGCATGAAAGGGGAGTCCATTGATGAAATTACTGGTGCTGCTCGAGTGATGCGCCGATTGGCATCTAAGGTTGAGATTAATACTGAGAACGTTGTGGATACCTGCGGTACAGGCGGCGATGGCGCTAACATATTTAATGTATCAACGGCAGCGGCCTTTGTGGTGGCGGCATCTGGTGGCAAAGTAGCCAAACATGGTAACCGTAGCGTGTCGTCCACTACGGGCAGTGCTGATGTGCTTGAAGCGGCAGGCGTTAATTTGAGCCTAACTGCAGAACAGGTAGCTCGCGCTGTTGAAGAGATAGGCGTGGGCTTTATTTTTGCGCCAGCTCATCACAGTGCCATGAAGCACGCCATCGGCCCCCGTAAAGAGTTGGCCATGCGCACTATTTTTAACATGCTAGGCCCTATTACCAACCCAGCCTCTGTGCCTAATCAGGTCATTGGGGTATTCAATGGTGATTTATGTTTGCCTATTGCAAAAGTGCTGAAGCGCTTGGGCTCTAACCATGTATTGGTGGTTCATGCGCAAGATGGTCTTGATGAAATTAGCTTGGCCAGTAAAACTCGCGTAGCGGAATTAAAAGACGGTGTGGTGGAAGAATATTATATTGAGCCTGAAGATTTTGGCATTGCTAGCCAAAGCTTAATTGGTTTATCAGTGAATGGTGCTGAACAAAGTTTAGCGCTTATTAAAGATGCACTGGGAAAGCGGGAAACAGACAACGGTAAAAAGGCAGCAGATTTAATTGCGTTAAATGCAGGGGCTGCCATTTATGCCTCTAATGCAGCCCAAACTCTAGCTGAAGGTGTTGCCATGGCCGAAGATGCTGTAAGCACCGGCTTAGCCCTAGAGAAATTAAATGAATTAGCGGCTTTTTCCCAAGTGTTTTCCTAGAAAAACATTAAGAAAGCTCTGCATAATTTATGAAAGTCATACGAATTTAAGAAAAGTATACAAATGAACACACCGACGATTTTAAAAAAAATCATTGATCGTAAATGGCAAGAAGTAGCCGAGCGTTCAGCTGCGGTATCAATTGCTCAATTGCAATCTCAAGCTAAAGCGCAAGATGCTTGTCGAGGCTTTAAGAGAGCGCTTGAAGATAAAATTACCGCAGGTCATGCAGCGGTGATTTCAGAAATCAAGAAAGCGTCTCCTAGCAAGGGTATTTTACGTGAAAACTTTGTACCCAGTGAAATTGCCATATCTTACGAAAAAGCCGGAGCCGCGTGCTTGTCGGTTTTAACCGATGTAGATTTTTTCCAAGGGCATGATACGTATTTGCAGCAAGCTCGCGCCGCTTGCTCGCTACCTGTGCTGCGCAAAGACTTTATGGTTGACCCGTATCAAATTGTAGAGGCTCGTACCTTAGGCGCTGATTGCATTTTATTGATTGTCTCTGCTCTTGAAGATGGGCAAATGAAAGAATTAGATGATTGTGCCCGCGAATTAGGCATGGATGTGTTGGTTGAGATTCATGATGAAGTGGAATTTGAACGCGCCCTTACTTTACCTTCACCTTTGTTAGGTATTAATAATCGAAATTTACATACCTTTGATGTGACGCTAGACACCACGTTCAATTTGTTAGACCGCATTCCAAAAGATACCTTACTGGTGACTGAGAGCGGTATAATGGGAATAGAGGATGTTGAATTAATGCGTGAACGCAATGTTCATGGGTTTTTAGTGGGAGAAATTTTTATGCGAGCCGATGATCCTGGCGCTCAGTTAAAAGAGCTTTTTTTCAAAGGTTAGTATTTAATGAAAAATGCTCTAAACAGTTAGAGCGTTTTTACTTCCGCCTTGTGTGTTTTTCACACTATATTTATTCAGGAAAGGCATCACGAATCGCTAAAAAGTCATCTAAGTTTTCATGGAGTATTTCCACTAGCTTAGGGTCAAACTGCTTGCCTTTTTGTTTGTTGATTTCATTTAAAATTTCTTTCATGGGCCAAGGTTCTTTGTAACAACGCTTGCAGCCTAAAGCATCAAACACGTCGGCTAATGCAGTAATTCTGCCTGCTATATGTATGTCTTCACCTTTTAAGTTTTTAGGATACCCCCCGCCTTGCCAGTGCTCGTGATGTTGTGCAGCAATGATGCTGCCCATTTTTAAAACTTGGTTATTTATATTGGGTAACATGTCTGCGCCTAGCTGAGCATGGGTTTTCATAATCTCCCATTCTTCAGGTTCAAACTTCCCAGGCTTTTTAAGAATTCTATCTGGGATGCCAATCTTGCCCACATCATGAAGGGGGCTTGCCAATTTAATTAAGTCCGCCTCTTGGGTGCTTAAGCCGTATTTCAAGGCAAACACATGGCTGAATAAAGCAACCCTTTTCACATGGCTTCCTGTTTCCTTAGAGCGCTGCTCTACCGCTTCCCCTAATATGTACGCCAATTCTTTTTGGCTGCCCAATACTTCATCTTTAAGTAAAAGGTTTTCATAAGTGACGGCAACATTACTGGCGTAAATATCCAGTAATTGCCTGTCGACATCATTGAGTTGGTTATCAATGGATACATACAATAGGTTTTCGCCACCATAGCTGGTGGAAAAATATCCAGTGTAGGAATCCTTTTCAATAAAAGAACTTTTTTCTTTTAATGCTTTTTCAAAAGCGGCTTTTACCAATACTGGAAGTTCGTCGCGATGCTTGGTTTGAAATTCTTCCATGTCACCAGATGCCGCCAACACGGTAAAATTGTCAGACTCCTCAAGGTCGTCGTTTAAACTGGTGCAATAGAATATGGCGCCATTCAAATGTAGAAGCGTGCAAATTTGTCTCAATACAGCAGAGGCAAACACTGAAAGCGAACTGGCTTCAAATATTTCAGTGGAGGCTAAAATGACTTGCTCCAGACTGCGTCTGTGTTGGTCAAGCACGCATATGTCTCGGTAAGAACGTAAGGCCGCATATAATAAGGTGAGCAGTTTATTGCTGGTAAGCTCTGTTTTATCCTTGTAGTCATCAATATCGTACTCAAGAATAACTTCTTCTTCTGGGGCCTGACCGGGTTGGCCGGTGCGTAGCACCAAGCGGGTATAGTGATTTTGTAATTCAGAGCGAATATAGCGCACCAGTTCTAAGCCTGCGTCGTCGGTTTCCATGACCACATCAATGATGGCAAGTGCAATATCGTCTTCTTGGTCTATGATTTCTCTGGCTTGCTTAGCGCTGTAGGCATTGCTGACCTTTAATGCGCGGCCATCAAATAGAAAGTCACGCAGAACCATTTCGGTAACCTGATGAACGCCTTTCTCATCATCCACCAGAAGGATGTGCCAATAAGCATTGCTTTGGCTTACCTCTAGGACTTCTTCCGGCTCATCCGCAAATATCGACTCTTCCATAACCCTGCCAGCAACATGACAACCTATTTGAGTATAGACGTAATAACGGTTCTGGCAGGTTAGATTTATTGTTATTTAAAACAATATTTCTAATTAATTTGGATATATACAGTCACGTATTGCTTGAAGGAATAGATCGAATATTTTGAATGAAGAGAGTCTAACATAGGATAAAAATCTAGGGCCAAAATTGGCCCTGAAGGATTTTCAACTATTTTAAGCTAGTTTGTTTCACTTCGACTTGGCAGTCTGGCTGTATTACGCGCGCCTAATACCACCATGGTTTTGCCTTTAACATCCACTAAGCCTTGTTCTTCAAGGACTTTCAGTACGCGGCCTACCATTTCACGAGAGCAACCTACGATACGGCCAATTTCTTGGCGAGTGATCTTAATTTGCATGCCATCTGGGTGAGTCATTGCATCAGGTTCTTGGCTTAAATCCAGTAACGTTCGAGCCACACGGCCGGTTACGTCAAGGAAGGCCAAATCGCCCACTTTACGAGTGGTTTTACGCAATCGGCTCGCCATTTGTTCGCCGATAAAGTAAAGAATCCGAGGGTCTTGAGAGCTAATATCGCGAAATTTACTGTAGCTAATTTCGGCTACTTCGCATTCAAGCTTAGCTTTAACCCAAGCAGAACGAGGGCTCATTTCATCAAATAAGCCCATCTCACCAAAGAAGTCTCCTTCATTTAAGTAAGCCATGATCATCTCTCGACCATCATCGTCTTCGATGATAACCGTTACAGAACCTTTTATTATGTAAAATAACGAATCGCTTTTATCCCCAGCATATATGATGGTGCTGCGAGCAGGATAACGATGGCGGTGACATTGAGATAAAAAGAAATCCAAATGCTTGTGTTTATCTGCCCTTAACCCTGTATTCATAATGTAAACCTAAACATCAAACCTTGAATTCATTAGTATTTATAGCACCTAAGCACTTAGCAGACCAATTATGCACAGATTGCACTAAATAGGTGAGCGGCGTTTGGACGAATGGCTCAAAATATCGGGTGAAAACCAAAAATATGGGAACTGTGTCGTACTTGCACCCATGGGTCTAAGGGCTTGCTTACATAAAGTTACAATAAACACCCCTTTCTATAGAGTAAAGCCTAGTCATTTTTCGCCTCAATGCCACCTTAATTATAAATGACAGCCTTCTTAATTAAGGGTCACTTTAGTAACAATTCTAATTCCTTGCGTAAAGCCTTGGCCAAATGGCTTCGGTCTGATTGTGGGTTTGTGGTAATCTAGCCTCCTTTTAAATTAGTAGTCATTTTCAGAGTAATAACATGAAAGCACGTATTAAATGGGTTCAAGACGCCATGTTTTTAGGGGAGTCGGGTAGCGGTCACTCGGTGGTAATGGATGGTCCTGAGGATCATGGTGGTCGTAATTTAGGCGTGCGCCCCATGGAAATGTTGTTAATGGGGCTGGGTGGTTGCAGCAGCTTTGATGTCATGAGCATCCTAAAAAAATCTCGCCAAAACGTAGTGGATTGCGTTGCTGAATTAGATGCCGAGCGTGCGGATGCCGTGCCGAGCGTATTTACTAAAATTCATATGCACTTTGTGGTGAAGGGTTATAACTTAAAAGAAGCTCAAGTGAAGAGAGCGGTTTCACTATCGGCAGAAAAGTACTGCTCGGCTAGCCTAATGCTGGAAAAGGGTGGTGTTGAAATTACTCATGACTACGAAATACTAGAACTGACTGATACACAGGCCTAATAGTTAAGGCAGGGGGCTTTTTGGCCCCTTCTACTAAAGACTCTTCCGACGCTTTGTGACTTCTTTGTGTTTTAGCTTTCCCTTTTAAAAATTATTCTAAAAACTGGAGAATTGAACAAAATAAACCTATGTTCAATGGGTCAAGCTAGGCATAATTGCGCGGCCCAAAAGGCGGTGATTTTTTGGACATCTTTTGTATGTTTTTGGAAATGTAACCTGTTAATGATGCAGATGTTATTTTCTATTTTTGTGAGGCTGAGAGTTGAACACCCATATCAAACTTCACGGTTTTAATAACCTAACTAAGTCTTTAAGCTTTAATATTTATGATATTTGTTACGCCAAGACCGAGAAAGAGCGTAATGAATACATCGCTTATATTGATGAAATGTATTCTGCCGAGCGTTTAACTGAAATCTTAACGGATGTGGTTGAGATTATCGGAGCCAATATTTTAAATGTGGCTCGTCAGGATTACGAGCCCCATGGTGCCTCGGTTACTATGTTAATTGCCGAGCATGACATGCCTTCTTTGCCATCGAATGTGCAAGAAGCCCCCGGCCCTTTGAAAGACTCGGTGGTGGCACACTTAGACAAAAGCCATGTTACCGTTCATACCTACCCAGAAAGCCATCCAGATAACGGCATATCTACCTTTAGAGCAGATATCGATGTTTCTACCTGTGGATTAATCTCACCTCTAAAGGCGTTGAATCATTTAATTCATGCCTTTGATAGTGACATTGTCATTATGGATTATCGCGTGCGCGGCTTTACTCGTGATATCGAGGGTAAAAAACATTATATCGATCACGAAATTAACAGTATCCAAAACTTCATGTCTGAAGATACCCGTTTAGATTATCAAATGATGGATGTGAATATTTTCCAAGAAAATACCTTTCACACCAAGATGATTAAAAAAGAGCTTGAGCTAAATGATTACCTATTTGGTGAAGGCGCAAAAGGCATGAGCACGGAGGGACGAGATGATATCGAGTCACGGCTTCGCAATGAAATGCTAGAAATTTACTATTCTCGTAATATGAATAAATAGAATCGCCAATATAGACACAACAATAAAGGGGCGTTTAGCCCCTTTATTGTGTGCTTCACCATTGAATTCTTTATATTCGATATGTGCTCTTGGTCATGACCTTTGACATGACCGTCATTCCTTTTTGAAACCAACCAGGAAACACAACCCCGCCAGCCTCTAAAGCCGTGGTGGCATGTTTCAATTCATCTTCGTGCATGAGGCTTAAGACGGAACGGCTTCGCGCGTCTTGCTCGGGTAGGCTTTTCAAGTGTTCTTCAAGGTGCTTGCAGACCTGATTCTCTGTGGCAGCCACAAAGCCTAAACTCCACTTATCTCCTAAGGCGCCAGCTAAGGCACCCACTGTATAAGACATGGCATAAAAAGCTGGATTTAAAAGGCTAGTGCGACTGTTTAACTCTTCAAGGCGCTGCTCACACCAGACTAGATGATCAATCTCTTCTTCTGCGGCTTCTATCATGGCTTGGCGAATATTAGGCAGTTTAGCCGTGACCGATTGCCCTTGGTATAGGGCCTGCGCACAGACTTCACCAGTGTGATTAATGCGCATTAGGCCAGCAGAGTGTTGTTGCTCTTGTTCGGTAAGAGTGGCTTCCTCAAGATGTTTTGCAGGGGACTCACGTTGGGCGCTGGCAGCCTTAGGAGACAGGGTTCTAAGGACATTATCTATGTGGCCAATTACATGATCTAAACGAGAAAGTGAACGCATCGCAGGCATACCTAAGCATAGTTTAAGGGTATTTTACGCAATTCAGCATAGTCCTGCATGTGTTAGATCATTTTTTACCAAGCTTAAAAACGTTTTTACGCTGAATGTGCTGGGCAAGGGTCTGTTGTAATACTCGGGCACTCACCGGTTTATTAATAACTTGGTGGATACCTGAACTTAAAACATCTTTATGCTTATTGGAGATGCCTAATCCTGTGAGCATGATCTTTAAAATACCTTGGTTAATTTCTTTATCTTCTTTAATGCGCGTGGCCAGTTGAAAGCCATCCATAATGGGCATGTTTTGATCGATTAAGATAATGTCATAGGGAGATTTTAAATTGGATTGGCTGCGTAACATGGCCAGCGCTTCTTTGCCGCTGTAGGTGCAGTCGGCTTGTAATCCCCAGCTTTTGGCATAGCGTTGTATCACTTTTCTGAGAGTGCTGTTGTCGTCCACAATCAGCATGGATAAGCCTTGTAATAAGTGTACATGGCTTTGGCTTTCCATATCTTGTGTGGCTAAGCGATAAGGCAATGAGAAGCTGAATGTGCTGCCTAGCCCAGGGGTGCTATCCACATACATTTCCCCACCCATTAATTTCACAAGGCGTTTGGTGAGCTCAAGACCCAGTCCGCCCAATTGAAAGTTATCTTTTGTGCTTTCATTTTTATCCATATTGATAAATAAATTTTTCAATACTTCTTTGCGCATACCATTGCCGGTATCGCGTATGGCAAACAATAAGTTTTGGCCATTATTTTGAGCATCCCAAGTAATGCGTAATTCTACTTCGCCATGCTCAGTGTGATGTAAGGCATTTTCCAGTAAGTAATCTATTAAGGTTTGCAGGCGACGCTCGTCAATTACAATAAAATCTTGAATATCAGGGCTGAGGTTAAGCACTAACTCAATGCCTTTTTGGTTGGCGCCATATTGAAAGCGTTGCATGACGTCTTCGACTAATTGCACGAGATCCACTTGGTTCTCTTCAAGTTGCAAGCGCCCAGAAGTAATCTTAGCGTAGTCGCTAATACGATCTGTCATGCGCAAAATATCTTGCCCAGCCATTTGAATGGTGTCTACATAATCTCTTTGGGTATTACTTAGCGGTGTTTCATTTAATAATTCAGACATGCCAAGTACACCGTTCATGGGGCTGCGTAATTCATGGCTTAAGTGAGATAAAAATTCACTATTTTTGTTCGAGTGTGATGGAATGGTACGTTGTGATTGACGTTGAAAATAAGGCTGAATCATTGACATACTGGCAAGGAAAACACAAAGGCTAGTAGCAAATATTTTAGACAATACATCAGGTGCGGGGATTTTGTCAGGCCAAAATAAATAACACAATTGCCAGCTAATAAAGGCCAGCAGTGTTAAAGCGCTTAAGAACAGTTGCATGCTGACCACGCGAGCGCGTACTAGGGCAAAAATACATGGAATTAATGCTGCAACTAAAATCGATGTGTACGTTAAATTAATAAGAATTAAAGTCATTAGAGACAAAACTAAAATGACTAATATGCTGTAGTTGCTTTTTAAACGGGTTTGATACCAATTAGTGTCAAATGACGAAAGCGCTAATCCGCAGGCCATGGCCCATAAAGTTAAGTTACAAATATTATCAAGCCAAGCCGGCCAATGATTTAAAGGTAGGTGAGATAGTCCGTAAAAGCAGACTACGCTGGCCAGATAAATAGATAGGTAATGGCGAATGTGATGGTGAAAGCGTAAGGCAATTAAATGCAGCAATGAAATAAATCCCATTAAGGCAATCATGGCTCCTAGTAATTGTTGAAGGAAACCTTGGCTTTGAGTGTAATTGGCTAAATCTTGAAGTTTAGGCTCAAGTTTACTGGTTTGGTTGGAGCTGATTCTTAAATAAATCCACTGGTCGGTATTATCTTGAAAATTTAATACCATAGCGGTGTGACCGGCCAGTCTATGTTCTTTTTCAAAACCTTCAATACGGGACCATTTATTTCCCGTTAAGCGGTAAGCACCTTCAATATTAACCGTGTTATCGCTTAGGGTTAGAGCTAAAGGCAAGGAGTTGTTAAATGGGTTAATGACATGGAATCTAAGCCAATAAGTATCTTTATTTTCAACCACAGGACTTAGGTCTAGATTTTCAAACTGCGGTGTTTTTGATAATTGAAGTTGGCCAAGACTGAAACTATTGTGATCGGCTTTTAACCATTGCAAAGCCCCTTGTAAATTAATATCAATGGGGCCGTCAGCCAAAATGATACTCTGATCATCTGTATTCGCCTGAAGGTGGCTAATGATAAAAAGGTTTAACAGCAAAAAAGTAATAACAAAGCGAAGCATGGTTTTTATTATTCTTGATTGAAAGGGGTGACAAGTACTTTAATTAAATCAGTCTTGGTCATATAAATACTCATTAGGGCCCAGCCCTAATGAGTAAGGGTGTTACTTTACATTACTTTTGTTCGCGGGCAATGGCACGGTAGCCAATGTCAGTACGATAAAAGGCATCTTTCCAACTAATTTTCTTGGTCAACTCGTATGCGCGCTGTTGGGCAAGAGTGACTGTTTCCCCTAATGCTGTGGCGCATAAAACACGGCCACCATTACTGGTGGCAAGGCCTTCTTTATTAAGTTTAGTACCGGCATGGAATACTTTTTCACCTTCCACGTCGCTATCAGGAATGCCTGAAATCACATCGCCTTTGGCATACGCTTCAGGATAGCCTCCGGCAGCCAATACCACACCAATGGCAGCGCGAGGATCCCATTGCGCACTTTTACCTGCTAAACCGTTATCTTCAAGGGCAGCCAAACAAAGTGCCACCAGATCAGATTGCATGCGTAGCATGATAGGCTGTGTTTCAGGGTCGCCAAAGCGGCAGTTGTATTCAATTACTTTAGGTGTGCCGCTTTCATCAATCATCAGGCCTGCATATAAGAAGCCTGTATAATCGTTACCCTCTTTGGCCATGCCTTCAACGGTAGGCACAATCACTTCTTTCATAATGCGATCATGAATTTCAGAGGTCACCACAGGGGCGGGAGAATATGCTCCCATGCCGCCGGTATTTGGGCCTGTGTCACCATTACCAACACGTTTGTGATCTTGGCTGGTGGCCATGGGTAAAATATTTTTACCGTCTACCATCACAATAAAGCTGGCTTCTTCACCGGCTAAAAACTCTTCAATCACCACACGACAACCTGCATCACCAAAGGCATTACCTGAAAGCATGTCTTTAACGGCGTCTTTTGCTTGCTCTAAAGTTTCAGCCACAATCACACCTTTACCGGCGGCAAGGCCATCGGCTTTAACAACAATGGGGGCACCCATTTTATCAAGGTAGGCAAGAGCCGGTTCAACTTCGGTGAAGTTACCGTAGCCAGCAGTAGGAATATTATTACGGGCAAGGAAGTCTTTGGTAAACGCTTTAGAGCCTTCCAATTGTGCGGCGCCTTTTGATGGGCCAAAGCATTTTAGATTTTTTGCTTCAAAAAAATCCACAACGCCTTCAACCAGCGGCACTTCTGGGCCAACAATGGTTAAGCCACAGTTATTATCTTGTGCAAATTTTGAAAGATTTTCAAAATCTAAAACGTCAATGTTAACGTTTTCAAGGTTGTTTTCTAAAGCCGTACCGGCATTGCCTGGTGCAACAAATACTTTTTCAACACCAGCACTTTGTGCAGCTTTCCAAGCTAGAGCGTGCTCGCGACCGCCTGAACCAATTACCAATACATTCATTTTGTTTCCTTATCGAACTTTGTCTGTTCGTCCCTAGCTGCGTTTTTAAAAAGATTTAAACCACTCACGTATAAATATACGCTCTTGGATTTAAACCTTTTTAAGGCCTTGCTAGGAACAAACATTCATAAGTTCTTTTGCAAGGGTAAGCTAGAAAATAAAAAGGCTTTTAAAATTAATCCAAGCCTTAGAAAGTCTTTGTTATATGGGAGAGAGATTTAGTTTTCTAGTGAGGTGTAGGTTCTTTCGACACCCGCAGCTTAGTTTACTAAGTGAGGAGTGGCGAAAGGTTCTACAACAAAGCTAGAGAATTAAATACTCTTCCAATCTGCGATTTTTTTAAATTAGTGCCTAAAGTGACGCATGCCTGTGAAGACCATAGCCATGCCCGCTTCATCGGCTGCAGCAATCACTTCTTCATCACGAATGGATCCACCTGGCTGAATGACAGCAGCAATACCCACTTTAGCCGCATTATCAATGCCATCACGGAATGGGAAAAAGGCGTCACTGGCCATAACAGAACCAGCTACTTCAAGACCAGCGTGTTCGGCTTTGATGGCCGCGATACGGGCTGAATTAACTCGGCTCATTTGACCAGCGCCCACACCAATGGTTTGGCGGTCGTTGGCGTATACAATGGCATTTGATTTAACAAATTTAGCCACTTTCCAAGCAAAGATTAAGTCGTGTAACTCTTTTTCGGTCGGCTGACGTTTAGTGACAACTTTTAAATCATCCACTGTAATCATACCGTGATCACGGTCTTGAACTAACAAGCCACCGTTAACACGTTTAAAGTCAAAGGCTGCAGTGCGCTCTTTTGGCCATTCGCCTGTTTCTAATACGCGTACATTTTTCTTGGCGGCCAATACTGCTTTTGCTTCGCTTGAAACAGAAGGGGCGATGATGACTTCAACAAATTGACGCTCACTAATGCTGGTAGCGGTTTCGCCATCTAGCTCGCGGTTGAATGCGATAATGCCGCCAAAGGCTGATTCTGTATCCGTTGCAAAGGCAAGGTCGTAAGCTTCTTTAATGCCTTTTTCACTTACCGCCACACCACAAGGGTTAGCGTGTTTAACAATGACGCAAGCGGGTTTAACAAATGACTTTACACACTCAAGGGCTGCATCGGTATCGGCAACATTATTGAACGACAACTCTTTACCTTGTAATTGCGTAGCAGTAGCAATCGAAGCTTCTTGTTGATTGGCTTCCACATAAAAAGCGGCTTTTTGATGTGGGTTTTCGCCGTAACGCATGTCTTGCGACTTGATAAACTGAGTATTAAACGTGCGAGGGAATAAACCTTTATTGTCAGTGCTCAACTCTTCGGCATTTTGATCAATGCGGCCAAGGTAGTTAGCAATCATGCCGTCATAGGCTGCTGTATGTTCAAAGGCTTTAAGGGCAAGGTCAAAGCGAATTTTATCACTTAGGCCATTTTGGCTTTCTAGCTCATTTAATACATTGCTGTAATCACTGGCGTTTACCACAATGCCCACGTGAGCATTGTTTTTAGCGGCTGAACGAACCATGGTTGGTCCGCCAATGTCGATGTTTTCAATGGCGTTAGCGAGCGTGCAATCAGGATCAGCGGTAGTGGCTTCAAATGGATAAAGATTTACCACTACTAAGTCGATAGGGTTGATGCCGTGTTCCTGCATAACTGCATCATCTTGACCACGACGGCCTAGTACACCACCGTGAATTTTTGGGTGAAGTGTTTTGACACGTCCATCCATCATTTCTGGGAAGCCTGTGTAATCAGACACTTCAACGGCCGCGACATTGTTATCACATAGCAATTTGTAGGTTCCGCCAGTGGACAGAATCTCTACATTTTTAGAAGCCAAGGCTTTCGCAAACTCAACAATGCCAGTCTTATCAGAAACGCTGATGAGGGCACGACGTACAGGAGTAATGGTCATATTGATCAATCGGTCAGATTTTCAGGGTTTAGAAAAAATTAACGCTGCAAAGAGCAGCGTTAATGATAAACGTTTCGGCCTAAAGCATGCCGTATTGTTTAAGCTTTTTACGCAGGGTTCCGCGGTTCAGCCCTAGTAAAACAGATGCTTTAGTTTGGTTATCCTTGGTGTAGCGCATTACCACTTCTAACAAAGGGGCTTCAACTTCAGATAAAACCATGTCATACACTTCTGTAACGGGTTGGCCGTCTAGTTGTGCGAAATAGCTTTCTAAGGCTTTTTCAACGCTGTCGCGTAGAGTTTGCGTATTTTCTGCTGGTAGCTGTGTAGTGTTGCTCGTATCTACAGGGTTGCTCACCACTGGTGCTTCGTGGATGCTCATGCCGCTTGTTCCTTCCCCGGTTGTTCAAAAAAAGTCGTTATAAGTGTTATTTGATCTTCAAGGCTTTCCAGTTGGTTAAACTGTTTGCGTATCGCCCGATGATCACCGTGTGCCTGCAAATACCAGCCCACGTGTTTTCTCGCAATTCTTACCCCCATGTAATCGCCGTAAAAGTCGTATAGCGCCTGTAAATGACCTAACAGGGTTTGCTTAACTTCTAATAGCGTGGGAGCCGCTAATAACTGGCCGCTTTCTAAGAAATGATTAATTTCTCGGAAAATCCAAGGTCGCCCTTGTGCTGCCCGGCCGAGCATGACGCCATCGGCCTTGGTGTAATCCAGAACAAATTTGGCCTGTTGCGGAGTTTGAATGTCTCCGTTGGCCAATACTGGAATGGATACCATCTCTTTAACCAACTTGATGGTGTCGTATTCCACTTGTCCTTTATAAGCGCAAGCTCGGGTACGACCATGAATGGCCAATGCCTGAATGCCTGCATCTTGTGCTATTTGTGCCAGTGTTGGGGCATTTTTAAAATCAGGCGCCCAACCAGTACGCATTTTGAGGGTGACCGGTACATCCACGGCATCCACCACAGCATGCAAAATATCTTTTACCAAAGCTTCATCTTTCATCAGTGCACTGCCGGCAGCCTTATTACAGACTTTTTTGGCAGGACAACCCATGTTGATGTCGATAATTTGCGCGCCATTGGCCACACTCATGATGGCTGCTTGAGCCATCATCTCAGGGTCTCCACCGGCTATTTGTACCGATATAGGGCCTGCTTCTCCGGTGTGATCCAATCGGGTTTGAGATTTACGGGTATTCCATAAGCTCACGTCCGACGTCACCATTTCACCCACTACCAATCCAGCGCCAAGTTCACGACACAATTGCCTAAAGGGTCTATCTGTCACACCTGCCATAGGAGCAAGTACCACAGGAGTTTTAATTTGGTACGGGCCAATTTGAAACATGTGTGTCGTTTTGGTTGTTTTTTGGTCTGTTAGGGGCGGCTATCATACGCGCAAATTAGGGTGGGTAAAAGTCTTGATCGGGTAAGAATTGAGCTATTTTGCATCTATTTAATCGGTTTAATCACCATAGAAAATGTCAATACCGCTGAGGCAGAATATTTGCATTTTTTAGCTGCCATTTGGCCCGTTTAAGGGGCCAAAAAGCGCACTTGATAATTATTGGCGCCTTTGCCTGGGTCGGCAATTTCCAGTGCAATATGAATTGGGGTGTGAACGGGCATCATGGTCAGCCCAGAGGCTTCGCCTGCCAAATACTCATCAGGTGCAAACAATCGGTGGGCAATGACCTTGCCACCAGCATTGCTAAAAGAAAGCTCTAACTTTGGAAAGGGCTGGGTAAATTCGGCACTGTTCATGAATAAAACGTCAATCATGAGGGCATTTTTATATTTGGGGTGACTGCTCACTTGTGGGCTAGCAGTGGTGCGTATGCGACCAAGGTCGTAGCTTGAGGGCAGAGTACAGCCTAAAGACTGACAGGCCAATTTATACCAAGGACGATAGCTGTCTTGGCGGGCCCACTGGTCAAAATTAAAGTAAGCGGTCTGTGCCAGCAGAGCACCAATCATAATGATACAGGCTAATCCCATTAGGACGGCTTTGTGGCGTTTTTTCCGCTGAGGTAAACTTAAATCAAGAGGAGCCGCTTCAAACTGATCAAAGGATGCGCCAATGGTTTGATTTGGAAAAATATCTTTTTTGGGCTGCTTGGGCTTGACCTTGGGGGCTTCTTTAACGGGAGGGGCCTTAGATTTTGGCGCAGACTCAAAATCTTCGCTGTCATCTAATAATGCGTGGGCCCAAGACTCATCGTCACTTTCACTGTCTTTAACAGTGGCTTCTAAATCATTTCTCGGGGTGGAAAAGGCCCCGCTTTTGTCTTCGGTATCTAAGGATAGAAAGTCTTCGTTAAATTCTATTGCTTTAGGCGAGGCCTTTTCGTCCTCAATGAGGCCGTTGTCATCATCAATTAAAAAGTCATCATCTATGTGGCCGCTATCATCGATGATGTCGCTAAAATCTAATCTAGGATCAAGGTCATCATCACTGCTTGAGGGTGTCTGCTCACGCTTCTTTTGACTGGGCTTGTCTATGTAACCGTTATCATCAATTAAACCGCCATCATCGTCTTCAATAAAATCTTCATTAATGACGGTCTGGGTCTCAGCCTTTTTATCATCAAGGCCTTGGTCATCTGAAAATAAATCCTGAGTGCGATCATCTTGCACGGCAGGGGTCTCTTCAATCACCGTTTGAAAATGTTCGGCTGCCCGAAACACATTCAGACACGCACCACAGCGTACTGCTCCATTTGCCACTTTAAGCTGGGCAGGAGTTATTCGGAATGTGGTGTCACACTTAGGGCACTGTGTTATGCGAGTCTGATCCATACTTTAATTATTATAAATTATCCAAAATTAGCAATGCGTCACACTCTGATTAGTGACGCATTAGTCCTTTGTAGACTTTCTAAGCCTTTTTCTGTGCTGTAATTCGCACCCAACCGTCTTCTTCATCTACCCCAAGAATGTCGCATTCACTTTCATAAGCGTCGACCACTTCTTGAGCCTGACTGGCAAGAATACCACTTAATGCCAAATGCCCTTTGGGTAACAAGTAAGACAAAATTGGGTCTTTAAGTTCCACTAATGGGCCTGCCAATATGTTTGCTAACACCACTTCTACTTGAGTGTCAGGTGCATTTTCAGGCAGGTACAGTTCAATATCATCTTTATTGATATTGTTGTGCTCAGCATTCTCATTACTGGCTAGAATGGCTTGAGGGTCAATATCAATGCCCACCATATGTTTCGCACCCAGCAATAATGCTGCAATGCCTAAGATACCGCTCCCACAACCAAAGTCCACTACGCGTTTGTCGGTCAGTTCAAACTGATCAAGCCAGCGTAAACATAATGCGGTGGTGGCATGGGTGCCGGTTCCAAACGCTAGGCCTGGGTCTAACTTTAAGTTAACCGCCTTGCTATCTTCAGGTTCCAGCCAGCTAGGGCAAATCCATAAGCGTTCGCCAAACTTCATGGGCTTGAATGTATCCATCCACTCACGTACCCAGTCTTTATCTTCTACTAATTCTAATTTGTAACTTGGGAAGTCTTGCTGGTATTCATTTTGATAAAGCTGAGCAAGCTGCGCCATTTGTTCGCTAAGAGGTTGTTCAGCATCAAATAAAGCGATTAAGTTTACTTTATCCCACAGAGGGGTGGTGCCCAGAGCGGGTTCATAAATCGGTTGCTCAGCTGCGTCACGCATGGTCACTGCTTGGGCGCCAATGGCCAACAATAACTCTTCGATTTCTGAAGTTTTCTCAGAATTTACTTCTAATATGGCTTGAATCCAGGACATGGCTACTTTGCTAAGTTATGGCGGTGGAAGTGGCTACGACACTGCCTTGCGAATATATGAAGGCTAAATGCTGGTATTGGAGAATGGCAATCGCCAATTCGTCCCTTTTAAACATCATTTAGTATTGAGCGCTTACCAACAAACGCTTCCATTATAAGTACCTTGTAAAATTAAATAATAGGGCATTTATAAGGGCGCATACTATAGCCACATTGAAGACTGGAATCCAGTTAGGTTTTGCGCAGCGCGACCCAACCTCAAAGTGACCGTAAGATTATTTTTTTTCCAATTGGGCCATGGCTGCTTGCAAGGCCAATTCATACCCCTGAATACCCAGGCCACAAATCACACCTACTGCCACGTCACTAAAATAACTGTGGGCTCTAAATGCTTCACGGGCATGAACATTGGAAATATGAACTTCAATAAACGGAATGTTTACCCCTAAGATCGCGTCACGAATGGCCACACTGGTGTGGGTGAATGCGGCGGGGTTTATTAAAATAAAATCAATGCCTTCGCCTCTCGCCTCATGAATACGCTCAATAATTTCGTATTCAGCATTACTTTGAAAAGACAATAAATGGTGGCCTTTGGGTTTAGCAATCGCCATTAATTTTTTTTGAATATCATCCAATGTATCGGCACCATAAATTTCTGGTTCGCGGGTGCCAAGTAAATTTAAATTTGGACCATTTAATACAAGAATTGAAGCCATAATAGGTGCACTTAAATAGGAAGTTAATAAACCGCAGTTTGCCTAAAGCCAGACAAACTGTCTAGGGAGCCGCTGGGGTGTCATGAATATAAAGTTGAACATTATTGCGCCCTTGGCGTTTTGCTTGGTATAAGGCTTCATCGGCATGTTTAATGATGTGTTCAAAATTATCCCCGGTGAAACTGCAAATTCCGCAAGAGAAACTCACTTTAAACTCTGTGTCCCCTGCGCTGTGTTCCAATTGGCTGAAAACTTCACGAATTTCATTCATAACATGCAACGCATCTTTGTCCTGTGTGTCAGCCAGTATCACAGCAAACTCTTCACCACCATAGCGCCCGATACTGTCACTGTGGCGCAGGCGTTGTTTTAAAAATAACGATAAAGCGGAGATAACTTTGTCTCCCACTGGGTGGCCGTAGCTATCGTTAACCTTTTTAAAAAAATCAATGTCTACCATGGCAAAACACAGAGGTTTGTTATGTTCTTTGGCTTGGCGGCAAGCTTGCTGTAAGCGGTCGAGAATATGAGTGTGGTTATACAAACCGGTGAGGCTGTCACGAACAATTAAATTATTTAAAACCCGTGCTCTTTCTCCACGATTTTGTACCGTAGCAATGAGGTGCTTAGGGTCTATTGGTTTGGTGAGAAAATCGTCTCCCCCTTGTTTCATAGCGCTTAACTGAATATCTCGATCCTCTTCGCCGGATAAAAACAATATGGGTAAGCGTAAATATTCAGGTTGCTGGCGAATTACGGAGGCTAGTTCGGTACCTGTGCAACCTGGCATGTACATATCCATTACAATTATTTCAGGTTGAAAGTCTTCCATGGCATGTAAAATTTCCATGGGATTAGTGACCACGTAGGTCAGCATTCCAACTGAGCTAAACGCTTTTTCACAAAAGCGAGCTTGGCTTTTAGAGTCATCCATTACCAATACTTTTAATGGGGACAAAGCGGTGGCGCTGTAGAATTTTTCCACGGAGCGAATGAGCTGTGGTACGGCAGGGCGCACATAGAAATACGTGCCACCTGCTCGGCAGGCGATTAGTCGCTGTTGCAAGGTGGCGCTGTACTCTTCCGTTAAAAATACGACTTCGGCTTTGCTACTTTTAGTGGTGTGCTGATATTGCATCAAGGCTAGGCCTTGTTCATTTTCGTGGAAGTGAATATCCACAATAAAGGCGCTGGCTTCTTGCTGTAAGGACTGCTCTTGGAAATGCTTAGGGCTTTCAATGACAATGCTTGGAATATCAAAATGATTTAGTTGTTCTGTTAGTTTATTGGCCAGTTCAGGTTGTACTAATAAAAGCACCGGTTTTTTATTGGGGATATGTTGGTCTATATCATGGTTTTTATCATTTCGACGTAACGAGAATTGCCCTAAATCATAAATGGCTTGGTGGACCTCGTGTAGCGCTGGCTTGTCCAGTTTGGTGGTGGTGTTTTGTAAGGCTGTGAGCAGAGTGTCAATTTGATGAGCTTGCTTTAATAAGTCTTCGGTTTCAAAGCGTTGGGCGTGGCGAATGAGATTTTTGGTGATATGCGCTAATTCGTCAATATTTGAAAGTCTAATGCCGGGCGCTTGCATGGCTCGCCAACGATTTACTAGCACTCGCACTTGGTTAGTTACCCGATTGGCAAAGTGACGCCTTAAGGCATCGGATTGTGATTCCTGCTCGGTATGGCTCATTTGGGCCTCACTGTTATCCCTTATCTGATTCTAGCAAGGATTTATTAAGGTGCTTGGGGGAAGTTCACATTCTTATCTAACCGGTAGCCAGCTATGAAATTACCGCCATTAGGCTAGCCTGTATGTATAAGCGCTTTGAAGTAGGGATGATGGCATTGGCGAAGCAAGCAGGTTGGCAGGAGTATGCATACAATGCAGGCTTAATTGCGCTAAGTTGTTTGTTGATCATTTGTGTGGTGATTGCCGAAGGGGAATCTAGGCTGGTGACGGCCGAATTAATAGCCAAGGCCAAGCAAACTTTCGGCGGTAGCATTCAAGAGACTTTAGAGGGGTGGGGGCAATCATTACAGGAGTCGCAGCAAGAAAGTGAGCTGGACAAACTAAGCCAGATTAATAATTACTTTAACAGACGTATCGCCTTTAAAAGTGATCTTAGCCACTGGAATAAAGAAGACTATTGGGCCACACCCTTGGAAACCCTTGCCAGTTCTGGTGGGGATTGTGAAGATTACGTCATTGCCAAGTATTTCTCGCTCATTCATGCAGGGGTAGATCAAAAAAAATTGCGCATTACCTATGTTAAAGCCCTTCGCTTAAATCAGGCACACATGGTGCTTGCTTATTACCCCAAACCCAAAGCAGATCCCTTAATACTCGATAATCTTATAGGCCAAATTAAGCATGCCTCAAGGCGCCGTGATTTATCACCTGTTTACAGTTTTAATGGATATGGTATGTGGCTTGAGCGCATGAAAGGAGGCAGTATAAAAGTAGGGGACCCAAATCGCTTAAACATGTGGACAGATTTATTATTGAGAATGGAAGAGCAGGGCTTACAGGTGTTGTTGGCTAACCCCAATCAATAGCCTAGGTGTAAACGGATAATTTAACGGATGAAAAAATTCGCTTCTTTAAAGGTTAAAATAATATGAGCATTCGTCGGCAACTGGCTGTGTGCATTGGGCTTTTAATGTTGTTTATTATGGGCGGCAATTTGCTTATTAATATTAAGCAATTACAAAGTCATTATGAGCAGCAGCTAAAAGCCCGTGCGGACGAAACCGTGACGACGCTGTCTTTGAGCATGACTCAAGCTGCCCAAACGGCAGATGATGCTCAACTGAGATCTATGCTTGATGTGGTGTTTGACCGTGGCCATTTTTCTGAAATTCGATTTGATTATGTGGATTCAAATAAGGCTATCTCTAGAATAGCCCCCCCTGATTTCGCTCCCGATGTGCCTAAGTGGTTTCGAAACTGGATGTCATTGCGGGCAGGAATTGCCAGTGCCCACGTGAGCCAAGGCTGGCATCAGTTAGGGGATTTAACCGTAAGCTTGCACCCAGGCTTTATGTATCAACAGTTGTGGCAGTTAGTAAAAGCTGAGATTGCTTGGTTTGTAATGATGGCTTTCATCGCCATTTATGGGCTGCGATTATTATTAGTTTGGCAATTAAAACCGTTAAAGCAAGTGATTGAATTGGTGGATAAGCTGGCTCAAAACCAATTTGTTCACATAACAAAGCAACCTAAGGCTCGGGAATTAAAGTCCCTAGTAAAAAGCATGAACATGTTAAGTGATCGCTTACAAAGCAGTTTCATTGCCCATGGTGAAACCGTGCGTCAACTGCAAGCAGATAATTTTAACGATGCCCTAACCCAATTGAATAACCGCAAAGGTTGGAACCAATACCTTAATGACCTTATGAAAGAAGAAGGTTTTACCACAGGCTGGATGATGCTATTACAAGTTGAAAATTTAGCTGAATTAAATAATGACCAAGGCAAAGAAATGGCCGATGAAGTCTTAATGCAGCTGGCCACACAATTAAAAACAGAGCCTTTAGTTCAGCATGAAAATACCTGTTTGGCGCGCACTAATGGTGGTGAATTTTGGATGTATTGCCCTGACTCTTTAGATGAAAATTACCAAAATAGAATAAAAACGGTTCATAAAAATTTAATACAGCTGTCGCTGGTATCCCAGTATCAAGTGAAGTTGCGCATGGTGGCCATTACCGTGAATAAAGTCATTCCACCGGCGGGTGTGAAGCATCAAATGGATACGCAGCTAAGACGTTGCCAAGCTCAGCATCAAGACTTAATGATTGAGGAGGTTCAAGAGCCCACTCACACCAATTGGCAGCATTGGCGCGAACAATTAGAGGAGGCACTTAATAAAGGAAATGTAGAGCTTTTTGCTCAGCCTTTATTTGATCAACACCAACAAGAAATTCAAAAAGAAATACATTGTCGCTTACCCATGGGGCAAGACAATCCGCTTATGGCCAGCCATTTTTGGCCCATGGTGGAAAAGCTGAACTTGGCGGTCGCATTCGATCAGTTAATCATTGAAAAATGGATAATGCATTTTAATATTCAGTCAAAGTCTTCCGATTGGGTGTTAAACCTTTCTGGTAAAAGTCTTAATGACATTAAGTTTCACCAATGGTTTGAAGAAACGTTAAGCGAGGTTCATAAAGCCTCATTGATCATTGAGTTTAGCGAATACAGTCTAGTGCACAGCAGTCATCACACCCATAAATGGTTAAGTGATATAACCGAGCAAGGTGTGCGGCTAAGCGTCGATCATCTGGGAACCACCGGAGAAAGCTTTGGGTTTTTAGCACGCTTTCCATTGTATCAAGGAAAAATTGAGCGCCGCTTTATTCGCAATATCCATGATCAAAAGGAAAACTTCTTATTTGTTTCAGGCATGATTAAGGTCTTCCACTCTCAACAAACCCTGTGTTTTGCTGAAGGAGTGGAAAATGATTCTGAAAAATCAGCGTTACTGGCCATGGGGGTCGATGGCGTAATGGGGTTTGGTCTTGCTAGCCCTTCGAAATTAGAATGACTGTGATATTTTTATGCGCTATTTGATATAGTGAGCGAAGATATATCTTGGAGTGCAAAAAATGCGCAGTCTGATCCTAAGCCTTGGCTTACTCATGTCCATGAGCAGTTATGCTCAGTTAACGCTTGAAAACGCACGGGTACGTGCTATGCCTCCTGGGCAACCCAATACGGCCGCATTTATGGTGGTTAATAATACCGGTAAAGATGATATTCGCTTAACTTCAGTAAGCAGCTCAGTGGCCAAAAAAAGTGAATTTCATCAGCATACCAAGAATGAACAGGGTGTATTGTCCATGTCTCGGGTGCCTTATATCGACATTAAAGCTGGAGGCTCTTTCACGTTTAAAAGCGGCAATCACCACATTATGATCATGGGCCTTAAAAGAATGTTAAAGCCGGGTGAATCTGTTCAAATTCAATTAGTGGATGAGCAAGGGAAGCAATACCCTTTTGAGTTACCTGTTGTGTCTATTATGCAGGCACAAGAAATGAAACACGCGCATCACCATCATTAAGTTAAAACACGAGTATAAAAATGAAATCGGGCAGTGAATATTTAGAAAAATTCTTAGAGACCGGCTGGATGATGCGGGTGCTTATTGGTGGCGTGGCCATTTATTTATTGTTGGCTGTTATTTTAGGCATGTTTTGGAGCTCTGAGCCGGAAGCTTTTTCGGTGACTGAAAAAGCACAGCAACATGCACAACAGAATAATACTCAGGTGGTAACCGGTTACACCACGACAGTGGCCTTGATGGAAGTGGCAGGCACTCTACTGAGTAAGTCTGGCGGCTATTTAAGCAATGACATTGCCCCTCCTGGTTGGTGGTTAGACAACATCCCTAATTGGGAATTTGGTGTGTTGGTGCAGGTGCGTGATTTAAGCCGAGCGTTACGCAAAGACTTTAGTCGTAGCCAAAGCCAAAGTACTGAAGATTTAGATTTATCCATTGCAGAGCCGCAATTCCACTTTGACAACTTTTCTTGGGCATTGCCTGATAGTGAAGGGGAATATCAGCGTGGCATTAATAAACTCGATAGTTATGCCCTAAGACTGGCCGATACCAATAAGGGCCAAGCGCAATTTTACGCTCGAGCTGATAATTTTCGCCAGTGGCTTAAAGATGTGGAGACTCGCTTGGGGTCATTATCTCAGCGCTTAAGTGCAAGTGTTGGTCAAAAGCGTTTAAATATCGATTTAGCAGGGGATGCACAAGCCAATCAAAGCACCGCTAACGAAGATGAGTTTGAAGTGAAAACCTCATGGAGTGAAATCGATGATGTGTTTTATGAAGCTCGTGGTACTGCTTGGGCCTTGATTCATTTCTTTAAAGCCATGGAAGTGGACTTTGCAGATACGCTTAATAAGAAAAATGCCTTAGTAAGCGTCAAGCAAATTGTACGTGAGTTGGAAGCCACTCAGCAGAGCATTGGCTCTCCCATTATTCTTAACGGTGATGGCTTTGGCATGAGCGCTAACCATTCCCTAGTGATGGCATCTTATCTTTCTCGCGCTAACGCGGGCATCATTGATTTACGCGAGCTGCTTTCTCAAGGTTAAATTGCTTGTAGCGGTAAAACGCCCTGTTTTACCGCTTTTAAAAACCCCCTCCTATTTTGTAAAAGCCTCTTTTCAAAACTGTGTAACCAAACGTCAGCGGTTCAGTCCTGTGTCTTATTTTTGTTTTGTTTTGTAAGACTTTCGCTAATCCCAAAGCGCATTAAATATTTTCTTCTACACTCACTTTAGGGGCAAAAATTTAAATGGGGAGAAGTAAATGGATGCGTCAGACTATCAAGAATATGTATGCCAATTGGAGGCGAAATTACAGCGCTTGCAGGTGAACTTCATTGCCCAGCACGACGAAAATGCTCAACTTATTGGCCCGTTGCTGGCCATCACTATGCTGGTAAGAAGTGATTTACTACCTTTTGCCCGTGACCGCTATTCAAGCATCATGGTGGGTCCACAATGGAAAATGGCAGAAGAATATGTGTTGCTATTAAGAGATGAAGTCGAGTTTATGCTGACAGGCCCTAATAATTATTATAAGCGTCAAGCGGGTTAATATTTAAGGGCTACGTTAATAAGGGGTAAGAATAATTGCCTGCTTTTAAGGTTTTAAAAACAGGCAATTTGCTTAGCCTAATTCAGCTTTTGCGATAATCTCTTTCATGATCTCATTGGTGCCGGCATAAATTTTCTGAATACGGCTATCGGCCCAAGCACGGGCAATTGGGTATTCCCACATGTAACCGTAACCGCCAAATAACTGCACACATTCATCCATAACCTTACACTGCAGGTCTGAGCTCATTTGCTTGAGCATGGCCGCGGTTGGGATATCCAATTTTTTCTGAACGTGTAGCTCTAAGCAACGGTCAGTGAACACACGCATTTGTGTGGTCTCACCAATCATTTCAGCCATTTTGAAACGGGTGTTTTGGAACTTACAGATGGGCTTACCAAAGGCTTTACGCTCTTTAATGTATTCTTTGGTCATCTTAAGTGCTGCTTCACAGGCAGAGGCGGCGCCTAAACCGACTAATAAACGCTCTTGTGGTAATTCATTCATCAAGGCGATAAAGCCAATGCCTTCTTTACCCACTAGGTTTTCAACGGGCACTTTGACATTGTCAAAAAACAGTTCACAAGTATCTTGCGCTTTAAGGCCTACTTTTTTCAGGTTTTTGCCCTTGGTAAAGCCTTCCCAACCCGCCTCAACCACTAACAAGCTAATGCCTTGCGCGCCTTTTGATGGATCTGTTTTAGCGACCACTACCACTAGGTCTGAGTGTTGACCGTTGGTGATGAAGGTTTTAGAGCCATTTAATACATAGTGGTCACCGTTTAAAACCGCTGTGCTTTTAATGCCCTGTAGATCAGAACCAGCACCGGGCTCAGTCATGGCAATAGCGCCCACCATGTCGCCTGAAATCATTTTAGGGATGTATTTTTGCTTAAGCGCTTCGCTGCCCCAGTTGTTGATATAAGGCATCACAATATCTGAGTGTAAAGACCAGCCAATACCAGAACAGCCAGCATGGGCCATTTCTTCTATTAGAATAGCGCTGTAACGGAAGTCACAGCCTAGGCCACCGTATTTTTCATCGGCAGTGGGGCATAAGAAACCCATTTCACCGGCTTTTTTCCAAATGGCCTTGTCTACTTGACCGTCTTCTTCCCATTGTTCATGAAATGGGGTGACTTCCTTTTCAAAAAACTTACGAACCGTGTCGCGAAAGCCTTCGTGGTCACTATCAAATATGGTACGTGGGATCATGATTACCTCGGTGCTACTTAAAATTAATAGATCGACAACTGAGTATGCTACATCTAACTCGTATCCAGTGTCGCAGTGGGCAATAAAGGTCTCAATGATGATAAGCACCAGAAAGCATGGCGAAACCATGCAGAAAATCACATTTTGAGCGATCTGGCCAATGCTTTGGTAGTTTTAGATAATAATGCAGGAAAAGGTTGGTTAGGAAGGCGTTTGACTCACTAAACAGCCATAGCTTTTTAGGCTATGACTGTTTATAAAAACTCATACCGGAGACTCAGCTAAGCGATAATCCCCCGGAGTAACCCCTGTCCATTTTTTGAAGGCTCGGTGGAATGTACTGGGTTCCGTGAACCCCACTTTTAGGGCTATTTCATTAATGCTGTATTTGTTTTCACTTAAATGATAAATGGCCATGTCGCGGCGAACCTGATCTTTAATGGCCTGAAATGAAGTGTGTTCTTCCTTCAAGCGACGACGCAACGTTTGCGTGCTGGTATTAAGTTGATAAGCCACTGATTCAAAGTCGGGCATTTCACTTTCAGAGCTAATCTCTAGAATACGGCGAATTTGCGCGTTAATACTGGCGGTATTATTAGGTTTCACCAGAAATACATAAGGGGCTTCCTTCATGAGTTCAGGCAAATCACTGCGAGTACGAATAATGGGTAAATCTAAATATTGTTTTTCAATGCGTATTAATGTTTTGGGCATATTGAATTGGTTATCCCCATAGAAAAACAAGCGAAACTCATCGGCGTGTTTAGGTCTGGGGTAGGCAAATTCAGCCATCTTAATAGGAATACGCTTGCCGGTTAGCCAGCAGCATAAGCGGTGCCACAAAACCAATTGGAATTCAGTAATGTAATGCTGCTTATTTAAGCAGGGACGGCGCTCGTTCATGACCAATTCACCGCCGTCTTCATTAAGGTGGAATTGTGTGTGAAGAGCCATATCAAACTGCCCGTAATATCGAGTGCCTAAGGTTAGGGCTTCTCGCAATGTGGCGCAGGGCACAATGAGCTGGCAAAGAATTTCAAAGGTACCTGGCAATGATGGCTTGTCATCATGGCCTAGGCATTCGTCTTTTAGTTCTGTTACTAAGATACGCAATAATTTAGCAAGCTTATCTGGATAAACCCGAGCTTTGGGTTCATCCATGATTTCAATGCCAATGCCTGCTTTCGCTAGCAGGGTGTTTGCATCATGCCCTTGGGCAACAGCACCCGCTATCGCGGCGCGAACATAGTGGCTAGCAATCGTAGAAGTTTTCATGGCAAAACAGAACCCGAATTCATTTCAGCCAACATAATACAAATTCGACAACATTGTGCAATACCTGCCTTTCAAGGGGGCTTTGATGAATTTGGCCAATCTTTCTGATAATCCGTGTTATAGGGCATCTTCAGCCAGTGCTGATATGGTGTGTGGAAAATAACAATAGCGAGTCATGCCATGAGCTTATTAAGTGGATTAAAAGTATTGGATTTTTCTACCCTTTTGCCGGGCCCTTATGCCAGTTTAATGTTGGCTGATATGGGCGCTGAGGTACTAAGGGTAGAATCCCCTACACGCCCCGACTTAGTTAGGGCCTTGCCACCAAAAGACGCCAGCGGTGAAAGCGCGGCACAAAGCTATTTGAACCGTGGCAAAAAAGTCATTGCTCTTGACCTTAAAAAGCCAGAAGCGGTGGAAATAGTGAAGCAATTACTGAACGAATACGACATTGTTTTAGAGCAGTTTCGACCTGGTGTAATGGCTCGCTTAGGACTGGGTTATGAAGACTTAAAAAAAATTAACCCTAAGCTGATTTATTGTTCAATTACCGGTTATGGGCAAACTGGCCCCCTTAAAGATCGCGCTGGCCATGACATTAATTACTTAGCCCTTTCAGGTTTAGCTGATTACAGTCGGCGAGCAAACGAAAAGCCGGTGCCACAAGGGGTGCAAATAGCTGATATTGCCGGGGGCAGTCATCATGCGGTGATGGGAATTTTGGCAGCGGTGATTAATCGCAATCATCAGCAGCAGGGGCAATATCTAGACATCAGCATGACAGATTGTGCTTTTAGCCTTAATGCTATGTTTGGTGCCGGTTATCTAGGGGGAAATGTGGAACCCACTGCCGAAGGAAACATGCTTAATGGCGGCAGCTTTTATGATTATTACGAAACCCAAGATGGGCGCTTTATGTCTGTGGGTTCCATCGAACCACAATTTTTAATGCAGCTTTGCAGTGCTATGAATTTAACCCATTTGGCAGGGCAGGCTGCCAGTCCTGATCCTCAGTTATCCAATGAATTTAAACAAGCCCTTACGGATGCATTTTTATCAAACAGCTTTCAACATTGGTGCGAAGTATTTGCCCAATTGGATTGTTGCGTCGAGCCAGTATTAACCTTTAGTGAGGCGAGCCAGCAAGATAATGCCGTTCAAAGAGAGTGGGTAACGCAAGTAAGTACAGAGGCTGACAATGCTCAACAGTGGGTTAAGCAAATGGCTAATCCTATTGATAAAACGGTGACGCCTCAATTCACGGGTGCCAAGTTGGGTGCCCACAGTGCAGAAGTATTGCAAAATCTTGGGTACAACGCAGAGGCCATTGCGAATTTACAAACCATTAAAGCCGTTAAGTAAGCTACTGGCTGTTAAAGGAGCGTCGATTACTGAATAAGCCAAAAAATAGTGGCACTAAACACCATAGCCACAGGTAAGGTAATTAACCAAGACAGTAAAATGCTTTTTATTGTCTTGGTGTTTTGCTGGCGGCTCACCACACCAATCCCAAAAAGCGCCCCCACACTTACATGGGTGGTAGAAACGGGCACGCCAAATTTACTGGCTACTATGACCAAAAAACTGGTGACCAAATTGGCCGACAAGCCTTGTCCGTGATTAATTGTGGTAATTTTTTTACTCATGGTTTCAGCCACGCGCCTTGCGTTTAATAGCCCGCCCATAGCCATAAAAACCCCAACTAAAATTAACCCGTAGCGAATATCAAATAAATTAGCGGCCACCAGTAGCCCTGCAATTTTCGGTGTATCGTTTAAACCGCGGGCAAAGGAGACTGCTGCTGCGCTAAATATATGAGCGCTATCTAATAAGCGTTGCAATTGCATGCCCCATACTTTTCCTGTGTATAAGTCGCGGCACTGATTTTGATCGGCGATCAGTATTTTCGCTTGAACCTGACTGTAAGGGTTATCAGGATTATGCATCATTGATTGAGTAAGCAATGTTTGAGTTTGCGATGGATTTAAATCATGAACTGGAATCGGGGTAGTCTGCTCGCCTATGCAAATACAGGTTTCTTTGTTAATGGAAAAATACTGGCGCATATGGGTGAAAAGCCAATACACACAAGCCCCTAATGCCACGGCAATAAAGGGGCTAACTAATAAAGGAATAAAAAAAGCGTGGCTTAATTTGGTAAAGTTTACATCCCAACCAACCGCCATGAGGCCCGCGCCAATAAGGCCGCCTACTAGGCTATGAGTGGTTGAGATAGGAAATCCAAAGCGCGTGGCCAGCAAAACGGTTAGCCCGGCAGCAAAGGACACTGCAATTAAAAAATCGGTGCCACTGGCAATATGTGATGGCACAAGGCCTTTTCCTGAAAAGCTACTCACTAAACCATTGGCTATAAATAGAGCACAAACAGAACCCAGAAAAGTACAAATAGTGGCGATAATAATGGCCGGCCGATATTTTAATATGCCGCTGCCATATAAAGTGGCAACCCCTTTAAAGTTATCATTAGCACCATTATTAAAAGATAGGAATAACGCAGAAAACAGTAGCAAGGCAAATAGCATATAAATTCCTTTTTAAAATGGTCGGGCTAATCACTGACCTTTTGTACCAACATGCCCCAAGCGGTTTGTAAAACTAACGAAACCTTACGGGCATTCCATTTTTTATTTTCCACCTGAGTGCCACTAATATAGGTACTGTCTACTTTCACTTTTTCCCAGTCTTGTGGAGGTGTCTTTAACAGGTTTTTATTAAGAATAGTAAAGTCTGCCAGCTTGCCAACTTCTAAACTTCCGCGACTGTGTTCTTCAAAAATTTGCCAGGCAGCATTAATGGTTAATGCTTTAATGGCATTCATGGGGGAAATGCTTTCACTTTCTCCTAAAATATACTGGTCTGATTGCGTGTTGCGCATAATGGCTACACGCATGGCTCGCAACGGCCCTAGCGGTGAAGAGGGCGTATCGGTGTGCAGTGTAACGGTATGGCCTGCTTTTATGGCGCTATTGACCGCCATAAAGCGCTCAGCCCGATCTTTGCCAACGATGTGGTCTCTTAATGCGTCGCCATAATAATTAATGTGGTCGATGTAAAAACTAACGGTAATACCTAGTTGTTTGGCTCTTTTTAATTGCTGGTGAGTGACTAAAGCGTTGTGTTCCATTCTATGGCGGTGATCATTTTTTGGGTGTTCTTTTAACACTTTTTCTACGGCATTCATAAATTGGCTGGCGGCTCTTTCCCCTTGTACATGAGCAGAAATTTGCCAGCCTTGTTTGTGGTAATCACTCACTAACGCTTTAAGTTGGGCATCATCATAAGTGAGATGCCCCATGGACCCTTTGGCAATCCCCAGCTTTTTTTTGGTAAATTCATTGGCAAGATAAGGGGCATCCATAGCCATGCCGCCGGCATAGGGAGAGCCGTCGACCCATAACTTAGGGCCTAATACTGTAAAGTGTTGATTACCCTGATTTGGTAGAAAATCACTGGCGTGTAAATCTTGAAACATAGGGTAAGTGAACATTCTAACCGGAGCATTTTCATGCTCGCTCACTTCCTTAATAGATTGTAAATGATTAGGAATAATATTTTGTAAACCCGGTGCCACCACCGTGGTATATCCTGCTTGAGCATAGTTCTCTAATTGCCCGGTTAACAAATAAACATAAGCACTCATAGGATATTTGGGCGTGGCTTTAGAAAACTGTGCCATGGCCCCCACTTCTACGATGTGACCATTAAGTTCGCCGTTTGAATCTTTTTCAAAATATCCCCCAGTCGGATCTGGAGTATGCTTGTCTATCCCAGCCTCTTGATAGGCTCGTGTGTTTACAAAGCCGCTATGAAGGGTTTGTGAAATAATCAGCAGTGGATTATCGGGTGCTAAAGCATCTAAGGCTTCCAAAGTGGGGGACTGCAAATCAGTGATAATGGCGGGGTCCCACCCATAAGCTATTACCCACTCTCCAGCAGATTTTTCTTTAATGCCTTGCCTTAAACTGGCTAAAACGTCTTGAGGGGTATCATGATTAAAGCCTGAGATATCAATGGTTTGATTCATCATGGCCGACAAAATAGGGTGAGAGTGAATATCAATAAAGCCAGGCATTAAAGTTCGCCCATTTAGGTTCACTAATTTTGTATCTGGCCCCGCCAGTATCTCAATGGTACTCAGTTTGCCCAGCGCCTGAATTTTTCCTTGATAAACACTAAGCGCTTCAACCTGGGGTTGTTTGTCATTCACGGTAATAATATCACCGCCAAAAAATACCGTGTCGGCAAACTGTGCGTAACAATTGACTGGAAATATAAGTGCCACCCATGAAACACTCAATAATATCGAAGTAAATTTTTTATAGGTCATATCAAGCCCCATATAAGGCGAATACTTCAGGCCCCGTCATGTCTTTGGTGGTATTTGAGAAGCAATAATAATTGGGCTTTTCATCAATAAATACTTGGTGGTCAAATTTAAATTGAGTAGTTTCCTCAAATAATCCAGCGAGCATCATGTGTTGCTGGCTTTGTTTTAACCGATAAAATAAATGGCTGCCACAGTGTTTACAAAATCCTCGTTCGGCCCATTTTGACGAATTATAAACTTGAATTTTTTCGGGTTCAGAAAACGTAACTTGTTGGCCGCAGTCAACGGTCATGAACGGGCCACCTCCCCATTGGCGACACGTTTTACAATGACAGGCACCAACACTTTCACTCACTTCGTTGGCGCTAAAAGAACAAGCCCCACAAATACACTGGCCCTTGGCATTAAAGGTTTGTGTCATGACATTCCCTGCATTTACTTTTTTAATTTATGCCTTAATGTACATAAAAAAATGGGAATAGCCATTATAAAAACGCAGTTTAAAGAGTTTAGAAATACACGAAAGCTTGGAGAAATGTGATTGTAATGAGTCTATGTAAATTAGTATTGAAGCGTCACTTCCTTGTGCTGAATTATTTGCATGACATTTTCTGTCATGCTTTTTAAAAATTCACTTAATTCACGGCATCATGAACCCCGAAAATTTAACACCCGACAATAACGCCATTTCTCTGTGCCAAGTGGCAAGGTCCTCTTGGTTAAACTGACTTAAATGATCGTGTCCACAGGCTCTTGCCATGACTTGCATGAGCTCTACCGAAGCACTAAAAAAATTGTGTAATTGCTTAGCCGACTTATCCACATTTAGTTTGGCACGAAGCTCTTCTTTTTGAGTGGCAATGCCTGCTGGGCAATTATTGGTATTGCACATTCTGGCTGCCACACAACCAATAGATTGCATGGCGCTATTGGAAATGGCCACACCATCGGCGCCCAGCGCCATGGCTTTAACAAAGTCCATGGGCAAGCGCAGGCCACCGGTGATAATTAATGTAACGCGCTCGCTAGCCCCTTGTTTATCTAAATAACGCCGTGCACGGGCAAGTGCTGGAATGGTGGGGACGCTAATATGGTCTCTAAATATATCAGGGGCGGCACCGGTGCCACCACCACGGCCATCTAAAATGATGTAGTCGGCACTGGCATCCAGTGCAAATTGAATGTCTTGTTCAATGTGATTAGCACTTAACTTAAAACCAATAGGAATGCCGCCGCTCAATTCACGCACGCGATCGCTAAAATATTTAAAATCTTCTACGCTTGCCAAGTCTTTAAACGTGGGTGGCGAAATGGCATCACTACCTGCTTTTATACCACGCACTTGTGAAATTTTTCCGGTGTTTTTATTGCCTGGTAAGTGTCCGCCAGTGCCGGTTTTAGCCCCTTGTCCCCCTTTAAAATGAAAGGCCTGCACAGAAGGCAATAATGCTTCTTGGTAACCAAATTGGGCACTGGCCAGTTCGTAAAAATAACGAGAATTCTGTGCGTGCTCTTCTGGCAACATGCCCCCTTCACCCGAACAAATACCGGTACCGGCAAGTTCGGCTCCTTTGGCGAGGGCTGTTTTAGCTTCTTCTGACAAAGCGCCAAAACTCATGTCGGACACAAATAAGGGAATTTTAAGTACTAACGGCTTTTTAGCCTGTGGGCCAATGATTAATTCTGTTGCCACAGCAGTATCTTCCAATAATGGCTTTTTAGCCATTTGTGCCACCATGATTTGTAAGTCATCCCAGTGAGGTAATTTACCTCGTGGCACACCCATGGAAGTCATGGGGCCGTGATGGCCCATTTTAGAGAGCCCTTCACGGGCTAATTGATGAATAAACGCCACCGTGGGCTCTTCAGGTGTAGGCACGGCAACGGGTAATTCGGTTGCGTTAATTTTTCGCCCAGGACCTTCTTTGCCGATCATATCTGTTGAAAACTGTTTATGGCTGCCATCGCAAAAGGGCGGGTTATTGGTGTGTTTGCAAGCACACAGGTAAGCTTCGCCATTGTCATCGGCTTTAAAGGCTTGTGGCTTGAATGAGGAGCCCTTATGAGAGCCATCGCAGAAAGGTTGTTGTTGTGATTGTCCACAGGCGCAAAAGTAATACTCTTCGCCTTTTTTAAGTTCAACTTTCTTAGGTTTATTGTCACTAATAATAGGGTTATTCATCAGGCCTCCAAGGAACGCTTATAACGGCAAGGCTCGGGCGAGCTACATCAAATATAGCTCATGGTGGCAGATTGTCAGATAAGCATGTTGGATAGCAGGTTAAATACAATATTGTTTTTTTGACAAATGATCATCACTTTACATACATCTTGTCGATGTGAAAGTTAAAGCTGAGTTTTAAAGGGTTACTATAGAGGGCTCTCATCCCCCTTGGCCCAAAGCCATTACTCCTAAAAATAACCAGCAGCCTATTCCTAAAACAGCCAATATCTGGCCATAATTTATTCTGTGTTTTACAAAACCAAACACAGTGATACCGCTTGAGAAAATACTGGCCACTGCAAAAGGCCATCCAAAAATGCTTATGCCAAAGGGGATTCCATCAACCATAACCATAAGCACAGCAAAAAAGGCAGAACCAATAGCCAAGGTTAGCCCGTTAAGGTCAAGGTTGTAACTGTCCATACACAATACATAAATAGTCATTATGATTTGTATAGCGACTAAGCTTAAGAATATATTTTTTATAAGTGATGCCTTTTAATTTTCATGGCAGATTTAAACTGGTTATTTTGTTAAAAATCTCTTCAAATCGGCAGTTTTCACAACTGCCAAAACCACTTAATTGTCTAACTTTATTACGACTAAATAGCGGAATACTGATACCCGCTAAAAATCGACACTGGCTACCAATAGAGACGGGTCTTTGTGTTTTATTTTCTAGGTGTGCTTTCAGGCTCTGTAGGTCTTGGCTTAGCTGCTTATCACTTGGAAAGATCGGTGCTTGAGAATAAGTCAGTGTGGCTACTTGTCCAAGGCATACCGAGCAATGGCCGCAGCGTTGAGGGGAGTTTTGATCATCAAAATACAATGACAACATGTTACTAAGGCATTTATCTAATTCAAAAAAACGTATGAGACTTGCAATACGTTTTATTTCTTTTTGTTCTTTATCCACAAAGTAATTAAATAGCTCCATCGCCAAGTCAGCTTTATTAAGGGCTTGATCGTTAACGGAAAAAACTTCGGTGATGCCCTTGGTTTCTAGTTCTATGAGTTGTTGCTCATGTAAATACTCTAATGCCGTGACCACTCGGTCACGTTTGCATTGGTAATGCTCAAACAAACTATCAAAGTTTGGAGCGCCCCAAATTTTTTTAAATTGGCTGTGAGAAAATATAGCGGCTAAAAAGTCGTGACGTTCACCTTCAAATTTAGCCAGTATAGCGTTTTTATCCACAGTGAACTTGTATCTAAAATCGGCGAAATACGCATAAAGAGGCTGGATAACTCCAAGTAACTCTAGCTGCACCAGCAGTGTTTTCATGGGCAATTGACGAACATTACTAGCATTAGATAGCCCGACTAACTGTAATTCCCATTGCCCACCTTGGGTTTTTTCTTTTATATTTTCTAATATGTGTTGAATGCCAACAAGCTCAGGGGTATCCCCGTAGACAAAGTTTTCCACTGTGTTTAAACCATCAAGGTTGGCTAATGTAATGCAATTAGAAGGCAAACCATCTCGTCCGGCACGACCAATTTCTTGGCTGTAGTTTTCAATAGACTTTGGTAAGTCGTAATGAATGACAAAGCGAATATCACTTTTATCTATGCCCATACCAAAGGCAATAGTGGCCACCACTACCTGAGTATGACCTGTCATAAAATTATGCTGAATAGACTGGCGTTTCTCACTGTCAAAACCGGCATGATAGGCCATGGCATTCACGCCATTTTGAGCTAAAAATTGCGCTACTTTTTCAGCGCTGTGCTGCAGAGTCACATACACAATGCCTGGGCCACTTTGTTGGGCAATAGCCGATAATAACTGCTGATCTTTCTCAGTGTTGTTAACCGATTTAATTTCTAAATTTAAATTAGGGCGGTAAAAGCCAGTTTGCACGATATGGTTTGGCTGAATATTAAATTTTCCGGCCATGTCCTTTTTAACTTTTTTAGTGGCGGTGGCTGTTAATAGTAATACCAAAGGAATATTTAGTTCGTGACAGTAATGGGGCAACTTTAGGTAATCGGGCCTGAAGTTATGACCCCATTCTGAAATACAGTGTGCCTCATCAACCACGAGCATAGAAATAGCGACGCTGCTTATAAACGAGCGAAAACGTTCATTTTTAAAACGCTCTACCGACACCATAAGTATTTTAATATTGCCTTCTCGCACATCTTTCATGACCTGCTGGCTTTCTTGGGGGCTTAAGCTTGAATCGATACTGGCCGCGCGAATGCCTTTTTGTTTAAGAAACTCCAATTGATCCTTCATAAGGGCCAGCAAAGGAGATACCACTAAGGTTAAATTGGGTAGATGCAAAGCGGTAAATTGGTAGCAAAGAGACTTGCCAGAACCCGTAGGGAAAATCGCCAATGAAGACTGTCCAGCGAGTAACTGCTGTATGGTTTGCTGTTGGCCGGTGCGAAAGCCATCAAAGCCAAAATGCTGTTTTAAGGAGGCGTTAAGATCAATAGACATCATGAGGCTCTTGGCAAAAGGGGCAGTTGATCAAGCATGATAAACCAAACAGCGCTATTGGTGCTTTAAAAGAGTTGAATGGGCTGTTGGTTACCACACTTGTAAGCGGCGTTGATGATGCTGTTAGGCGGTCGCAGCCAGTGGATGGAGTATTAGTACTTATACTCACAATTAGGTGGTTAATATGTGGCCATTTACATACCCAGATCAACAGCCAAGGCACTAATCGTAGACATTTCTGATTAGGGCTTTTATTCTTTAGCCAATTATTATTATAAAACTGTAGGAGAGAGAGTTATGTTGAAGAAAGTATCCCTTGCTGTAGCACTAGTGATGTCTATGCCTATGTTGGCCAATGCCGCTGATGCTGCCGCGGGTAAAGCGAAGGCCGCTATGTGTGTGGGTTGTCATGGTACCAACGGTATTTCCATGGTGCCTAGTTATCCAAATCTTAAGGGGCAAAATGCCGCTTACATTGAATCGTCATTAAAAGCATACCGAGATAAAAGCCGCACCGGTGGTCAATCGGCTATCATGTACGGCATGGCAGCGGCCTTATCAGATGCTGATATTGCCAATCTTGGCGCTTATTACAATTCTTTAAAATAACATGTGTTAGGGTTTCAATTTTATTTGAAACGGTAAATTAAAGCCCACGAAAGTGGGCTTTTTGCATTGTAGAAACAAAATATATTGAATTAGGCTTCATTTAAAGTTTACGGCCTCGCTGATTACCCTAATGTATTTTTAATAGGCTTATTGGCTAATCTTCAGAAAAACCCTCCAGAGTTTGAAACATCATCGGTTTTTACAACTAGTATCCTCTGTTTTTGCAAGTATTCAGCCTTTGTCGTGCACTAGAATCTTTGAATACGTCTTGCCTATGTTGAAGAGCTGTTTATCAGAGTTTCCATATAGAGCAGGGTATTGAAATAAGAGGCTGCGGCGTAGTGATCTTATTTTTAGGATTAATAGACAAGAGTTGCAGCATTTAATCTTGCTCTTAGAGATGGAGTTCATATCGCTAGGCATAACCTTGGTTATTGCCGTCATTGATAAATCTAATTATAAAAAAATCAACTGCGAGAACTAAAATGAAAAATATGACGAGTAAGTTATTGTGTGGCTTAGCATTGAGCTTTGCTGCATCCAGCAGTTTTGCTGCTTGTAATGATGAACCGATTGTTTTTGTGCATGGCTATAACAGCGGCCCCTCCACTTGGAATACCATGGTTGAACGCTTTGAAGATTATGGCTACGAAAGCTGTGCGCTTTATACATTTGGTTATGATGACATGAATGACAGCAACCGTGATTCCGCTGCTGACTTAGCCGATTATGTAGACGATGTGCTAGCCGACAGTGACCATAGCGGTTATGACAAAGTGACGATCATTGCCCACTCTAACGGTGGTTTGGTGTCTCGCTGGTATAATGTGTTTGAAGGTGGAAGTGAGCACATAAACCGATTCATCACCCTAGGCACCCCTCATGATGGCACCACTACGGCCAGTGTATGCGTTGCTGTGAGCCCTGCTTGTCAAAACATGTATCCCGGTTCTGGTTTCTTAGAATCACTAGGCAGTGAAGGTTGTGATCATGCCATTTGGTCTGATTATGATGGTGTGATACTGCCAAATAACAGTGCTAAGTGTGATGGCGATGGCACCAGTGACAAAATTGCTTGGTCTGATGGGATTGGCCACTCTGAGCTGCTGACCAAAGGCAAGCCTTGGAAGAAACTTAAAAAAGCGTTAGACATGTAAGTTTCATGACTCTTTAAATAATATGAGGCAGACACGCTGCCTCATATTAAATAGCTTTAACAGGGTAAGTTTCCATGAAAATTTTCGAAACCATACTAGTGGTTTATCTATGTACTCTTGCATCTTCAGTACTTGCAACTGCATCCCAAAACAAGGCTGGGGTGGCCAGTGTCAATGGAAAAATAATTTCCGCTGAGACGGTTGGTTTTTTAGTGAATGGGCAGAAAAAAATAACCAAAGGCTCTGTTATAAACCCAGATAATAATGATCAAGATGAAAATGAATTAAAAAATAAATTACTTCAAGGCTTAATAGAATCTGAAATGATCGCGCAGGTTGCGATCGATTCGGGTGTGCAAGACCTACTAGAATTTAAAATTAAAAAAAGGATGCAAATCAACAATTTGTTGGGGCAAATATATTTAACACTGTTTCGTGAAAACATCATAGTGAATGAACAATCTATTCAAAAACGCTATGACGAGCTTCCTGCAAAATATCAATATAATAGCAGTCGTATAAAAACTGCAAAGATAGAAGCAGGACAAGCAGCCTTAAAGGCGCTAAATAGTGGCATGGATTTCTCTACAGTTGCCAATCAATACTCAATTGAAGCTAACAAGAAGCCAGGTGGTAAATTAGGTAACATGAGTGAGGGCCAATTGCCCACTAAACTGTGGAATTCATTATTAACACTTAAAGAAAAGGGTTATACGCCTGAATTAATTAAAATTCGAAAGTACTGGTATTTACTAAAGCTAAATTCAAAAACCTTGATTCCTAAAAAAAGTTATCAACGCATGCGAGCTCGTTTGGAAAATGATATTCGTCAAGAACAGTTAATTTCTCACGTAGAGGCTATTCGGAAAAATTCAACAATCGTGCTGCCTAGCTCAAATGAACATGATTTTCAGGGTGAGCCATAATGTTAAAGGAGGCCAAAATGAAAATAATGGTCATTATTGCTTTGGCAATTGTGGTGGGGATATTGTTGGTCGTTAATCAACCATCTAGCCTAATTGCTTCAAATGAGAGTGTGGGGACTGATATTAATGAGCCTAGTGGTGTGATGAAAAGTAAGGGCTCTAATCAAGGTTTATCAAAATTAAGCGTGAAAGATGTAAATGATCAAAACAAAGAGACTTTCGGCAGCTTACCAAAACCCATGGATAAATCTCTTAAGCGCTTAATTGCAAAGAGTCAATTAGATAATAATGGTCAATTAATTCTTAATGCAAAAATGCAAACAGCATTAAAGCAGTTTTATAATGCTGCAGGTGGGACAATTAACAATGATCAAAAAGATTACATTTCACAATATACCTATTCACAAATCTCAAGCGATGCCGCAGACACATTGGTAAGTGTGATTGATTTATATTTTTTATATAAAGTTAAAGAAAAAGCCTTTCTAGAAACGAGTTCTCATCTTACAAGACTTGAAGTGCTTTACGGGATGAATACTATAAGAGAAGAGTCTTTAGGTTATGAATACAGCAATGCCTTATTTTTCGAACGTAGTGCTAAAACAGAATACCATTTGAAAATAGCCCAAATACAACAAGATACTCGTTTATCTGAAGAAGAAAAAAACATTCGTTTATCAGAGCTTAAGAAAATTGCCTTGCAAAATAACATTATTAAACCCTATCCGGTTAATCAGAAACTAAGTCAATTAAAGAAAGAAATATCAACGCTTCGCTCCCAAAGGGCAAGCGAAGAGCTCGTTCATCAAGCTCGAGTAAACTCACTAGGTGAACGAGATGCACAAGATTTACTTGAACAAGAAATCTACATGGAAAATTGGCATAAACGCTATGAGAGCTATCATAGTGAACGACAGATCATTCTTGACTCAGGTTTAGATGCAATTGAGAAAACCAAACAACTAGAGTCTTTGTTGAAGTTACATTTCCAAGATAATGAAATAGCCAGTATTAGGGCGCACAACCTTCAACAAGGTAACCGTTAATGGGTTCTTCTTGCTTAATGATTGGCTGGTGAGTGGGCGGGATGATTTCAATGCCGTTATCTTGCAATAGCATAGAAGAAGGGGATGTGCCCATCATATCTTTAAAGGCATTAGAAAAATGCGAGGAATCTGTAAATCCAGCACTGCTAGCCGCAGAGGTTAAGTTATAACCCTCTCCAAGACGAACACAGGTCATATATAAACGATGCCAAAGTCGGTAACGGCGAATCGTTACTCCTGTTTTGAGCTTAAATAATTGCATTAATCTAGGTGCCGAAATGTTAATGGTGACGGCGAGGCTTTCTACTGATAAATTATCATTAATGTTTTTCTTTATGATTCTTATCACTTTCTCAATTCGTTCATCTTGTTTGTTTTTTCGTTTTTTAAGAAAAACGCTGCTGCTTTTTTGAGGAAGAGCATTACAGTCTTTTAGTGACTGCATAAAAATAGAATGTGCTAAATTCGAATCGCAGTGTTGTCGATAAAGGTAATAAAGATTGTCAATGAAGCTTGCTTCATTATTTAGATTAAAAAGAATGCTGTCACTGCCATTTTCCATGTTGTTTGCAATGGTTTCATAATCTTCACACAGTGCATCGAGATTGCAATGCGCAATGATCGCCGATTGCGTTTTGATACTGATATCATGACCTGCCGGAATCAATAAGCTGTTACAGTGAATTATTTGCTTTGAATTGTTTACTTGAAAACTAATCGGGTCATTTAGGGATATTAGTAAAGTGCTTGCCCCCTGAGATAAGCGAAGTGTTTCGCCAATTGGGCCAATGTACAGCGTGCGCTTATCCCATAAGAACAGTTTAGACGGAAGATGATTGATCAATTAATACCTCGAAAATAGGGTGCTTAAATTTGAGGGTTAACGTTCAAATTTTTGGATCTTTTTTAGAATTATAATGTTGATTAATAACATCCGTTTTTAAACGGATGTTGCAGGATAGTACTCTAATTGAATTTTTAAGGTATTACGAAAACGTGCCAATTAAGATGATTACGTCTGTGTGAATAACTTTGTAATAAAGGAAGTAGTTTTTATATAAAGTAGTAGGAAAGGAATGCAATAGCTGTCAATTAATGTCCTGTTTTGTCTTTTTATGTTCCTTCATAAGGATGTTGTTTTTAGTTAGTGTTCACTTAAGCTTAGAAAAGTTTGGAGTGATTGCGGTTCGATAATTTCTACATTGCCATACTGAACAGCGATCCAATTTTTTAATTGCCAATCTTTTAATACCCGATAAATACTTTGGCGTGTCACTCCAAGACTGGCTGCCAACTCTTCCTGACTAATTTTACTGGCGGGCATTGGGGATTCATAATGGTTGCGAGATTTATGTAAACGCAATAATTGCTTGGCTAACCTTTTTGATAAAGGTAAAAAAGCAGCCTCCTCTAATACTTGGCCTGCTTGACGTAGACGCTTACATAAAATGTTTAAAAAGTGTTTGTATAACTTAGGATTAGTATCCAATAAGTTTAATAATTCTGTTCTGGGAATGCGCATTAGCTGAGTATTGCCAATAGCCATAGTCGTTTGCGCTCTTGGGCGGCCATCGATGGCGGATATTTCACCAAACCACCAACCCGGTTGGACTATGCCATATAGGAAGTATTTACCATTGGCATCTTCGGCCACCATTTTAATGCCCCCAGATAACACGCCATACAAGGCATCTGGTTGATCACCGTCTTGATAAAGCATTTGCCCATCATTGCAAGACACAGTGGTGGATATATCCGCTAACTGTTGTTTAGTATCTTGCGGGAAATCACGGAATAAACCGCTGTCATCTAACTGTTCAAATATCGAGCTGGCCATGGATTATCTTGAGTCAAACTGAATTAGAGCAACAAATGTAACATTTTTAACGGTGATGGGCCTTTTGTTTTGAAACACTAAGCCTACAAAGATAATTTGTTTCATAAATTAAAAACCTAATGATAAAAGGTGTTTGTAAATGGCAGCTCGTATTCCAAGAGATAAGAAAAACGATCACACAAACGAAATGGCTCAGCAGCGTCGTGATTTTGTCAAAGAACACACAGGCGTGAGCTTAGAGCACGTGGGCAAATACTCCATTGCCCCTGAAACCACTAATGGCAATATTGAAAATTTCATCGGCATCACTCAAACCCCCATTGGTTTAGCGGGCCCTGTGTTGGTGAATGGCGAGCATGCCAAAGGTGAGTTCTATGTGCCCATGGCCACGTCAGAAGGCACTTTAGTGGCCAGTTATAATCGCGGTATGCGTTTATTAAGAGAAGCCGGTGGCATTAAAGTCAGTGTGGTAGATGATGCCATGCAAAGAGCCCCGGTATTTGTTTTTAACGATGCCCGTGAAGCCCGTGAATTTGGTGTGTGGATAAAGGAAAATTTGCCGTCTATTCAAGAAGTGGCCCAAAGCACAACAAAATCGGGCAAGCTGCGTAATATTGAACAATACGCTGCCGCTCGTATGCTGTATTTGCGCTTTAACTTCACCACCGGCGACGCGGCCGGTCAGAACATGGTGGGTAAAGCCACCTACTTTGCTTGTGAGTGGATCAAGAAAAATTACCCTGCCACCATTCAGCGCTACATGCTGTCGGGTGCCATGGACACAGATAAAAAGCATTCACAGCTAAACACCTTACACACCCGTGGCAAGCGCGTGATAGCCGAAGCGACCATTCCTAGTGATTTACTTAAATCAATTATGGGTGTGCCTGCTGAAACCCTATTTAAAATGCGAGCCATTAGCCAAGTGGGTAACTTCATGGCAGGCTCCACTAATACTGGTGCGCACTCTGCTAACGGCATTGCCGCGGTATTCATGGCCACAGGACAAGACGTGGCAAACGTGGCGGAATCTTCAGCGGCCGTTACCTTTGCCGATTTAGATGATGAGGGTAATTACTACATTGCCATTACCATTCCGTCATTAATTGTGGCCACTTATGGCGGCGGTACTGGTTTGGGTACCCAAAAAGAATGTTTGGAAGTGATGGATTGTTACGGTGAAGGCAAGGTCTTTAAGCTGGCTGAAATCATCGGGGCGACTGTATTAGCCGGTGAATTGTCCTTAGGGGCGGCCGTTTTGGCAGGTGATTGGGTTTCCAGTCATGATGCTCTTGGCCGTAATCGCTAAACGGCTGCTAATTATTGGCTGATTGCTAACAAAGCACTTCTTCAAAATGCTTTGTCACTTTCATTAGTTTTTAACCATGCGAGCTCATTGGAGCTTGCATGGTTAGTGTGTCCGTTCTCTCAAAGCAAATAGTGTCTCTCTGCTATACTCTCTTAGCGTTATTCTTAATTTTCAATTAATCGTGTTGGAGGTTTGTGTGCCACAAAGTTCCCATTACTACCAAACCAGTGACCCTGATATTTTTAGCCGTGGCAGCATTAAGCTCACCTACGATTTGCTGCGTAAAAAAAACCCAGCCCTTGCCTTAACCGTTAGAAACATGATTACCGATACACCGCTTCCCAAGCAGGAAGGGGAGCTAAATGATAAAAACAGTGATCACTTTAAAGTGACGCTAAATTCATTTGAAGTGAGAGCGGTGGTGGAATATTTAATGGAATACGGTCGCGATGATGATGAAATTAAAAGCAAGCTAGGCATGGCCGTGATGGCTAAAGCGCTCATGGAAGACTGGATTGTCTTAGCCCATAAAATGGTAAGTGAACTGCCTGAAAATCAAAAACCTTAGTGCGCCTCTATTAATTGATTACTTTCTTTGCGTGACTCCAAGCGTACAGTGATAAGGCGCAAGCTATTAATATAGGTCTCCTTAGTTTATTAAACGTTTAAAAAATCATTGCCAATCTTGTAAACCGTATTTATCTAATATGCTTTGCAGTTGGCCATTCTCACGCATTGTGGTTAAGCCACTGGAAAACAGTTCAATGTATTTCGCAGAACTGGCTTTGTTAGGGCCACAGGCTATGTAAAGCGACTCGCCTTGGGTGACGTCTCCGGCGGCAATTACTTTATCTGAAAAATTAAGCTCAGCCAATTTTGCTTCCATAATTAAATCAAACTCCACCAGTACATCTATTCGTCCTGATAATAACTTGCCAATATTTTGTCTTAAGGCTTTGTCGGCTTTTACCTCTTGTACTTTATGGGAGTCCTTATGGTTGGCGATGTATTGGTCTAACTCATCGCTGTAGGCATAACTGCCAATGATGCCAAGTTGTTTATTTGACAATGATGGAATGCCCCCATAACGCCACGTATCCCCTTGTTTTACATACATCACCGGTTTGATTTTACCCCAAGTGTTTTTGCTGAATAAAAAATCAGGTGCGTCGCTGGAATCGGCGCCCACTACGCAGTCATAGGTACCTTTACGTACCATGGCAATACTGCCTACCCAAGGAAGAGTTTGGTAATCAAGGGAGTGGCCATTTTTCATTAAAATTTCTTTGGCAATTTCAATCATATAGCCAGGCTTAGTACTATTGTCTCCCCCATTTACCGGGTACCACTCATCGGCCCGTATGGTGACGGTGTCGGCGTTTGCCACATTCAGAGTCATGGCTAAAAGTAAGCAAATCTTTAACTGTGTATGCATATTATTTTCCTTATTTTTCAAAGGATTAACCCAACTAATTTGAGAAAAATGAAAGACCTAATTTCTCTAGTATAGAAGAAGCCTAGCACAGTGCTTAATTAACATTCCCTGTAATAGAGGGCTGGCTAATAATGAACAAAGCCAAGTTCTAAATAACGTCACACCTTTCAGGAGACTTCATTTATAGGAACTTCCCATAGTAGCGATACTTCACTACAGTTAAGTAATAGCTGTATTAGTCATAACCTAGCTACAGCCCTTTATCATGCTAGTCAGTGAGATCACCGTTATGCTGAAGTGGGCTGTTGGGAAAAAAATAGGCATTAGCTTTACTTTGATGCTTATTTTACTAATGGTGATCACCACACTCTCATATCAAATCACAGTTTATTCTAGTGACACCGAACAGTGGCATATTCACACTCCAAAAATGCTGGGTGCGTTAAATGATCTTACTTGGGCCATACAGAATACCGAAACGAGGCACAGAGATTACCTATTAACAGGTGGTAGTAGTGAATTAGAGCCCTATCTTGATGGTATAGAACAAATCAAACAGGGCTTAACGGCATTAAATACATTAGTTCTAAATAATCCCTCTCAACAAATAGCCCTTACCCAGCTTGAAACCCTAATTAATGGACCGGATGGAAAACTTCATGAGCTTCAGAAAACGATCAACGCCCGTCAAACAGGGAGTTTTGAAGCCGCTTTAAATACTCTACGTTTAGCTGAGGAGCAAAAAAATAGCGATGAAATTAAAAACCAACTCACAAAAATGGCTACCAATGAAAAGCAGCTATTAATCATGCGAGTCGATCGTGCCACTGCCCACGTTAAAAATCTTAATACAGCAATTATAATAGCAACGCTTCTTGCGCTTTTATTACTTGGCTGGGCAGGTAATGGGTTTAGGTTAAGAAAACCCAAAATCTTTAAAGATAATAAACAAACAAGCGAAGCCACGAATGGTGAAATTTTAAAGCCCAAGATACAAGCTCATAGTGGCAGCAAAGAAAGCCATGATTTGTCTGGTCAGTTTCATATCCTGAGCGCATCCATCGAACAACTCACCCAAGAGCGCCAAGAATCCATTGCATTATTACTTTCAAACCAGCAATTAATTAAAGCTGTCTGCGAGGTGCAATCGCAAATGATAGCGGGGAATACTGCTAAGATATTTGAGCGTTTACTGAATATTTTAGTTAAATTCACCCAAAGTGAATACGCTCTTATTGATGAATTTTTATATGGCCAAGAGGCACAACCTTCTTTAAAAACACGGGCCGTGACTGACATTGCTTGGTATCAAGTATCTAAAAGTCGTGACTCTAAACTGGCCGAAGGGCAATTGAATTCAGCCAATGTAAAGTCTCTCATGCATGCCGTCATGACAAGCGATGAAAGAGTCATTGTGAATCAATTGTCTAATGATACTCTTCGTGACGCTAAAGCCCCGCCTGAACTCACTAATTTTTTAGGGCTACCGCTTCATGTAAATGATGAGTTGGTAGGCGTAATTGGACTTGTTAATCGCCCGGCAGGGTATTCTGATGATTTTGCTGATTTTATCGCTCCGCTAATTCAGGCTAGCGCTCATGTATTGGCTTTTTCAAGAAGTGAAGAGCGAGCGGAGAAAATAAAAAATAAATTAGCAAGGGCAAAAAAGTCCTTAAAGAAAGCCAATAAACAGTTAGAAAAAAAAGTAGCACAGCATACTGAAAAACTGCAAGGTGACCTTGTTCAAGCAGAGGCCGCCAATGTGGCAAAAAGTCAGTTTTTAGCCAATATGAGTCATGAAGTTCGTACCCCAATGAACGGTATATTGGGCATGCTTAAATTACTAGAACAGACCGAGCTATCTAATCAGCAAAGTAATTATTCTCAAAAAGCGTTAGGTGCGACTTTATCCTTGCTGCGTATTATTAATGACATTCTTGATTTTTCTAAAATTGAAGTGGGTAAAATGAGCATCGAGGAAAGCCAGCTGAAGCTTTTCGATATCATGTCTGGAATCAGCGATATTTTGCTAAGCAGCGAGAAAAATCTAGTGCAATCGAAAATTGAATTGTTATTTGATTTAGATAAAAGCACACCAGAAAATTTAATGGGGGATGGGTTAAGATTACATCAAGTGTTGCTTAATTTAACCAATAATGCCGTTAAATTTACTTCAAAGGGCAGAGTACTTGTGGCTACAAAAGTGATAGCTCATCACGAAAATACCCTAGATATTGAGTTTTCAGTGAGCGACACAGGCATAGGAATAGCGACAGATAAATTAGCGCACATTTTTGAAGATTTTAGTCAGGCTGAATATTCTACCGCTCGGCGTTTTGGTGGCACGGGTTTGGGTTTAACGATTAGCAAAAAGTTGGTTGAGTTAATGGGGGGGGAATTAAAAGTAGAAAGTGAATTAGGAAAAGGCAGCCGTTTCTTTTTTACTTTATCTATAGCGCTGGCAACAGAGGAGGAAAATACTGAATTAGAAAATGATTTACCCCCTAACGATCAATGCCTATTGGGCATGCGAATTTTACTGGTGGAGAATGACGAGCTTAACCAATTGGTGGCACAAGAGCTTCTACAAAGCCATGGGGCTGAGGTAGAAATAGCCGATGAGGGCATGGATGGGGTTCGAAAAGCACTGAATGCCTCCCCCTCTTTTGATGTCATTCTAATGGATATGAAGCTACCCGACATAGACGGTTTAGAAGCGACCCGCCGAATCCGTGATCACGAGCGTATGTTAGCCACCCCCATCATCGCGTTAACTGGCAGTGCTTTGGCTTCCGATAAAGCCGCCTGTGTGGAAGCAGGCATGGTGTCACATGTATCTAAACCCTTTGATATAACGCAATTATTGGTCACGATTTTACACTTTGTAAAATCTCCAAATGAAGAATTTCTTATAAACCAACAGACACCCAAAGAATCAGATCTTTCCTTGAGTCATTGTGTTTTGGATGTGCAATGGGCCATTGCTCGCATGGGGGGTAAAAGCCAGATGTATTGGCAGGTGGTGAAGCATTTCAAATTAGAAGCTTGTCAGCATATCCATACATTGCAACAAGCAGACTTATCTGAAGTGATGATCAGTATGCATACCCTTAAAAGTATATCCGGTAGCGTGGGGGCATTTGCTTTGCAGTATATGGTTTCTCAAGTGGAGCGTTGTCTTCAAAATTTAGAATCCGAACTCAGGGATGTATCCGTTGAAAGCGCCATGCGCAGAGGATTGGCAAGAGCGGTGGAGCATGCATTAAATGAAACGGTTTTTGAGCTGGATAAACTTGAAAAAGAGAGCCGTAAAGACAGTGATAGGGAAGGGAATACTTAAAGGTATAGCAGTATTGAGGAAATGATTTTTAAACAGCTTCATTAATCATAAAAACCTAGACTAGATTTGGTGGCCTAGGCGGAGCGTGGACGCTGCTTAACACCGAGTATTATAGTTTTTAACTCTTTAATGCATTCTTTTATAACCTAAGCATATTACCAATAGTTGGTAATATCGGCTATACCGAATATATGTCTACCTAATGTTACAAATTTGGGTTTTAAATATGAAGAACATTTCCATTAAGCAAAAGCTGTATGCATTTGCTCTGTTGGTGACACTTTGTTTTGTGATTATTGGTTTTTCAGGGATGTACTTAACTGGCCAAGTGGCCAATATTTCCAATACAATTTATCAGGAAAACACGATACCTCTTTCTAAATTGCAGAACGTACGCAGTATGTTGTGGAATGTCTATTACCGCTTAATTGTCCATGCCAGCAGTTTTGAAGACGAAATTATGCTGCCTGCTGAAACAGAACTAACAGAAATATCAAAAAATGTGGTGGAACAATTAAAGGCTTACAGCGCTGAAGATAGAAGTACTCAAGAAGTTGGCCCTAAAGCCATTGCCTTATGGCAGGGCTTTATAACAGGGGCTGGCCAAAATGCTTTGGAAATGAGTAAAAACTTTGCCAAAGAAGATGCCATGGCCATTTTATTAAACGAAGGCAATGCACAATTTACCGGCGTTTTAAAACTACTTGAAGGGGAAATTAATCGTCTAGGGGCTTCGGTAGAGGAGTTAAGTCATGACGCTGAAGACATTCAAACGTTTGCCACGTCTAGTTCCATCACCATCACGCTGGTCTTAGCTGTGGTCGTTATAGTGTTGGCATTGTTGATAATTCGTTCGATCATTAGCCCATTAACGTTATTACAAAAAGCCGCTAAGAATGTTGCCGATAACTCAGATTTAAAAGTTCGAGTTAATTATGACAACAAGGATGAAGTGGGCAGTGCCATTAGTGCCTTTAATGCCATGCTTGAACATTTCTCCAATGCATTAAGAAGAATAGACGAGACAGCTGTTAAGCAACATGAGGCAGCCGTTGGGATGTCGCAAATGGCAGAATCCAATAAAACAGATATTCACCAACAAACTGAAGAAATTAACTCTGTAGCCACCTCGGTAACCGAAGTATCGGCTACCATTAATGACGTGGTGCAACATGCCAATGAAGCTGAGCAAGCCGCTAATTCGGCTAAAAGCAGCGTCAGTGGCGGGCGCAGCGTAGTAGAACAAACCATCAATGAAATTAGTGTTTTGGCTGATAATGCGCAAACCACCACCGAAGTGTTAACCACATTAGAAAAAGAAGGTGAAAATATTGGCCAAGTGTTAAGTGTTATTCGTGGCATTGCGGACCAAACGAATTTGTTGGCATTAAATGCAGCCATTGAAGCAGCACGGGCAGGCGACATGGGGCGAGGTTTTGCAGTCGTGGCCGATGAAGTGAGATCTTTGGCAAAACGTACCCAAGACTCCACCAGTGAAATAGAGGGCATGATAGACAGATTCCAATCGGGTACAGGACAAGCGGTTGAAGTGATTCAAAAAAGTGCCCAACAAACCAAGAATTCAATGGAAGCTGCCAATAAGGCAGGTGAATCCTTAGATGAAATCGTGCAAGCAGTAGATGTGATTCAGCGTATGAATTCTGAAATCGCCTCTGTGTCAGCGGAGCAATCTAAGGTGATTGATGGCATAAATGAAAGTACCGAAAATATTTTACAGATAGCCAAAAAATCTACGGATAGTTCGGAAACCACGGTAACCACTTGCCAATCTGTGACAGACATGACACAGCAGGTTAAGCAAATGGTGTCTCAATTTAAGGTATAACCTTGCAGGAAATTGACCATGAGTACTTCACGACGCACCTTTGTTAAAAACTGGTCGCTTGCAGCAGCGGCTTTAAGCTTGCCGGGTTTTCCTAACCTGGCTTATGCACTCAGTGCTTCGGATAATATCCGTTTGGGCATGGTGCTATCTTCCACAGGATTCATGAGCGGGGTTGAGCCTTACCAGGCCGCCGTTTTAATGATGGGCATTGAAGAGGTAAACAGTTCTGGTGGTATAAATGGTGCCAAGCTTGTACCTGAATTACGCGACCCTGGCAGTGATTGGGGAAAGTATGCAAAACAAGCCAAAGAGTTGGTGGACAGCGGTGTTTCGATTTTTCATTCCTGCTATACCTCGGCCAGCCGCGAATCTTTATTGCCTGTGATTCAAAAAGCCAATGGCTTATTGTTTTACCCAACTTACTACGAAGGTCGTGAGTGCTCCGATAACATGGTCATGACGGGTTCCTGTCCTAATCAACAAGTGGATAATTCTGTCCCTTGGATGATTAAAAAAGCCGGCAAGAAAATTTATTTAATAGGCTCCAACTACATTTACCCACGTACCATGAATAAAGCCGCCAAACTTTCCATTAAAGCCAATGGTGGCTCCGTAGTAGGTGAGAAATACGTAGATTTAGGCTTGACCACTACAGCCGGTTATAAAAGTATTGTGGCGGATATAAAAGCTAAAAAACCGGATTGGGTGTTATCCAATGTGGTGGGAGCATCAGGTGATGCTTTCATGCAAGAGTACGCTAATCAAGGCTTAACCGCGGCTAACATGCCTATTTTGGCTTACCCAATGACTGAGCCTGAGGTGCTATCTGCAGGCATTAAAAATTGTAAAGGTCACTATACATCGTTTACGTATTTCCAAACGGTAGATACCCCAGAAAATAAAGCCTTTGTTAAACGCTTTAAAGACTTCTTAGCGGCCAATAAGAGCCAGTTCCCATTACCGCCGGTGACATCTGGCGTAATGCAAGCGGCTTACAGTGGCTTTTTGGCCTTCGTGGAAGCGGCCAAAAAAGCCAATAGTGTAGACCCAGTGGCCTTGGTGAATGCTTGTAAAGGGATGGAAATAAATGCACCGGAAGGCAAGGTACGTATTAACTCTGAAAACTTACACACAGCATTAAGACCTAGAATAGGTCAGGTAAACGATGAGGGCTTATTTGATATTTTGGATGAGTCTGCAAGCCTAGTTGAACCCCTAGTGTTTAATCCTAAAATAGACCCAGGTAAAACCTGTGAAAAAGGCGGTGAGTATTACATTAGAGGTAAGCGAGTGCCCACTTAGCTTTAATAGCTAACTTAGGGTAGATCAGCCGCCAAAATAATCAGCCCCAGTTGGGGCTTTTTTACGGCCTCAGTTAAAGTTTATAAATGAGACCGTTTTAGCAAAGCTTTTAAATAACCCCCTTTTAAACATTTGTCATGGACAATGGATCGCTCATTTGTGATCTAGCTCCACGCCAGCGTTAGCCTAATTCATTATATTGCGGTTTTCTATTGATGGATCATCATCCCAAATGGCTGCCATAACCCCCTCTAATTCCAAGCAAAAGACAGCCTTAGTGGTAGATGATTCTAAATTGGCCCGTTATGTTCTTAAAGAAATGCTGCTGGAACTGGGCATACAGGTAGAAACCGCTGAGTCTGCAGAAGAAGCGTTAGGCTCGTTAAGTGCGTTCAGGCCCGATGTGATCTTTATGGATCATATGATGCCAGGCATGGATGGTTTTCAAGCTGTGCAGGCCATCAAGAACGATCCCAAAACAGCCATGATTCCAATATTAATGTATACCTCAAAGGATGGTGGGGTTTATGTGAGCCAAGCTCGTGCCTTGGGTGCGGTGGGGGTTTTGCCTAAAAAATTAAAGCCAGTGCAACTTGAAAAAGTCTTAATGCAATTAAGATTGGTGCCTTTTAAAGAACCCCAAAAGAAAAAAGATACAAATGTAGAAGCACCACAAACAGAAACACCAGAATCGACAGTGCAAGCCCAGCGGCCATCAGCAGAAATTCATTCCATTATAGGGTCTACCTCTCTCACTAAAAAAGGCCAAGCCCATAGCCTAGAAGATTTAGCTCGTAGCGCCAGCGAAGAACAAGAAAAAGACTCCATGCGACAACTGTTTCGCCAGTTGTTTATCGAACAAAGAGACAGTATTAAACATGACCAATGGCAATTAGTGGATGCATTAGTCGCTCAAGTAACCCCCATAGTTTTAGCCTCTCGTAATAAAATAGCCACCTGGCAAGTGATGGTTTTAAGCGGCATATTCGCTTTTCTCATTGCCATTATGGTATTGCTGTACGGCTTGTTGAATATTGGTGATACGCAACAGCAAAAACTTCAGCAACAACTAAGCGAACAGCAAGATACTCTACAAGAATTAAAGAGCGATTTTAAAAATGTTCAATTTAATCAAGCGATCCCGTTAGTTAATGAAAATAAAACGCCTAATCTTAAACCCATGGAATGGGCTATTAATCAAAATTCACAGCTACCAGCTGTGAATGCATTAAGCAGCCTAAAGACTCATCAATATATTGCTCAACTACTTAATCAATTAGATGACTTTGAATTCACAGGTACTTTATATATTCAGTTTCATTCAGGCGTTTTTTGCCAGCAAAAAACAAAATCAGGCTCGCGAGTTTTAGCTGAAGGTAATAAAGGCATTTCTGAATGTTTGTTCAGTGCGTATGAAGTGAATAACCAAAATGAAATTACTGAGTTTGAAGATTACCTAGTGAGTTTAGGTCAAGAATTTAGCAATATACATATCGCGTTTGAATCCATAGGAACTCAATATACGTTAGTCGATTACCCTGATGCGGCTGAAGACATTAGTGTAGGGCAGTGGAATAACATCGCTAAGAAAAACAATCGCTTTAACTTCGTTCTAGTCAATGATGAATAAACCCTATCTTTAAAATAATGAATTAATAAGAATAACGTTAAACTTTTAAAGTAAAACAAAAAAAGCCCCGAAGGGCTTTTTTTGTTTGGCCGTGAATTAAAACGGCCAGTTTACAGGACACTTGTATAAATTAATTATACAAAGTCTTCGCCTTTAGCAGCTTGCTCGATCAATATCTTCGGAGCCGTAAAGCGCTCGCCATATTTCTCGGTTAGCTCATTGGTACGGTCAAGGAAGTTTTGAACACCAAAAGAGTTCACGTACTGAATGCAACCGCCGGTCCAAGGTGCGAAACCTAAACCAAAGATAGAACCAATGTTGGCATCGGCTACAGAGGTTAATACGTTTTCTTCGTAACAGCGTAAAGTTTCCAAAGACATGCGGAACAATAAACGTTCTTTAACATCGTCAAATGGAAGTTGTACATCTTCTTTAGTGAACAAGTTAACCAGTTCAGGCCATACGAACTTTTTACCGCCTTTTGGATACTCGTAGAATCCAGCACCATCCAATTTACCTGGACGCTTGTATTCGTCTAGCATCTGGTTAGTTAAAATTTCCGCTGCACCTACAGGTAAAGTACCACCTTCAGCTTCAATATCTAAACGAGACTGGTTAGTCACCTTGCGAGACAGGTTCATGTTTACTTCATCTTGAATGGCCAGTGGGCCAACCGGCATGCCGGCTTGAAGTGCTGCACTTTCAATTACGTTCGGGTGAACACCTTCAGACAACATAGTGATGCCTTCGTTGATGAAAGTCGCAAACGTACGAGAGGTGTAGAAACCACGGCTGTCGTTTACAACGATAGGTGTTTTATTGGTTTGCAATACGTAGTCAAAGGCACGAGCTAAGGTTTCATCATTGGTTTTTTCACCCGTGATAATTTCAACAAGCGGCATTTTATCTACCGGGCTAAAGAAGTGAAGACCAATGAACTTTTCAGCATTCTTAGACGCTTCAGCCAAACCAGTAATTGGTAGGGTAGAAGTGTTTGAAGCAAATACACCTTCTGGTGACATGTGCGCTTCAGCTTCTTGAGTCACTTTAGCTTTAAGTTCACGGCTTTCGAATACCGCTTCGATGATTAAATCACAACCGTCTAGGTCTTTGGCTTCAGAGGTAGGCGTAATTAACGCTAAGATGCCGTCCATTTTTTCTTGAGTCATGCGCTTTTTGCTAACTTTCTTTTTAAGCAAGTTAGCAGAGTACTCTTTACCCTTTTCAGCAGCTTCAATGGATATGTCTTTAAGCACCACTTCAATACCGGCAATGGCAGAGCTGTAGGCGATACCAGCACCCATCATGCCCGCACCTAATACACCGACTTTCTTAGTGGTGTACTTAGGAATATCGTTAGGGCGTGAACCACCGGCTTTAATTGCGTTTAGTTGGAACCAAAGCGTACCAATCATGTTTTTAGAAACTTGACCAGTAGCCAGTTCGGTGAAGTAGCGAGATTCAATACGGCAAGCGGTATCGAAATCGACTAGAGTACCTTCAGTGGCAGCAGCGATGATTTTTTCAGGGGCAGGGTAAACACCTTTAGTTTTCTTGCGCAAAATAGAGGGCAAGATGGCCAGCATCTGGCTCACTTTTGGATTTTGTGCGTTGCCACCAGGAATTTTAAAACCCTTAACGTCAAAAGGCTGAACCGCTTTAGGGTTTTCCAAAATGAAGGCTTTAGCTTTTGAAATTAATTCTTCCGCTGTTTCAGCAGTATCATCAATTAAGCCAGCTTTAAGCGCAGATTGCGGATTAACCTGCTTGCCTTCTAGTAAGTAACCAAAGGCTTTTTCCAAACCTAATAAGCGAGTCATACGCACAACGCCACCGCCACCAGGCAATAGGCCAAGTGTCACTTCAGGCAAACCGACTTTTAATTTTTTGTCGTTTAATGCGATTCTATGATGGGCTGCTAGACACAGTTCAAAACCACCGCCTAACGCTGCGCCATTAATAGCGGCCACAACAGGTTTGCCTAACGTCTCTAAAGTACGCATAGGGGCTTTAAGGCCTTCAACCGCTGCAAAAAACTCAACAGCTTGTTCAGGTTGCACTTTAATAATGTCGTTTAAATCGCCGCCAGCGAAAAAAGTTTTCTTGGCAGAGGCGATGATCACACCACTAATGGAGTCAATTTCTTTTTCAACACGGGCCACCACTTCTTGGTAAGCTTCGGTGAATACTTTGTTCATTGTATTTGCGCTTTGACCCGGAACATCAATGGTCAGCGTTACAATGTTGTCACTGTCTTTTTCAAAACGAATAGCTTCAGTCATTTTTAATATACCTTTTTAATTTCCGTCGCTTAAACGCGTTCAATGATTGTTGCGATGCCCATACCACCACCTACACAAAGTGTGCATAGACCGTAGCGTTTTTCTTGACGCTCAAGCTCGTCAAGACAAGTACCAATAATCATGGCACCCGTGGCACCCAGAGGGTGACCCATGGCGATAGAACCACCATTAACGTTAATTTTTTCACTTGGTACGTTTAATTCTTTTTGGAATTTCATAACCACAGAAGCAAACGCTTCGTTTACTTCAAATACATCGATGTCTTCAGCGGTTAAACCCGCTTTAGCCAAAGCTTTACGAGCAGCAGGAGCTGGACCGGTTAGCATGATGGTGGATTCAGTAGAGGTCAGTGCAACAGAAACAATACGACCGCGTGGCTTAAGACCCTGTTCAACACCAGCTTTTTTGCTACCGATTAAAACAAGTGCTGCGCCATCAACGATGCCTGAGCTGTTACCAGGAGTGTGAACGTGATTGATTTCTTCAACCTGTGGGTATTTTAATTTGGCTGAATCGTCAAAGCCCATTTGACCAGGCATTTCAAAAGACGCTTTCAAACCCGCCAAGCCCTCGGCTGTGGTGTTGGCACGAATGAATTCATCGTTATCAAGAATCACTACGCCGTTTTGATCGGTAACCGGAATCACTGAATTTTTAAAGCGACCCTCAGCTTGTGCGGCTGCCGCTTTGCGTTGTGAGTCGGCCGCGTATGCATCAACATCGGCACGAGAAAAGCCTTCCAGTGTGGCGATCAAATCTGCGCCAACACCTTGTGGTACGAAACCGGTATGGAAGTTAGACGCTGGATCAAGTGCCCAAGCACCGCCGTCAGAACCCATAGGCACACGAGACATGGACTCAACACCACCGGCAACCACTAAATCTTCCCAACCAGAAGCCACTTTCATGGCCGCCATGTTTACCGCTTCAAGACCTGATGCACAAAAACGGTTTAATTGAACCGCAGAAACAGACTCATCCCAGTCGGCTACCATGGCCGCTGTTTTACCAATGTCGCAACCTTGGTCACCAATTGGCGTGACACAACCAATTACCACGTCTTCAACCTTGCTGGTATCTAGGCTGTTACGCTTTTCTAATGCTTTCATCAAACCAACAAGCAGAGATACTGGCTTAACTTCGTGTAAAGAACCGTCTTTTTTGCCCTTGCCTCGTGGTGTACGAATGGCATCAAAAATAAATGCGTCTTGGCTCATGTTGGACCTTTTTATCGTTGTCTTAGAAATAACAAATGTATTTGTCAGCTTACACATACTGTACCCCTGAGCCCAATTGTGAACCAATGGCCATTTCAGACTTAAACGGTGGCGGGATAATTCAGGAAAATCCAGAAGCAACTGGCCGATTTCAGATTAATGTAATTATGGTCGCTGAGTATGGCTAGTTTTTAGATTGTGAGCTTATAAACACCATTTTAGACTTAAAGGGTGGCGGGATAATTCAGGTGAAATTCAGAGGCAACTGATCGATTTCAGATTACTTAGTGATTTAATGTTTATGCAGTGGAGTCTGCTTTGTTCTTCGATTGTGAGCCTATAAACACCATTTCAGACT
>CAJXRF010000009.1 GCA_913058575.1 uncultured Bermanella sp.
TAACGATTTGGCTAGCGTTATGAGTGACGGAAAATACTTCCGTCACCAGTTATCTGCGCCTAAAATTTAAGAACCTGTTTTTGTTCTAACGATTTGACTAGCGTTATGAGTGACGGAAAATACTTCCGTCACCAGTTGTCTACGCCTAAAATTTAAGAGCCTGTTTTTGTTCTAACGATTTGGCTAGCGTTATGAGTGACGGAAAATACTTCCGTCACCAGTTATCTACGCCTAAAATTTAAGAACCTGTTTTTGTTCTAACGATTTGATAGTTACGACGGAAGTACTTAACCGGTACGCTCCATACGTGAACCAAACGGCTGAATGGGAACAATACGAACAAGCTCATGCCTAGGAACACATGTAACTTAAAGATAATGTGTACATGGCTAATAGCCGCTGCCGCTTCTGCCCCTTGGAAAGTCACAACATTTTGAGCCCAGCTCATTAGCATTAACATTTCCGATCCATCTAAGTGACCAAAAGACACAAAAATACTAATTAGCCCTAAGATTAACTGAAGGTAAATTAGCACCAATATCAGATTGTCCATGGTAGAACTAGAAGCCTTAACACGATCGTTAGTGAAACGACGAATGATTAAAATGGTTAAACCGTAAAAACAGATCACACCAAAGAAACCACCCATGGCCATAGCAAAAACTTGCTTCATAGGCGCGGTAATGTGTAAGAAGTCCCACACTTGGTGTGGTGTTAATAGACCCACAAAGTGGCCTGCTAATACGGCAATAATACCCACGTGAAAAGGCATGCTGCCTTTACGTAGCATTTTGCTTTCTAGCATTTGGCTTGAACCGGTTTTCCAGCTGTACTGGTCGCGGTCGTAACGTATTAGGCTGCCGACAACAAACACCACAAGGGCAATGTAAGGGTAAATCCCGAACAGTAAGTTATTTAAGTATTCCATAATTCTCTCCTGCTCTTAAGGTTGAGTATGTGTAGGGACAAAGGCGCTAGGTGACATAATGTTCACGGCCATTTCGTCGTTACGGGATTGTTTAGCTGTCGGTTTACCATCGCTTGAACTACTAGGGCAACCGCCGCCGTCGGTGGAATTACCACCAAATGTTACCGCTTCGTCTTCCCACACTTTGTCGATAGCTTCATTGGTGTAATCGGCTTCTTCACCGGCCACCATTTCACGAATTTCTGTCATGTTCACTTCTGCTTGGCTGTATTCCAGCAAAGCGTTAAACAAAGACGCGTATCCACTGTCTCTTTCTTCTAAGCGAGTGGCTAACACAGCCAGAATATGGCTGATGTCCATTAACCAAGCTTTGGCCCCGGCTTGATCTTGTGTGGATAAAAATTCTAAAAATAGTGGGATGTAATCTGGCAGCTCATTTTTATCAAGGGCCAGACCTGCTTGCTTGTATTGATCAATTAAATCCACCATGGCTTGGCCACGATCACGGCTTTCACCATGTACGTGTTCAAACAATAAAAGCGATAGGTTACGGCCTCGTTCAAATAAGGCATCGTAATCACTTTGCCAATCGAGAATATGCAAGGCACATTGGCTTTGCAAAAAATCGGTCATGGCGCTTTTGCAATCTTCACTCAAGGTAGGCTCAGCTAGGATGATCTTTTTCAATTCATCTTGGTGCTGGGCCACCCCCTCCTGGGGGTAGTCCATGAGTGCAGAAATTACTTTGAAAATCTGCATATTACTCATTTTATTCCTGCTCCAATGATGGGAAGTTAGCGGCCTTCACTACTTTCACTGTTTGTTTTTTAGCACCAAACAAGTTCAAATCATCGGTACCTGTTGAGCAACCATTACCAAACGAGAAACCACAACCGTTACGGGCATCATGGGCAGCGCCAAATGTTTCTTCAGCGTAAGCTTTGTGACTAGATGGCACGACAAAACGATCTTCGTAGTTGGCCAATGCCATGTAACGATACATTTCTTCAACTTGCTTTTGAGTAATGCCCGCTTGCTTAAGCACTTCTAAATCTTCTACCTGGTCTACGTTCTCTGCACGCTTGTAAGCTCGCATGGCGATCATACGTTCTAGGGCGCGAATCACTGGCGCTTCATCACCTGCGGTTAATAGGTTAGCCAAATACTTAAGCGGAATACGCAAAGACTTAAGATCTGGAATTTCACCGTTCATGCCAACGGAGCCTTGCTCAACTGCATTTTGAATTGGGCTCAATGGTGGAATGTACCAAACCATCGGTAAGGTGCGGTATTCTGGGTGAAGTGGCAGTGCCACTTTCCAGTCCATGGCCATTTTGTAAACAGGTGAAGCTTGCGCTGCGTCTAACCAGTTTTGTGGAATGCCTTCTTTACGGGCAGCAGCGATCACTTCTGGATCGTTAGGATCAAGGAACATGTCGCACTGTGCTTGGTACAAGTCTTTTTCGTTAGGTGTGGCGGCTACTTCAGCAATTTTATCTGCGTCATATAGCAATACGCCTAAGTAACGAATACGCCCTACACAAGTTTCAGAACAAATCGTTGGCTGACCTGCTTCAATACGTGGGTAGCAGAAAATACATTTTTCTGACTTACCGGTTTTCCAGTTGTAGTAGATTTTTTTGTACGGGCAAGCCGATACACACATTCTCCAACCACGACACTTGTCTTGGTCAATCAATACAATGCCGTCTTCTTCACGCTTGTAGATCGCGCCACTTGGGCAAGATGCTGCACAAGTAGGATTCAAACAGTGTTCGCACAAACGTGGCAAATACATCATGAAGGTATTTTCGAATTTACCCAGCATGTCGGTTTGCATGTTGTCGAAGTTTTTATCTTTCTTACGTTTTTTAAATTCCGTTCCTAGGATTTCTTCCCAGTTAGGACCCCACTCAATTTTCTCCATGCGCTTGCCAGAGATTAATGAACGTGGGCGAGCCACTGGCTGGTGCTTACTTTCCCCAGCCGTGTGCAAGTGTTGGTAATCAAAATCAAATGGCTCGTAGTAGTCATCAATTTCTGGTAAATCTGGGTTAGCAAAAATGTTGGCTAAAATACGGTGCTTGCCACCAATTTTTGGTTGCAGCTTGCCTTTTTTAACTTCCCAGCCACCTTTCCATTTCTCTTGATTTTCCCATTCTTTCGGGAAACCAATACCAGGCTTAGTTTCTACGTTATTAAACCAAGCGTATTCAACCCCCTCGCGAGAGGTCCATACGTTTTTACAAGTGATGGAGCAGGTGTGGCAACCGATGCATTTATCAAGGTTGAGGACCATGCCAATTTGAGCACGAATTTTCATATTATTTCTCCTCCTTTGATTTGTCTTCGCCATCTAACCAATCGATCTTGCTCATCTTACGTACCACAACAAATTCATCGCGGTTACAACCTACGGTGCCGTAGTAGTTAAAGCCGTAAGACTGTTGAGCGTAACCACCAATCATGTGAGTGGGTTTCATCACGGCTCGTGTTACCGAGTTGTGAATACCACCACGGGTTTGTGTGGTTTCAGCACCCGGTACGTTTACGATACGTTCCTGTGCGTGGTACATCATGCTCATGCCTTCAGGAACACGTTGCGATACAACCGCTCGTGCTGCTACTGCACCGTTTACGTTAAACGCTTCGATCCAATCGTTATCTTCAACGCCGGCTTTTTCAGCGTCAATTTCACTCATCCAAATAATTGGGCCACCACGAGAAAGGGTTAGCATCAATAGGTTGTCAGAGTAAGTTGAGTGAATGCCCCATTTTTGGTGAGGGGTAATCCAGTTCAGTACGATCTCTTTATTGCCATTAGATTTCTTATTCATAATGGGCTGAACAGTTTTTAGGTTAATGGGTGGCTTGTAAGACACATGGTTTTCACCAAAGTCACGCATCCACTCATGGTCCATGTAGAACTGTTGGCGACCGGTTAGAGTCCTCCAAGGAATGTCCTCATGCACGTTGGTATAACCTGCGTTGTAAGACACATGTTCATCTTCCAAACCAGACCAAGTAGGCGAAGAAATAATCTTACGCGGTTGCGCTTGAATATCGCGGAAGCGAATTTTCTCTTCTTGTTTAGGCTTGGCCAAATGGGTGTGATCAATACCAGTGAACTCACCTAATGCTTCCCAAGCTTTAACCGCTACTGCACCGTTGGTTTCTGGGGCTAGGGCTAGAATCACTTCAGCTGCATCAATGGCGCTGTCAATGTTAGGACGGCCTTTTGCTGGGCCTTCCAATTTTTTGTAATTTAACTGACCTAATAAAACGATCTCGTCGTCGGTATTCCAGTTAATGCCTTTGCCGCCGTTACCGCCGGTATCAAGCAATGGGCCTAACGAGGTGAAGCGCTCATAGGTATCTGGGAAATTACGTTCCACTTCAATTAGGTGTGGAGCAGTTTGGCCAGGAATTAAATCACATTCGCCTTTCCACCATGCTTTTACTTCGCCGTATGGCATGGCCAATTCAGCGGGAGTGTCGTGCAATGTAGGCAGTGTGACTAAGTCTTTTTCAACCCCTAGGTGACCTTTACAGGCGGTAGAGAATTGCTTAGCAATACCTTTAAAGATATCCCAGTCAGAACGAGCTTCCCAAGCAGGGTCGGCCGCTTTAGAAAGAGGGTGAATGAATGGGTGCATGTCTGACGTATTCATGTCGTCTTTTTCGTACCAAGTGGCGGTAGGTAAAACGATGTCAGAATACAAACAAGTAGTGGACATACGGAAATCAAGGGTGACCAACAAATCTACTTTACCTTCAGCGGGCGTGTCGTTCCACTTCACGTCTTCAGGTTTATTATCGTTAGACTCACCTAGATCTTTACCCATTAGGCCGTGCTTGGTGCCCAATAAGTGACGCAACATGTATTCGTGACCTTTACCTGAAGAACCCAATAAATTGGAGCGCCAGATAAACATGTTACGAGGGAAGTTTTGTGGATCATCAGGATCTTCACAAGCAAACTTCAAGTCACCCGATTTAAGCTGTTGTACAGCGTAGTCTTTAGGTGTCATGCCAGCTTTGTCAGCGTCTTTGCACAAGTTAAGCGGGTTCATGCCAAATTGTGGAGCAGACGGTAACCAACCCATGCGCTCGGCGCGGGTGTTAAAATCAATAATAGAGCCGGTCCATTTTTCTTTATTGGCCATGGGAGAAATCACTTCCTGCATGGACAATTTTTCATAACGCCATTGGTTGGCATGGTTATAAAAGAAAGAGGTACCGTTCATGTGACGTGGTGGCTTCTGCCAATCCAAACCAAAGGCAAGAGGCTGCCAACCGGTTTGTGGACGCAGTTTTTCTTGTCCCACATAGTGAGCCCAACCGCCACCAGACTGACCCACACAACCGCACAACATAAGCATGTTGATTAGGCCACGATAGTTCATGTCCATGTGATACCAATGGTTTAATGCAGCGCCCACAATCACCATGGAACGACCGCGTGTTTTTTCAGCGGTAGATGCAAACTCACGGGCTACTTTAACCACAAGCTTAGGATCAACACCGGTAACACGTTGTTGCCAAGCTGGAGTGTAAGGCACATCGTCTTCATAAGACTTAGCAACATTCTCACCGCCATAGCCGTTATCTACACCGTAGTTGGCCACGGTTAAATCAAATACGGTGGTAACTAGGGCATCTTCACCGTTGGCAAGCTTGATGCGTTTAACAGGAATGTTACGTTGCAGTATTTCGTCGTGTTCGGTGTGATCGTAATACTTATGTTCGTGTTCATTTTGCGCTGTGGCAAAATAAGGGAAGCCAACCGATACGATTTCGTCATGACCTTCTTTCAAACTAATTTTAAGTTTGATGTCTTTGCCAGTCTTACCGTCTAGTTGTAGGGTATTCCACTTGCCTTTTTCACCCCAGCGATAGCCGATAGATCCGTTTGGTGAAACCAGTTCGTTGTTTTCTTCGTTAACGCCAATGGTTTTCCATTCAGGGTTGTTGTCTTCGCCAAGATTATCGGCCAAGTCAGCAGCACGTAAGAAACGGCCCTGGATATAGTTGTCGCCGTCTTTATCTAATATAACCAAATTAGGCATATCGGATTTTTCACGAAGGTATTCAGTAAAGTATTCGGTTTGCTTGTCGACGTGGAATTCTTTAATGATGACGTGACCAAAGGCCATGGCCAAAGCCGCATCGGTACCTTGTTTTGGTGCTAGCCAATCATCGGCAAATTTAGACGCTTCTGAGTAATCAGAAGTAATCACGCAGGCTTTCGTGCCTTTATAACGCGCTTCCGTTAAGAAGTGGGCATCGGGTGTACGAGTTTGCGGCACGTTTGAGCCCCAAACAATAATGTAGTTAGAGTTATACCAATCGGCTGATTCAGGTACGTCGGTTTGCTCGCCCCAAACTTGAGGAGATGCAGGTGGTAAATCGCAATACCAATCGTAGAAGCTTAAGCAATGGCCGCCAATTAAAGATAAGTAGCGTGCGCCTGCCGCGTAAGACACCATCGACATGGCCGGAATAGGTGAGAAACCTACGATACGGTCAGGGCCAAATTCTTTGGCTGTATAAACGTTAGCGGCGGCAATAATTTCGTTAACTTCAGTCCAGTCAGCACGAACAAAACCACCCATGCCACGGCTTTCTTTGTAAGATTTTGATTTTACAGGATCGGTTACAATTGAAGCCCAAGCGTCTACAGGGTCTGGGTGCTGTAATTTAGCGGCGCGGTAAAGCTTAATAAGAGACTTACGAACTTTTGGATACTTTAAGCGGTTGGCGCTGTAAACATACCAAGAATAACTGGCACCACGAGGGCAGCCACGAGGTTCGTGGTTAGGTAAGTCAGGACGAGTACGGGGGTAATCGGTTTGTTGGGTTTCCCAAGTGATAAGGCCATCTTTAACATAGACCTTCCAGCTACAAGAACCGGTGCAGTTTACACCGTGAGTAGAGCGAACAATTTTGTCGTGCTGCCAGCGCTTACGATAACCGTCTTCCCATTCGCGGTTTTCGTTGGTGGTAGTGCCATGGCCATCTGCAAATTCTCCTTGCTTGCGTTTGAAAAACTGAAGCCGGTCTAGAAATTGACTCATATATACCTCTCTTCAAGCATTGGCTTTACACAGCCCAATTAATTAATTTGTCTTCCTGACGCGACTATAAAGCCTTAATAGCTATGATTAACTTGATGTATATCAAGGTTAGTGTTTTACCACTGCGTTATAGGGAGGGGGTGTACCTACTAAGTGGTATGGTGGGTATTACCCATGAATTAGCTGTTTATGCCCTAAAAGGTAAGGCGGTCGGTATAATAGGATTTTTGAAATAATGATGCGTTTTATTATGTTTAGTAAGGTTAAGAACTCCATCGTCTTTCGCATTGGCGCTTTAATGACTGCTATGACTATTATGGCGTTGCTAAGCATGTTTAGTTCTTTTGTTATATCTGAAATGGCCAGTTCAGATGCCGCGGCAATTAACCAGTCTGGGTCGTTACGTAAAACCAGCTACGAGCTATTGAGTTACGCCTTTTTAGTGAAAGAAAGTGAAGAGTTATTCGGCCAGCGCATAAACAGTTTCGAAAATACATTATCCAGTTCGGTGGTGCTGAATAATGTGAATAAGTTAGAGCGTGGTGATGAAATATTTGATTTATACCAATCTATAAAAGATGACTGGTTTTATAAAATTAAGCCGCTTTTAATTAAAACGAATTTGCAAAAAGATAACTTAAAAAATAATGATGTAGCTAAAGATCCGCTTCTTAATGAAATGAATATTTTTGTAAAAAGCATTGACGAATTAGTAGTGCTATATCAAACCGATGCCGAAAACAAAATTGAAATGCTGCGAATTATTCAAATCATTTCTTTATTTGGTACCTTAATTTTAGTCTTCGTGGCCATGAACAGTGTTTCGATGCACATTGAAAAACCCCTTGTGCAATTAACCGAAATGGCCAAGCGTGTCTCCAATGGTCAATTAAATGAACAGGTAGAAATTGATAATAAAGATGAATTAGGTGTATTGGCCGACAGTTTTAACAGCATGAGTGAAGCGCTGGTAGACATGTATGAAAAACTTGAAGATAAGGTAGAAAATAAAACTCGTCAATTGAAATCATCCAACGATATATTGCAATTCTTAATTGAAACCGCAAGACGCATCAATGAAGGGTTAGGCGGAGATACCGATTTTCAACCTATCTTAGATAGGGTGGCATCGTTAAGCGGCATAAAAGATATGGATTTGTGCTTAAGCACTGATAAGTCAGTCAACCCTTATATTCATATGGTGGTGGAAGAAGATAAAACTTTAAGAGCTGAATGCGACAGTCACCACTGTAATGATTGCGTGGGTGAAGGGTGCTTTGTTTCCTCAGAGAAAGGCAGCTACAGTGTTAAATTCCCCCTTGTGCAGGATGAATTAAATTACGGTGTATTAGTGGCCCGTGTGCAATACAACCAGGGTTTGCAGCAATGGCAGCATGATTTAATTCAATCCGTGGCCGATCAAATTTCCATGGCGCTCAGTTTGGATAGGCGCAGCAGTCAAGATAGGCGCATGTCTTTACTAAATGAGCGAACCATTATTGCTCGTGAACTTCATGACTCGTTGGCGCAATCGTTATCTTACTTAAAAATACAGGTGATGCGTTTACAAAAAGGCCATGAAAAGGGCATTGATGAAAAAATGTTCCAAGAGTTAATTGGTGAACTACGAGAGGGGCTAGGTGGGGCTTATCGTCAGTTAAGAGAATTGCTGTCTACCTTCCGCTTGCAAATTGATGGTAGCGGGTTAAAAGGGGCCATGATTAGCGCGTTTGATCAACTGAATACGCGCAGCGATATGCAGGTGAATTTAAACTATCAAATTGATTCTGTATTGCTCAGCCCTAATGAAGAAATTCATTTGCTGCAAATCAGTAAAGAGGCGGTTCAAAATGCCATCTATCACTCAAAAGGTACTCGGGTGGATATAGATGTTTTGGTGCAGAATGGGGATGTATTGTTAACCATTAAGGATGATGGTATGGGTATTAAAGATGATCCAGGCAAACTAAATCATTATGGATTGGCCATTATGAATGAGCGGGGTAGAAACCTGGCGGGGGATATAACCATTTTCCGTCGTGAAGAAGGGGGAACACAAGTAGAGGTTCAATTTACACCGGATAGTCGCAGCGCTAATAAAGCTGTTTTTCACGAGGCTTAGCCTAAACCCCTTGGCTGTACCATTATGGTGCGGCCAATTTTTTCTGTAAAAATCCTTCATAAAACTCCCCAAAAAGTTAATTTTCCGAGCCAAGATAGTGCGCTTAAGGCTGCCTTTTAGTGCATAAATAGGCAGGGAATAAGGCGTTAAATTCAGGCACTTACAAAGGCCTTTTTTCATGCTTAAATCCTAATTAAACTTGATGTTGATCATGTTTGTGGCGGTACTTAACCGTATTATGGAACCATAAGAGTACGGAGGGAAAAACATGACAATATCCATTAAAGATTTAACCGCTGCGGATGTAATGACATCTGATGTATTAATGGCTTACGAAGGTTGGTCTATTAAACGCCTATCTTCTTTTTTTATTAAAAATGGCATTTCAGGCGCCCCTGTTATAGCCAGTGACCATACTCTTGTGGGCGTCGTCACCGTGACGGATATTATTAATTTTGAAAGCAAGACAGATAAAGAAAAGTCAGATTTAGTAGAAGAAGTGTATGCCGAATTTGTAGGGTTTAACTTTGAAAGTGACATGATCAACCAAATGGCGGTTAAAGCAGATGAAAAATGCACCGTTAATAAGGTGATGACTGAGCAAGTGATTCAAATTGATGAAACTGCCCCATTAAGCCAAGTAAGTAAGGTGATGCTGGATGCTGGCATTCGCCGAATATTTGTGAGCAATAATGGAGTGGTGTGTGGGGTAATATCTACCACCAATATTTTAAAGGCCATTAGCTTATTGTAAGTTAAATCTTGGTTAGTAAATAACATAAGCCGCTGCACTGTATTTTAAAATAGGAAGCGGCTTTTTTGTGTCTGTAATTCATACAAAGCCATGAAAATTACTTAGGGTTAGGTGGCTAAAATTCATTACTGGTCACGTTGTTGATGCAAGTGACTTTATTGAACTTTTTACTCAATAGGGGTGAAATATGGCGCTAATTACCCTAGGTATCTCCTGTCCAAACGTTGTTTAAATAAACTAAATACCTCAGTATTTAAATGAAATTAAATCATGCGGAATAAAACAATAAAAATGACGCCAACTGATAGGTTAAAAGAACAAAAAGGCAAACTTATTAATGAGTTTGCTAAACGCAATAATTTAACAGCACTTTGGCAAACCCTTAATACAATTGTGCCGTATTTTTTGTTGTTTTATTTGGCCATTGAAAGTTTAAGTGTTTCTTATTGGTTAACGGCTCTCATTTGCAGTGTGCTTATTTTAATCGTTATGCGTGTTTTCATGATGATGCACGATTGCGGGCATGGTTGCCTATATGAAAAACCCATGCCGAATCAAGTGGTGGGCTTCATCATGGGGGTTCTATGCGGCGTACCTCAATATGTGTGGTCAAAGCATCACGCTTATCACCACGCGACTAATGGTAACTGGAGTAAATATCGCGGGCCATTAAGTGTGTTGTCGGTAGATGAATTTAAAAAACTTGATCAGAAAAAACAAAAATCCTATGAAAGTAACCGTAATATTTTATTGGCCCCATTAGGGGGCTTCATGTACTTCATATGTACCCCAAGGTTTACTTGGCTTAAAGGCAGCTTACAGTTTTGTGTTTTTTTATTAAAAGAGAAATTAAAGGATAAATCAAAATCGTTTAAAAATTTAAGCCAGGAGTTTGAAACCGGTTACTGGAATACGTGGCAAGAGTACGCCCATATGGCAGCCAATAATCTGGTACTAATAAGTGCTTGGGTACTGGCTTGTTATTATTTTGGTGTGCTTAATTTCTTTTTGGTTTATACAGTGGTGTTATCGTTAGCTGGCGCCTTGGGCATTATTTTGTTTACCATTCAGCATAACTTTGAAGACTCTTATGCTCGTGATGATGAGAGTTGGGATTATTTTAATGCTGCTTTAGAGGGAACCAGCTATTTAGATTTGCCAAAATTACTTCATTGGTTCACAGCCAATATTGGCTACCATCATATTCATCACTTATCTGCTCGTATTCCAAATTACAAATTACAAGCGTGTCATGAAAAATACGCACCACTTTTTGAAGGGGTAAAACGAATTCGCTTAAAAGACATAGCAAAATCTTTTAAGTACATTCTATGGGACAATCATGCTGGGCGCATGATCACTATGGAGCAATATCACGCCTTGTACGAAGAAACGAACAGCTTAGGCAAAGGAAAAGCTGCATTGGCGGGTCGTTCATCTACGGGCTAACCCCTACAGTATACGTAAGTGCCCTTATCCGGCTCCTCATTCCTGAATGCAGTGTTTACCCTGTATTTTATATGGTTTTAAGCCTTATCAAATACAGGCTCATAAAGTGTTATATGCTTAAGCATATAACTGCCTTTAAATATAAAAAATAAAGAAATAATCCCCTCAATTCTCCCATTTTTGCCTACACTTTTTTCATGTCTTCTAGTTAAGGGGTGGCCATGGTAGAGCTTTCAACCGACCAGCTTGAGGGAATACTCAAAGGCATTAAAGTACCGCCACAGCCGCAAATCATGGTGGATTTACAAATGGAGCAGGCCATGCCTGAGCCTGATATGGACCACATTGCAGACTTAATTAGTCGCGATGTAGGATTGTCTGGCAGTATTCTTAAGACCGTTAACAGTCCTTTTTATGGATTAGTTAATAAAATAACCAGTGTTCATCAAACAGTTAAAATTTTAGGCATGAACAGTGTTGTGAATATTGTGAATGGCTTATCCATTAAAAATGCCCTATCAGACGAGAGCATTAAAGCGCTAACGCGCTTTTGGGATTCAGCCATGGACATTGCCATGATTGCCACTGCTGTGGCTAAAAAAGTGAATTACCGCTGTCCTGACAATGCCTACGCTCTAGGTTTATTTCATAATGTGGGGGTTCCTATATTAATGAACAAATTTGAAGACTACATGGGCTATATGCTGGGTGGGTATTCATCTCATATCGAGCGGGTTATCGATTTTGAAAACCAGCAATTAAACTGTAATCATGCTGTGGTGGGGTATTACACAGCAAAATCTTGGCATTTGCCTAAGATGTTATGCGATATCATCGCCGAGCATCATAATGTTCAAGGGGTATTTTTAGGGGAGAAAGCAGAAAAAAATGAGAAAAACACGCTATTGGCTATCTTGAAGTTGTCGGAGCATATTGCGGGTTTATACATAATTTTAGGCCAGCAAAAGGTCGATTATGAATGGGAAATGATTGAGAGCGAGGTATTGGAATATTTAGAGCTAAGTGATTGTGACTTAGACGACTTACAAACCACTTTTGCAGATATGGGTATGTGCCCTACCAATTACGGCCAGATGTAATGGTAAAAGTGATCAATTTCCAGTCAATACTTTAAGTGGTTGTATTTTAGGCTATTAGCCAATAGCTAGCAGTGGATAACCCTTTCATATAGGAGGCAATTACCTATAATGCTGGCTGAATTTATTGGCCAGTACAGCAAAGACAAAGACCTTTCATGAAAAAATTTATTCACCCCAGTACCTTGTTTCGTTGGATGTTTAGCCTTTACCCGCCGTTTTTCTTTACTGGCATTAAGTTGCGCAGTATCGATAAAGACTTTCGCCAGCTCACGGTAAACATGCGCTTGCGTTGGTATAACCGAAATTATGTGGGGACCCATTTTGGTGGCAGCTTATTTTCCATGACGGACCCGTGGTACATGCTTATGTTAATGCAAGTACTGGGTAAGGATTACGTTGTGTGGGATAAATCTGGTTTCATTGAATTTATAAAGCCCGGTACCGGTACCGTGTCCTGCCAATATCTCATTACTGATGAAATGCTGGCTGACATTAGAGAAAAAACCAAAAATGGTGAAAAGTATTTACCCGAATTTCCTGTGGAAGTAATTGATGAGCAAGGAGACGTTGTGGTACGGGTGAATAAGGGGTTATACATAAGAAGGAAACCTAATCGAAACTAGTTGCCTACCGATATTTTTTTAAAGTACCCGGTGTAAAATTTTCATGGGTACTTTTATCAAAAGCCTCTAATGTAGGCACTGCAATCTTCCTGTCACACAAGTGTCACAATTCTTTAACAAAACTTTCATGAACTATTTCTAAGCTGGCCTCAAATTATGTTGTATTTAATTGAGGCTTTTCATGAATGTAATGTTCAAACCCCTTCCTATTATTTTATCAGGCTGCGTTATGCTAAGCGCCTGTGGCAGTGACAGTAATAGTAGCGAACCTGAAGTCACCCAGAGATCGGCTTTAGAAAAATTAGCCATTGAGTGTCAAAGTGTTTCAAGAGCTGGGGTACAAAATTCATCAGGAACCCTAAAGCTATCGTTAGTTGATCGATACGTGAGTGATTCTGAATTTGCATCCTCAGCCGCAGAAATTGTGAGTTACGACACCTGCAGCGATCAATTGTATGTTGTGAATGCTAATCGGGCACGTATTGATATATTCAGTTTAGACAGTCAAACCAGTGCCCCTCATTTCTCTGGTAGCATTAATTTACAAGAAGCGGCAGTGGCTGCGGATATTGAAATTGGGGCAGCCAATAGTGTTTCGGCAAAAAACGGGTTGTTAGCGGTGGCCATTGAAGCGGCCGATAAACAACAGCACGGTATCATTGCTTTGTATCGTTTGGACACGCTTTCTTTACTTAATACCTTTGAAAGTGGCTCGCTACCAGACATGGTTTTAATGTCTAGTGATAGCCAAACACTGTTATCTGCCAATGAAGGGGAGCCCAATAGCACCTATGAAAATGACCCAGAAGGTTCAGTGACACTTGTTAATTTATCCCAGGGTTTTGATGATGACAGTGCGCAGGTAACGCAAATTACATTTACCGATTTTAATGTGGGCGCAAGTCGACATAATGAATTGTCAGCGCAAGTGCGCATCTCTGGGCCACAAGGCACTACTGTGGCTCAGGATTTAGAGCCAGAATACATTACCCTTGATGAGAATACCCAAACAGCTTATGTGGCTTTGCAAGAAAATAATGCCTTAGGGATTATTGATGTGAATAGCGCACAAGTTACGGCCATTAAAGGCTTGGGGTTGAAAAGCTGGAATATGGCCAGTGGTAATGAACTGGATGCCTCAGATAAAGACGATGTGGTGGGTAATTTTTCAAGCTTTGAACAACTATCCGGTATGTATATGCCAGACACCATTACTAGTTACCAAGTAAACGGAAATACCTTTATTGTGACCGCCAACGAAGGAGATAGTCGTGAATACATTTATGAGTCCTCTCAGCAAATTTGCCACGAAGCCGGTCATGCTTGGGACGGCGATGATTTTTCAGGAAGTGAACAATACAATACTGAACTGGATGACTGTATTTCTTTTACCGATGAAGGCCGTGGCAAAGATTTAGAGGTAGATAATAATCACCCTTTGTATAATGACTTAGCCAATAAAGAAGTATTAGGGCGACTTAAAGTGATTATGGATCAACCAGCCTTAAGTGATACAGATACAGTATTGGCATTTGGTGGACGTTCTTTTTCTATTTGGAATGACCAAGCCGAGTTAGTGTTTGATAGCGGTGATGATATCGCGAAAAGAGTATACAGCTATGATGCTGAATCGTTAAATGCCACCAGTGACAACAATGACTTGACCGAGACAGCCGATAACCGCAGTGATGACAAAGGAGTGGAACCCGAAGCGGTAGAAGTGGCTTTAATCAATGGTGAAGCTTATGTTTTTGTAGGTTTAGAGCGTCAAGGGGGAGTCATGGTGTATAACATTACTAACCCACAAGTACCTGTATTTCAGAGCTACTTAAATAATCGTGATTTCAATCATGGTGTGTGTAGTGAACTTGATGATGGAGATTGTGACAATGGTATTTATAATCGTGACGCAGGAGATCTTGCACCTGAGTCAATTGAATACTTTACTCGCAATAACCAGCACTTTGTGGCCGTGGGCAATGAAGTGAGTGGCACAACCACTGTGTATAAAATTGGATTTGAATAAATAGTGTTTAACTATTGTTAATTTTTTTACACAAGAATAGAAGCCACGTTTAATTAAATTACTCGTGGCTTTTTTAAGTGAGATGAATTCGGCCGGTTTTAAAATGTATGTTATTAAACAGATTAAAAGCGATAGGCTAGTTTCCCATAAAATCCAATACCAGCATGGCTAGGAATGCTGTTCACTTGTAATCGACTGATCTCAGGGTAATAAACTTTCTCATCTAAGAGGTTGTCAGCGTACAAGGATTATTCTAAATTTTTAAATTCAGCCTGATTAATAATTTCACCTAATTCAAATACAAAGTTGGCGCTTAATAAATAATACTCTGTACTGTCAGGGTTTACTTCTAGCACATCAGGGTTAAGTTCGACTGCCTGAGTAGGCGCTCCAAAGTAACTTAAAAATGTACCCACTTTGATGCCATGATTATTATAAGACAGGCCATTTTTAATCATCCAGTTTGGGTGGAATGTGGCATCTTCTTGGTTAAGGTCATTCTCGTTAGTTTGATAAGACATGTTGCCATCTATTTGCCAGTGTGAATTAAGCTTAAAACTGTATTCTATTTCTGATCCGTAATAATCCACATAGCCTTGGTTGGTAAGCGTCACCAAATCATCATCCCCTATGGTGCGAACAATTAAATCTTTGTGGTGGCTTTTGTAGAGGGTTAGTGCAAAATAATGCTGTAATTTCTTATAGCTGATTTGTGTGGTGTAGGTATTAATGGTTTCAGGTATAAGGTCTGGGTTTCCCTGTAAAAAGGACGCGTTTAAAAATAAATCTAACCCATAGGGGGATCGAAACGCTTCATCATAAGACATTTTTAATATGGTGTTGGGGGTTACTTTAATAATGCTGGCAATTCTGGGTGAAAGTTTGGCACTTTGATTCTTTGCTTTGTTGGATTGTATTCCAAAACTGAATTTGTGTTTATTGCTAAATCGGTAATCAAATTGGGAATACAAGCTAGAGTTCCATGAATCAATATCGGTATTGAGCACCCCATCGGAGACATTATCCCCTGTTATGGTTTCGTAATTGCTGCCAAAAATGATGTTACTTTTTGGCGACAGCTTTCCATGCAAAGCTATTTCACTTAAATAGCTTTTAGAGGAGGTGGTGAAAAATCGTCCGGTACCGCCAATAATTCCGGCAGTATTCTCCATGCCGTTAAAGGTAATGTTGGTATTTAGCTGCCAGTGAGTATTTAGTTCTTTTTCATGACCAATATCGATGAAACTTCTTTGTATTTGCCAATCCTCGGAAGGGAAGGTTAATACGTTATTGGCGCTTTTTTGTTTCACTTTATTTCGTAAAGCTTGAATATTGAAATCATGCCCCTGCAATTGAAACATGCCTTGCCAGGCATTACGGCCTGTTTCATAAGTGCCATTTGGGCCAAACTCTCCTGTTGTATTACTGAAGCGATCACCTTCACTGTCATGAACCGAAAGCGCGCCTAAGAAGCTTATTTGTTTAACGTAACCTGCCCCCTGTAATGCTACTTGTTTACTATCAAAACTGCCGTATTGCGCATTGAGTTCAGCGCTAAACGTTGAGTCTGGGTGAAGCGTTATAATATTAATCACCCCTGCAAAAGCATTGCTGCCATAAAGAACGGAGCCTGGGCCGCGAATGACCTCAATTTGTTGAATAATTTCTAAAGGAAACGTGGAATATATGTCGCCGTTTACGCCCCCTTGGCCGGCTTCCCGAATAGGGCGCCCATTGAGCAGTATTAACACTTTGTCATCCAAGTGAGTTTGGGTGACGCCCCTTAGAGAAGTTCGGTTGTGCGGATACGCGGTGGAGCCGATTATTTGTGCATTAACCAGCCTGTCTAATACATCTCTTAAATGGCGGGCCCCAAAGCGTCGAATATCTTCTTGGCTAATCACGCTGATGACACTGGGGGCATCTTCAACTTTTTCTAATCGTTTAGAGGCGACAGTGACATGGATAAGTTCATCAAGAGACATGTCAAAGAATTGGTTTTTGTCATCACTTTGGCCAAACACGGGAAGGTGCATTAATAAATAAGACAGAATAAACAGAGGTAAATTAATAAGACGTAGGGACATATCAGGGAGCCCTAACGGTGATTTAATAAATATTGATGGCTAGTTATAAGACTAGTTGGTGGGCATTTTCTGTCAAATGCCTCGGTTTAAATTGAAACGGCAAAGCTTGTGTTTTTAAGTGATAACGACGCCTGTTAATAAGCTTTATGAAGGTTTAGCACTGGGGGCCCTGCTGTTGTTTAGAAGCGCTAATTTGCATGACGCCTAATATACTCACCATCAGTGCTACTAGGCTGGTGCATAGCATTCCAAGGGCTGAATTGACCCATAGCCCCATTAACATAATAGCCAGTGAGGCAAGTGCCCATGCAAAATCACCCACGGAAAAATATACGATAAGCCCTTTGCTTATGTGTGTTTGAAAAGATGCCCAAAAGAGGTGAATGCTTTGGGAAATGAGCCCTAATCCCAGTATGAATACCACTAAGCTTGGTGCGGGGGAGGTGCTGCTTAAAAAGTACGCCACGCTGTCGGGTACTGCACTGAATAATGCGCCAAAGCCCAAACAAGTGCTGGCATTCATGCGTAAAACGTTTGGGAGGGTGACCATGGTATGTGCCTCATGTAAACTTAGTTGACATAAATAATTTAATCCAAGGAGACTATTATGTCAACAAGGTTGACACGAATGGGCACGCCCATGGTGGAGAGCCACGCTCTAAAACTGGTGATGGCAGCGTCATCAGTGACGGAACAGATCTCTCATTATTTATCTGAAAACCTGCAGAGTATGGGTTACACAGGGGCTTCCACATCGGTTTTACAGTTCTTAAGTGCCCTAGACTGCGGCATAAATTACGCATCTGAAATAGCGCGCACCTTGAAAGTGTCTCGGCAAATGGTGGCAAAAACGGTCAAGCAGCTCTCGGCGCTAGGGTATTTACAGCAAATTGAAGGGCAGGGAAAACAAAAGCAAATAGTCTTTACCCAGCAAGGCGAGCTGTTAATGGCCGACTCACGAAAACTGTTGGCTCAACTAGATGGCAAAATGGTTAACAGCGGGAACGAAAGTATTTGGCCATTGGTGATCGAGCAGTTAAATCAGTTATCCAATATCTTAGCTGAGGTATCAGAGTAAGCTTAGGGGTTAGGTGAGAGGGGTTTAATTTATAGGTGATTAAGGGTGATAAGAAAAATAAAAGCCGCGAGATATAAACTGGCAATCACCAAAACAGGCCTTTAAAGGCAGCTGTTTTGGTAAGTGTAGAGCTAATTAATCTTCTTTTTCTTCAGCGCGTTTCACGCGAATTTTTAAACCGTCTAGTTCCATGCCATTAAGGTTTTTCATGGCCTTTACGCCTTCACTGTTAGTGGGCATTTCTACAAAGCCAAAACCTTTTGATTTACCTGTGGTGGCATCCATTACAAGGTTACAAGACTGCACTTTACCGTAAGATGCAAATAAGCTGCGGATTTCAGTTTCAGTTGTGGAACGTGAAAGGTTACGAATTAATAATTTCATGGGATACCAAGGAATAACAGAAAACTGGGAAAATAAGCGTTGATTGGCGCTAATTCTAGCAGATAAATATCGGGCTGTATTGGCATATGGCTAAGCCCTAAAACCCAAATACCCAGCCTAGGCTGGGTATTTGGGTTTTAATTAAAAGACTTAAAGCCTTTTAATGGATGGGACAGTGAGCCTATGGGTTGTAGAACTCACCATTTTTACGAAGGTAGAAGAACCAGTTAACCAGTAGGCAAACGCCGTAGAAAACCGCAAACCCCACTAAGGCATTTTCTGGTGTGGTGAGTTTAATTTGCTCACCTAGTACTTTAGGAATGTAGAAGGCACCGTATGCCGCGACTGCTGAAGTCCAGCCCAGTACAGGGCCCGCTTGTTCTTTGTTAAACACCATGGAAATAGTGCGGAAAGTAGAGCCATTGCCGATGCCAGTAGCCGCGAATAACAGTAAGAACAATACAAAGAAAGGCACAAAATACTCTTCTGGTGTAGCTGACTGATAGGCCAGTTGCATGAAGTACGCAACGCCTAGCGCCGCACCTACCATTACCGCTGCACAAATTTGTGTTACCAGTGCACCACCAATTTTATCCGCTACCCAGCCACCTACAGGGCGAATAAGCGCGCCAATGAAAGGCCCCATCCAAGCATACATAAGGGCACTTGGGCCATTAGCATTCGCCATGTCGTGATTCATAACACCGTCTACCATCACATGCTGATAACCAAATATCACCTTAATAGATAGTGGGAAAGAAGCAGCAAAGCCAATGAATGAACCAAAAGTCATGGTGTAAATAACGCTCATTACCCAAGTGTGCTTGTTACCAAAAATTTTGTATTGACGGCTTAACGATTCACCAATAGAGCCTGGAATCATTTTAAGAGCCAGCACCGTTAAGGTAATAACAATCAGCAGTACTATTTCTTTAGGAACGCCAAAGCCCGAGCCGTTTACCTTTTCAGGCAGTAGCAACCAAAGACCGAAAATCGCCGTGGCAAAGCCCACCAATAACATGCCTGACATACCCGCAATGGCGCCTACTGGGTTTGGAATTTTAGGAGAAACGTGGTCAGCACGTAGGTTGTTCATACCAAACCAACCGGCAAAGGCCAATGGTATTAACAGTAACAACCAAACAAAACCGGCGTTATGAATGAAAGATTCTGTTCCGGCTGGAATTTTACCAATCAAGGTACCTGAAGTGTTTTGCAATATCATGGGTTCGCCGCCAAAAATGGCGAAGGTCATGAATAAAGGCACCACGATTTGCATGGTGGTCACGCCAAAATTACCCAAGCCTGCGTTTAAGCCTAGTGCTAAACCTTGCTGCTTTTTAGGGTAGAAAAAGTTGATGTTAGACATAGAAGACGCGAAGTTACCGCCCCCTAAACCTGATAATAATGCCAAGCACTGAAACACCCAAAGTGGGGTATTTTGATCTTGCAAAGCGAAGCCCGTGCCGACGGCAGGAATCATTAATAATGCAGTGGTAAAGAAAATAACGTTACGCCCGCCAAATGGGCGAATAAAGAAACTACTGGGAATTCGTAATGTGGCACCGGTTAAACCGGCAATGGCCATAAGCGAGAACAGTTCAGATTTTGCGTATGGAAAACCAAGGTTAAGCATTTGTACTGTGATGATGCCCCAGTACAACCAAACCGCAAACCCTGCTAACAAGCTAGGAATTGAGATCCATAGGTTTCGACTGGCCACCGCCTTCCCGGTGCTTTGCCAAAAGGTGGCGTCTTCAGGATCCCAATCGTGGATATCCTTGCCCCCTTTGTAGTCCTTCGAAGGTGTTTTACCTTCTCCAGTCTGTTGATATTGTGTGGACATAACGACCTCCAAGTGAATATTTTTGTGCTTCCAAGTTCACTATGCAATGGGGCCTTAAAGCCCACAATAATCAGAAGGGGGTAGCTAAATAGCTGTAAATAAAGACGATTTTCAAGTTTTACGCAAAAATACGCTAAACACTTAAAATTTTTAAGGATAAAGCGTAAAAGCTAAGTGTTTTGGGGGAGGCTAAATAGGGTAAACTACCTACTGCGGAGTACCTATATCGGATGCCTGTATGGGGTGTTGGGATAGTGGTAAATTAAAAGCTCTCGTTAATATTGATACATGTCAAAGCCTGTTTTACTTTTTAGGTAATGATAACAACCATGACAGAGTACATTGCCGCCAATTAGACCTATCTGTTTTGGGTTAGTATGCAGTGTAAGTGTGGAATGCGTAACCAAAGAGGTTTTTATGACAGATGCTGCAACCTTAATGATTGTTGATGATCATCCCTTACTGCGTAAAGGGCTGCGTCAGCTTATTGAATTTGAAGATGATTTAGAAATTATCGCTGAAGCCAGTGGCGGAGCAGAAGCCTTAGAGTTAATGAGTAATCTTAAGCAAGATTTAGATCAAGAACCTGACCTGATTATTTTAGATCTTAATATGCAAGGCATGGATGGCATTGAAACATTAAAAGCCATGCGCGCTAAAGGTGTAACCTCACGCATCGTGATGTACACCGTAAGTGATCATGATGAAGATGTAGTGGCGGCTATTACAGGTGGTGCCGACGGCTTTTTATTAAAAGACATGGAGCCAGAAGAAGTACTTGAAAAAATCAAGCAAGCCGCGCTTGGAAAAATGGTCATTAGTGAGCGTTTAACAGAAGTATTGGCCAGCGCGCTGCGCCGTCCTCAGAAAAAAGTTAATAATATTATCGACAGTCTAACCGGCCGTGAACTGGAAATTTTAAAGCTTATTTCTAAGGGCTTAAGTAATAAATTAATTGCCCGTGAATTAGATATTAGCGATGGCACCGTTAAAGTGCACGTTAAACACTTGTTGAAAAAAATGGATTTAAAAAGCCGTGTAGAAGCGGCCGTTTGGATGGTGGGTGAACAAAAGGTCACCACAGAAATATAAATTAAAGGGGTAGCTTTTAGAATTCACTTTTCACTAAAGAGTGCCCCATGTTGTTTTTTTAATGTGTGTCAGTGTCAGACTGCCTGAGTTAACATATTAAATACTTCCTTTAGTTAAAGAGAAACGTTAAATGGTTGATTGCTGTAGCGCTCCGGGTCTTGTGACAATTGAAGATGCCATGGAGCAATTACTGGCCATGGTTAATAATAACCAAGCAGTAGAAACGGTTGATTTAGAAGATGCCCTTGGCCGAATATTGGCCAGTGATCAATCCAGTAGCCTGAACATCCCCCCTGAAGACAACAGCGCCATGGACGGGTACGCGGTGCGCTATCAAGATGCCGTTGCAGGCGCGCAATTAAACATGGTGGCAAAAGTATTTGCCGGGCACCCCTTAACCCAAACCATTCAAAAAGGCGATTGTGTGCGCATCATGACCGGTGGGCAAGTGCCAGAGGGTTGCGATGCCGTTATCATGCAAGAAAACACCACAGCCAATGGTGATGTAATTACCATTAATCAAGCTGTTTTAGATGGGGAGCACATTCGCCGACAAGGTGAAGACATTAAAGTGGGCCAAACCGTACTGGTGAAAGGGCGTCGCTTAACTTCTGCAGACATAGGCTCGTTGGCTGGTTTGGGCAGTCAAAAAATCAGTGTCTATAAAAAATTATCCATAGCGTTAATTAGCACCGGGGATGAACTTAAAAAACCAGGTTCAACATTAGCCCCTGGGCAGTTTTATGAAAGTAATGGCTATACGGTAAATGCGTTATTAACACGCTTAGATGTGAACATAATAAATTTTGGCATTATCGAAGACAGCATTGAAAAGCTTACTGAAGTGTTTACTCAAGCCGATGAACAAGCTGATATTGTTATTACCAGTGGTGGCGTATCTGTGGGGGAAGCAGATTACACCAAAACCGTATTGGAAAAATTAGGAAAAATTGCTTTTTGGAAACTGGCCATTAAACCCGGCAAGCCCTTTGCATTTGGCTTACTGCCCAGTAGTTATTTCATTGGCTTGCCCGGTAACCCAGTTAGCGCCATGGTGACCTTGCATCAATTGGCCGTACCTTTAATTCGTAAAGCCTCAGGGGAAAGCCCTAAAACACCTTTGCGTTTAACCGCCACCACCAGCGCAAAAATAGGTAAGCGCCCTGGGCGTACCGATTTTCAGCGTGGTAATTATGAAGTGAATGACAGCGGGCAGTTAATGGTGAGTCCTAATGGTGCGCAAGGATCGGGTATCTTAAGCTCCATGAGCCGAGCGAACTGTTACATTATTCTAGAAAAAGATCGTGGCAGCGTAACTGCAGGAGAACAAGTAATCATTGAGCCTTTTGATGAATTACTAAGTTAATAATTCACATTGAAATTTCAAGAATCAAGCTTAATGAGCCATCTATGATCAAGGCCGCTTACATTACTTTAGAAAAAATCGTGGCAGTGTAACTGCGAGAGAACAAGTAATCATTGAGCCTTTTGATGAATTATTGAGTTAAATTTCTTGTTGAACCGTTTATTAATTCCGCCTCTCTAGGCGGAATTTTCATTTCTCCTCCATCACTTCCTTTTAATAGTAAACCAGAAAACGCTAATTATATTTTCAATGAGTCTTGATATTCAGCAATGGCGAGTCGGCTTAGGGGAAGATGATGGGTGTTAAAGTTTCCTTTATTTAATTTTATTCAATTCTCTCAATGCTCTCAATGCTCTTAATTAAAAAATTAATAACCCTTAAGTCTAAAAAATTAGGTGAGCTTATGAGTCACATCGTCTATATTAATTAACAAGACAATAATGATTGAACTGTTAATTTAAGCACTAAAAAGGGGCTTATATGAAAACTGAAATATGTGCACAAGACATTATGACACCTCAGGTGCTCATGGCCTATGAAGGATGGTCTATTAAGCGCTTATCTGAGTTCTTTATGAAAAATAAAATCAGTGGAGCCCCTGTTATTGCCAGCGACCATAGTCTTGTGGGGGTGGTGACGTTTTCCGATATTGTGTTATTTGAAAGCAAAAGCGTTCAGGAGAAAAGTAAGTTACTGGAAGAGGTTTACGCCGAATTTGTAGGGCAGCAATATGACGAAGACATTATGCGGCAAATGGCCAGCAAGGCCGATGAAAGTTGTACGGTAAATCAGGTCATGACCCCAGAGGTGGTGCAGGTAGATGCTAAGGCCAATTTGCAAGAAGTGGCTTATATTATGTTGCAGCATGGCATTCGGCGCATATTTGTCAGTAAACTGGGTCTTATTGCAGGGGTGATTAGCACCAGTAACATCTTAAAAGCCATTGCCAAGTAAAACCCCATATGTGAGCACTTTCTCTAGGGTGCTCGACTGAAGTTAACCTTTGAAGTGTGTGCTCACTGTTTGTAAGTGTATTGTTTTTATGGGCCATCTCTAAACTTTCCCACTCATGAATGCCCTTTAACGAATAGGTTGGTTCTTGCCTAACCCATATCACTAGATTCTAAAATGTAGAGAAATCAGATTTATTCGGCCATGGTGAAAATCTTAAAAATATGACACCTTAATATGGCATTAGTGGAACCCTTTCGTTGAATATTCATTGATAGATTTAGCCGCCTAAGTAAATAAGCCGTTTTTTTGCATGGCACCATTTAAATTTCATAATGCAAAATTTGTAACATTAGCCCTTAACAATCGCAGTATTAGCCCGTAAAAGGTGGTCAGAATTTTAATGAATAACATTAACATGCTTGATTTAGGTTGGGGCATTACCCAGTTAGACACTCACTTTCAGCGCCCTAATATGGCCGCTTGCTATATTGTTCAAGATGCTGGCGAAGTAGCCATCATAGAAACGGGTACCAAAGACACGGTCCCGCTTATATTAGAGTGTTTAAAACAGCTAGGTTTATCTGAAAGCCAAGTGAAATACATCATACCCACTCATGTGCATTTAGATCATGCGGGTGGTGTGGGGTTATTGATGCAGTCCTTACCAGGGGCCACTTTGGTGGTGCATGAAAAAGGCGCGCGCCATATGATAGACCCTAGTAAGCTGCAAGCAGGTGCCACGGCCGTGTATGGTGCCGCTGAATTTAACAAAACCTACGGTAATTTATTGCCCGTAGATGAAAAACGTGTGATCAGTCCTGCTCACAAAGATACTCTTAAATTGGGCGAACGAGTGTTAACGTTTCTGGATACACCTGGGCATGCTCGTCATCATTTCTGTGTATTTGACCGCGCCAGTGAAGGCTTTTTCACTGGCGACACTTTTGGTTTGGCTTACCAAGAATTAACCAACGAAAATGGCCCCTTTTTATTTCCCACCACCACACCCGTTCAGTTTGACCCTGAAGCGCTTAAGAACTCCATACGCTTATTGTTAGATTACACACCTAAACGCATGTTTTTGACCCATTATGGGGTGCTGGAGAACCCAAGCCCTCATGGTGAGCGATTAATCACTCAAGTGGATGAACTGGTCTCTTTGGCTAAAACAGCTGCTCAAGAGTGCGAACCGGGCAGTGAAGAATATGTCACCTTGTTAAATCAAATATTAATGACGCACTTTTTAGGCAATTTAGAAAAACATAACTGTTTATTGAGTGTGCAAGAGCAACAAGCTGTAATAAAAACAGATGTTTTGTTAAACGCCCAAGGCCTTGGGGTATGGCTAAGTTAAGGCCCATTTGAAGAAATACAGTGCTACATTGGGTCAACTAAAAGAGGCTTTGGGTTAAGTCAGTCTCTTAATCGGTTTCTATAGTGGCGGCAAATTAAACAGTCTCAATACGGTGTTAGCCAAGTGACACCGTCTGAGCGCAATTTTATAAACAAGAAATTAAATTAATGACAAACACTTCACAAAGCACTCCTGTAAAAACTGTAGCAGATGTTGCCGTGCACACTTTACTGGGTGAATTGGCCGAGCAAGGCATTAAAATTCAATTACCAGAAGACGAGCTGGCACTGGTTAAAAACATCCGTCATCTAGACGTAGATGGTGGTGAAGCCGAAAAAGGCGAGATCACCATAGAAATGCCAGTGGATGAAGACTCTTGGTTTTTTAAATGCCACTTCCCAGGGGACCCTATTATGCCTGGTTGTTTAGGCATTGAAGGCATGTGGCAGTCTATGGGCGTATTGCTAGCAGCAAAAGGCTACCACGGAAAATTACGCGCACTGGGCATAGGCGACGTAAAATTTTTAGGGGAAGTGCGCCCGCATCATAAAGTCGTAAGCTTTAAATTAACCATCGATAAATGCAAAGCCAATCGCAAGATGGTCATGGCTGTGGCCCGTGGCACCGTAGAAGTAGACGGTGAAGAAATTTATGTAGCCGATAAACTTAAGGTGGGGGTTATTTTTGAGGAGTGACTTATCTCTATTGGAATATTGTATTAATTGAAAGGGCCTTTTGGCCCTTTTTTATTGGCTCTTTATAGCGTTTTATTTTGTTTGTACGTGTGCAGTTCACATATTGAGTAATTAGTGCTACTTGGGTACCATGGCCGCCTCTCGTAATAGTGTTTCACAAAGGATGTTAAATGAAACGGAATTTCAAAGTCTCTTCGATAATAAGAAGGGCTACTCTCCATGCTTTGTTATTTTCTAGTACCATTATTCTAGCTGGTTGTGGAGCTGATTCTGATGACGAGCTGCCTCTTGTGGATTTAAGGTTGTTACAAGCTTCTGAGGTTTGTGAATTTGGCGGAAGTGAAATACGCACGGGCATTGATAGCAATTCAAATGGAGCGCTTGAAGATTCAGAGGTTATTTCTGCCACCGTAACCTGTGACCCGGAGCCGGATAGCGTAATTTCATCCGTAGCATTGAGCTTTAATGGAAATGAAGATGAACCCTTATCAGGGCAGTTATCAGCTTCTGGTCAGGCTGACAGTATCACCTATCATATATCTCTAAATCCTTTTAAAGGGGTTGTGCAGGTAAGCGAAGACGGCAGTTTTATTTACACGCCCCATGAAAATGTGACAGGAAGTGATGTTTTCACCTATTTCTTGATGATAGATGGCCAGCCTTCAAATACCAGTGTGGTTGAGATTAATTTATCTGAAATCAATGATGCTCCTGTTGCGCAAGAAACTAATTTATATGCTTACAATACATCAGCGGTCAATATTCAATTATTAGCTGATGATGCAGACTCGCAAGATTTAGTATTTACATTAATAGACCCTCCTATATCAGGTAGTGCACTGATAAATGAGGGCGGCTTATTGAATTACACAGCCAATGAAGGGTATTTAGGAACCGACCAACTTACTTTTTCTGTATCTGATGGTGAATTGCAGTCCACTGCTTTGGTAAATATAAGCGTTACAAATACTGTATTACAAGTCACTTCAGAATCCCCAGCTCAATATTCAATCGAGAGGGGTGTTTTGGAGCAACAGCGCACTACTCTGAGCAACTTAGGGGATGAGTTTGTTTTGGTATGGACTGTAAATTCTCCTGAGTGGTACTCAAGAGTATCTGATGTTATTGCAATTGCAGGTCGAAGCTCTATTGAAGTAGCATTTGATCTAGATGCCCGCCAGTTGGATGAAGGAAGTTATCAGGGGGATGTTGTTTACACCAGTGCTGAGCCAGGCATGCCAACTATTTCTCAAAGCATATTGTTAGACGTGACCGAAGATTTAAGCCCGCCGGCTGTTGTTTCTGATCTGTCGTTAGATGGCATTGCTGAATTTGATCAAGTAAATTTACGCTGGACCGCTGTGGCAGATAGTGGACGAAGAGGACTACCAGTTAGTAGCTATGAAATTCGTTATTCAACTTTAGCAATTACTGAAGGGAATTGGTCTTCAGCTACAACAGTTGATTTGACACAAGTCCCTGCTCTGCCGGAAAGCACTGAAGAAGTATTAGTGACATCCTTGTTAATGGATACGACCTATTTCTTTGCAATTAAATCTACGGACCGATTTAATCAGGTTTCAGGGCTGTCGAATATATTAAGCTTCACTACGGCCACTCCACCCGTTCCTGAATTAGCTAATAGTGCGATATCTTTAAGAGAAGCTGAGCAAGCAATAATCGATGTCGTATTAAATAATACGGGACAATCTACATTAAAGTACTCCGCTTCATTAGCTGTGAATGGTTTAAGCGAGTCGGCCCAATTACAGGCTGCTACCGTTAATAAAAGTTTAGCATCTACTAAGTTTAGAGAGTTAAGCTCCTTATCTGTAGCCAATAATAATGGCGACATCATTATTAAGCTTAATAGTGCCCAGCAAAATACCCGTTCATTTAGCGATGTGTTAAATCAATATAGCTTACAAGAAACAAAATCTTTTGATGCATTGGGAATTAAAGTTGTTAGACCAGAAAATCAAAATGATGTGGTTAATATTATCAATGAACTGAACAGACTGGAAAGTGTGGTTTATGCCGAACCAGATTATTCTGTTCAAGCATTGTATTTACCCAATGACACATTTGTGTCTGAACAATGGGCTGTGAATAATGAAGGTCAAACAGGTGGCAGTTTTGACGCAGATATTGATGCTGTGGAATCTTGGGATCGATATAAAGATGGAGCTAATGTTGTAGTAGCAGTTATTGATACCGGTGTTAAATATGATCATGAAGATTTAGTCGATAATATTTGGGTTAATCCGAATGAAATTGCGGGTAATGGTATCGATGATGATAATAATGGTTATATCGATGATATTCATGGTTATGATTTTGTGAATTCAGACGGTGACCCAATGGATGATAATGATCATGGCACTCACTGCTCAGGAATTCTTGGTGCTAAAGGCGATAATAATCTAGGCATAGTAGGCGCTGCCCATACTGCTAATATAATGGGAGTAAAATTCTTAAGTGCTGGTGGTTCAGGTAATACTTCAGATGCTATAGACGCAGTACTTTATGCGGTAGATAACGGCGCGAAAATATTAAGCAATTCTTGGGGTGGTGGTGCATTTTCTCAAGCGCTGTTTGATGCTATCTCTTATGCAAATGATCATGACGTATTATTTATAGCAGCTGCAGGAAACGATAGTTCTAACAATGATAACAGTCCAAGTTATCCTGCTAATTATGATCTGCCTAATGTGATCTCAGTGGCTTCTAGTGACCAGAATGATTTACGCTCAGGATTTTCAAATTATGGATTAAGTGTTGATTTAGCTGCCCCAGGCAGCGATATACTGAGTTCAACTTCAGATGGTGGCTATAAAGAATATTCAGGAACTTCGATGGCAACACCTTATGTATCTGGTGCGGCAATTCTTATTCGTTCTAATTTCCCTGAGTTAAGTGCGTTAGAGACTAAAGATATACTGTTAAGCACCGTCGATGCATTGGATCAATGGGAAGGCCTTGTTGCAACTGGTGGGCGATTGAATGTTTCTCGTGCTTTGGAAGAAGCTTCAAAGGGTGCATATATAGCTATTACTGAAAATGCTGAGGGGGAAGTTGCCCCTGGAGAGTCAGTGGTTATTCGTTTGGAGATAGATGCCACAGATAAAATAGCGGGGTTATATGAGCACCAGTTAGTGCTGACAACAAATGCCCCTGGCTTTGAAACGCTGACTTCTGAAGTGAGTGTGACTGTTGAGTTTGATGCTCAAGCACCCAGTGCCATCGATGATTTAATGGTGTTTGAGGTAGCCCCTGATTCTATTAACTTGCGGTGGAACAATGTGGGAGATGATGGTGGCACTGGGCAGGCCAGTGCACTTACTTTTGCATATTCCACAACTGAGATTACCTCAGATAATTGGAGGGATGCTACCCTAGTTGATGGTCCAACGCCGACAGCAAGTGGAGAAGTACAAAGTTTTACAGTATCTAATTTATTGCCGGATACAGAGTATTATGTGGCGATGAAGTCAATAGATAATTCTGGGCAGTCTTCATTCATATCCAATGTCGAGTTTATCAAGACACCTCTAGGCTCAGTAGTAAGTGTGACACCAGAAAGCATTGCTGAGGTCAGTTTAAATCAAGGGGAAAGTAGCGTTGTTTCTTTCTCAATTGGTAATGATGGGGATGAAACCCTTGATTACACAATTAAGTTGGTGGATACATTGGAGGATGCGCAGCCAACCCAGCAATATGAAAGTGTTACTCATGTAAAAGGTGAGGAAGATACCCGTACAGGTTCAATCTCGCCACAGGGCTCGGGTGGTCCTGATGACTATGGCTATCAATGGCGTGATAGTGATGAGGGAAATGTTCATTATAATTGGACGGATATAAGCAGTATAGGAACAGGCATAAGCTTTAGTGATGATTCAGTTAGTGCTTCGATTGATTTAGGATTTACCTTTAATTTTTATGGCGTAGATTACACACGAGTATATGTTACTTCAAATGGATTCTTATCATTTTCTAGCACTAGTCATGGTTGTTGTTCGGGTCAACCTTTGCCATCAGTAGATCCTTATAAAAACTTAATTGCTTGGGCTTGGAAGGACTTGCATCCTCGTGGGGGGACTGCACATTATCTAACAAATGGTAATGATTTTATTGTGCAATTTACCGATTATGGGGAGTTTTCTGGCTCAGGGTATGTCACAGCTCAAGTTATTATTTCTAGTAACGGTAAAATTAAAATTCAATACAATAACTTTACCAGTGCATTTACTAAAACTAATGTTAGCGTAGGAATTGAAAATTCAGATTCCACCGATGGTCTACAAGTTGTATTTAATTCATCTTATTTAAAAGATGAATTGGCAGTAGAGTTTACGACGGACGTTGGCTGGGCGTCTCTCAGTCAATCGCTTGGATCTGTATTGAGTGGTGCGAGTGCAGATGATATTGATCTAACAATTGATGCCAGTGATTTAGATGTCGGAAATTATGAAAAGTATGTTGTTGTGGAATCTAATGATGCTACGAGCCCTCAGGTGAGTTTACCTATTAGCCTTGAGGTTTTAGCTGCTCCTTAATTAAGTTCTTAAATTAGTCCTGTTCTTTAAAGGCAGGGCTACTTCCTACCTATTTTTATTGTTATGCCATTTTCTTTTAACTAGCTTTTACTCATGCCAAAACATTACAACAACAAGTAACTAATGGGTTCATAATACAGCCAAGATATGGTTTACCGTGTCTTTGTGTTTAGTGGATTTCTGATCGTTAGGTGGAGTCTTGTTAGTATGATTCAGTTTAACCTCAATCAAGACCTAGCCAATGACCTTGTCAACCTTCCTATTGTCTCCTGTGATGAAATAACCAAAGAGCCCCCAGAGTTAGGCGCGCACTCTGTGCCCCAGCATGGTGTGCTAGGGGCCATGGTATGGTTTGCCCATGAAGTGACTCTGAATAATCAAAAATGCGTCATTGCTATGGAATGGCGCAGTGGTTATGTGATGGTGTTTTGTGGATTAACTCGGCTCGATTTTAATAATTTCGAAATGCTTTTTACTCAAAGACTCTGGCGCGAAGCTTGTGTGATTACCCAGCTAGAGGCACCGCTGCCCGAAGAAGACATTGCGATTATTACTGGCTTGGCATTGGAGTTAAGTCAGCAGCAGTACTTTTATGTGCAAGCCAATTGCAGTGTTCAAAACCAAATTAATCAGGTGAATGAATTGCTGCATCAATGGGTGGAAGAAGAAGGCAATGCTTTGCCAGTAGAGGATGAGGCGGCCTTACACTTTGGTTTAGCCGCTAACGAAATGCTGCGCTCAAGAAAAGACAACTCTCGTTCAGATGTGCCCATTGAGGTGTATCGAAAATTTTGGTTGGGGTTTGTACTGCATGTGCAAGACAAGTACATGCAAGATAGGCCTGTACAGCCTACCGATGATCCGTTTTGCATTAAAGAATTTCAATTCTCGGCGGGCTCAGAAGGGAAGGTGGATACTAGCCTAGATAAAACTGAACTGCCGAGAAATCCCATAACCCAATTCTCCATAAGAGCGCCTTCCAGTAATGTGATACAGGTTGATTTTATTACTAAGCGTAAGCTTTAGGAGAGCTTGTTTCTGTTTTATCACTGCATGAAAGGTGATGGAATTTATTTTTCTATTTTTAAATTCGTTGAGTATATATTCCCAGTCTTTATTTATATTGTTTAAGCTTGCTATTGCAGGGCTCACTGTCCAGATGAAATGAACGCCTTTCACCGCCTATTACAATTCCACACACTCTGTAACGGCGCCCAGACATTTCTCGGTCTAACCTTATTTTAACGCTGGTTATCCTCTGAGAGGCGATCCATGAAAAATTTCATTCCTATTTTTACGTTGCTAAGTGTTGCTATGTTTTCTTGCCTGTCAGCACAGGGCGATGCTTTGTCAGTTAAAGCCGATAGTGCTTCACATTGCAATAATTCAGAATATAGGCAATTGGAAGAGCAGTTTTTAGATTTGGCCCCTGTAAAAAAACAACGTTTTTTTACACTAGATAAACTTTGTATGTTGGAGCTGGGCTTAGATAAAGACGACATTGTGGAGCGGCGTACTATTTTTTTAATGGGGTCCATGAATTATGAGCAATATGGTGAGTTTGATTAGAGCGGCTGTCTTACTGTCTCTCAAAAACTCCCCAACCCCTAATATAGTGCTTTTGTGCTTTGATGCGGGATTATGCAATTAAGGCCATGGAGAATTGAATAAACTTGGGGAATGACGCTAATTACTACGCATTTCAATAACTTACCCTTAATAAGGGCTGTAAAAGGGCTTGACGCAAGGCTACTACATCCGTAATATGCGCCCCACTCGATGAGGCAACTCATTTGGTGCAGTTTTTTATGTAGTGGTGGCCGTAGCTCAGTCGGTAGAGCGCAGGATTGTGATTCCTGTGGTCGAGGGTTCGATCCCCTTCGGCCACCCCATTAAAAAACCTAGTCTGTTTTAGTGCTAGCTAAACAGAGAAAAACGCGGATGTGGTGAAATTGGTATACACGCTAGATTTAGGTTCTAGTGTCGCAAGACGTGAGAGTTCGAGTCTCTCCATCCGCACCATTTCTTATTAGCTTTACGCTAAAAGAAATCAGTAAATGAGTCCTTCAGTTACTGTTAACTTCCCTTTATTTTTAATGCTTACTCATTTAATACTGTCTATTTATTCTTTTTAAGAATTGATACACCATTGAATTTTCCCCTGCCTCATTATAAAACAAGCCTTAACTTTCCATTTGATGCCACTGAGTGTGTGAAATAGCCATGTTACCCATTGTTTATCATCATAATTACTCTTGCCCTTTTCCTGAGGGTCACCGCTTTGTGATGCGTAAATTTGTGGATTTATTTAACAGGGTTATGTCTTTGGGGCTTATTGATAAAGAGCAAAGCAATTTATTTATCCCCACCACGGCCACGGTGCAAGATTTGGCCAGTGTTCATGATGTGTCTTATTTGAACAGTTTAGTGGGCAATAAGGTGGATCAAAAAGCGTGGCGCAGGGTAGGGCTACCATGGAGCCAAGGTTTGGTAGATAGAACCCTTACCGCTCCCAATGGAACCTTGCTAGCGGCCCGCTTAGCCTTACAAAAAGGCTTGGCTTGCCACTTGGCCGGCGGCACTCATCATGCCCATTACGATTTTGGTTCGGGGTTTTGCATGATTAATGATCTGGCTTATACCGCTACTACCTTGTTGCAAAGTGGTGAAGCCAAGCGCGTGCTGATTTTTGATCTTGATGTTCACCAAGGAGATGGCACAGCAGCCATCATGCAGAACCAGCCTAACGGTTTTACCTGCTCTATTCATTGTGAAAAAAATTTCCCGTTTAGAAAGCAAGCCAGTGACCTAGACATAGGCTTAGAAAAAGCCCTAGAAGATCAAGACTATTTGCAGGTGGTATCCAGTACTTTAAATGAATTATTAGAAACCTTTCAGCCTGACTTGGTGTTGTACGACGCTGGCGTGGATATTTGGCAAGGGGATGATTTAGGGCACTTGAATATTACTAGCCAAGGAATGCACGATAGAGATGAGCTTGTGATCAGCACTTGCCTTAAGCGCCATGTGCCGGTGGCTACGGTGATTGGTGGTGGGTATGACAAAGATGTACTGCGTTTAGCTCGTCGTCATAGTGTCGTGGTGGAAGTGGCCGCCCACTTGTACCGACAGTATTTATAATTTGGCCAAAAATGTGCCATGGATGGTAAGGCAAATGGCTGTTCTGGCCAGTTAAACTGACCATGGGTATGATGAGGCGCACAGAGGCTGGGCCAGGAGGGGATAGAAAATGACCGATCAAAACAGTAAAGATCAAAAGACTAAAAAGCTGTCTACCACAGCCCTTGCCAAACTGTTGAATATGGACTTAAAAGCCTTATTTGAGCTATTGGTAAATCGAAAGTGGATTACGCGCACAGCCAATCTTGAAACAGGAAAAATTGCCACTGAACTGACTAAAAAAGGAGAGTTTGAAGGGGGAGAGTATTTGCACTCCAAGAAATTTGGCACCTACATCGTCTGGCCAAACCATTTACAGAACCATCGAATTTTCGCTGCTATTGCCCATAAAACATTAAGCAGCGCTTCATTAAGTAAAGCCCTTTTTAATTCACCCCCTAACCAGCTAGCCATTGCTCCTTGGCGTATGAACCTAATACTTGTTGAACTAGGGTGGCTAAGTAAAACCGTGAAAGGTTGGCAGCTAACAACTTTAGGTAAAGCGTTGGGAGGCACTGAGCAACAGCAAGAGAATACTGGCCAGCATTATGCGTTATGGCCTGAGCAGCTGGTTAAGCACACGCAGTTGCAAAAGTTAATGGCTCAATTGCATAGCCCTGCCAATTCCCAGGGTTTGTATGTGGGCCTAGATGGACACCAATTGAAAGGTAATGGTTTAAGGCAAATAGATAATTGGTTGTATACAGCAGGGCTGGTGCATGCCTATGAGCGCTCACTTCCTGAAGGGGAGTTGATAAGCGATTTCTATTTGCCCACACACCAGCTTTATATTGACTACTGGGGGTACGAGCGCATTGGTGAGCAAAAGTCTCAGCTAAGTGAGTCGGCGTGGTTAAAAGGTAAAATGGCCAATAAAAAGGTGTATGAAAAGCTAGGCTTGCGCGTATTGGCTATCGAGCCCAATCATTTATTAAAAGACGGCTTGCCACTGAGCCTTGATGAAGTATTGCCCAAGCGTCTATTGGCATTTGATATTCAGGTGTAGCCTGGTTGTATGGTGCTATTAGAAGCGCTGAGTGTTAATTTCATTAAAATAGCGGTCTTTACTTATAAATGGCGTAGATTGTCGCCATTAGTTGAAGTTTGCTAGAATATCCGCTGCGCCCTGACCTAAGCCATTGGCTTTTCATCTTTGTACCGTCTTGGCCTAATTTGTACACCATTGGGGTTTAACGGTTAATATCATGGCTAAAAGCAGTTCCACAGCAAAACACAATAGCTCACCCTTGGTGCAATGGTTAAAGAACAAAGAAAATCTTTCCCAAACTGAAATATTGCACTTCTTACAAGAAAACAAAGGACGCTTAGAGAAGTCTTTAGCCTCTATTCATAAGCGTGACTTAATCTATCGCTTTACTAACCGCTTTTTAGCGTTCACCTCTTTTGTGGCAGAATTAATCGACAAGCTTAAAGACATTCTTTCTAGTTGGTTGCTAAAAATACCCGCCCCTTCAATTTTAAAAAATACTTTCAGCACAATAGTGGGGTTGGTCAATTTTAAAGGTGTGGTGGAATTTGTTCGGGCTAAGTTTTACGCCTTTAAAAAAGCCCCCCATAATACCCGTGTGGTGCAATTAATGGACGATGTAATGAGTCATGCCAACCAGCAAGGCTTAGATTTTAAACAACACTTCCCCGACATTGTGGATAAATTTGTATTTAGAAAAAACCAAATTCTTCAGCATTCTTTCTTTAAGGAATTTACCAAAAGTTTTTTAGAGCGCTTACTGGCCATTCCATTTTTATTTAATCGCTCGTTATCGCCAGTGCTGGCAGACAGTGCTTTGTGGCATAAATTCTTTGTGTTTTTAGAGTCTCGTTATATTCGTGACATTGTGCTGGTGGATCAAGATGAATCACAAACCTCATTTAAACAGGCTAGCAAACGCGCGGTAGAATCTTCCCAAGCGGTGCGCACCTTATACGAAGCATCGGTTATTAAGGCGGGTGGCCAGCGTATTTTTATTATTGGTCACCACGAAGGGTACATTGGTCCTTACTTTGTACGCAGTGCCATACGTCAATTAGGCTTTGATAACTTAACCGCCAATTGTAATACCGTGGTGGGTCCAAGAATGTTTTCTAATGTAGTGCTTAAAAGTGGTGCCAGTAATGTGGGGAATTTATTCTTAACCTTGCCTTCGCAAAAAACCACTCAGGTAAATGAGCATGGCTTAGCAGAAGCGTTGCAAAAAAATGCAAGGCGTACCCAATTTTTAATTAAAATGCCCAATGCGGGTTTAAAGCTAATTGAACACATTAATTACCAAGATTTTATGGACGGAATAATTAATTTTGATGACGAGCGCTTTACGTTTTTAGCCGAAGCCTTAGATCAAAATGAAAAGCAAACCCTTATAAACTATCTTCAAGAAAATGATGCCAAAACCATTATGGCATCGTTTGATAAAGCCGATTACGATTTATTTAAGTCCGTCATGTATGAGCCCTTTTTATTATTCCCTGAGGGCTCGCGCTCGTATAATAATAAAGATGGTGGTATCACCATGAAGTACTTTAACCCCAAATTCTTACAGGCTTATTTTCGCCCAGGGGATGTCATATTGCCCATTAGTTTGGTGGGAGGATCAGACATTACTAACGGCTGGCGGCTTAAAACAGGCACATTAGGATTATCGGTGGGGAGCCCCATTAGTGTCACTGAAGACATGATTGAAAATTATGAAACCCATGGCGTAGAAATAATGAAAACCATTGCAGGCCTTAGTAATGCTAAGCAGGTGCGTTTTTGTGAAAAAGTACAAAGTGGCGATACATCTGAATTAGATGTGGTTTAAGGCATTAAACCAAATTCTTATTGGTTTATTTGTCTTGCACAATTAACGATACGCGGTCGCCGATTTTTATGGTGCCGCTTTTTAATATCTTTGCACATATTCCGCCGTGGCCTAGCATGGCGGACACCGCACCTTTACCCAAAGCCGTCTCCATGCGAGTGCACGGGTGGCAAAGGGCGGTGGCTTCAAATATGGCTTCTCCAATACTGAACCTTTGATGCCGTAGAGCACTTAAATTAATACCTGCCACCACAAGATTGCGACGTAATAAATTTGGGTTAATCTCCTCAATCCCTAAAAAGTGAGCGGTTTGCTGAATGTATTCTTGTGAAATAATGGTCACTTGCCGAGCGGACCCTGGAGTTTTAGTGCATCTATGGTCCCCTTCTAAGCCTAAGCCTTCCCGTGCCAGTACTTCTTTCACCTCAATTAAGTCCTCTTTTCGCGCGGGTCGTAAGCCAATCCAATTTAAGGTGCCGGGGCGTAAATCTTTGGTATAGCGACTTAATAGGCGCTGCTGAGAGCTCATAAGATGTCTCTATTGATGGTGGAGTGTTCTTAGAAGTGTAACGGGGCTTTGAGTTCCTTGCCCAGTACTTTAATCTTCAGCTTTTAGATTTAAATTAAGCACACTAAGCCCTTGGGGCTATCTACAAAGACGAATTTACAAGGAAAGTTATGAAAAACATTAAAATTCTGTCTAGCGGTTACGTCAGGCGGGTGCTTTGGTTTGTGGTGATCATGTTGGCTTGCATTAAAAGCTATGGGTACAGTTTACAAAATCACCAACAAATAACGCGCGATGCAGTTAAGCTTATTAATTTGTGTATTCAGAAAAAGCACATTAAAACCCTTAACCCTAGTGAGCAACTAGATGTGTTAATTGAATATAACTTACAGCAAGATCAATTGTGGCGAAAAGCCCGTCTGTGGCATTTCCCCGATAACAAGCAATTTCCGTTAGAAAAATCAGCTACCAGTTGGATGGGTAACAGCTTAGTGATCTCCACCAGTTTTAATGTATGGAGTGATTATTTAGCTTCTCAAGCCAGAAACAGTATTGATCATCAAGAAGTTTACCCAGCCATGGGGGCTTTGTTGCATTATGTTCAAGATGTAGCGGTGCCAGCCCATGCGGTACCGATATTTCATCCGGTTCGTTACCTCCCGCCTAAAGCGGATGGATTTGATAGTTGGAATTCGTTTAATTCATACTCTTGGCTTGAGGATGACACGGCCTTGAAAACCATTTGCAAGCAGCTTTCCAGTTATGACAAAAGCGTGGCAGATATCATTAGCCACACCCTTAACAGTACCCTTAATAATATTTTACAAGGTTGGGTGCAAGATAATGAACAGAAAAATATTTGGCAAAATTTGTATCCGGTGAATGGGCCCAAAAAATATGGCTTTGCTCAATACGGTTGTGGCAGTGAAGGGGAATTTGGAAAGCCAGTAGTCAATTGTGAGAATCAAGTGTTTAACGTGACAAAGCAAGAATATGTCAATTTTGCCAGTGGCCAGCGAAATATAGCACTACAGGCCAGTGCCCAAGTAATTTACTCTTTACAGCGCCACCTTACACCTTGTTATGGGCAAGCTTGTGTAGCAAAGCAAGGGAATGATCGTTGGCTACCCAATGCTGATATTTTAAAGAAGTTAATAAAAGAGTAAGCATTCACTAATAGACATAGTTATTGGATTATTCATGGGCGAGCAGGTTAAAATGCCTGCTCAAATTTTAGGAGAACGCCATGCCACCTCTATTTATATTTGCCATATTGCTTGTGGTGATTTTTTTCAGCTGGCGTTCCATTAAACGCCGTAAAGCCAGTTTTGGTAATATTGAACTTGGGAATGGCTTTTTAACGGAAAATAAAAGCAAGCCTGGGGTAAACACCACGCCGTCAGGGCTGCAGTATTTAGTATTAAATGAAGGCACAGGTGACACTCATCCAAAGGCTACCGATAAAGTAACCGTTCACTACCATGGCACACTGTTGGATGGCAGTGTGTTTGATAGCTCAGTTGAGCGTGGTGAAAGCATTGCGTTTGGCTTAAATCAGGTGATACCAGGCTGGACTGAAGGCGTGCAGTTAATGGTGGTGGGTGAGAAAACTCGCTTCTTTATTCCAAGTCATTTAGCCTATGGTAACAGTGGCGCTGGTGCCATTAAGCCAGGTTCTACACTTATTTTTGAAGTAGAACTATTGGCCATTAACTAGCGTTAATGATAAATGTGATGGCCCATTACAGGGCCCTTTGTTAAATATTTACGCCCATGAACGATATAGCTGTAATTTCTAATGAGACTTGCTCTTTTAATCACCTTGAGGTCAGCCCGCAAGCACTGTATCAACAAGCTGTTGTGGCAGGTCAGGTAAACGAAGACTTGTCTCAGCAAGCTGCGCTGAATGCTTTGCAAGCGCTTTTCTTGCGCCTTCAATATGCCCATCTCCATGCTGATGTAAATCCTCCAACCGATCTAGGTTTATACCTATGGGGAAAAGTGGGTCGTGGTAAAACATTTTTAATGGATGTTTTTGTTTCATCCATAGGCATTGATAGATGCTTGCGTCAGCATTTCCATCACTTTATGCAAGATGTTCACGGGCGCTTAACGCAATTAGAGGGTGTTAAAGACCCCTTGAAGCAAATCGCTAAGGAGTTAGCGCAGCAATATGAGGTGTTATGTTTCGATGAGTTTTTTGTAAACGACATTGGCGATGCCATGCTGCTAGGGCGCTTAATGATGTTTATATTTGATGAAAATATGCCAGTGGTAGCCACCAGTAATACCGAGCCAAATGCACTTTATAAAGATGGATTGCAAAGAGATAGCTTCATTCCCGCCATTAAAGCCATTGAGAAAAACTTAACCATTATCAACATGGCTGGGGAATATGATCACCGAGAGCGTCCCCTTGATGTGGTACAAAATTACTTTTTAACCACACAATCAAGCGGCCTAGTTTTAAATCAAGTTGCGCAGCATTACTTATTAAATCTACAAGATGTTAATCGCTACGGAATTTTAGACGTTCTTGGCCGTGAAATAATGTATTTAGATAAGCACGAAAAGCACATAGCGTTTGATTTTCAAGAGCTTTGCATGGGCCCAAGAAGCCATTTTGATTACATTGAAATAGCCAAACAATTTCATACGATATTTGTAAACAATGTGCCTATTCTAGGAGGCGATACTTTTGAGCGTATAAAAGCGCGAGGAACAGAAGATGGTAGCGTGGGTTCAGGCAGTACCGGGCAGCGTCATGTGCTTTTGGCCCCCATGGATGATGCTGCAAGGCGTTTTATTGCCTTGGTGGATGAACTTTATGACCAAAAAGTGTGCTTGTATTTAGCTTGTGAAGTACCGCTGTCGAAATTATACACACAAGGATCGTTAAGCTTTCAATTTGAGCGCACCCGTAGTCGACTGATAGAAATGGCCTCAAAACAATACATGGCCTTAACTCATAGTGGAGAATAACCCTGCTTTAGACGTTTGTTAGTGGAACCTTCGTGCCGTCATTAGCTTGGTAATTATGTTGCTAAGTAGAGGGCTTGGATATTTTTTAACAGGGATATATGGCACACTGTGGCACAAATATATGTCTTGTTTTCCCTAGGCATTAATTACAGTACAGAATAATAAAAATAAAATAGCCTTAACAGAATATGCCCTCAGATGCTTATTAGGCTTTAACCTTAAACAAGTTCAGCAAAGGAGCGCTGCATGAAAAATAGCCTGTTGTTAGTGCCCTCGCTCACTTGCTGGTCCATAGCGTTAATCATGGCCGTGGGGTTGTTTAATGGCCAAGTAATGGCCAATGAAAATACAAGTTTACGGGTTATTTATTATAGTCATCAAGATGTAACCCAAGCGTCACTGATGCAAACGCTTAAGAGCCAATTGACTGTGCCAGATAAAATCGAATATTTACGAAAGATGCGCTCAAACGGACATGTACTACGCCTGATCAGTACAGATGAACAATCCCTTAAAAATATGATGCAAACGATCAAGCAATTGCCCCTCACCCGGTTGCTTGAAACCGACTCAATTATAAAAATACAATAATAAATATTATGAAAATCGCTACCTATTTAAGCTCAGCTTTATTTTTGTTGTCTGGTAACTACTTGCAGGCACATGCCCCTCTAATGGACGGGAAAAGTAATTCGCATTCTAAAACCCATCAAGCTCAAAAGTTTAGTCAATACACTGACCAAATTATTGTAAAGCTGAAAACAGCTAAAGCGTATGATCAGGTTAAATTTATTAAATTAGCTGAAGAAGCTACAGGTAAAATATTTACGCATGTTCGATCTTTTAGCGATGGTTTCGGTCATGTAATAAAATTAGGGGAAATGGCTAGCTTAGAGGAAATGAATGACATTGCTTTAAGCTTAAAAGAAATAAATAGCTCAATTCAATACGTCAAAGCCGATACGCGAATGTTTCCCATGGCGACGACCCCCAATGATGAATTTTTTGCTAATAGACAATGGAATTTACAAAGTTCGGCTACACAGGGATTGAATCTACCCGCCGCATGGGATTTCACAACGGGTTCTAGTGATGTGGTGGTAGCCGTATTAGATACTGGTGTTTTAAAGGACCATGTTGGCTTTGATAGTACCCGATTGCTTGATGGTTTTGATATGGTATCCGCTAATAATGTTGACGGTGCTTTTACAAAATCTGGTGATGGGGATGGACAAGATAGTGACCCTAATGACGAAGGGAACTGGGTAACTAATCTAGAAAGCACTGATGGAGCAGGAGAGTTTTTTGGTTGCACAGAAACTTCAAGCACTTGGCACGGTACCCATGTGGCGGGAATCATTGGGGCGGCTTCTAATGATGGTAATGGAGACGGGTCGGGTGGTGGTATTAGCGGTATCGATTGGAATACTAAAATATTGCCGGTGAGGGTATTGGGTAAATGTGGCGGTTATACATCGGACATCATTGATGGTATACGCTGGGCAGCTGGCTTAGAGGTAACAGGAATCACAACTAATTCTAATCCAGCAGATGTGATTAATATGAGTTTCGGCACGGTGAACGCTTGTGACATAACCCTTCAAAGTGCTATCGATGATGCCCGCACTGCTGGCAGTGTAGTAGTGGTAGCAGCCGGTAATGATTCGGCTTTGGCAATTGATTCAACCCCTGCAAATTGTGAAAATGTAATTGTAGTCGCTGCACATGATCAAAATGGTGAGCTTTCAACGAGCAGTAATTCAGGCGTTAATGTGGATGTAATAGCACCAGGTGGAAATACAGCTACGACCTGTAATGATGATTCTCAAGAAGCCATTTATTCTCTAGGAGATGGTGGAACGCAAATGGCAAATTTAGATAATAGTTATATCTGCCATGAAGGTAGCAGCATGGCGGCGGCCCATGTTTCCGGTGTAGCTTCTTTAATGCTAGCGGGTAACCCAAGTCTCACGCCAGGTGAAATAGAAACTGCTATTAAACAAACAGCTCGTAGTTTTGTTGGTGGCACTACATGTGAAACCAATAACGATACTTGTGGCATAGGTATCGTTGATGCTGCGAGCGCGATAGCTTCTGCAATAGCCCCAAGTAATTTAACAATGGAAAATGTTGATTATGACATTCAATTTACTTGGCAAGATAACTCACAAATTGAAACAGGTTTCAAAATAGAGCGTTCTGTTGATAGCGGTGACTTTGAAGACGTGGCTACAATTGCCTCTAATATCACAACCTATCTTGATGAAAATGTTCAGGACTTAGCCACAACTCTATATCGTGTTTCTGCTATAAAGGGTGAAGCTGTCAGTGAGTCGGTTGAAATTACCGTTACCGACCAAGCATTAGCACCAGCAAGTAACCTTATTGCGCAGGAAGTAACAAATAATCAAGTAAAACTAACTTGGCTAGATGCCTCGAACAGTGAATTAGGTTACCAAATCGATCGCTCTGACAATGACAAAACGAACTTTAAGAGACTTCATATTACTTCAGCGAATATAAGTGCTTATACAGATGCAAGTCTTATAGATGGCACTCATTATTTCTATAAAATTCAAACCATAACCGAATCGGGTTTAAATGATGCTATTGAAGAAATCGAAATTTTTACAAATATAAGTGAACCCACTTTTTTAACTGGCCGTGCGAGCTCTAGCCAAATAAGTTTGTCCTGGGTGGATAATGCCGCGACTGAAACGGGTTTTAAAGTTGAGCGCTCAATCGATGGGGTTAATTATAGCCAAATCGCTTCCGTAACGTCAGATATAACAGCCTATACAGATAACACTGTTTCGGGTTCATCCTTTTACTATTATCGTGTTAAGGCTTATAAAGATTCCAATGATAGTGAAAGTGTTTACTCTGAAATCACTTCACTAAGCACACCTAGCAGTACAAAAGGTGCAGGCAGTGTTCACTGGTACTTGTTATTTGTATTACTGTTTTTACTTAAACGCTCTTATCTTGTAAAACTAAAATAAAGCATTTCCATATTTCATTAAAAAAGGCGTCACATGTAAATGTGACGCCTTTTTTAATGTATTTTTGTTACTAGCTTAGCAAACCTCAAACAAGGCCGCAGCCCCCATGCCGCCACCAACACACATGGTAACCACTACGTATTTAACACCGCGACGCTTGCCTTCCATAAGTGCGTGCATGGTCATACGAGCGCCACTCATGCCGTAAGGATGGCCAATTGAAATAGCGCCACCGTTTACGTTTAAACGATCGGCTGGAATATTTAATTTATCACGACAATAAATGACTTGTACCGCAAAGGCTTCGTTTAATTCCCAAAGACCAATGTCTTCCATTTTTAGGCCGGTACGTTTTAGCAGTTTAGGGATAGCGAATACTGGGCCTATGCCCATTTCATTTGGTTCACAACCTGCTACTGCCATACCACGGTAAATACCTAAAGGTTCAAGGTTACGCTGTTCGGCTAGTTTGCGATCCATCATGATCACCGCGGCTGCACCATCTGATAACTGCGATGCGTTACCGCCTGTGACACAGCCCCCTTCACGAACCACTTTCAGGCTATTCAATCCTTCAAGGGTAGTATTGGCTCGGTTGCCTTCATCTTTGGTTAGGGTGACTTCCTGATCGGAAACTTCACCTGTCTCGCGGTCTTGAACTTTTTTAATGGCGGTAACCGGTACAATTTCATTGGCGAATAAGTTGGCTTCTTGCGCGGCAGCGGTGCGCATTTGAGATTCTAATGCGTATTCATCTTGGCGTTCACGTGAAATGTCATATTTTTTAGCCACAAGCTCAGCAGTGTCGAGCATGGGCATGTAAAAATCAGGTGAATTGGCTAGCACCATTGGATCTTTGGCTCGAAAAAAATTCATTTTTTCATTTTGTGCAAGACTGATAGATTCGCAACCACCGGCTAAAACAATCGGTGCGCCGTCTACAATAATTTGCTTAGCAGCAGTGGCAATGGTCATGACACCAGAAGAGCATTGGCGATCTAAAGACATACCCGAAACACTGGCTGGTAAGCCTGAAGCAATGGCAATTTGACGGGCAAAGTTACTGCCTTGGGTGCCTTGTTGAATAGAGGCGCCAAATAAAACATCATCAATTTCAGCAGGATCAACACCTGCTCGTTGTACGGCGGCTTTTACGGCAAATGATGCAAGAGAAGGGGCTTCTAAATTGTTGAATGCACCACGGTAAGCTTTACCAATAGGGGTACGCGCAGCAGATACAATGACAGCTTCTTTCATGTTATTTCCTATATAAACGATTAACCAGTATTCAATGGCAGTACTGGGTAATGGAATTCTTTTATGATTTTAAAAAGAAATGAATGCAAGGCCCTGAGTGACAAAATAGGGCATTTGAATTCCCCCTAAGTCTAAATCTCTTTAGCCTTAGGGGGATATATTAGGCTTCTGCTGTCGCTTGAGACTTTAAGAAGGCCATGGCCTTACCTAAGAATTTTTCACCCTGACCAGACCCTGCTTGATACTCACACTGCTTAGAGGTGTCAGAAATTTCATCAAAGTTGGCTAATACACCCTCTGGGGTTTGATCTTCTGGGGCAAGGTAAGTGCCTTCAGTTTCAAACAAACGAGTACTGGCATAACCACCGGCACCGGCGCAAAGAATAAAGCGATTTGGTGAATCTTTATGGCAAAGTGTTAAAGCGCCAGCGGTAACAGCTTCAAGAGTTAGCATGTCTAAAACAGGTTGCGGCATTAGATCTTCTGTCATGCGCGTGGCGGCAGTAGGAGCCAAAGCATTCACTTTGATATTATTTTTGGCGCCTTCAATGACCAACGTATTCATGAAACCCAGTACTGCCATTTTAGCGGCACCATAGTTGGCTTGACCAAAGTTACCATACATACCACTTGAAGAGGTGGTCATAACAATGCGTCCGTAGTCTTGGTCACGCATGATTTGCCAAACTGCTTTAGTGCAGTTTACGGTGCCCATAACGTGTACATCCATTACTAATTGGAAGTCAGCAATTTCCATTTTGGCAAAGGTTTTATCACGCAGAATACCCGCGTTGTTAATTAAAATATCAACACGACCCCACTTATCCATGGTTTGTTGAACCATGTCTTGTACTTCATCAAACTTGGCCACGTTCGCGCCGTGGGCAAATGCTTCGCCACCATTTTTTTGAATTAACGCCACCACTTCGTCAGCAGCGGCCGATGAACCACCGCTACCATCACGTGCACCACCTAAATCATTAATGACGACCTTAGCGCCGCGCTTAGCTAATTCTAATGCGTGTGAACGACCTAATCCGTTACCGGCACCGGTTACAATGGCCACTTGACCTTCATAGCTGATAGACATAATTTCTTCCTTTTTCTAAATACTTAACTAGGGCAATTAACTAAGAGTGCTTCGTTTAAAATTGTTGAAGCATTCAATATATATTTACTTCCATAAAAATGGAGGTATTGAAATTTTATTTAACCATTTGCATGGTAATCCACTCGGCTTTTAAAGCGGGTTTTTCAGAACCTTCGATTTCCACAGCCACTTCAGTTTTTAACATAAACTGGCCGGGTTTCTTTTCTACTGCTTCGACTAATTTTGCAGTACCGCGAATTTTACTGTCAACCTTCACTGGATTAATGAAGCGCACTTTATCAAACCCGTAATTAACGCCCATGTATGTGCCGTCTATTAGGGTGCCAAAACTTTCTGCAAAATGTGAAAGCATCGATAAGCTTAAAAAACCGTGGGCAATGGTGGAGCCAAATGCAGTTTCTTTTGCTTGCTCTGGGTTGATATGAATAAATTGGTGATCCAAAGTACAATCGGCAAATTGATCAATTTGCTCTTGTTTAACCGTAAACCAAGCACTTGGCTCTGACACTTGACCCACATGGTTTTGAATATCGTCACGACTAACTTGTTTCATATCTGTCCCTACTTATTCAGTGAATTAATTATGTTTAGATGCAATATTAAAATTTGTTAAAACCAATCAGCGTGCATATCAAAACTGGTGCTGTCGATGCTGCTTACCAAATTACTCCAGTGGTAAACTTGCGGTAATTCTGAGCGGTAAAAATACTGCATGGCTTGCATTTTACCTTTATAAAAATCTTCATCTTCTTTATGTGGCGCTTCTTTAAGAGCAGCGTTGGCCACCATGCCTTGTTTAAGCCATAACCATGCGATTACTATGTGACCAAACATATCTAAGTAGCTCACCGAGTTTGAAAATACTAAGTCAATATTTTGTGATTTAGTGGCGCCTAATACGGTGGCGGTCGTGGCTTGCAGTTGCTTAACGGCATCGGCCAGTTCTTTTGCCACGCCTTGCAGCTCTTCAAACTGGCTGGCCACTTCAATGGTGCCAGCCATTTCAGCCAAGATGGCTTTGTAACCGGCGAAGTTTTTCATGGGTACTTTACGGCCAAGCAAATCAAGGGATTGAATGCCAGTTGTGCCTTCATGAATTGGGTTTAAGCGGTTGTCTCGGTAGAACATTTCCACTGGGTGTTCGTTAATATAACCGTGCCCCCCCAGAACCTGAATGGCCAAATAGTTAGCTTTAGGGCCGTACTCTGAAGGCCAGCTTTTTATCATGGGCGTTAAGAAGTCCAGTAAGGTGCTGGCAGCAACGCGTTCTTTTTCTGTGGGAGCGGTTTTTTCATCATCGGCCAGTTGGCTGCCTAATAGGCATAGGGCGTAAGCACCTTCAGCGTAGGCTTTTTGAGTGAGCAGCATGCGGCGCACATCGGGGTGTTCAATGATGTTAACAGGCGCCGCCATTGGGTCTTTGCTGGCCATTAATCTGCCTTGTGGGCGCTCTTTTGAGTAATCTAGAGAATACTGGAAACCCGTAAGGGCAGTGGCGGCTGCACTCGTGCCCACCATGATGCGGGCCTCATTCATCATATGGAACATGTAGGCAAGGCCTTTGTTTTCTTCACCTACTAAGTAGCCAATGGCGCCATCTTGTTCGCCAAAGCTTAATGCACATGAGGTTTGACCACGGCCACCCATTTTGTGAAATAAGCCAGCCAGCTCTACTTCATTTTTATCCCCCAGTGACCCGTCATCGTTCACCATGAGCTTAGGCACTATGAACAAGGAAATGCCTTTTACGCCTTTAGGCGCGCCTTTCACACGGGCCAATACCAGGTGAATAATGTTGTCGTTTAAATCATGATCACCGCCACTGATGAAGATTTTATTGCCTTTAATGCGGTAGTTGCCGTTTTCATCTTGCGTGGCTGTGGTGGTTAAGTCGGCCAAGCCAGATCCCGCTGAGGGTTCGGTCATGGCCATAGTACCGGCGAAACGGCCTTCACGCATGGGGTGCACAAAGCGTTCAATTTGATCTTGTGTGCCGTAGGCTTCAATTAGGTTGCAGTTAGCATTGGTCAGAGAAATATAACCTAAAGTGGTGCTACCGGCCGCGGATAGGTAACAAGCAGCGGCACTGGCCACAGTAAGAGGCAATTGCATGCCTCCCATGTCGTAGTCACTGGAGGGTGCGGCAAGGCCTGCATCAATAACCGCATCTAATGCTGTCTTAATTTCTGGCAACATGCTGACTTTTTTGCCATCGAAGGTAGGTTGCTGAGTATCTACTTTTTGTCGAATGGGTAAGAAATATTTTTCAGCTACCGTTTTAGCGGTGTTAATAGCAGCTGTGAATGTTTCGCGGCTGTGATCGGTATAACGTTCACGACTGGTAAGAGATTCGGCATCAAACATTTCATAAAGCATGAACTCAAGTTCGCGTTCACTAAGAATGGGTGCAGCCATAGTATTAACCTGTTTATATGTGTCTAATTATGGCTTTCATTCTGCGCAACCTACCAAGGTGGAGCCATGACTTAATGGGTCAAGTTGGGCCTTTGGAGAGTTTAAAATGTGATGAAAGGAATGCAGAAAAGACCTAAAAGCCTGATTATCAAGGCTTTTGGGTGGTTTGATGTGAAGATGTTTTAGATTTAAATAGCATTGACGGACAAAGATAAATAACAGAAAAACCTGTGTTTTGAGGCCTTAATATATTTATTAATAAGGCAACAGAGGGTGACTAAACTCTTTATCTAAATATTTGGATAAATCTAATTCAGGATCCACAGGATACAGGGTATTAATGCTTAACCTTGGTTCAGAAATAAACGAAGTGGGTCCTAATGCCCCCACCATTTGGCTAACATTAAAGAAATGATGCAAGGTGCCTTCTATTTCAAACTGCACCCGAAAACTGGCTTGTGGTTCTAAATTAGCCGCTCGTTGCTTCCAGTCTTTGGGGACGTCTTTATGCTTAATTAAATTCGTAAGAATTTTTTCAAAATACGCATCACCGCTTAACAAAACTTCTTGCTGCATGGCCATCAGGATAAGCGACAGGGTATTTTTTCTAAGGTCATTGGCTTCGCTTGATGGCTGATGACTGAACAATAATTCAAAGTGATTAGCCATGTTGGCTAAGCGTTCTGGCCCTAAGGCTTGCTGATTAAACGCCACCCAAGCTTTGTTTACCATTAATAAACCACCATAACGGTCCATTAATGCCGCAGGGTAAGGGTCCATGGCTTTTAAGGTAAGCATCATGGCTTTACGTAGCCATTTATATTCAGGAGCATGAAAATCTACGGTATTGGCGGTGGGTAAGTAGCCTGCTGCCAATAATAAGTAGCAGGAGTCGCGGTCACCCAGCTTCATGACTTCTGCTAATTTTAAAATCATTGAACGGCTAGGATGCGACTTACCATTTTCTAAACAGCTAATGTGGCGGGTAGAAGATTCTGCACACAAGGCTAAAGTTTCTTGAGATAAGCCATGCACGCCACGCCAGAATTTAAGCAAGGGCCCAAAGCCAGAGGCAATGTTTGTATCCTTGTCTGTCATGTCTGTCCTCAGGAATAAATAAGGTTAACTTACCAAATTAATGGGATGGAGGTAAGCCAAAGATATGAGTGATTGGCTGATTCTACCTATCTGTTATAGAATTTCCACAGGGAATGCTTTTGTATTTAAGGGCTTATTGGTGTCATGCCTTGAAATGGCTATATAATTTTTTGAATAAGTTAAAAGTACTCACTAACACAATACTGGCTAAAACCCCTAGCCCATTGGCCAGCAAATCTAACCATTCACCATATCGATTCACAAGCGGCTGAATTAATTCAATTGCTGCGCTCCAGCTAATAAAAAACAATGCAATAAGTGGCCAGTGTTTAGGTTTTGCCAGTGCTGCAGGAAGCATTAGGCTTGCGTAGGCTATAAAATGGTGAGTTTTATCTGTGCCAGGCATGAGTGGCAAATTACTTAAGGGCCAAAGAGATAAAAGCGTGATACTAAAAAGAGTCAGTGCACTAAGTGCCAGCCAGTATCGGCTGGCGAAAACGAAAGGGTTAAACATGGTACTTTCCATATAGCTGACTAAATAACGCGCTTTAAGGCGTTACAGGGATTTTATCAGCATTTTCTTAAAACTGTTCTCCTGACCATTAAATCGATTAATGTCTACATCACCATTTATGCCATCTATTTTTCCGGTTTGTGAATATTGCCAAAATGTCCACTTATTCCAGCCTTGTGGCAATGTGGGGTATAAGCTTTGATATTCAGCAAGCCATAAAGGGTAATCACTGAAGGTGGTAATGTATTTGTTGGCAAAGTTTTTACCACTGTAAATAATAGGCTTGGTTTTATAGTGTTGCTCTAGTCCATCTAAATAGGTTTGAATGTTCTCGGTTAAATCTACTTGATCGTTATCGTGAAGTTTCTCAATGTCTACCACAGGGGGTAAGTCACCCGCTTGTAATGTTACTAAGCTGGTAAAGTTATTTAATTGACTTACTGGGTCATCGTCGGTTTCGTAAAAATGGTAAGCGCCAATGACCAAACCTGCTTCACGGGCTTCATCGAGGTTTTGTTTAAAAAATGCATCTTGATAAGTAATGCCTTCAGTGGCCCGTACAAAAACATAACGAATGCCGGCCGCTTTTACTTTGTCAAAATCAATTTTCCCTTGGTATTTGGAAACATCAATGCCCGTGAGGTTTTGCTCACTTTTGAGTGGCGTCTTACCTTCGCTTGATGTGAATGACATACAGGCGCTTATGAAAATGGCGAGGGCGGTTATCAATGAGAACTTTAGAAGCTGCATGTAAATACATTCCCTGTATTTATAATGGAATATTAAATAGTTTTATGAATACTTTCTGAAACTAACACATAATTCAATGTTAGTTTCATTTTTGACGAAACTAAATTTCTTTTTTCTGCCAATGGCCTGCACGGAAATACAATGCTAAAAATATTGCTTTAATGCCAAAATCTAATGCGGTTAAGCAAAACATCCAATGAACAGCCATGTTTAACTCTAAAAAAACAAAGGGCAAAATAAAGCGCACTAAGAATAAACTAAAAAAGCTAATCTTTAAGGGGTATTTCGTTTCACCGGCGCCACGAATGGCCCCGCCGATGGCGAAGTCAGTGGCAATTAACGGCATGGCGACGGCGACGATCATTAAAAATAACTCAACATAATATTGCACTTGGCTATCGTCGGTAATCGCGCGGGCCATGTGTGCGCCAAATACTACAAAAATGATTGCTGAAACCACCATAAAGGCCAAACACATGCGCCAACCTCGCCAACCATATTCCATGGCTAATTCAGGTTGTTTGCGTCCCATATATTGCCCCACAATAACGGCACTGGAGGCTGAGAACCCTAATGATACAAAAATAATTAAGGTTAAAATATTCAAACCCAAGCCATAGGCCGCCAGTACTTGATTACCGTATTGAGCGATGGCCATCATATAAACTAAAAACCCCACCTGCATGAGACTTTGTTCAATGGCACTGGGAATGCCAATGCGCAGTAACTTATTGGTTTTAACTTTAAGCTGACTAATGTTGGGGTAAGGCAGTTTCAATTTGCCTAATCGCCAATAGCTGCCATATATCACTAAAGCTAATAGCGAACCAATAATGCCGCCAATAGCCAACCCTTCAGGTCCTAAATTGGGCAATCCGAAGCTGCCATGGCTTAATGCATAACAGCCTAAACCATTGCCCACGCCACTAATGAACGCCAGCATCAGTGGGTTTAAGCCATCTCCTGTGGCGCGCATGGTGGTGGTTAATACGATGTTTAATGAATAAATAGGGTTAAATATACACACCCAGCGAATTAAGATAATCGCCAGTTCTTGAGCGTTCCCTTCTAAATCAAACCAGCTGGTTATGGTGGGCGCCAGTAAATAGCACAGCCCTCCCATTAATACCGATATCATAAATCCTAATAGCATGGCGCTTTGTGTAGCTTGCCCTGCTTTTAAATGGTCATTTGCCCCTATGTTGCGCGCTACTAGAGCGCTGGCGCCGGTGGCCAATCCAAATAGGGTGGCTTGCAATACAAAAAATACGCGCTGGCTTACCGCCATGGCAGACGCTACATCGTTACCAAAGCCTGCCGCTAATACTATTTGCACCAAACCAATAGAGGCCAGTAATAAATTAGATAGGGTAGTAGGCCAGGCCAATGACCAAATGCTAGGGGGCTTTTGAGGGGGCATAAAAAGGAGAGCTCTAAAACTTAAGCTCGCAGTTTACTGTATATTTAGATAATTACTTGGCTGTTCGTAACAGCCAAGTAATTAATCATGAAGTGCTGGGTTTGCACTAAAATGAAATGATCATCACCCGAAGCACAAAGGCACACAAATAGTTCATATGTCACAAATTTTAATAACGCGCTTATCTGGCTTTAAGTCTTTGAGTGTCTTCATCGTTAATGGCTGCCTCATAGGTTTATTAATGACGGGTTGTGCACCCAGAGTCATGCTGCCAAGTGATCAATTAATACCTGCAACCCTTAGTGATAATGTATTTAGATCTTTTGATGGATTGCCTTTAACCTATAAAAAGTGGCTGCCTCCAGAAGGTGGCATTAAAAATATTGTGATAGCGCTGCATGGTTTTAACGATTACTCGCAGTTTTTTAACGATACTGGTATTTGGTTAAGCCAATTTGGGGTGGCATCCTTTGCGTACGATCAACGTGGCTTTGGCCAGTCTTCTAATGCGGGATTATGGGCCGGCAGTAATGCCATGCAAAATGATTTAAAGAATTTCATTACTGTTATTAAGAGAAAGTATTCCGATATTCCTATCTATGTATTGGGGGAAAGCATGGGCGGTGCGGTAGTGATGACGAGTATGGCCCAAAAAAATGCGCCTCAGGTAAATGGTTTAATTTTAGTGGCACCTGCCGTGTGGGGAAAGCAAACCATGCCTTGGTATCAGCGCTGGGCATTAAATGTGGCCAGTTATACTGTGCCATGGATGACCCTAACTGGACGGGGTCTTAAAATAAAACCATCTGATAATATTCCGATGTTAAGAAAGCTTGGTAAAGATCCATTTATCATTAAAGAAACAAGGGTAGATGCAATTTATGGATTAACTGCCTTAATGGGCGAGGCCTTGAGCAGTGCCGGTAAACTGCAACAAAATTTACTGGTTTTATATGGAGAGCGCGATGAAATCATCCCTAAACAACCCACTAAAATAATGTTGGATAAATTACCGGATTCACAAAAACACCCTAAAAAAATAGCGCTTTATGAAAGTGGCTACCATATGTTGTTACGCGACCTAAAGGCGAGTATTCCTCAGCAGGACATATTAAGTTGGATAAAAAAACCTAAAATGCCTTTACCTTCAAAAGCCGACATGAGGCCTATTCGAGCACTTTTAGAAAAAGACTAAAAACAAAATTAATTTACGGCTCCATATTGCTCTTAACGCTTGCTAGCCATTGAATTAAATCTTGAATATCACGGCTAGATAAGTCATTTGAAAGTACTGTAGCGCTTGCACCGGTTAATAGCTCGCTAGAGTTTATTTGGACTTCAATATTAGCCATTTTAGATTGCGGGTTAAAATTAAATGCCCAGCGGCCTTCTTCTGATAAAGGTGCAGAAGAAGAGGTTAGTTGTCCACCAATGGATACTTGAACGTCGCTGGCAGAAGTTTTACGGTTGTCAGGCATGGTAGTTTCCTCAAAAATCCAGTTTACTGTTTACCAACTTAAACGATATATTATTAATATAGCAGGCATAAAAAAAGGGCACACGTATGTGTCCCCTAGGTTATGAATATTGAGGGTATTATTATCGTTGTCATTCTTTTAAACAGATCATCCTCAGTAAGGGAGTGGATCAGTTGCTTGCGCATGCTTAATTAAATATACAACCTACTACCAAACGCTACGTGTGAAATAGCCTATTCATTTATTCTCTTGCTGGAATTTATGTAATGCATGCTAATGCTAAAATATGACAGAGTGATGACAATAACCGTCTTGTAAGACGATTCTATATAGACGTTTACGGAGCAATCGTGTTTTTACTAAGGTATCTACTTTATCAAACCATGGTGCGGTATTGCAGCAGTAAGCTAATGATTTCATGGTCACTTATGCTTGCTTCTAATGATTCGTTGATAGAGCGTCTTTGTGGTAAATGGATATTAAATTGATTGCGTAAAAATTCACTAACTTGCGTATCGATAGCAGGGTCAATATCTTTTCCAGCATATGCGCAAATTCGTTGGTGAATAAATTCTTTGCTAGCCATTGAGCATCTATCTCTTAGTTAGTATTTAAAAATATAGTGGATATTCAAAATAATGGGTGCTGCATAACCATACCATGGGGTTGGCAAGAACAAATTCCAGACATTGGCTTTACCAGTAATGGCGTGTGCTAATGAAGCCGAAGGGTTGCTGTGAGGGTATATCACTGAAAGATGTACCTTGATTAGACGTAAAATATACCGCATATGCAAGGACTTAAAAGATAAGGTCTTCATTGAGCTGAATATTATTAGGGTATATTACGTTAATGTCATGGTTATAGGCTGCCATAGAGCCTGAACAATAGCGTTCATGGAAGGCTTAGTTGTACCTTAATGCAGCTAAATTTAGTAACCCTGTAGGTTAAGCCTCACTAGAAACTGCGTAAATACAATTCATAATTGATTGACGCTACAATAGCGCCACCTATCTAGAAGCCATTAGTATGATGCAAGCTGCCTTTAATGTTTTAAACACCGTATTTGGCTACGAAAATTTTCGTGCCCCACAAGACCAGGTTATTGAGGCTGCACTCTCAGGGGAAGATGTATTTGTATTAATGCCCACAGGAGGCGGTAAGTCCCTGTGTTATCAAATTCCAGCATTAGTGCGTAATGGTGTGGGTATCGTTATTTCACCGCTTATTGCTCTCATGCACGATCAGGTGAATGCCCTTAATCAAGCGGGTATTAGGGCTGCTTGCATGAACTCATCCATGAGCAGCAATGAAAATTACCAAACCGAACAACAAGCCTTGCGGGGTGAAATTGATGTCATATATCTCGCACCAGAGCGCCTTACTTTGCCTAAAACCATTGAATGGCTTCATCAAGTACAGGTTTCTTTGTTTGCCATTGATGAAGCCCATTGTGTATCTCAGTGGGGGCATGATTTTCGCAGTGATTACTTACAGTTAAGTTTATTACAACAGTATTTCCCTAATGTGCCTCGCATGGCATTGACCGCCACTGCCGATGAAAAAACCCGCCAAGAAATCATTGAGCGCCTTGGGCTTGGGCAAGCTAAAGTGTTTGTCTCAGGGTTTGATCGCCCTAATATTCAGTATCGAATTACCCCTAAAAATAACCCAAAGGCTCAGTTGCTAACCTTTTTACAAAATGAGCATCAAGGTCATGCTGGGGTGGTGTATTGCTTGTCCCGTAAAAAGGTCGAAGCCACCGCACTTTGGTTAAGCGAGCAAGGTATTCATGCGCTGCCCTACCATGCGGGGCTTGATAAAAGTATCCGCCAAGTTAATCAGCAGCGTTTCTTAAATGAAGACAGCATTGTCATGGTGGCCACAGTCGCGTTTGGGATGGGCATCGATAAACCCGATGTGCGCTTTGTGGCCCATTTAGATATGCCTAAGAGCATTGAAGCCTATTATCAAGAAACGGGTCGAGCGGGACGTGATGGTCAAGCATCCACTGCTTGGATGGCTTATGGCCTAGAAGATGTCATTAAGCTTAAGCAAATGATGGCTGGCAGTGACGCCAATGAGCAGTTTAAACGTATCGAGCAAACCAAACTCAATGGCATGTTAGGTTTGGCCGAACTCACCTCTTGCCGACGTCAAATGCTCATGAATTACTTTGGTGATGAACTGAATACGCCCTGTGGTAATTGTGATAACTGTTTAACGCCGGTGCAAACTTGGGATGGAACGCAAGCGGCCCGAAAAGCATTAAGTTGCGTATACCGTACCGATCAAAAATTTGGCGTGGTGCACTTAATTAATGTATTGCGCGGTAAGGTCACAGAAAAAGTTAGCCAGTTTAATCATCAACAGGTTTCTACTTTTGGTATAGGGCAAGACCTGAATGATGGTCAGTGGCGTTCAGTGTTTCGCCAGTTAGTGGCAAGAGGCTATTTAAACGTAAACTTTGACTATGGCCAGCTGTATTTAAGTGATACTAGCCGCGCCATTTTGCGGGGTGAAGAATCGCTAATGCTGCGAGTGGACGTAATTCAAGCCAGTGCAAATAATCGCAATGGAAATATCAGTAAAGGTAAAAAGAATAAAGAGGATATCCCAGCAGATCAGCAAGAAATGTGGCAAGCCCTTAGAACTTGTCGTAAAAACTTGGCCACTGAGCAAGGCATTCCACCGTTTATGATCTTTCACGATACGACCCTTCAGGAAATGTTACACAGTAAGCCTGCCACCATTGAGGCCTTTGCTAATATTTCTGGAGTGGGTAAGAAAAAGCTTGAAAAATATGGCTTAGAATTTATTGCCGTGATTGAACAATATCAGTAATGAAAGAAAAAACGGGCTAAGAATTAGCCCATTTTTTTGTTTCGCCTATTTCACCAAAAATTTATTAATAATTTTGTGAAAGAAACGATTGTAAGGGGGGTACAGCATTTTCATGCCGTTATATTTTGGGCGAGACAAAATGCTTTTACTATGAGATAGCTCTCTAAAGCCTTCTAAACCGTGATAGTTACCCATACCCGACGGGCCAATGCCACCAAAAGGCATGTCATCTATGCCAATGTGATTAAGAGTGTCGTTTAAACACATGCCTCCAGAAATACTATTATTTACCACTAACTTCTGTTCTTTTTTATTATAGCCAAAATAATATAAAGCCAATGGACGAGGGCGTTCGCGTACAAAGTCCAACGCATCCTCTACCGAATCAACTGCCACAATAGGCAAAATGGGGCCAAAGATTTCCTCTTGCATGCACACCATGTCATCACTAGGGTTTAACACTAAATACAATGGCATCTTTCGTTGGGCTGGTGCCAAATTCTCATGAGAAGGATTTATCTCGACGATCATGGCCCCTTTTTGTTTGGCATCACTAAGGTGGTTTTGTAAGCGCTGATACTGGCGGTCATTAATGATGGTGGTGTAATCGTTGTTGTCTTTTATATTGGGGTAAAATTGTGCAGTGACTTCTTTGCAATTGGCCACCAGTTCATCAATACGATCTTTCGGGCATAAAACGTAGTCAGGAGAACAGCATATTTGCCCAGCGTTAGTGGTTTTTCCGTACAGCAAACGCTCAACCGCATCTTTCATGGGCACATCTTTAGAAATGATGGCTGGGCTCTTACCCCCTAACTCTAATGTTACCGGTGTTAGATTTTCAGCCGCGGCACGCATCACATGTTTGCCCACTTCAGTAGACCCTGTAAAAATAATATGGTCAAAGGCCAGCTTCGTAAAACCTACCGCCACTTCCATTTCACCAGGCACCACTGCCACCAGATCTTCTGGGAAAATTTCAGCGAGCATTTTTTGCATGGCTAGCGCGGTGCGTGGGGTAAACTCCGATGGTTTAATCATCACGCGATTACCGGCAGATAACGCCGTTATTAAAGGGGAAATAGCCAAATTAACCGGGAAATTCCACGGAGCAATAATGCCAATAACCCCTTTAGGCTGATAATGAACGCTGGCGCTGACCGGTTGTAATTTAATATCCACATGGGGTTTGCTGGCTTTCATCCATTTTTTTATGCGCTTAGATTGATACTTAATACTCTCTAAACAAATCATAATGTCATTAAGGGTCGAGGCATCATGGGGGCGATTACCAAAATCATCAGACATGGCTTGGGTTAAAGCGTCTTTATGCTTCACCATGGCCTTATGCAATTTTGCTAGATTTTCAATGCGCTCTTTGGCTGTGGCCATGGGTGAATTTTTAAAGGCATCTTTTTGTCGACTAAAAATAGTGTGCATGTTGTTTAGCGCTGCACTTTCGTTGCTGGCTGAGGCCAAGTTAGTCACCATGGTAATTGCTCCGAGTTGATTTTATTTTTATTGTCAGTAAATGATAGAAATATGAAGCGCACTGTAAAAGTATTTCCACAAATAAAAATAGCCTGAGCCTTAATTTTTAAGGCACAGGCTAACAATATATTTAGAATATGTTTTACGGCATAACAATATCAAAGGTAAAATCAGGCTCACTGGTCATGCTTTTAAATTTACGCATGGCCAACAAGTTATCCACCTCTAGTTTACCATCTAACATGGCATCCACTGGCGTCATGAGTTCAACGGCAATGTCCACAAAGGTTTCATGATCTTGAGTGATGGTGGCATCCGCATCCGCCACAGGCTCACCTATGTGATGGTGCATCACTGAATTTTCAATGGTGACCACATGAGTAACGTCTAAGTCAGGAAAGGTGAAATTTAAAATCATTTCTTCTCCTTCAGCGGCGGCACCATCTAAGCGCACTGCCAGAGTATCAAAGTATTTTTCAAGTGGTGCATGCATTAGTAAATCTTTGGCCATGGCTGGGTTGAAGCCTTTTTCTGGACGGTTATGGCGTAATTCATAAGCGCCAGTTAAATACACATCTCGCCAAGGACCCGATTCAGCCTGATACCCTAATTGATCATAAGTGCGCGCGAGTAGCTGGCGAGCTGAAGTATTGCTTGGATCTGAAAATACCAAGTGACTCAGTACTTCGGCTACAAAACGGTAGTTGCCTTTATCGAACAAAGCTTGTGCGTTTTTTAATAATGCTTCGCTGCCGCCCATAAGTTCAACATATTGCTTACCGGCTTCCACAGGAGGAAGAGGGTTTAAGTTAGCTGGATTACCATCAAACCAACCGTAGTACCCTTGGTAAACGGCTTTGGCATTATGGGAAACGGTGCCGTAGTAGCCGCGGTTTGAAAAATTAGTGCGCAGCGCTTCAGGCATTTTTAATTTTTCAGCGATTTCTTTAGGAGTTACGCCTGAATGAGCCATGTGCAAAGTTTGATCGTGAATGAACTTGTAGGTATCACGTTGCTTTTTCAAAAAGTCTTGAATTTTATCGTTACCCCAAATTGGCCAGTGATGGCTTGCGAAATAAATATCGGCATCGTGAAATTCAGTACGAGTTTTTTCAATGGCGTTACTCCAAGCTAATGCATCACGCACTTTTGCACCGCGTAATGTGTACAGGTTGTGCATGTTGCGTGACGTCACTTCCGATCCGCAAAAGGCTTTTAACTTAGGTAAATAAAACATCAGTTCGGCAGGGGCTTCGGTGGAAGGGGCGTTATGGAATACAAAATCAACACCGTCTACTATCATGGGTTGCGGTGTTTGGGAAATGATATGAGTCGGCGCCAAGATACCCGTGGTGCCAAAGGCCGGTTCTTTACCTAATCCGGTATCCACGTGGCCACGTTCTGAGCGCGCTAAATTCAAGCCGTACATATAAGCCAAACGGCGAATCATGGTCGGGCCAGCCAGCATATTCTCACTGGTGGACTCTTCCATAAACCCTTCAGGGGCAATGACCTGTACTGTGCTTCTTTCTTCTTCAGGTACGACGCCCAGCACTCCGCCAAAATGATCGCCGTGGCTGTGGGTAAAAATAATGGCACTGACCGGCTTGTACCCTAAGTGTTTTCGAACAAAAGCTAAGCCTTTGCTGGCGGTTTCTTGTGATGTGAGAGGGTCAACCAAAATATAACCTTTATCGCCTTCAATAATGGTCATGTTAGAAAGATCATAACCGCGTAATTGATATACCCCTTCGGTGACTTTAAATAAGCCGTGAATGCTGTTGAGTTTGGCTTGACGCCAAAGGCTTGGGTTAACGGAATCAGGAGCCTCCCCTTGAATAAATTTATAAGCGTCTTGATCCCACACGTATTCATTGGGTGCGCCTTTTGGGGCTTTAATGCGCAAGCTATCTTCACGGGCAATTAGGCCACGGTTAGCTTGTTCAAAGTCTTCCATGTTGTTAAACGGTAATTCTTTTAGCACCTGTTTGTTGGCTTCGATGGTGGCTTGGGTAGGGGCGGTATGCCCTTGGGCATCAGCATCGCTGGTGTTTTCTAATGTGTCATAACCACAACCGGTTATGGCAAGGCCTAGGCCCAATATTATGGGGAGCATTCTTTGTTTCATGGTGTCTCCGTTATTATCTAAGGGACGGTGCATTTTTATGGATTTATCAAAGCCATAAGAGAGCAATTACGGCTTACTTTTTTATCTTTATTGAGCTCTATATTAAGGGGGAATAACGAAAGGTGCTTGCCAATGGAGACCAGATGCTTGTCTATTTAGGACAGGGAAGGGCGTAATTGGACTATTTACTGAAAATTAGGCATTTGGCCCATAATAAATGTTTAAAATGGATAAACTCTTTTTTAAAAGTGACCCAAAAGCGGGTCACTTATTTTCCTTTAACTACCAATTAAACTACCTAGTCATTAAAAAGAAAAATGCTGTGCATCCAAGTCCATTAAGTTGGCAGCACCAGTGTTCATTGTGGCAAGGTACCCTTGGCTTTTAGGCAACATACGTTGAAAAAAGAAACGCGCTGTGATGACTTTAGACTTATAAAAATCTTCTTCAGTGGTTTCGTTTTCTAAGGCTTGCAATGCAACCGCTGCCGCTTGTGCCCAAAAGTAACTAAGAATTACATAACCAGAATACATTAGGAAATCGACTGAAGCGGCGCCTAATTCATCTGGGTTTTTCATGGCAGAGGCACCAATTTTCATCACCACCTGTCCCCACTCCTTATTGTAATGATTCAGCTCTTTCACAAATTCAGCCATATCTGGATTACCTTCGTGGGTTTGGCAAAACTTATGAATTTTCTTGGTGAACGAGCGCAGGTTTTCACCTTTGTTCATTAATATTTTCCGCCCTAATAAATCCAATGCTTGAATGCCCGTGGTGCCTTCCCAAATACACGAAATTCTAGCGTCCCGTACATTTTGTTCTACTTCGTATTCCTGTGTATAACCATGACCACCAAAACATTGCAGGCCAAGGTTGGCTGATTCAAATCCTGTTTCAGTTAAGAAGGCTTTTGCAATAGGGGTGAGCAAGCCCACTTCATTTCCCGTTTTCTTAACCAATTCTGGATCTTTGCTGTGTTGCATAATATCCATTTGCTGAGCGAGGTAGTAGTTAAGCATACGACCCCCTTCACTTAACGACTTTTGGGTCAGTAACATGCGACGCACGTCAGGATGAACAATAATCGGGTCGGCGGCTAACTCAGGATTTTTAGGACCGGTTAAAGCGCGCATTTGCAATCGATCTTTTGCATATTCTAAAGAATGTTGAAAGCCCACTTCGCTGTGAATCATGCCCATGCTAGCCACGCCTAAGCGGGCAAAATTCATAAAGGTGAACATACAGCTCAAGCCTTTATTTTCAGGTCCTAAAAGATAACCCTTTGCACCGTCAAAATTCATTACACAGGTGGGGCTGCCATGTAGCCCCATTTTATGTTCAATGGATCCACAGCTAACATTATTTCGCTCACCCAAGCTGCCATCTTCATTAATGTGAAATTTAGGCACGACAAATAAAGAGATGCCTTTCACCCCTTCAGGGGCACCGGCGATTCGGGCAATAACAATGTGCACAATGTTGTCGGTAATGTCTTGTTCACCCCAGGTGATAAAAATCTTAGTGCCAGTTAGATTATAAGATCCATCACTATTGGGTTCGGCTTTGGTTCTTAATAAACCTAAATCGGTTCCACAATGAGACTCGGTCAAACACATAGTACCGCCCCAATCACCATTCACTAATTTGGGCATGTATTGCTCTTTTTGCTCTTCGCTACCCCATGCGCTAATGGTTTCTGCTGCACCGTTACTTCCGCCATTTAACATGGCCCACGCAAGACCTGAACCAGTTGTCATTTCACCAAACATGATGCCAACTGAATAAGGAAGGCCTTGCCCGCCGAATTTTTCTTCTTGAATTAGGCTCGGCCAGCCGGCTTCACAATACTGCTTAAACGCTTCTTTATAGCCTGTGGGTGTTTTCACCCCAGACTCTGACCAAGTACACCCTTCTTGGTCGGCCACTTTGTTTAACGGTGCCAATACTTTTGTGCAAAATTTAGCGCCTTCCTCACGAATGGCACTAACAATTTCAGGACTAGCATTTTCACAGCCAGGCAATTGTGCGTAATGACTTTGCATGTCCAGCAATTCATCCATTACAAATTTCATGTCACGTTGTGGTGCTTGATATATAGCCATAATTTTTTCCTATTGTTTGATGTGTGTTGGATTAATTTAAAATGAAAAGTCACCGTCATTCATTGCCATAAGCGGTGCAGAACCTGAGATAATGGTGGCTTGTAGGGTTTTGGTTCTGGGTAGTATTTTTGAAAAATAAAAATTGGCAGTGGCAATTTTGGCTTGATAGAAATTCTTATCTTCTGCATTGGCGTTAATTTTCTCTTCGCTAATGAGGGCTGCTTTAGCCAAAAAGTAGGCAAATACTGTGTAGCCTGCGAACATTAAGTAATCCACACCCACACCATTAATCTCATCGGGATCATTGGCTTTAGAAGCCACTACATCGGTTAACTCTAATAGTGTATTTAATGCCATGAGCGTTTGTTTGGAGAATGAGTGATCTTTATTTTCATTGCAAAAAGCAGTGACTTGATCCACAAACGGCAACATCACTTCACCTTTACTGGCCAGTATCTTACGCCCCAATAAATCTAACCCTTGAATGCCCGTGGTACCCTCATAAATTGTCGTAATGCGAGTGTCGCGATATTCTTGTTCAAGGCCAGACTCTCGAATAAAACCGTGTCCTCCCAAAATTTGAATGCCCAAGCCAGTGGCTTCCTGACTTACTTCACTAATAAAGCCTTTAGCAATAGGGGTTAAGAAAGCCAATAAGCTTTGTGCTTTTAATTTTTCTGCTGAGTGACTCTCACCATGGGCAATATCCACTTGTTGAGCGCAATAATAATTCAGTAAGCGTGCGCCTTCAGTGAAGGCCTTTTGAGTAAGCAACATTCGGCGCACATCGGCATGCACGATAATGGGGTCGGCTGCTTGTTCTGGAAATTTTCTTTTAGGGGCTCTCATTTGCATTCGATCTTGTGCATACGCCAATGCTTTTTGAAAAGACGCTTCAATATGCCCATGAGCTTGTTGAGCCACGGCTAAGCGAGATTCATTAATAAAGGTAAACATACAACTCATGCCTTTATTTATTTCACCAATTAAATAGCCTTGGGCACCTTCAAAATTCATGGTGCAAGTGGCGTTACCATGAATGCCCAGTTTAGTTTCAATGGCACCACAGCTAACCCCATTTTTATTACCTAGTGAGCCATCATCACTGACTTTAATTTTGGGCACTAAGAATAACGAAATACCTTTGATGCCTTGAGGTGCATCTGGCAAGCGGGCAAGTACAATGTGGATAATGTTTTCAGCGATATCCGTATCACCTGATGAAATAAATATTTTGCTGCCGGTAATACTGTATGAGCCGTCTTGATTGGGAATGGCTTTAGTGCGTAATAATCCTAGGTCAGATCCACAATGAGATTCGGTTAAGCACATTGTGCCGCTCCACTTTCCTGTGACCATGTTGGGTAAGTAAGATTGCAGTGACTTATCACCATGGGCTTGAATGGTTTTAATGGCACCACTGGCTAAGTCTGGATACATGGTCCAGGCATGGTTGGCGGTAACCTGGGTTTCAAAAGTAATGCGCCCAAGGGAGGTGGGTAAACCTTGTCCACCGATGGATTCATCCATGGGTAATCCAATCCAACCATTATTAACGTATTGATAATAAGCCTCTTTGAAACCATCAGGAGTAATCACTTGCCCATCAACCAATTGACAGCCTTGCTCATCACCGATTTTATTTAAAGGCGATAGCACGTTTTCAGCAAATTTTGCCGCCTCTTGAATGATGGCGCTGACCATTTCTGGGGTGGCGTTTTCCCCTTGCGGAATGCTTTGGTAGTGACCGGGAAAGTCGAGCACTTCGTCCATAACAAACTGAATGTCACGAATAGGGGCTTTATAGCTCATGATGGTTTCCTGTTATTAGAATTTAAAAACATTCAAAGTGATTAAGAACTTAAAGGCCTACGCCCATACCTTTGGCGCAGTCGCCATAAAGTGTCGTTTTAAAATTCTTATATATTTGGCGTTTTTTCAGAGCAATAGGGGCAATGATTTCTTTAGCGCTATCCAGTAAATTTTGCTCGTCACTGATGGCATCGCAAATCCCTAGGTGCAGGCTCTCCTCACCAGAAAAGCGCTTACCGGTTAATACCGCGTCGCGTAATACTGTTTTAGAGAGTTTAAGTTTTGCCACCGCCATAATTTCTGGTACAACCGATACGCCCACATCAATTTCACTGATGCAAAACCAGCCCTTGTCGCTGCGCATGACTCGATAATCGCAACACAGCGCTAGAAACGCGCCACCAGCGAAAGCATGCCCATTGAGAGCGGCGACAGTAGGCACTGGAAAATTAACCAAGCGACCGTAAAGACGTTGCATTTCATTACTGAAGGTAAGTACCTTTTCGCTATCGTAAGAGGTTATTTTTAATAGGCTTAAACCGCTGCTGAAAGATTTTCCTGTGGCTGTAAGAATTAATGCACAAGGTCCCTTGCTGTTTTCTTCCACTTCATCCAATGCAGAATGCATCGCTTGAACGAGTTCTAAATCCAGTGCGTTACCCCCTTCTTCTTCAAAAGTGAGAGTATAAATATTGCCTTGCTTATCTAAATTAACCATAACATGCTCCAATTATTTTTGATTTAACGTTGTTTTTACTTTAAAAAAAGCGCAAAAATCCCTGCCTTTAATTTTTGTTAAAAGCATTTTAATGACATTTCATTATGGGAATTTAGCGTGGCTTTGGGTGGTGACTAAACAGATGACTCTCGAATGCCTTTTGGCACCCGAGGCTAACTGAGTTTAGTTAGCAAACTTGGCCAAGCGGTTTTCTATAATTTCTTTAGCTTCAACCATCATTTCACCAATTAATGCGTCACAGCTAGGCACATCCTTAATAAGGCCCGCTACCATGCCGCAGCTCCAGGCACCTGCATCCATGTCACCATCAGTCATGACCTTGGGATAAACGCCAGCAACGTAAGGAATAATGTCTTCTATCTTGGTGTTCATGCCTTTTTCTTGTTCAATATCAACAATCTTTTGTACGTTGGCATTCTTTAACACACGTTCAGTATTACGAAGCGGACGCATAATGAGTTGTGTATCCAGTTCGCTGGCCGCCACGATGGCATCTTTAACATTTTGGTGCACGGGGGCTTCTTTGGTGGCGATAAAACGTGTGCCCATATTGATGCCCTCTGCACCTAAAGCTAGTGCGGCCACTAACTGCTGAGCATTACCAATGCCACCTGACGCCACGAAAGGAATGGTGAGTTCTTGTGCGGCACGGGGTAATAAAATCATATTAGGAATATCGTCTTCACCTGGGTGACCGCCACATTCAAAACCATCTACGCTCACGGCATCACAACCTATTTTTTCAGCTTTTAAGGCATGACGTACTGAGGTGCATTTGTGAATGACTTTAATGCCCGCTTCTTTAAGCATGGGCATGTATTCTTCAGGAGAACGGCCAGCGGTTTCAACAATTTTTACGCCCCCTTCAATAATGGCTTTGATGTAACCTGGGTAATCTGGTTTAGCAAAACCCGGTAAGAAAGTCAGGTTCACCGCAAAGGGCTTGTCGGTCAGGGTTTTGCATTTAGCAATTTCATTTGCTAAATCGCTAGGGGATTTTTGTGTCAAGCCGGTAATGGTGCCCAAGCCTCCCGCATTAGAGACCGCGGCCGCTAATTCAGCAAAGCCAACAAAGTGCATGCCACCTTGTAATACTGGGTGTTGAATACCAAATAATTCAGTGATACGAGTTTTCATAGGTGTTCCTTTAAATACGTGGGTACTGCATTTTTTAATTGGTTGTGACTAATTAAATTGAGAGAAGTCTGGTCGTCGCTTTTCCATAAAAGCACTCATGGCTTCTCTTGATTCAGGTGTTTTAAGGGCCTTACGAATCTCTACGCCCTCATGATAAAGTGTCTCTTTCATGGCGGGTGCGTGATTGTGTTTAAGCATGGCTTTGGTTAAGCGAATAGATGAAGCCGGTTGCTTGGCAAGCTTTTTGGCTTTGCTGATAATTTTATCTAGGTATTCATCATCATTAAAAAAGTCGTTAATAAAACCACACTCTTTAGCGGTTTGGCTGTCAAAAGGTTCACCAAACATAATGAGCTCGCAGGCTTTTTTATGGCCGATCATTTGCGGCAGCAATAAAGTGGTACCGCCTTCAGGACAAATACCTAAATTACAAAAAGGCATGACAAATTTGGCACTGCTGCCAGCATAAACCAAATCAAAATGCATCAGCATAGTGGCCCCGATGCCCACTACTGGGCCATTAACGGCAGCCATTAATGGCTTTTTGGCCAAAGAAATAGCGCGTAAAAAGCTAGGGGATTCGCTGTTGTCATCAACAGGTGGTTGCTCTAAAAAGCTCACCATGTCATTGCCTGCGGTAAAACACATTTTTGAGCCCGTTAATAACAATACCTTGGCTTGCTGATTGCTTTCATATTCCGCAACGATGTTGATTAACTCAATATACATGTCGTTGGTGATGGCATTTTTTTTATCAAGACGATTTAGCGTGACATAAAGAATGCCATCTTCTAATTGTGTGGAAATATTTTCAGACATAACAATTCTCCTAGTTAGAGGGCTTAGATGAATATTTATCTAAACCCATTTTTTAAGGGTTAAACCCCAGTCACCTTGGCGCCTTTGCTTTTAAGATGTTTAGCGCGAGCATCTGCAATGCCGTCAATGACAAATGGAGGTGTAAAGCCATCGAATAAGGCGTTATGAACGATTTCTCCCTCCATGAATTTTGGTAATATTTCACAGCCATTCAGTAATTCATCAATGAAGTGCTTGTCTTTACCTGCTAACTCTAGATATTTAAGTTGAAGTTGCTCAAAACTCCACACGCGGTACTGGTGAACACTGAACGTGGCTTGAGCGCCGTATACTGTGGTTGTGAAAGATTTGTTTCTATCTTTTCCGGCAATGGCACAGGCTTTTGCAAAAGGAAAATACGTTTTACCAACAAAGCGTAATAAATTGCTTAAGCTTTCAGGCATGCCTTCATCTAAATTAATCCATTCGCCAAATTCAGTTTGGCCAGCACAGCCACGGCTGTCACCCAATTCAGAAATGGTGTCCATCCAACGGCAAGTACGCGGGCCGTGAATTTCCATGATTTCATTGGATTGTGGGTCGTTAAACAAGTGAATTCTTAATGGGCCAAACAAAGCGAAGTCAGCCATGGAAGGTTTGAAGCCCAATAAAAATTGGTGGTGGGTAAAGTGTTCTTCCAATATGGCCAATAGATCCAATATTTGCTGATCCATATTGGGCTTAATACTTTCTTCACTTAGCCCTAGGTGCTTATTGAATCCTTCCTGTCTTTTTGAAATAACAGGCCCCATGGACTGAGCGGTCATGCTGGCATTGCCGTAGGTGAAACCACGGGCTAAGCGATGGCCCATGGTGCGATAGTTCTGATCATTACCCCAACGAGTGTGCATGTGAATACGTGGCATGTATTCATCAGAAAATTCTTCTAATACCCACATAATAAATGCCAAACGATTATCTTGTGGCACTGTGGGTTTTTCAGGAAATTTTTCCTCAAAGTGCTGCAATATCGGAGTGGAATCCTGCATAACTTTTTCATCTGGTGTGAGAATAACGGGAATAATAGATTGCCCAACCAATTCTCTTATTTCGCCAGCCATAGCATTCATTTCAGCTTCCATACGTTTATACGGAATTCCCTTATAATTCATATAGGTCATAACCTTATAAGAATAAGGCGACGCATAGCTTTGCCAAATGCGGTAAAAATTTTCTTGGCCTGGCTTTAATTCTCGGCTGTCTTTTAAGGTTTTTTGTTCTTGTAATATATTGGCTGGAATCGCTTTGGCCATGGTGAAAGCTCCTGTTAATTTGGATCGCTAAACTATTTATTTTTGTTGATTAGCTAATGGTTGTTAATGACTAGCCATTTATTTTGGGTCGCTAAATTTGGGCTCACGTTTTTGCATATTCGCCATTACGGCTTCAATTTGATTGGGTGTTTTAATGATGGCCGTTTGTTCAACTGACTCGGCCAACAACCCTGCTTGATAATCAGTTTGAATTTGATTGCCAATAAGGCGCTTGGCAGCACGAATGGCATCGGGATTTTTATTGGCAATTTGTTGTGCGGTGGCCAAGGCATCTTCTAAGGGCGTTTCTGTTAAACGAGTGGCAAAGCCGTATTGGTGCGCTTCATCGCCGTTGAAAATTCGCGCGGTGTAAGTTAATTCACGAATAATGTCTTCTTTAACAAAGCGACTCCATAATTGCGTGCCTGCCATGTCAGGCACGATGCCCCATTTCATTTCCATGATGCTTAATTTGGTTTCAGGGTGAATGTAACGCATGTCCGCTCCTGTCATTAATTGTAAGCCACCACCAAAACAGGTGCCGTGTACGGCAGCAATAACGGGCACCGGTATTTCATGCCATACCCAAGCGGCTTGTTGAAACATATTACTTAAGCCATGGGTGCGTTCATTTAAATTGGTGTCACCTACTGCCATCATCAGTTCCATATCAAGGCCAGCACAAAAAGCACGGCCTGCACCACTGATCACTACAACCCGTACACTTTTGTCTTCTTTAATGGCTTCGCCTGTGGCGATAATGGCTTCAAACAAATCTTTGTTTAATGCATTCATTTTATCTGGACGATTTAAAATGACGTTAGCAATGCCGTCGGTAACTTGGTAAGAAATAGTTGAGTTCATGGGCTGCTCTTTAAATGTTGGTTGTGTTGATCAAACCTATGGTTCAATAGTATTGATTATGAAATATATTTCTAAACTTAAATCGCCATTCTTTCGACAATTATGGACAGCTATATCATTAGCTGCTGCCTAAAATAAATGTTAGAGATTGCAAGCTAGCCTCCACCATTTTTTCATTGTCTTTTACCACCTTAGAGGCCAGTAATAGTCCATTCAAACTAATTAACATTTGATTGGCCATTATCTCGCTTGGGCAGTCGGAAGTCAGGCTGCCATTTTGTTTAGCCTTGTCTATGCATTTTACAAAATTCAAATGTAATTTTTTTTGTGTGCGGTTTAGGCGTTTACGTATGGTTTCATTATGAATGGCCATTTCTGAAACGGAGTTGACAATTAAGCAGGCTATGCCTTTTTTGCCTCTGGGTAAGTCGGTAAAGCAGGTGGTAAAAAAATCCTTCATACCCGCTAGCGGATTTTCTTGATGTAAATATTTTTTAATGCGTGCACCTAAAATAAATTCATCATAAAAATCCAGTACCTCTAGAAATAAAGCTTCTTTATTGCCGAAGCTGTTATACAAACTACTGGGTTGCAGCCCAGTGGCCAGTTCTAAGTCTTTCATGCTGGTGCCTTGAAACCCTTGATGCCAGAAAACCTGGGTGGCATTTTTTAAGACTTTAACTCGGTCAAAATTCTGTGGTCTGGCCATGATTGCTTCCTAGTTTTATAGGGGTTAAACAGGGTCTGTTGAAAAATCGGGTGTTCTTTTTTGTAAGAAGGCCATCATCCCTTCCAACTGGTGCTTGGTCATGGAGGTTTTGTGTACCGCTTCGCGCTCTAGACGAATGGCTTCTTCCAATGATGCCCCTTCCCCCTGTATGACAGTGTTTAAAACCCCTGCAATGGCCAGTGGCGGTTGTGCAGATAATTCATGGGCCAATTTTAAGGCGGCATCTTGCAGTTCATCATTGGGCCAAACTTCGTTTACTAAGCCAATTTCTAAAGCACGAGGGCCAGATATTTTTTTACCGCGCAAAATCATATCTAAAGCATGATCTCGACCTACGCAGCGGGTTAATCGAGCACTTCCTCCCCAAGCGGGTACGGTGCCTAAATCCATTTCGGGTAAGCCAATTTGGGCACCGTCTTGGGCGGCAAGGCGAAAGTGACAGGCCAGCGGTAATTCCAGTCCGCCCCCTAAGCAATAACCGTATAATGTGGCGATAACCGGCTTGTTGAGGTTTTCAATGCTGGCCAATACTGCTAAGCGCTGATCCAATAGCGCATCGGCACCGCCCTTGGCTTTTGCTCCTTCAGAGAACTGTTTTAAATTCATACCCACAGAAAAATTCTGGTCTCCAGTACCGCGAATCACAATCGCCCGTACAGATTGGTCATCTCCTAGCAGGGGAATGACTTCTTCTAATTCATCAATGAATGACAGAGTCATTCGATTCCATGGGCCATCGTTATTAATGATGATGGCAACCGGTCCGTCTCGTTCGATGGTTAATGCGCTGTATGGGTTATCCATGGTTTCTCTCTTATGGGTTACACGCTAAATAAGCGTGCTTTAGTCTATTTATATGTTTTGTAGTGATCACTCTAATACTGGGCTCGACAATTCTCACTGGCAAAATATCTCAAGTTTCTTGCCATATTCCCTTTTTGAAATCTAATGATGAGTATTCACAATGACCTTTTGCAACTGAAGGCTAGTACCTTAGCTTTTATAAACTAATTACATGCTAGTTTCCAAAGGGGGCTTTGACAGCGCTTAAACGGCCAAGCTGTAGACTAAACAGGACAAAATGTTAGTATGTGGCCATGTCAGAAAGCACACATACCACCATCGCTACCTGGGTGATGCCCATTCTTAGCGCCATTAAACCCTTTTGTGACGAAGCGCAGGCTTTGCAGCAAGTGGGAATTGAGGCGCAGTGCATCACTGACGCTAATCAACGGGTCTCTGTTGATAAAATGCGCAAACTTTGGGAATTAGCTGAATCAGTCTCAGGGGACGATTGCATTGGCTTAGAAGTCATTAAATATATTAGCCCTACCAGCTTTCATGCCCTTTATAACGCGCATCATGCGGCTAGTTCGTTACGTGAAAGCCTAACCTTAATGGTTAAATTCTCTAAGGTGATCAGCACCGCTGTGAATATCATCGTAAGGGATGAGGGTGATGAGGTGGTGGTGAGATTAGATTTAAAAGACGGTCTAGAAGAGCCTAGCAAGCATGCCAGAGATGCCTTTATGGCTCTCATGGTTAAGAGCTTGAGTGATGTAAGCTATGATGGTGTTAAGCACTTACGCTCGGTGAAATTAATGCGTGACAAACCCAAAGATACGGCTCGTCACGATGGCATATTTCATTGCCCCATTGAATATAACAGTGACTGTTATGAGGCGCGCATTAGTAAAGCTTTTGTTGATCAATATGTGCCTACCGGCAATGCCGAACTGGCCCGTATTAATGCTGAAGTACTGAGCGATTATGTTCAACGTTTTAATAAAAGTGACACGGTGGCCGCTGTGTATAATATTTTATTGAAACTTATGCCTCAAGGGGAGCCTAGCCGAGAGAAAGTGGCCGATGCCCTAGGCACCAGTAGCCGCAGTTTGCACCGTAAATTAAAAGAATTAGACACCAGTTTTAAAACCATCTTGGATGACACCCGCAAACATCTAGCTTTGCAATATATTAAAGAGTCCGAGTTATCCATGACCACCATTACCTATCAATTAGGTTTTTCCGATTCCAATAGTTTTTCCCGTAGCTTTAAGCGTTGGACGGGCATTAGCCCCAGTGAATATCGTAAAAATATCCATTAATCCCTTTTAAAAACTTCCTTTTTTACTCCTTACTGAGTTGAACCTTATTTTGAATGTCCTTTTTTGAAGGCAAGTTGTCTTTATGAGTTAGGAAGGCCTGTTCTTTATCCCCTAGTATGAGTTATCACTTTCCACCGCTTGGCATATGCTTTTTTTACAGCATGTATCTAGGGGGAAAGCCATAACAAGTATAAGAGATAAACTATGTCAGCTAACTTATTAACTCCCCTTGACTGCTTGTATAAATGGGAAAAAAACACGCCCACTAAAACCTATTTAAGACAGCCCCGTAATCGAGTTTGGCAGGAGTACAGCTGGCAAGACGTGGCCGATGAAGCCCGTCGTATGGCTGCTGCCTTAAACAGTTTAAATTTGGAAAAAGGCAGTCGTGTTGCCATTATTTCTAAAAACTGTGCAGAGTGGATTATCAGTGATTTGGCCATCATGATGAGCGGCTGCATCAGTGTGCCCTTGTATCCCACTCAGTCGGATGACTCTATTAAATTTGTACTGGAACATTGCGGTGCCTCGGTCGTGTTTGTGGGTAAATTAGATAACCCTGAACAAATTCAAAACATCATCCCGAAAAACATTATTCAAATTGGTTATAACTACGAAGGGATTCACGCCCCATTAATGTGGAATGACTTAATTAAACAACACGCCCCCATTGAAAACCCATATCATCCCAAAATGGATGATATTTACACCATAGTGTATACCTCGGGCACCACAGGTAATCCAAAGGGTGTGGTGAATGATTTTAAATCCGCTTCGTTTGTGGCCTCTCATGCTGTGCCTGAATTTAACTTAATCCCAGAAGATCACAGTGTGTCTTTTTTACCATTAGCCCATGTGGCTGAACGGGTACTTGTGGAACTGCCAAGTTTATACGCTGGCTTTACGGTGTCATTTGTGGAATCGCTAGATACCTTCGCGGAAGATTTACGTTTAGTGAATCCTACCCGATTCTTTTCAGTGCCTAGACTTTGGACAAAATTCCAAATGGGCATATTGGAAAAAATGCCACAGAAAAAATTGAATAGACTGTTAAGCATTCCTTTACTTAATCGCGTAGTGAAAAAGAAAATTCGTCAAGGTTTGGGTCTTGATAATGCCCATACTTTTATTTCCGGTGCCGCACCGTTATCGGTCTCAACCATGCAATGGTTTAGCCGACTAGGCATTAATATTCAGGAAGGCTATGGCATGAGCGAAAACTGGGCTTATGGCACCATTAACCGCAGCGACGATATTCGTTTTGGCACTGTGGGCAAACCCATGCGCGAGGGTGAAATTAAAATCTCTGAAGAGGGGGAGGTATTAATTAAAAGCCCTGCCACCATGAGGGGCTATTATCTAGATGAAGAAAAAACTCGCGAGGTAATAAAAAATGGTTATTATCACACTGGCGATAAAGGTGAAGTATGCGGTGATGGCTTCTTAAAAATCACCGGTCGTATTAAGGATACCTTTAAAACTGCTAAGGGCGAATTTATTACTCCTAGCCATATAGAATCTTTAATTTTAGAAAACACCAATGTAGAACAAGTATGTGTCATGGGGTTGGGATTACCACAACCTATGGCATTAGTGGTGTTATCTGAACAAGCACAACAACTTGATAAACGAGATGTGGATAAAACCCTACAAGCCACGTATCAAAAGGTGAATAAAATTTTGAAATCCCACGAGGTACTAAATGGCTTGCTGGTGGTGAAAGAAGAATGGTTGCCTGAAAATGGTTTGATGACCCCCACATTAAAAGTAAAACGTAATGAAGTGGCGGATTATTATCAAAACCTAGTTCAGCAATACAGTGAATCGAAAGCGGTCGTTTGGGAATAGAATTTCCTACTGTTTTTTTAATCTTACTAAAACCCATTGCTTCAGGAATTTGAAGCAATGGGTTTTTATTGTTTAAAAGCGACTTATAAAATGCTTAATTGCCAGTATCGATTAGATGACTTTTCTTTATCACGCTTGATGGGTGAATGCCAAACATGGATTTAAAGGTGCGCGAGAAATGAGAAGAGTCGGTGAAGCCTGCTTGATGAGCCGCCTGGGTTAAAGACACACCGCCTGTGCTATCGCAGCCAGAGGCAGAATGGGCATGTAAGCTGGCATAAACACAGGCATCTAATAGTCTTTGCCACAATAGATAGCGCCGAATAGGAATACCCACTTCTTGCTTGAACAAATGGGCAAGCCGACTGGGCGAAAGCTGTATGTAACTGGCCAGTTCTTCAATGTTGGCCATTTTATGTTCGGTCTGAGCAATGTAACTGATCAGTGATGCTATTCTGGGCTCTACTTTTTGATCATGGTGGCCATGGCAAAGGATGGTCATGAGCTGTTCAATGGGTTGCTCAGTGGTATCTTGATTAGCGATTAAAGAATGAATAAATGTCCGTACCTCCCTTAAAGTTCCCTCATCTATTTCAGAAAATCCCTCCCCGCTATGATGGAGTTGTAAAATACGTTTGGCCTGAATCAATTCAGGGTCTAATAATAGTAACGCGTAGCGGCCATTAACCCCCTGTAAACCATGTGGAACATCAGCCTCTATAATAACCCCCTCATAGTTTCCTGATTTTTCATTACATTCAAATAAAAAAGCTTGATCTAGGGAGATAGATATCTGTAGAGCGTGATGGCTGTGGGGTTGAGCGTTTATTTCATTGCTGATAATCAACAGTGAATTAACGCTTTTATATATTAGCTGCTGACTGGCTAAGGGCATGTATTTGACCCCAAAATGGGCTGTAAACTTATTGGGTAAGATACGTGAAAATGCCGCTGTTATAAAGAATCCATTGACACTGAGTGCTTGAAGGCGCGAAGCAATATATGTCTTGAAAGAGGTGATATATAGCAGGTTTATACAATTTTAAGACGGTGATGGCTGCTAATATTAAATGATTCAATGACCAAGGGCGCTAATATGAAAAAAACACTAAGTGATGCCTTTAATGCCGAAATGTACATGGCAAAACAAATGTATCTTCAAAAAAACTATATCAAATGCTATCACCATCTAGAGCGCGCCCATATTCTTGGGCAGCGTAATTACCTTCCTCATGTGAAGAATCATTTTTGGATGTGCAAGGTAGGTTTCAAACAGAGAGATATGAGGGAAGTGGCTGGCCAAGTGCTGCGTATGGTCATGAGTCTATTTTCTTTATTAGACAGTCCATTTTTCCATACCGTTCCAGTGGGCAATACCGGCCGAGCACGGGTGAGTCCTATTAAACGCATGCCAATACCGCCTGACTTAGTTCAGCATTTTAAATGACTCTGATTGCTAGGGTTATCTGTCTTTATTGGGTGCTGCAGTAAATAGCGCAGGGAAAATACATGAATATAAAAAGAATATTAGTTTTATGCCTGGTGCTGCTGGCCATGCTAATGGGGCTGATGAGTTATTTTGTGATGGCCTTTTTGCAAAATGTAAAAGAGGTAGAAAGTGAATGGCTCAAAGACAGTCCCACTAAAATACAGCCTTTTGGCAGCACTAAAACCCTGTCAATTTTACCCTTGGTAAATTGGCATACCAGTGGCGATAATTTAAAAGGCGAAGCGGGTGTGTCTTACTTAATTAAAACCGATACCCAAACCATTTTATTTGACGTGGGCTTTAATCAAAAGGGTGAGTCACCATCACCCTTACAATATAACATGAGCGAATTGTCTGTGAACCTTAGTGATGTAGACACGGTATTTTTAAGTCATCACCACCTAGATCACAGTGGTGGTCAGAGTTGGGTGAATCAGAATACTTTTTCACTGGGAGTGGAGCAAGTGGATCTATCGAGTAAGAAAATCTATTCCAATACTAAGATTGAATACCCTAATGCCAGTGTGACTGCGATTCCTCAAGCCACTGCCATCGGCCTTGGTGCGGCCAGTATTGGAGGGATTGATAGGCAGTTATTTATGGGGCGTATAACGGAGCAAGCGTTGGCCATAAATGTGGAAGGCAAAGGCCTAGTACTGATTGTAGGTTGTGGTCATCAAACCCTGCCTAAAATATTAACGCGAACGCAGCAGGTGTTTGACCAACCCATTTATGGCTTGGTGGGGGATTTACATTACCCTGTGCCTGAGGGACGACTGCGTTTTTTAGGAATGAATTTACAGCGTTTATTTGCCTCGGGACAAGGCCCCCATGCGCCTATTGATCAGGCGACCATAGACAAGGAAATAGAAATGCTAAAAAAACTAAATCCGGCTCTAGTGGCACTGGGGGGCCATGACACCAGTGATGAAGTGATCGAACTTTTCTCCCAAGAGTTTAAAAAAGCTTACCAACATGTTCGGGTAGGTAAGTGGATAGTGGTCGCTCAATAGTTCATTTCATTTTTAATCGGTTGAATGCACATCCGTTTAAAGTCCTGTTTATTTTCAGAATGACATTATGCAAGCTCTTGCGAGTGCTATATCGATATTTTTTTGGTTAGGCAATATCATTTCCAAGTTTTTAAACGTGACCTGTTGGCTGCCATAATCATTACTATCTTGCTAATACCCCAAGCCATCGCTTCACTTATGACGGCGGCGACTTTAGCAGATGTGGCAAAACAAGGTAGCAGTGATTACTTATCGGTAGCCATCATTCTGGCTTTTATGTGTGGACTATTTTTATTAATGTTAGGAAAGTTTAAGTTGGAATTTATTGCTAACTTTTTATCCTATCCCGTTATTTCAGGGATTATTACTGCATCGGCTATGATTATCGCTTTAAGCCAGTTTAAGCATGTGCTGGGTATAGAGGCCCATGGTTCAAATGTAATCGAGCTTGTCACTTCACTTATTGAAAGTCTGAGTCAAGTAAACACCACGAGTATGCTAGTGGGTTTTGGAGAATAACTGTTTTTTTATTTGGCAGCTCAATACGCAGAAAACATGTTTACATATATGGGCAGAGGAATTTTCTAAGGCGTCGCCATTACGGGTTGTTATGATAACGGTCACAGTGAGGATACAGGGCAATTTTTTCACTCAAAATTTGGACTTAGTAGGAGCTATAAAAGTGGAGTTCCCAACATTTGCTTTACCTATTATTTCTTGGGAATTAATGAGGTCGCTGTTAATGCCTACAATATGAATCTCAGTAATTGGCTGTGTGGGATCCATTGCTATAGCAAGGAAAATGGCCGCTATTCGAGGGGGAAAATTAGCGAAAATCAAGAACTGATCGCGCTTGGAGCAGCGAATATTGCGTCATCACTTTTAGCAGGCTTTCTGGTGACTGGCAGTTTACCAAGTACCAGTGTTAATTTTAATTCAGGGGCCATAACCCAGGCTGTCAGTATTTACGCGGCGATGTTTGTTTTATTGGCATCCATTACGCTTACCCCTATATGGTATTTTTTACCCAAGGCAACGCTTGCGGCCATTTTTTTGGTGTTATATCGAACTTCCAAACCTCATGTGGGTTTAGTTACGGGTCCACAATACTTTAAAAATGTACGGCGACATGCGGTTATTACCACACCACAAATATTGTCATTACGAGTAGATGAAAGTTTGTATTTCGCCAATGCCAGTTACTTGGTGGCGCGCCTGTTTCATTATCTGCTGACTCATAAATAGATCCGTGAAGTGATTCTTATATGCAGTGCGGTAAATGAAATTAATTACAGTGCACTAACAACCATACAGAACATTAATAGACGTTTAATTGAAGTGGATATACGCCTGCACCTATCTGAAGTAAAAGGGCCTGTGATGGACGCCCTTACTAATACGCAATTGATAAAGTCTTTAAGTGGTGATGTTTTTCCATGTCAATATGATGCCTATGCAGGTTTGAAAATAGCGTATCAATGCAGCTAGTGTTTATCTTTTAATTGATAGTTTATGTAGATAAGTGCTTTTTTAATATCTTTAAGTTATTAAAATTGGCAAAAGCCCTCTAAGTGCCTTGGTTTATTCATATTCGATAATTTTTAGATGAACTAAAATGACAGTTCAAGCTGGATAATTCTATGAACTGTATGGCACGAATACTTTATGCGCTTTAGCTGGCTATTTTGTTTAATGGCGGCTGTTTGCCCACCGATTCACGCCCAACAAACCATGGTGTTTTCGGCAGTGCAGGACACGCTGATCTCTGATATTAACCAAGTCATAATTCGTGACGCCTATAACAGGCTGGGAATTAAAGTGGTCATTAAGGCGGCACCTGCCGCCAGAGCACTTCAACAGTCCAACTCTGGAAAGTACGATGGTGAGCTTTTTCGTATTGCCAATATTCATAAAAAATACACCAATCTAATGATGATCCCAGTGGTCTCCTATGAAGTAGAAATTAGAGTTTATAGCAAGCTTAAAGAATTTAAGGTGGCGGGTTGGGACAGTTTGAAGCCTTACAAGGTGGGCATTGAAAGAGGCGTTGTGTTTTCTGACATTGCCACGAAAGGCATGGACCGCCAAGTGGTCAACACTGTTCAACAATTATTTAAAATTTTATATATGAAGCGAGTGGATATCGTTGTTACCGATGTATGGTCGGCCTTAGGGGCGCTGCATGCATTGCAGCAAGAAGGAATATCCACAAAAGAGATACGAGCCTTGTCGCCTAAAGTGATGGTGATTCAGCTGCATCATTATTTACACAAAAAACATAAGGCCTTAATTCCTAAAGTGAGTCAGGCCATTCAAAGCAGCATTCAGGCGGGTGTTGTGAAGAAAGCGGAAAGCAATATATTTAGCCAGTATTCCCTAGGTAAGACAGCACCCTAGTAGCTGCCTTTGATAGAGGTGAAAATCGTCCAAATTATGCCTTATCTTCTATAATTAATTGAACAATTCAATCTTATGTTTCTATTTAGGGCCCTATCTTGGGGTGCCTAGAAATAGCAAGTAGTAGGGAAGATGGTTATTAAGAAAGTCATCCGGTTATGCTTTAAAGTGTTGGTTCTGGTGGGAATGTCTTACTTGCCTGTACATTCCTTAGGGGAAGACTTGCCCCTAGTGACCTATGATTTTCCTCCCTATAATTATATAGAAGAAGGGCAGTTAGTGGGTGCCAGCACTGAGCTTGTGCAGTCTTTGTTGAAGGAAATGGGCTATACCCCAGTTATTTCATCCTTGCCTTTTAAGCGGGCTCAGAGGTTTATTGAAGAAGGACAGGCCGCGGTAATATTTACTTATACCCATTCTATTGAACGTCGGGAAACGGCCTATTTATCTAATCCTGTTTCTTATATCAGTGGCGTTTTTTCAAAAGAAAAGAAGAAAATATAACTTGGAAAAAATATAAAGACTTAGCGTCGTTAAAAGTGGGAGCCAGTGGTGGTTACCATTACCCTGAGCCTTTTCTTAAAGCCATTAAAGATAACACTATTCGAGCCAATTTTGTTTATCAAAAGAACCCAGATTTAGTTAATTTGCGAATGTTAGTCATGGGCCGAACTGATGTGTTTATTTGTGAGCTTAATGTTTGTGGTTTTCTAATTAAAAGGTATGCGCCAGAATTTGATGGGCTGGATTACATTAATAAGCGCACAGGATCGCTACGTTCTTTTCATATAGGGTTTTCCAAAAAGTGGCCAAAGGGTGAAAGCCTACGCAATGAATTTAATGTTCAGCTTGATAAAGCAATCGCTAAGGGGTATTTACACCGTATCTATAAAAAATACGGCGTGATCACTGATTTTGAGAGGTTGGGTTCTAAAGGAATTGAGGTTATGGAACAAGGTAGTGAGTCTACTAAAAAATAATCGTGAGTTTTTAAGAAAAAAATGAATGGGCCTAATGCGAATGAATTACACTAGCAGACTGTTGAAAGATGATTATGGCGATAGATTTTAAAAATGAGAAAAAACGCAAGATTTATAATTATAAATAAGCATTTAGAGTCGATTTTTTTACACCGCCAGATCGAATAAATGAGTTTTTCAACAGTTTGCTAGGCCAGTTAACTTAAAGTAAATCTAGCATGTATTCAGCTTTACTGACTTCAAATGATTTTGCTTCCTCTACATTTAGCTGGGTAACGATACCGTTATCAACTAACATGGAATAACGTTGTGAACGTAAGCCACCGAAGCCACCTGTCTCCATACTTAGCCCCAGAGCTTTAGAAAAGCTGCCATCGCCATCGGCCAGCATTAACAGATTCTCTGCATTTTGACTGTCTCCCCAAGCTTTCATGACAAACGCATCATTAACCGCTAGGCATACTATGTCATCTACCCCTTTTTCTTTAAAGGTATCAAAGTTCACTACGTAGCCTGGCAAGTGCGCTTCAGAACAAGTGGGAGTGAAGGCGCCGGGTACAGCAAACAAGATAACTTTTTTACCTTTAAATAAATCGTCATTATTAAGGTTTTGCATGCCTTCAGCTGATAACCGTTGAAGGTTGGCACTGGGCAATTGGTCGCCTTTTTTAATCATTATGTGTCCTTATCCTTTGCGGTTTATGAAGAGAAATTAACGCTATATAGGATAGTAGTTAATTTTAATTGAAGTTACTAGAAAATTAACCACCACTATTGGCAATACGATATTGATTGGGGGTTTGCTCATTCCAGCGAACAAATGCCCTTCGAAAATTCACACACTCGGTATACCCCAATAAATTTGCAATTTCACTGACGGTTATTTGAGTGGTAGAGAGGTATTCACAGGCCAATACATTGCGTACTTGATCAAATACCTGCCTAAAACTGGTATTTTCATCTTTTAAACGGCGGCGCAAGGTGCGCTCACTCATATAAAGCTCGCGGGCAATAAGATTTATATCGGGAAAATGGCCACTGCTGTGCATTAATAAACTTTGTACTTTAGAAGTGGTATTTTGTTTAGTATTGAGCTTGCGAAGCATGAGTTCGCATTGTTGCTTAAATACAACACGGCCACTGGGGTTAGCGGTTTTTATTTTAGTTTTCAATAGGCTGTTTTTATTCACCACCAGTTGACAGTGGTCTTGATTAAACAAGACCGGCATAGAAAAAATTTGTTTATAACTATCTTGATAATCGGGTGGCGGGTAATTTAAATGTAATTCCACATCAAATAAGGGGCGATTCAATAAGTACTCACCCAGTGCAATGATGGTGGAAAAAGTAGATTCAAAAATCACGTGTCGTTGAGCGTAATGATTATTTTTTAAATTAGCTCTTAATATCGTACTTTTCGGTTCGTGAAATAGTTCACAAGAGATTTCTGTATTTAGAATAGGGTGGTAGCGAATCACTAAACGAAGCACTTCTTCTAAATTATTACAGCTCATCACAGCAAAGCCTAACGTACCTAGACTGGTTATATTGACGTGTTTGCCATAGTGCAGGCCTATGGCTTTATCTCCAGTGAGCTCAACTGTGCGTCGTAAAACAGTCTCCCATATTTGCAAACGCATAAGAGGGCTTGTGGCATTTTGGTATTGCTCTATATGCGCCGTATTGAAGAGTGCGTGACTACTCACGCCTCGCTCAATGGCTAAGTCGATAAGTGGTTTATAAAAACTGGCTTTGCTAAATTCCATTTAGTAATTGCTCTTATTATCTAAAAATGGACTGACCTAAAAAGACTGGCCTCTTGGCCGAAAATGATCCTGCTAACCGTGATGAGTTCACTATAATCGAAAGTGTCACCCAATAAAAGAGGCTATAGATAATGACAGTTTTACTGCAATCATCAGGGATGCCAGAAGGAGTGGAAATTCAGGTTCGTAACCGTCAGTTTGATTTACAAAAACACTTAGCCACAGACTGGCTAGATAACGATCCCTTTAAAACCGCTTTTTTTAATAGTATGAGCATGAGTTTTCCAGTGGGTGAAAAATCATTTATTGATAGTGTGCGGGCCTATTCTGATAAAATACAAGATCCAAAACTGCTAAAAGAAATGAGCGGTTTTTTTGGGCAAGAGGGTATGCATCGTCGTGAGCATCAAAAATACAACGAATTACTATGCCAGAAACGAAACTATGATTTAAATAAGTTGGAGTCCCGTTGGATTAAGCGAGTAGAGCAACTTAATAAACGTGGTAAAAAAATACTGGTTTTAGGGGGCACAGTAGCGGCGGAGCATTTTACAGCCATATTGGCCGAGCGTTTACTCGAGGGCTGGCAAGTAGAAGGCATGCCAAATGGAATGAAGGAACTGTGGTTATGGCATGCAGGGGAAGAATTAGAGCATAAGTCAGTGGCTTTTGATGTGTACCAACAGGTGGGTGGCACGTTAGGATTACGAAAGTTTATGTTGCGCATTTTTACCTATCATTTTTTTGTGGATTTGTTGTCTTGTACGTTTAGCATGCTTCGCCATGACAAACAACTTTGGAAATGGCAAACCTTAAAAAGCGGCGTAAAATTCATGTTTGGTAAAAAAGGTTTTGTACGAGAATTGTGGCCGCAATATAAAGAATTTTATAAAGCTGATTTTCACCCTTGGAACCATGATAATTCCAATTTGTTAAATCAGGGGATAGATACATCACAGGGTTTAGAAAAACCAGCCTAATGATCTTTATCTAAAAAGGGAGGGGTAACCCCTCCTTCACTTATTTTTTAATATTCTGCCCGTTTATTTATTCACGTGCATTTACCCATAAAGCAATATAATGTCGGTTTTTTATTTTAGGACCTTCAGCATGTTTGTGATTACGCTTACTTATGTAAAGCCACTATCGGATGTGGATCGCTTGCTGAAAGAGCACGTTGAGTATTTAAATAAATTCTACGAGTCAGGACACTTTCTATTATCCGGGGGGCAAGTGCCTAGAAAAGGCGGGGTGATTCTGGCTAAAGAGGGCAGTTTAGAAGCAATGCAAACGATAATAGAACAAGATCCCTTTCATGTGGCTGGTGTGGCTCATTATGAGGTGATTGAGTTTAATCCTACTAAGGCCTGTCAGAGTTTTACTGACTTGATTCATACATCTTAATCTTAAAATCAGATAACCTAATACAAAATCAAGCTCTCTTTAAAATAAAGGAAATTGGCGAGAAAAAGATTGTATCGACTTTAACCACGGGGCGTCTTGCTGGTTGTAAAGCCAAGAAAAACAAATGAGATTGGTGATGACCGTCAACCAATATAATCGGCGAAACTTTGCCTTTTTGGTTTTATGGCGAAAACCATGTTGCGCTACAGCTGCCCCAGGCCAGCCTGATAATAATCCAACCAAATGAAGCGTACGCTCTCTGGTGCGTCTCCAGCCTTTAATGGCTGCGTATTTATCCCAACCATACAAAAGAAAGGCCAGTGAACTCATGAAGGCATACAGATAAATCACAATAATGGGCAGTTTACCCAACAGGAATGCAGCAAGCAGAACACTTGTAAAGCCGAGAGTCATTAGGTTTGAAGGTTTTTTAAATAGCTTCAATAGCATGTACGAATTTCGTTCGCTGTTATTGGTTTAAATCACATTCAATGGTGCCGGTTTTTTTCATGCATTCATCGCCTTTGGCACTGTCATATACTGCCTGTGTTACTTGTTTCATGCTGCAGCCTTGTAAGGCAATTAATAAACTAAAAAGCAGGGCGCTATAGGCTTTCATGGGAGATGCCTCCGTATTGGTAGTCTTTTCACAATTATACCTCATTGGACATGATCATGGGCAGTGGGCTTGGTTGCCATGATTCATATTAAGTTCCCTCTTATTGTCATTATAGTCGTCATTAATTAGGAATTTTAATTAAAGACTTGTCATTGAAGCTGCTTTAAGGAACTAACCTTATTGGGATTTTAATGTTTTAAGTAGCCTAAAATGAAGTTCGGGTAGAAATTGCAAAGCCAATTAAACGAATTAGTAATAGACGTGGGATATTATCCCACCTATAGTGTGCGGTAATTGGGGTAACCATGCCCATGGCTTTGCAATATATGTTGATTAGAACAAATTTAAAACCTACTAAATCTCTTCTTGATGGCTTTTAAATAGGCTTTTAGTGAATTATTAATGAAAAAAATTGGGGATTAATTAAATGTTTTTTAATTAATCCCTGTGCCTAATAAATTACAAAAATTTAGATTTAACGCCTGCATTGCTCATATCTTCCCTCAAAAACTAGAATAGACCGTTTCAAAATTGAAACTTATTCTCCAGGTTTCAGGTTGTTACAATTTGTTTTATCAAAAATCGTTAATTGTTTTTCTCCTACAAGAGATTAAATATTGTAGGAGATTGGCCATAGGTTTGTAGATTTTTATCACTCTTTTTAAAATATAATGAATGGAATCGAAATGATTAAATGGGTTGGTATATTGGCCAGTATTGTTTTACTGGCGGCTTGTGGCAGTGACGGTGATGAAGAGTCGAGTGATCCTATATCTTTATCAAGCATCAGTGGCAGTTGGGAAATAGATGTTGATGAAGGATTAGATCCAACCGCGGCCGTGATGAAATATCTATCCATAAAGAGTACCGGAGAGGCATTTCTGTATGGCTTAGACCCTGTCGATAATTGCTATTTACAGGATACGGGTACAGTCATTAATAATGGTGATAACACATTTAACACGGCTTTTCCTCAAGGTAATCTTACTCTTTCACTATCAAATGATACCTTAAAAATAGATACTGGCATGGCAGTGGTTAATGCCGAAGTTGCTACCCAAGATTTTAATCAATTTAACCTGTGTGGTGATATCCCCGAGCCTCCTGTCATAGTACTTGAAGATATTCAGGGTAATTGGGAAATAACAGAGCTTGAATTTAGTGACGGTGAGGTGGCTTTACATTACTTTAATATATCTGAAGAAAACATTCTTACCAGCTACCATCTTGATGTTGATCAAAACTGTCACAAGATGGAAAGTGTTGGAAAAGTAAATTATATATCCAATGGGCACTTTAGTTTTCCAATAAGTACAAGCCAAATAATGATCAATTATGAAGCTGGTCAACTCAAGTTGTATGAAGAGGGAAGTGATCAGTTTATTTATGCTTCAAATACCTCTGGTGACTTTAGTCAACTTGCTATTTGTGGGCAAGTTGCCCCAGAACCAGAACCAGAACCAGAACCAGAACCAGAACCTGAACCCGATCCAATTAAGGAGCTGACCTTAACCGATCTTAAAGGAATTTGGGTGTACCAAGCTGATAGCCAATCTCATTATGTGAGCATTGGTGAAAATGGTTTATTTAAACGCTTTGCATTAGATGATGTTAAAGAATGTTATAACCATCTTGCTGGCTCTGTGGCAAACAAGGGCAATAATCAATTTGCAATAAGCCCAGCCGAAGGTAACGCCTTTATTATTGAATTAAGCAAAGATGGTGATGCTTTTCAGTCTAGCTCGCCATTGGGTGAAGTTGAATTTAACCGATCCAACTTAACAGAAGACGACCTTACACCTGAATGCACAGAACCAGTGATAATTGATGAAGAGATGACCTTACTAAAACTGCAAGGCAGCTTTGGTGGGGAGATTGATGCGGCACATCGTCCATTTAGCTTTGTTGCTGGTAGCTTATTATCTTTTGTCAGTTATGACTTCCCTGGTGGTTGCTATCAACGCCAAGGCTATTGGCTTGAGGAGCTTGGCGAAGGACAGTTTAAGAAAACTGAAGTATTAACCGGTGATACGGAAACAGTTGGTTTTATCAGTGAAGGCATAAGTGTGAGCCTGGTTAATATAAATGCCGGTTTAATTTTAGAACTAGGGGACTATAACTCTGCTGGGGACTATCCAGAAACAGGCAGTAATCATTTAACAAGTGGGGTTAATTTATTGGGTTGTATAAATATCAATCCGGTTCCGTCTCAGTTAGTGGGCTATTGGTATAGTGACTCTTCATTGAGTTTTATTAAATTTCACATAACTGGCGAGCAGTTAATTCGCACTAAATATCCATATAATTTTACTTGTCATACTGCTGAAGAGCCTAAAGTAATCTCGGATGCTTCTAAGTTGAACGTATTTTCTGGTAACTTGGCAATGAAGGATGGAAGCAGTAATTATTATAATCGAGTATTAGAAAAAGATTTACCCTTACCCTGTGATGATTCTGAGCCAGATTTAACTTTGACCCTAGAGGATATTGCCGGCCTATGGGCATCGCCATTAGAGTCAGGGGAAGAATTTTATTACGACATTACTATAGAAGGGGCTAAGACCTTGTATACCAACGTTTCCTCTGGTGAAAGCTGTCTTTCTACTTATAGTCCTACTAAGTTGACTCGTCTTTTCACTGGTAGGTTCACTGACCGTTTACTAGGTTTAGCTGAGTATGAGGTTATGTCATTTCTTATGCCAAGCATTGATCAATTATTTACATTTAGTGGGCATTACGATCGAAAAATGCTAAAAATGGAAAGGGCTAATACAACACTGGAAGATTTAAACAGCAGGGTATGTGAAAAATAACTGTAAAAATAGTAGCCTACTTTTATTAAGGTAGGCTATTTTAGTTTGTACTCGAAAATTTTTTATCAAAACCTATACTCATAAAACTCCGTCTCCCCCTCACAACTAGCAAGCACAAAGCCATTTTTAGTCAGCACTTTAGCCGAAGCAATATTGTCCTTTGTTACACCACCAGTTACTTTGTAAATATTTTTATGCTCACATTTATTTATTAAGCCCTTAATAAGCTCACTGGCTAGTCCTTTTCCCCAGTGCTGTTCTGAAAATAAATAACCTAGCCGTATTTCTAAGCCATCATTTATTTGTATTTCATAAAGAAATAAAAACCCAATTAACTGTTGGTCATCATCGTTGGTTATTTGAAATACTGGCCCTTCGTTTAAGCGCTCTATTAACCACTGTTTAGCGGCTCCTTCTGTGGTGATGCTTTGCCAGCTTTGCGGTAAATGCGCGGTGACCTTTTTGGTAAGAGTTTTCACTATGTCATTGAGATTGATGGCGGTAGCATCAGGAACAAGCTTAACCAATAATTGTGGGGTACTAAAAGACGTAAGCATATTTAGCCTTTTGTAAATGGTAATAGTTTATGGGGTTTTATTATTCAGGGTTAAATATGGATAAATCCAGCTCTATGCTGTTTCCTAACCAATAGGCATAACGGGTGTGATCATCCCAGTCATTGCCCGTTAAGGCATGAATAAACACGGTTAAGCCGTTTCGGTTTTCATCTAGCCAGGGCACAAAGGCCTCAAAATCTTTTGTCCCAAAAATCACTTGGCAACTCCAGCAAGGGTGGGGCCCTATGGATTTTTGAAAGATTCGACCCAGTTTTAAGCCAAATTTTTCTGGTATTTGTTCAAGTAATTCCGTGGCCATGGCTAACGTGTCTTGATCATAATAAACATGGGCATGGTATGCCTTATGGGCATTAACTGGGCGATTAGGTGCGTTCATAATAAGCTACAAGACCGGAGGATAATAACCAGTGTATAGCCTAATGCCCATAAAACCGACCTCCAGATAGATAAATAATTTAAACTTAATTCATTCTCTTGCTTGGATAACCCATTGGATTTAACTGAATAACCCTGCAGGGTATAAATACATTTAGTAAGCGCAATTAACTTAGCTGGTGGCATAGGGCTAGAATTAATTCAAGTGGGATTTATTCTAACCCTATATGAGTCTTTACTTCTTAAAATTGCTGACTAATTTGGCTTGCGCTCCCAGTTAAATGATCAACCATTTTCTTTATGGCCACCATTTGTGGGGCCTGCTTTTGGTAGTAGGTATAAGGGGGTAAGCTATTGTTACTGTAGCCCCAGAAATCCCAGCATCCTTTAGGGTTGAAAGGCACTAGGCTTGATTTCTTCACTTGAGGGTACAAGACAATGATGTTGTTAGTGTCGGCCACTTCCATATAGCCTGTTTGTTCAATGTAGGTAGTTCCTAATACAGACACGCCCTGTTGGCAGCCATGTAAAGCCACATGCACTTTACATGACTGAGCCTTGCAGTTCTCTGGTACGTATACATAAGCGGTGTCGTTCATGCTGGTTAATTCACTTTCAAAAAAATCAGTTTGATTAAAACTAATTAATTCTCCGCTTAAGTGACTAGAAGCCGGATTAAGATCCCCATAAATGTGGCTTAATATTTTCTGAGCCTGTGGAATGTCACAGTCATTAATGAAAGGTGATTGCGTTTCATTACATGGGGTATCTTTTGGGTCACTGGTTATGAAAGCATGACCTGCTTGGGTTTGATCATTATATAAAATCGATTGCTCGCTTATGCCTAAATTTTGATAAAACTCAGTGGTGGTGTCCACTACATCGGTTACCACAGTATGATCATTTTTTCCTGAGAAAATATAAACCTTATCGTCTTTTAAGTTTTCAATATCGTCTATTTGTCCAAGGTCTGCGTTGCTCTTGGCAAGGCTTGCTAAGAAGTCGCTATTAGGCAGCAACATGCTTGGGCAACCAAACCATTGGTAAAACCAATTATTTTTACAAGGGTCCATGCAGGTAGAAACCGCTGTACTTAATGGTGGTATTAAAGGGTTGGTTCCCGCGCAATTCCATGGGCCGCCGGCGACGATTCCCACTCCTACTAAATCCTTAGAATACGCTACGTGAAATTGTGCCGCCATAAAGGCACCTGATGATAGCCCCGATATGGATGTCTTATCTTTTAATGCGTTTAATGTGGGTAAGTTTACTTCATTAGAAAGCGTATGGGTGCTTAAACCCATAAACACTAAAATAATGAGCAATGGAATGTTTTTTAACATGGTTGCCTCCAGGCAAATTTAGTGAATAAAAATAATGAATAGCGGTTTTAATTTCTTTAACAAAAATGGTTGTAACACAGTTTGATTTAGGTGGTGTTTAACATTTATAAAAGGCAAAGTTATTCAGGATATTAGGTTAGAAAAAACAAAGTAAATGGTGAATGCAAGTCTGTGAAATACAGTGGGATATATTAATCAAATGAGCTCTATTATGTGACGAATCTAAAAGGCTAAATTAGGTTTGTTTTAGTTTTTGACGGGGGCAGTCTAATGAATGTTTCTCTCTTCTTTTTAAACGATTAACCTCATGGAGTTGCCCATGAAGCCTCTTGAAATTGGCGCTATCAATAATAATGTAGGAATAGAACACAGACGATTCTTAAAGCTGGGCACCTATATTGTGGCTGTTTAGCTAAAGAATGATCACAAAATCTGGGTAAGGCTCGCTTTCCAGTGGAAGGGTTTGCCAAGAAACGGATCAAAAAATATTTGCTCGTGATGTTAAGCTTAAAGCTTTTCCTAGTTGCCCCAATGAAGAGCAAAGCGCTGATAAGCTGTATACCTACTGCTAGGACCCAACTCTGACGCAGTGCGTTTAAACCCTCATAAGGGCCAAACCGTTCTATGGCTATCCTTTGATTTGCTCCATTTTTTATAGCAATAACACATACCCAAACAGGTACTGAAAGCCCTTTGGAATAAAAATCGCCACTATCCCCATTAAATCAGGCCCTAGCGTCATAGGTTAGTTTTCACACTATGGTATGAGCTATAGACATTAATAAAAAATGGGTTTATTGTCGAAACGGTCAAGAATGAGGCGGCCATTTATACGTGCTCAGCCCTTTTTCCCCTTGGCTTGTAGACCCATAACAACAATAAAAATAGCAGGGGCATCACAGTCCCTAGGGCAAACACCTCATATAGCCCAAATAAATCCAATACCAAAATACTTTACCAAGGGAGACCTGTATAAAGCGAATTTAGACATTAATAACCAGTCTTTATATTTTTATTGATAACTGCTTAAACCCTAAATTGTTTTAGGTGGCTGGATGGTTTTATAGGGCTTTAGGCCCTATAAAACAGCGAGTAAAGCTTTCCGCGATACTTTACTCCTGAAACTGCAGCATGCTGCAGTGTGTTAAAAAACGGCAACACGGTGCATCCGGTTGCTGATTTTAACCGTTTTCGTGGGCAACCAATCAGTCTCAAGGCACGGTGCATCCGGTCAGGGCCTGGTTAAACAATAAAATAAAAGAAGGGGGGTTCTATGGAACTCTTGTATAAAGTTGAAGACAAGCCACCCGTTGGCACGTCTATCTTACTGGCGGCCCAGCACTTGCTGGCGGCGTTAGGCGCGATCATTGCCGTACCTTTAGTGGTAGGTGGTGTATTAGGTTTATCCACCGAAGATATGGTGGTGTTAGTGAACGCGGCCATGCTGATTTCAGGTGTGGTCACCATCATTCAATGTCGCGGCGCTGGCCCTGTTGGTATTCGTTTACCCGTCGTAATGGGCACCAGCTTTACCTTTGTGGGGGTGTCTATCGCCATAGGGTTTGAGCATGGCGTGGCCGGCATACTGGGCTCGGCCTTAGTGGCCTCCCTTGTCATGATAGTGGGCAGTTTCTTTATGCCTGTTATTCGTAAACTCTTCCCACCTATTGTTACCGGTACCGTAGTAACCCTAATCGGTTTGTCGTTAATTCCTGTGGCGGTTGATTGGATTGCTGGTGGTCAAGTGGGCACTGAAGGTTATGCCTCTATTACCAACCTAATGATTGGTTTGTTTGTATTGGCCTTGGTGGTGGTGTTATCTCAATTTGGTAAAGGCATCTTTGGTGCGTCAGCTGTCGTAATCGGCATGATCGTGGGCTTTATCGTATGTGCCATCATGGGCATTGTTGACTTTACACCAGTAGAGCAAGCCGCTTTAGTGGCCTTACCTAGCCCATTGCATTTTGGTTTATCTTTTCCTATTAGTGGCATCATTGGTATGTCTATCGCGTATCTTGTGACCATTATTGAATCAACAGGTGACTTTTTAGCCCTTTCAGATGTGACCAAAACCAAGTTAACCGGTAAGAAACTATCCCGTGGTATCTTGGCCGACGGTCTGGGTTCGGCTTTGGCATCCATTTTCTCTACTACGCCATTCTCTTCGTTCTCGCAGAACGTGGGCATTGTGGGCATGACAGGAGTGGCCAGTCGTTACGTGGTGGCCATTACCGGCGCCATGTTAGTGCTTGCCGGTTTGTTCCCAATATTGGGTGCGCTGGTGGTGATTATTCCATTGCCTGTATTGGGCGGCGCGGGTCTGGTGATGTTTGCCATGATCATTACAGCAGGCGTTAACATTTTGTCTAAAACTGAACACAGCAAGCGTAACGGTATTATTGTGGCTGTGGGTGTGGGCGCTGGCATGGCGGTCACGGTTCGCCCTGAATTGTTGGCTAACTTGCCTGAATTCTTAAAAGTGATTTTGGCATCGGGCATCACCACGGGTTCTTTGGTGGCCTTGTTCTTGAATTTGTTATTGCCAGGTCGTGAAGTGGAAGCCATGGATGATGCTGAAGAGGAGTCTGAGTCTGCCGAAAAAACTGCGTAAATTTGTATTATTTAGGTTAACTGCTTTTGCTAAGACCTTGTGTTAACCCCTTTGCTAATAAGGATTGTTAGTCACTCTATCTAGCCACTCTTGTTAGCTAAGACAGCTTAAGCTAACCCTTCAGCCCAAGTTATGAAAATAGCTTGGGCTTTTTTGCGTTCAGGACGAACGGCAATTGGGCTACCAGGGATGGTAATGAGCCAGTATTTGCACAGTTTTTAAGTGCTGCTATTAAGGGTCTCTTTTAAACCATGTGATCACCTTTGGCATTTGTTAACATGCCTATACGGGTTTTCTTTCAGTGGCAATTCATATCGATCACTGGCCCGCGCCAAACAGAATACGTACCTAGGACACCCCATGAAACTTTTTTACAAAGTGGAACAAAAGCCGCCGTTGGCCACCTCTACTTTATTGGCAGCGCAGCACCTATTAGCCGCGCTGGGCGCCATTATTGCCGTGCCCTTAGTGGTGGGCGGGGTGTTAGGTTTATCCACGTCAGACATGGTGGTGCTGGTGAACGCCGCCATGTTAGTGAGTGGTGTGGTGACCATTATTCAATGCAAGGGGGTGGGGGATTTTGGCATTCGCCTACCCACCGTTATGGGCACCAGCTTTACCTTTGTGGGGGTGTCTATTGCCATTGGATTAGAGCACGGCGTGGCGGGAATATTGGGCTCGGCCCTGGTGGCCTCGCTAGTGATGATTGTGGGCAGTTTTTTTATGCCCATGATACGAAAATTATTCCCGCCCATCGTGACCGGCACTGTGGTGACGCTAATTGGTTTATCGCTTATTCCCGTGGCGGTGGATTGGATAGGGGGCGGCCAAGTGGGGCAAGCAGGTTATGGTAATAACAGTAATTTATTAATTGGCTTATTTGTATTGGTATTGGTGCTGGTGTTGTCCCACTGGGGGCGCGGTATCTTGTCGGCCTCGGCGGTGATTACCGGCATTGTCATTGGTCTAATGGTTTGCATGGCGTTGGGGTTGGTGGATTTCACACCCGTACAACAAGCAAGCTGGGTGGCACTGCCCAGCCCACTGCATTTTGGCATGACCTTTCCCATAGGCGGCATCATAGGTATGTGTATCGCTTACTTGGTAACCATCATTGAAACCACTGGGGATTTCTTAGCGTTATCGGGTATCACCAATACGAAATTAACCGGTAAAAAATTATCCCGTGGCATTCTGGCTGAAGGGATGGGCTCGGCTTTGGCTTCGATTTTTTCTACCACACCTTTATCGTCGTTTTCACAAAATGTCGGCATAGTAGGCATGACCGGCGTGGCCAGCCGCCATGTGGTGGCCATTACCGGAATGATGTTGGTAGTGGCGGGTTTGTTTCCTGTGATCGGCGCGCTGGTGGTGATGATTCCATCCCCTGTATTAGGCGGGGCAGGTCTTGTGATGTTTGCCATGATCATTACCGCAGGGGTGAATATATTATCTAAAACCGAACACAGCCGCCGTAACGGCACCATTATCGCCATGGGCATTGGTGCAGGCATGGCGGTGACCATACGCCCTGAGTTGTTTGCTAACTTGCCGGAATTTATAAAAGTGGTGTTTACTTCGGGGATTACCACTGGGTCTTTAGTGGCTTTATTGCTGAATATGGTGTTGCCGGGGCGTAATGAGTTTAGTAATTAAAGATTGAAACCATTAAAATTAACTCTGAATATTATTAATCTATATGAATAAAATACTTTTAATCACTACTTTAATTTTTATGTTTGGCTGTGCGAATCAGGCTAATCAAAAAGGAGGGGCGTGGTCAATGAATGATGAAAACTTCTTGATGGCAATGCACGACTATCATGATGCTTCTACGCGATACTGGTCAAGGAATAAAGAGCAAGCTAAGAATGACATGGCAATGGCCGCTAAACGGTTATACCCATTTGCAAAAGATGGTAATCCGGCAGCCCAATACCTTTATGGAGGTAGTTTAGTCTATTCAAATCAAGGAAGAGGTATTGGTCAGTGGATGATTTCATCATCAAAAAATAACTTTTTACCCGCCAAACGAAAACTATCCAGTCTTTATCGTACGGGATATGGCGTAGTTAAGAATCAAGATTCGGCCATAAAAATAATTAAAGAAAATGTAAAGTACGGGCATGCTCAAGATATAAGTGTTTTAGCTGCACTGTATCGAATAGGGAAGGGTGTAAAGAAAGACTCTCAAAGATATTATGAAATAATGACAGAAGCTGCGATGCTAGGCTATTCAAGTTCCCACAGTGCGCTAGCACAAGCGTATGGGGCAGGATATGGAGAGAAAGAAGATTTAATACAGTCCTATGCATGGTATGAAATCAGCTTTATGAATTCGTATGCTCATTATAAAAGCATGAAAGGTAACGTAAAAATAATAAAAAAATCTATGTCTGATTCAGATTTGATTAAAGCTAAAAAGCTTAAAGGAGATCTGGCCGACGAATTAGCTTTAATAACAGCTAACCTAATTAGAAAAGCAGAAGAGGGCGACCTAAAAGCACAGAGGATTTACGCCTATCGCTGCTTTACTGGAGATGCTTTTGTTAAAAAGAGTCATTTGGAAGCTGCAGTATGGCTATCTATAGCAGGAAATAATCTAAAAAATAGCCAACGTGACTATGACCAATATACTTTCGCTATTTCGTTTAATACTCTAACAGAAGAAGAGAAGGGGTTATTTAAAAAGAGGATTAAGAGTTACGACGATAGCCAAGTGTTGAATATTTCAACTAGCTAGCAAGTTAAAGAGCAGTTAGAAACCTTGTCCGGTAAAGATGGATTTGAGGAGCAAGAGAAAATGCTCCAAGATGAATTGGCCATTTTAAATGCTGCGCTAATGAAAGCCATGAATGAGAAACTTCAGGCTGAGCAGGCAGGTTAATGACCTTTCTTTTATTTGTGGTGACTTTCAAAAAAATCGTTAAATAACTGTTTGCCCCGTTCGCTTACAAAAAAATAAAAATATTGAATAGCCATAAGTCCCAGCATGACTAAAACCACCCAGTAAACTCCATTACTATTTTCATCAATAAAAATTAGCCTGAATACAAATAAAAGGGAATAGGCACTAAAAAATACTGCCAGTGTTTTTTTCGCCCAGCTATTCCTCCACAGGTATATCAATAATTCAATGTTCATTATGATTAGACAAAACACTAAAAATATGAATGCGGCAATGAATTCTAAACTACCACTAACAATACATGCGCCTGCTGCCATTGGAATACCCAATGTTAAAAAGGTGAGGTTTTTGTAGAAGTCTACACTCGCTCCTTCTTTAGCTTTTTTCTTGTGAAAGCCTTCAGGGTCTTTGTGCTTCTCAATATCTTCGCCACTGGCATTGGCAGGGCAGCCACACTGTTTACACTTGGTAGCATTTGAATCATTGCCCGTATCGCAGGCATTGCATGTCCATCGGTAGGTCTTCATGGTGATAATGGCTACTGTCTAAATGTTAATTCTATGATTTAAAATACTATGGCGGGCTTGGTACCCACCAAAAAAACGACTTGCAACCTTTAATATAGGCTTCTTTATCATCACTAATTGAAAAATCTGCATGGTATCCTTCGCCACCTGGCTTGCCATTCTTCCCATAAGATTTTAATTCATACTCTGTATCTGACTTCTTATTATAAATGTAATGGTTCCCCCAAGAGTCAACAGGAAGCTTCTTTAAATATCGCCCGACAAGAAGTTTAGGAATACTGCTTTGAGAAGGCGGTAACATGCCTGTTTCTAAGTAGTATAGATCAATAGCATGGCCAAACTCTTGAGCGTTTAATGCATTATAACTGCAGATTTTCCAGTCAGCCTCAGAAGCAGAAGCCATAGCGGTAACTAATATAATTAAAAATACAGTGATAAAGGTTTTAACTATTAAACTCATATTTTCCCTTATATGAATAAATATTCTCCAATGATACTACTAAATTTTTAATGTCTTAATATTGAGCTGTTTCATATGTATTTTATCAGGTAAATTCGGCCCCAGCGAATGTAAACCTCTAGCAATAACACTTATCCTATTAATCAGGGTAATGGCGATTAATTGCGAGTGCTCTAAATTAAATGTCATTATCAATGACAAAAACAATCAAGTAGCATCTGTTTCAAATTAGCCGATAGCTTGGAATAGTCTTTTCTACCAGTTATCTACCTCCACCCTTCATTAGCCGCTACAATCACTGCTAACAAAAACCTGATCTCTTAACTGCGTGGGGATATTCAGTGCCAGAAGCCAATCAACCTAGGCGTGATGCCAACTTAAGCTACCCGTTTGAAGAAAAGCCCCAAGCGGGGGAATTAGTGAAAGTGGCCGAGGGGATTAACTGGCTGCGCATGCCACTGCCGTTCAGTTTGAACCACATTAACCTGTGGGCCATAGAAGGGGATGACGATTGGTCTATCGTGGATACTGGACTGGCCAGTGATGACACCATCGAGCTATGGCAGGCCATACACAATAAATATTGCAGCCATAAGCCGGTTAAAGATATTTATATAACCCATATGCACCCCGACCATATTGGTTTAGCGGGTTGGTTGGCCCGCACCTGTAAAGCTGAGCTTTCTATTACCCGCAGTGAATACCTTACTTGCCGCCACTTGCTGGATTACTCTCATAAAGAAGCCCCACAAGAAGCGGTGGATTTTTATAAGGCGGCGGGATTTGATGAAGAACAAATTGAAAATTACATAGGCCAGTTTGGCGGCTTTGGAAAATTTGTACGGGGCCTGCCCCATAGTTACCGCCGCTTAGTCGATGGACAAGTAGTGAAAATAGGCAATCATCAATGGCGGGTGATTGTGGGCTCGGGGCACTCCACCGAGCACGCTTGTTTTTATTGTGAAGCATTAAACGTAATTATATCTGGGGATCAAATACTCCCCACTATTTCATCCAACGTGAGCCTGCGCGCCACCGAGCCTTATGAAAACCCATTGCAAGACTGGTTAGACTCCTGCCAAAAACTCATTGATGAATTGCCTGAAGATGTTTTAGTGTTGCCGTCCCATGGCCGCCCTTTTAAGGGTGCCCATGAACGTTTAAAGGGCTTAATTAACGAACACGAATCCGACATGGAAAAACTGAAAGTGGAATGCATAACGCCTAAGCGTGCCATTGATGTATTCCCTATTTTGTTCAGGGCCAAGATTGATCGTAACAATTTATTGATGGCCACCGGCGAAAGCCTTGCCCACCTTAATTGCCTAGTGGCCCGTGGTGAACTGAGTGTCACTATGGATGATAACGGCGTGAATTATTATCAAACGGTGAGTTAACTTATTTGTTGGCTGTTGGCTGTTGGCTGTTGGCTGTTGGCTGTTGGCTTTTGGCTTTTGGCTACTGGTTAATAGGCATTTAATAATCAAACCCAAAAGGGCAGCTCTAAAAGCTGCCCTTTTTATTTAATGTTATTCACTAGAATGATTAACCAAAACGGTTAATTATTGGTTAATAGTTTTTTACTGTTAATGCTCTGTAACCATTCAGCCAAACCCTTGCCAATTTCATCGGCATACACTTCCTGCATAAAGTGTCCCGCTGGCCCCAAACCTATGGTTTTAATGTTTTTGGCATTGTCTTCCATGTATTTCACGGTGGCCTCGGGTACCAATACTCCAGGTGTCACATAAAACAATAACTTTGGAATTTCGCTTTCAATAATCCATTGGTTATTTTTAAGGCCTATTTCATGGACATTGGCAGGCTGGCCGCCAATAGGAATTTCTCTTAACCATTGCAATAAAGGCTGGCGGCTTTTTTCATTTGAATAATAGCGATTGTACTGAGCAATGACATTGTCACTCATGGGCTTCTCTTGGTTGCTGTAACGCAGAAACTGATCAATCAAAATATTGTTTTTCATGATCATCTCTTCACCCACGCCCTGGGTACGTACATTTTTCAAAAAATCTGCCGAGGGGCCCATGGCTTCAAGTGAAGGCATTGGGAAATAGGGCGGCAAGGTGGCTTCCATAAAAGCAATGGCCGAAATACGCTCTGAACGAGTACGGGCATAATGAAAACCTAAGGCCGAGCCCCAATCGTGTACCACTAAGATGGCGTCTTTTAAATTTAGGGAATCTAAAAAGCCGTGTAAATATTTGGCTTGATCATTGTAGTTGTATTTTAAATCAGGTTTAGCACTGTCCCCCATGCCCATTAAGTCTGGGGCAATAGCACGGTAGTTTTTTGAAACATAGGGAATAATATTACGCCATAAATAAGATGAGGTAGGGTTGCCATGAAGAAACACCACTGGGCGACCTTGGCCTTCATCTATGTAAGCCATCTTTTGCCCTAGAATGGTTTTGTATTGTTTTTCATACGGGGTATCAGCCATGGCGCTACTGGCTAAAAGCAAACTAAAGCTAACAGCAAAGGTAGAGGCTACCCATTTATATGGATTAAGCCATGTTGTAAATTTAAAATATTTAGAATTAGAAAACGTCATTTTAATACCCGCGGATTCAACCTTGAAGTGCATCAAAGCCTAAGCTGCTAATGCAGCCATATGT
>CAJXRF010000010.1 GCA_913058575.1 uncultured Bermanella sp.
TTTCGCGTGCCGCAAAAAAGCCGCCAACACACCCAATCCAGTGTTGCGGGCGTTAAGCGCTCACATCGTTGTAATAAGTTACTAAAGTTAGGGAGTTATCATGAAGGTGAAATCAATCGAAATTAGAGGGATAGGTGGTATTGGAAGCCTTGATATTGATTTCAATGAAAATATGAATTTTATATGTGGTCCAAATGGAATTGGTAAGACAACTCTACTTGAATGCGTCGCACATTCATTTTCTTTTAACAGGACTAACATACTAAAAAGGAATGTATCCTCCGAACAGGGCAGCTTTAAAGCTATTGTTGAAATTGATGGTGTAGACACACCATCAAACATATCCATAACTGACTTTGACCCAAACAAACCGTCACGAATAAATGGCTTACTAGATCACTCTTCGAAACTTCTTTCTTTAAAAGTTACTAGAACTTTTCAATACCAGCCGTTAAATGCAGTAGGTAAAGACGTTGATAAAAATAGAGACACTTCGTATCAGGAAGCGATGAATGGGGTTAATGTCAACGAAGTTAAGAACTGGTTCGTTAATAGATATTTATATTCGGTTCACGAAGGTGCGTTAACTGAGCAGCAACTCAATAACCTCGAGTTAGCTAAGAAAAGCTTTTCACTCTTAAATGACGAATTTTCTTTTAGTAAAGTTTTAGCATCTTCCAATGAAATCATGATTCATACACCTAATGGCGAAATATATTATGAATATTTATCATCAGGGTTTAAATCTTGCCTATCAATAATATTCGGGATAATAAAAGATATTGAGCTGAGATTTAAAGAGCCTTGTATCAATGCAGATGATTTCGATGGTGTAATTCTTATTGATGAATTAGAGCTTCATTTACATCCGGAATGGCAAGGGAAAATCGCTAAGATATTAGTGCAAGTTTTTCCTAAGGCGCAATTTATTACCGCAACTCACAGCCCTCACATTCTACAAGGTGCAAACCCCAATGAAATCATTGCGCTTGCTTCAGATAACGGGCAGGTATTTCGTAGAGATTTGTCAGGCACCAAATATGGTTATCAAGGCTGGACAGTTGAAGAAATTCTTGTCGATGTTATGGGTATGTCGGACACCCGTACTGAGAGCTATTATAAATTAATGTCAGATTTTGAGTCTGCCATTGATAGCGATGACTATGAAAAATCAAAGAGGATATATCAAGAACTTGAGCTATTGCTCCACCCTGAAAACCATCTAAGAAAGTTGCTTAAGTTCCAGTTAGCAGCAGTTAAGGGTGAATCATGATCAAGCTGAGTAGAGCCCCTAAACCTGACTTTCTAACTGACGATAAAATTGATGAGTTAGTTGAAGAGTTTAAAAATAATGGTACGTCTGTATGGAATACCGAATCCATTAAAACGCCACTACTTAATTCCAGTCACGGCAAGTGCTCTTATTGTGAATGCGACCTAACTGAGGAAAGTAAGTACATGGAAGTTGAGCACTTCGAAGACAAAAAACATAACCCAGAAAAAGTTGTGATTTGGGAAAACCTTCTGCCATCATGTAAGAAATGTAACGGCGCGAAAAGTACTCACGACGTAATAGCGGAACCGATATTAAATCCGTACATTCAAGACCCCAAAGAGCATTTAGCGATCAGAATGTTTCGTATGCGGGGTTTAACTCAATTAGGAAAAGATAGTATTGATGTGGTTGGCCTAAACAATCAAGAGAGACTTGTTCTAAAGCGGTTTGAAATCGGAAGCCAGATAGCTGATTCTATTGAAATTGCTTGGGAAAGATATTCCATCTATAAATCTAATGGAAGGACCCAGTCAAGAAACAGACTAATCAACCTTGTTGAGGGTATTCTTTTAGAATCTCAGCCGAAAGCAATTTATGCTGCAACAACGGCAACTGTAGCACTTACAGATGCAAGCTTTAGTGAGCTTCTGGGTGCGATGAAGAACGAGGATATCTGGAATGACAACTTGGAAGAGCTACTAGGAAATGCGCAAGCGTTAATTTTGCAATGCGCTTAACAAGTCAAAGCACTCGGACGCAGCATAGCTGCGCCGGTGTTTGAGACGTTATAGGGCCTAATGAATAAAGTGTTCTTACTTTCAAATAAGGTGTTAATTCCTACGGTACTTATAGGACCTTTTCTCCTCGCTTGGTTTTTTACCCAAATTCAGTTTTGGCTAGGATCAGTTATAGCCAATCCAATGGGTCTAGTGGCGGAGAGTAGAGGGTCAAGTCTTGCCGTTTGCCATTGGCGCACAAAACAAGACCTGATAATCATATAGGTAAGCCCCCAGTGTCCGTAAACGGACTAAATTGATTAGTGCAACCTAACAAAACTGGAGACCACTATGACACTTTATGCTGCAATCGATTTACATTCAAATAACCATTACCTTTGCGTGATTGACGGAAATGATAAACGCTTATTTGAAGGCAAGTTTGATAACGATGCGAATTTAACTATTCAGGCTCTAAAGCCTTTTAAGCGGCGATTAAAGGCTATTGCTATAGAGTCTACTTTTAATTGGTATTGGCTAGCCGATGCCCTTATGGAAGCTGGATTTGAGGCACAGCTAGTGAATACCGCAAAGGTTATTCAATATGAAGGGCTTAAACGGACAGATGATAAATACGATGCCTTTTTCCTCGCTCATCTTATGCGGCTTGGTATTTTACCAACAGGCTATATTTACCCAGTAGAACAGCGTGGACTAAGGGATTTATTACGCCGAAGAATGCGTTTAGTGCAAGATAGAACCCGTTATATAAACAGTTTAAACACTCAGTATCAGCGTCAAACAGGACTGCATCTAAGCTGTAATAAAATAAATTCTAAGTTGTTTCGTTTGCCGGTTGTGGGGGATTTAAATGTACAGTTGGCTATGAAGGCTAATTTGAACATGAGTAAAGCTCTAAAGGTTCAAATTAAACTGCTTGAAAAAAGTATCATGAGCCAAGTAAAAGAATGTAGTGAATTTAACCTTTTAAAAACCACTAATGGCATTGGTGATGTACTTGCCGAAACCATCTTATTAGAAACAGGTGATATCAATCGCTTTAATAGTCCAGGAAATTACGCTTCATACTGCCGCTGCGTTGATAGCTGTAAATCTAGTAACGGTAAAAAGAAAGGCGTAGGAAATAGAAAAAATGGCAACAAGTATTTGGCATGGGCCTTTATTGAGGCAGCCAATTTTGCCATTCGATACAATGTAAAAGCCAAGAAATTTTATGAATGTAAGAAGCGTAAAACAAATAATGTGATCGCACTAAAAGCGTTAGCACACAAATTATCTAGGGCTTGTTATTACATTATAAAACAGGGCGTACCTTTTGATGAGAACAAAATCTTTGGAAGGGTTTGAGTGGCTCGGTTAACCAGCCGAGGGGTTGGCCAATAACCAATAGACCTGATTGGCCCGAGCCATTCATTTTAAATTGAGTATAAATGTACGCTACCACACTGAGCCGACTAAGGGGTTGGATGTGAAAGCAAGCCATAGATCTGTAACAAGTATTTTGGACAGTGTACTAAACCGACGATTTTCTGGGGCGAAAGCCAGGGCGATTTTAATCGCTTGATCCTGATGGGTGACTGTTGACGCTGTTAATTCGCGATGACAACTATTGAAGTAACGGGTGCGTACACATTTATTAACTCAATATATAACGACACCCGATTCATTGGGAGAAATTTAAACGGTCGCTTGACGGAGAAAACCTAATGGGTGACCCCAATGGCACTCTTATTTTAAATATACGTGCTTGCGCATGAATAAAACTGTTATACAACTATCAAAAATCATGCTAAAAATTTACATAAAAACACTGCCGAGAGCTTTGACAATATTATCTCTATTTTCTCTTGGGTTTCTTATTCTTAAGGTTACCCTCTTAAATTCTATTCCAGAAATTTTTGAGTATGGACATGAATTAGGGGTGATGGTTGAAGGTATATTGCTATCCGTTGTCGCAAGCTATATTTTTTATCTCATAGTTGTACATTATAAAGAAACTAAGGAAAAGGCTTCTCTGATTCCTTATGTTATTGAGTGGTGTGAGGGACTAGTTGCATCTAGCAGAAATGTTATCAGCGTCGTTTTTGATGCCAAAGATGTTTCATATGATTATAAATTGTTATCAAGAGACGATATAGCCCAAGTTGTTTCCAATCTCGACCCATACCAAGAAAATATTTCTCTTTATCAGAAAGGTAAACTCACAAGGCACATAGGCAATTGGTATGGGTTCTTTAGCTCACTTCAAGAGCTGGACTTAATAAAACTAGAAAGAATTAAAAACTCAAAGTACTTACTAGAGGCTGAGTTAATTGAAATAGTTACTGATATTGCAGAATGTAGCTATTATATGATGCTTCCTCACTATCAAGCTGCAATAAAGCAAGGCCATAAACCAGGCTCACCTTTCCAAAATGACGGTGCTGATATTTTTACTTACTATCAACATTGTTTAAGGTTAAGAAAGTATTTAGATAAAATCATCCCCATTTATGGGCGCAAGAGTTAAGTTGTATAGCAAGGCCAAGCACTCTGAAAAGTTACTCGCTACGCTCTTAACAAGGCGTGAGGGTCAAACAAGGCGTGATGGTCAAGTCTTGCGTCTTGCCTTTATCTTTTATCAACAGAATCAAAACCCGTCACGATAACAAGTCGCGACTTTTTGTGGCCTTTATTGCAAAAGCCCAATTGAATTTATAAATGACCAAAGGCCACAAGGGGAGCAATGGGGGTGGAAGGGGTCACCCCTTCAAAGAAAAAATCTAGCCACTATGTAATTCCCCTCTCAAACTCAATTAAAAAACGCCAACCGTCCCCTCAAATAAAAGAAACAAGTCAGCGTTTTAATTGCTGTTCAACTAATATCAGTCAAAGAAAAACCTAAACCTCCTCAGTTTTAACCTTATCCTTCTTATGCAGCAAGCCATAAATAATTGGCAATACAAACAAAACCAAAAGAGTCGCAGAAATAATCCCGCCAATCACCAAGGCCATTGCACAGAGTAGAGGGTCAATTCTTAGCTTTGCCGCCATGTATCCATTTTATGTAATAAGCATGACCGAGAACAAACTCAATATCCTGTGTTTCACAGAGTTCGGTAAGCCAATACCAGCTGAACATGCACTCAACACCAACAACAATACCCTTTGTAGTACTTATTAATTAGGCACAGAGATGCATCGCCATTTTGTCGATATATTCTTATGAATAAGGATGTTACCTTTATTTTTTATAAGGAAGACGTACATCATTTAGGTGTGTAGATTGATGGCACAATAATATTTGTGGGTTTTGTTGTAGGCTCCCATTAGCCTTCTCCTCATGTGATTTCATGTTTTCCCACATGGGATGGTAGTTGATCCAGCAATTACTATTGTGAAAATTATATTTATAAGGAAATTAATATGTTAGCTAATGCAAATTATAGAATCATGACGACTGCATTCCCGATGGTCGCTTTTCTGCTGATGTCGCTGTCGGGCCTTGTCTATGCCAGTGACCAAAACATTGGGACTTATACAATAAAATGTACAGGGCCTTCAAATTATTATTGCTCAGCACCTGACTGTACGGGAGGTGAAAACAATTGTGGGCAATATACTTTTTTTGTTAGCGGGCCCAGTGAAGCGTTTCCCAACGATAACACAACAAATGGTTATGAATTTAAGCTCGGCCCCAAAGAGGAAGTTGACCTCCACCTGCTGTGTACTGCACCAAACGCTGACGGCCTAGTACCGTCCCATGTCGGTTTTTCTAAGAATGATGTTAAATGCAAAGCCAAAGAGCATGGCAGTACGGAAACTTATGGGTACAAGTATTTTCAATGCAAAAACAAAAGTGGCAAAAGCCAGCACCATCTCGATCTCACTAATTACACCTGTGGCTAGAGAATACAGAATTGAGCCTAGCTTGTTTCAATTCGTAGGTTTCTAAGTAACTGCTAGAAAAAGTACAGTAAGGTTAGAAAGGTAAAATTTTGCTAACTGATCCGCACAGTTTAAAAGCGGGGCGGAAGACGAAAAGCCTCATGAGTAGTCAAAATAACTATATAGGGAAGTTGAAATGACAACAGCAGAGTTAACAAAAGATGAAAAGACAGCAGTAAAAATAAAAAAGAAGGAAGGCAAGGATTTCATAGGCGAGTACCCTGCGGAAGGCCTTCTTGGTATGGGAGGATTCTTGTTTTACAGTTTGGGTTGCGTTTTCGTGTATGACGATGTCACTCAGCCGACTTTGCGTTTGAGTTCCGATGGTTTCGGCGACGATTTTGATGCTGACACATCGGAAATGTTTGGTACCTTCACTGATGTTCCAAAAAATCTAGAAGGAGAATGTTGGTTTGATTTAGAGACAATTGATTTTGAAGAGGGCGTAATACAGCTGACGATAATGAAGGAGAAGCATGGCATTCCTGTTGGCGTCTTTACCGGCGATTCTGAGGGCTTGGGTGAAGCGATATTGAGAAATAAGAAAGGTAAGCTAGAGATCCCAGCGACCAAGGAGCATAACAACGATATTATCTTCGAGGGTAAGGATGGCATCGAATCGATCGAATTTGCTTATGGTAACCAGTATTCGATCACGGATGGGCAACCCTGGGGAGGTGTTGAAACGACAAGTAGCAACAACGGCTCAAAGCTCACTATTGATGTAGGCGCAGGAAGAAAAAATAACAAAGAACCAGCTGAGTGGTACAACGACACAGTGAATGGCGATACTACAAAGATGTTTCACAGTCGTGGTGGAAAGAACGTTCCGAAGAAACTCCACTTTGCCTTCAATGGAATCTTGTCAATCAACGGCGACTCGTTCAACGTTTCGATGGGGCAGGGCGAAGATGGTTGGTACCACAACTGGCATATCGCGTCCCCTGAAATGGTCTCAACGGAATCGCGCAAGACAGGCACCTTCGAGGGTGGTAAATATCGTATCTGGTCAACAGATTCTTATCACTTCAAAATTAGCAAAGAATGGTAGTCTAGGCACTAAGCAGGGATAAACGGGATCAGAGACGCTTTTAACAACCATAACCTTAGGCAAGGTTGACTAAAAGTGTCTCTGACCCTGGTTCGAGCACAATTGATTTGAGAGCCCATGGGAATTTATTAAACATTGTAGGAGGACGCTTGCGCCAAGCCTTACGTTTTTCCCTTTCCTTTTATCAACAGACTTAAAATCTGTCACGATAATAAATCGCGACTTTTTGTGGCCTTTATTGCAAAAGACCAATCGAATATGACGTACAAGGATGTACTAACATCGTGGGGGCAGGATGCACAAACGATGTAATGACCAAAGGCCACAAGGGGTCACCCCTTCAAAAGAAAAAATCTAGCCACTATTTCATTCCCCTCTCAAGCCCAATAAAAAACGCCAACCGTTCCTTAAATTAAAAGAAACAAGTCAGCGTTTTAATTGCTACTTAATTAATGACAGTAAAAAACCTAAACCTCCTCAGTTTTAATCTTATCTTTTTTATGCAACAACCCATACAAGATAGGCAATACAAACAAAGTCAAAAGAGTCGAAGAAATAACCCCACCAATCACCACAGTGGCCAATGACCGTTGCACTTCAGCCCCAGTACCCGTATTCAATGCCATAGGCACAAAACCCAAGCTCGCCACTAATGCAGTCATAAGAACAGGGCGTAATCGAATTAAAGCCATTCCGCACCTTAAGCGCCCTCGCTACGATTCAACCGAGTTATTTAGGATTAAGCTGATGCACTGTTTGTTTTCATTTGATCGATCATCGCCAGATGATCCTTGTGATAGGTCCGCGCCGCGAAGAAAATAAAAACCCCTGTCATAAGCAACGAGACGGGGACCAGATACATTGCATCGTGAAGACCGACAGCCTTGAATTGCTCTGTCATTTCGGTGGCACCGGCGGACTCCATCGCAGCCAGAGAAAATGTGTCGGATAGATAACCGACCACTACCGGTCCAATTGCCCCACCTAGAAGATATTGACCCGCGAAATAGATGGCCATCGCGGTGCCTCGCAAACGGGGTTCGACGACGTCGTGCAAGGCCGGGTAAATAGTCGTGAAATAGTTATAATAAAGTAGCCATCCCAGACCGAACAGAACAGCGAAAGCGGTCAATGCGGTGTTATCCTGTTGCAGGGAGAATGTGGTTAGGACGGCCGCTAGAATCAAAGATATAGCGCCATAGTTTAATCGGCCGGTTTCACTTTTTTGGTGGAGGTGGTCTGCAATCTGCGCGCCCAGTGTCAAAGCCAGCAGTCCCGTAACGCCGACAATTCCGCCGGTGATCACCGCTGCTTCTTCGAGTGGTAGTTCAAAAAATCTTTGCAGCAGAACCACCATGAAGCCGCTCCCCGAATAACCTGCCATTTGGACCATTATACCCGATGCGATGATCCACCACATGGTCTTGATCTGGAGGATCTTCTTGATGGGTTGCTTAATTGGGTCTTCGGAGACTGCTACGACCTCAGCGGCTCCACGCTTTGGTTCGCGAATGAACAACACGAAAAGTGCCAGTATAAATCCCGGTATTGCCGCAAGCAAAAAGGGCGCTCGCCAGCTATTATCGAAGGCTTTGACCATTGCACCGACCGTGAAAAACGCCAAGATTAATCCAATCGGCAGACCCAGCATATAAATACCCATCGCACGAGCACGTTTATTAGAGGGAAATAAATCGCCAATTATTGAAGTTGCCGCGGGAGCACAACTGGCCTCACCGATTCCGACGCCAATGCGGATCAGAAGCAGGGAGGTATAATTCCAAGCTGCCCCGGTAGCGGCGGTCAGCCCACTCCAGACCACCAGGCCGGAGGCGAGAACCTTCTTTCGCGATTTGGTATCCGATAGGCGGCCCAGAGGAATACCTGCAAATGCATAGACCAAAGTAAAGGCGGCACTGAGGATGCCAAGTTGGACATCGCTAAGGGAAAATTCCAGCCTGATCGGCTCAAAGACAACCGCAGGGATCGTGCGATCAAAAAAATTAAGCAAATTCACTAGGAAAAGAATGATCATTACGCGCCAGGCGTTATTGGCCTGAACCGCACCTTGATTGTTGATCATTTGGTTTGTCGTCATTTTTTGTCCCTGTCAAATGTGTTTTAAATACTATTTTTATTGTCATTCAAAATTTACAGCGAATTATTAAAGGACTCTGTTAACAGGTGGCGATTAAATTCGTTATTCTTACGCCGCTGATAGTTGCTGCACAACGAATCGCTTAACCCTATCTTGATCCAATCATTCAACGATTTAAGAGTGTGTGTCAGTTCTAATACCTGGGTAGCACACGATTGTTTGGTATCCTACTTTGTGACAGCTATCAGGTGATATCTTACTCATTTAATGACCGAATACCGTTACAGAGCTTCAACCACAACGGGAATACCATTTAATACCGCATTACCGGAAAGTTCATCCACCAGTTTGTCATCGGTTAGAATGTTCTTATTGATACCTGGATTGGTTTTGGCGACGCTAAGCTCAACCCCTTCAAGATTGTGGCCCCAACCGTGCGGTAAACAAACGGATCCTGGCATCACCGTTTCGGTTATTTCTACTTCTACGTGTAATTGACCAACGCGTGAAGAGATTTTCGCTTTGTTTCCATTTTGTAAGTTGTGTTTTTTAGCGTCAATCGGGTGCATGAATAAACCACAACGATCTTTTCCTTTTACTAAACGGTGACTGTTATGCATCCAGGAATTATTAGAGCGTAAATCACGACGGCCTATGAGGTTTAATTGTGTTTGATTTTTCAAATCATTGGCGAAGTCTTTTAAGCGCTCTAGGTCTTTTAGGTATAAGTCTGGCATCATGTGAATCTTCTTATCTTCTGTAAATAAGAATTCAGGCAGACAAGCTTGCAGTGGGCCAAGGTTTAAACCATGTGGAAACTCTTTTAGTTTCTCTAGGCTTAAACCTTCTTCATGGTGGATAACTTCGTTGCCCTGGTATTCATTGAAACTGTCAGCATAGGGACCATTTTTCAGTGCGTAGTCCAATATTTCAATCGGTGTTATTGCTTGAGATTTAGCGGGCTTGCCCATTTTAATGCTATCTAATCGTTCAATTAACCCATTGGAAATTTCCCAATCAGATAAACGGCTATGATCGTGGGTAAATAGTGCTTCGGAAAACTTGGCCACGTTATGCACGGAGAGTAAATTAAATACCAAGTCATATTGCTCATGCTCTAGGGGGCCGGTAGGCGGTAAAATAATATCGGCGTGACGTGAGGTTTCATTTAGATAAAAATCAACAGATACCATGAAGTCTAATTCACTGAGGCCTTCTTCTAACAAACGGCTATTAGGTGTAGAGAGCGCAGGGTTACCTGCCATGCAGATGAATCCTCTTATTTGACCTTCTCCTGGTGTTGTCATTTCTTCTGCAATGACGGTGGACGGAAATTCTCGGTTGAATTCTGGTAAACCTCGTACCCGAGTGTGATAGGTGGCGAAGCTACCGGCTTGATGAGGTTTAATAGCAGAATCTATTGCCGGTTTGGTAAACATCATACCGCCGCGGCGGTCAAGGTTACCGGTTAGAATGTTGAGTATGTTGATTAGCCAATGGTTCAAAGCTCCAAAAGCTTGGGTAGAAATTCCCATGCGGCCATAGCAAATCGCTTTGTCAGCGCGGGCAAAATCTTCAGCAATTTTTTCAATTTCAGGCTGTGGAATACCGCATAGTTCAGAAATTTCCGTTATTGAGAATAGCTCAAAGGTTTTTAATAATTCATCCCAGTGATCCATCATGCCTTTCAGTTTGCCTGGCTTATACAGCTTTTTTTGTATGATGTGTTGAATCAGACCTATCAAGAAAAAAGCATCGCTGGCTGGCCGGATAAAATAATGCTCTTGGGCATATCGGGCGGTTTCGTTTTTACGCGGGTCTACCAAAACTAACTTACCACCGCGCTCGTGAATACCTTCTAAGCGTTTAAGAATGTCCCCAGCCGACATCAGGCTGCCGTTAGATGCAGCCGGATTGGCGCCTAACATCAGCATATAATCGGTGTGATCGATGTCAGGAATAGTGAAAATTTGGCCATGTCCGAACATTAAGTAAGAGCACAGCTGGTGGGGCATTTGATCAAGGGAAGCTCCGGTGAATATATTTCTACTGCCCAGAGATTTGCGTAACTTTTTTGTCGTTAATAACAAGCCTAAGTTGTGCGAAGCTGGATTGCCCCAATAGGCACCAACGGCATCGTTACCATAGTGCGCTTGAACCTTTGCAATGCCTTCAGCGGCATAATCCAGTGCGTCGTCCCATTCTACTTCTAACCATTGGCCATCTACTTTGCGTAGTGGTTTTTTCAAACGGTCTGGGTCGTTGTGCAAATCTTGCAGTGAATAGCCTTTAGGGCAAATATGACCCCAACTGTGTTGGTCTTTATCGTCGCCAGAGACGGCAATGATATTATCCCCTTGATACTGAATGGTCACACCACACATGGCTTCACACAAAGTACAGCTGCGATAGTGCTCTTTAACGGGCAGTTTGGCTTGTGCTTCGGCCTTGGCAGTAGCCGTTGAGCGGGCATCGCGAATTACCATTAACATGCTGGCAACATTGGTTTCTTTACGACGAGGGCGGCCTTGCTTTTGACCTTCTGTTTGTTCGTGTTGATCCAGTAGTTGCCAATCAGAAAACGTAATAAATTCTACTTGGTTGTCCGCTAAAATGGTTGTTACGTCTGTTTCTATGGGGTCCAGTATTCCGGGTAGGCTAGCAATCAATTGGCCAACGGTATCGGCTGCACAGTGTTTATTGCTGCCAATCACTCCGCTGGCGCCCCGTTTAATCCAACCGGCTACGTATTCTTTGGTATCGTCTGCTTGAATGCGTGAATGTTCATTCGCGATCACACCGCGGCGCTCATCAAAGGGTAAGCCAGCAATTGGTGTACCTTGATATCCGGTTGCGTTGATAATGAGGTCGACATCCAGCGCTGATCGTTCATCAGTCGTCACCGCTTGCACACGGCCGTTTTCTCCACATTCCAAACGGTTACGTACAATATTTAATTGCTTGTTGCCGCTCTCTACCGTGACGGACTCTGGGCTGGTTAAAAACATAAATTGAATGCGCTTTGTGCTTGGGTCATTGCTTAATGGACGTTTTGCAATGTCCCGCAATAGCACCATATTTTGCCGGGCTTCACTGTATTCTGGTTTGACAAGTTTCGCTTCGGATTCGGCGTCCAGTTCTAAATCGGCTGGGTTAATAATTAAATCCAAATTCTCAATGCCACATAGTTGCTCAAGTTCTTTTGGAGTAAAGGCCACTTGTACCGCACCACGACGGGCCAATAAACAGACTTCGTTAATGTTGTTATCACGCAGTAGGTGTAGCGAGGGGTCGGCAATATCGGTTTTAGCTAAGTCTTCGTAGGGTAATACCAAAATACGGGCTATATCCAATGCCACATTGCCAATACCAATAACGGCTGCACGTTTGCCACTTAGGTTAGGCTGCAAAGATTGGTTGTCTGGGTGGCCGTTATACCAGCCGACAAAGTCAGAGGAGCCAAAAATATTTTCCAAGTCTGCACCAGGGATGGTAAGCGCACGGCTTTTTGAACCCCCGGTCGCATACACAACACTGTGGTAAAGAGATTTAAGCTGCTTGGTCGATACATTTTCACCAATTTTCACGTTACCAAAAAAACGCACCTGCTTATTTTCGGCAATGCGCTCAAAGCCGGCACTAACTGATTTGATACGTGGATGGTCTGGGGCAACGCCGTAGCGTACTAAACCAAATGGAGTCGGTAGACGCTCAAAAATGTCCACCTTGGCCGATGGCATTTGTTTTAAAATAGCTTCGGCGGTATAAAAACCAGAGGGGCCTGCTCCCACAATTGCAAAGCGACCTGCTAGGGCTGAATTGGCGCGGGCTGTAGCCGCTTGGAAAACACTCTCACGAATAACCGGTAAAACCTTGGCTTGCTCGGCGTTAAGGGCAATGTATTGCTGCTGATCTTTAGGTACCGCGTTTTTCGGGAAAATCGCGTGCTCTGGGCATTCGGTTAGACAGGCATTACAATCGATACAAGCCTGAGGATCGATGTAGAGCATATCTTCGCCAGCACGAAAGGCGTCTACAGGGCACACATCCACACAGTTAGTGTGTTTATGGTTTACACAAGCTTCTGTTACAACATAGGCCATGGTTTTGGCTCCCAAAAACTCAATCAATATCGTTCTTCGTGAGGGCATACTGGGTGAAATTCAGGCAAGAGTATTGACATTGCTATTGACATTTTGTGCCAAGGCTCGAATACTGAGAAAATGTTAGAGCAAGCTATCGTACCCACCAGTTTTATTGCCGTGTTGCAGCGCTATATAGACAATCGAAGCATTGATATCCCAGAACTCAGCCAAAAGCTGGTAAAGCTGCAAACCCAAAGCAAAATGACCATCCAAGAATACGACAGGTTATTGCATCAATTGCAGCAGCAAGACCCTGTGCCGGCTTTTGGTGTGAAAATTGGGCAAATGATTGAGCCCAAAGACTTTGGTTTGGTGGGTTATCTTGTAACTGCATGCAGTAACTTGGGCCAAGCCTTAGCCCGGTATGGTCGTTTTCAAACTTTGGTGCTTTCAGAATTACGCACGCAAGAAGAAGTGAACAGCGATGTCATCAGCCACCGCTGGAACCTGCACGATGTGGATACACCGCTTTCGTGTGAATTTGGTGTCGCTATTTACATTACCTTATTTCAAAGCTTAATTGCTAAAGCCATCGCCCCAATTGAAGTCGGGCTGCCTTTTGATACACCCGCCGACGCGAGTATTTATAAAGCGTTATTTGGGTGCCCAGTGGTATTTAACAGCCCATGCTTAAGAGTGGACCTCCCAGCCAATATTATGCGGCAATCCATCTCTAGCCGTGACCCCTATATGCGCAAGATTTTTGATAGCCAAGCGGAAGCCATGCTCGAAGCTGAAGGGGGAAAACGCTCAGACAGCTTTGACGACTTTTTTGAAACCCTGCAAGAACAAATACTGATGGCCATGAAGGATGGCGACACTAAAGCGAGTACCGTTGCAAAGAAAATGGGTTTTTCACTGCGTGGCTTTTATCGAACATTGGAAGCCAAGGGCTACAGTTACCGTAGTTTAGTGGCCGGATTGCGCAGTCGTTTAGCCAAAAAATATTTAATGGATGTCAGGCTTACTTTTTCCGATGTGGCCTTGTTACTGGGCTATTCCGAACAAAGTGCTTTTATCCGTGCGTTTAAAAATTGGGAAGGCATGACTCCGGGAGAGTTTCGAAAGCAGAAGCTCGTGTTGAAAGATTCTTAAAAAATTTAATTTGGTGTAACTCAATATAGTCAATTAGTTCGTTCAGAAGTAAATCTACCTTCTCTTCCTTCATCTCAGGTATCAAACTACTTAATCGTTCTAATGCAGTATTGCCATTTCTATGCCATAAATGCCACTTCACTTTTTCTAATTGTGTTTTCCTTTCTCCCTCTATGAAGTTATCGATAATAGTGAACTGCTTGGTAATATGAAACCAATCCAACACATTGATCAGTGTTTGATTTAACATGACCGCAATTAATAGCAGCCACTAACTTTTCAACAGCCAACGTTTTTCTACGGCATTGGGTTCGTTAAGTTTTTGTTCGCCTATCACTTCAGATACTGTGGCAACACTTCGCCTAATACGATCAGTGTTATTAATAGGTCGAACTAAGCTGCTTTCTGCATTTAGACTTCTGGACGCTTGTCGATAGCTGTTTTCAGCCCCCTGTATGGATTGTTTTTCAAGTAAATCTGGATGAAAAGATGAGCCGTAAATTCCTTCAATTGTGTATGGACTCGATCACCCTCATTTGCAACTGACCCTTTGAATATAATTTTGTGGCCTGTTAAGGCCGTGTGAGGAATGGGGGCAAGTCTTGCGTTTTATTTTATCAACAGACTTAAAACCCGTCACGATAATAAATCGCGATTTTTTGTGGCCTTTATTACAAATTAATTCCCCTCTAAAATTCAATTAAAAAACGCCGACCTTTCCTTTAAATTAAAAGAAACAAGTCGGCGTTTTAATTACTACTTAACTAATAACAGTAAAAGAAAAACCTAAACCTCCTCAGTTTTAATCTTATCTTTTTTATGCAACAACCCATACAATATCGGCAATACAAACAAAGTCAAAAGAGTAGAAGAAATAATCCCACCAATCACCACAGTGGCCAACGGCCGTTGCACTTCAGCCCCAGTACCCGTATTCAACGCCATGGGCACAAAACCTAAACTTGCCACTAACGCAGTCATCAAAACAGGGCGTAAACGAATCAGCGCGCCTTCCACCACCGCCATGGCCAAGTCACCTTTCTCGTGCCACAGGTCACGAATAAAGGCCAACATCACTAAGCCGTTTAACACCGCCACACCGGATAATGCAATAAAGCCCACACCGGCCGAGATCGACAATGGCATGTCACGCATCCATAACGCGATGATGCCACCGGTTAAGGCTAACGGCACGCCGGTAAAAATAATTGCGGCATCTTTAAAGGAATTAAACGCCATGACCAATAAGCCTAAAATAATCGCAAGGGTAATGGGCACCACAATAGACAAACGCTCACTGGCGGATTCCAATTGCTCAAAGGTGCCGCCGTAGTCCAACCAGTAGCCGGCGGGTAAATCCACATCGCTGGCTATCTGTTGTTTAACGTCGGTGACAAACGATCCTAAATCACGGCCACGCACGTTGGCGGTGACCACCACGCGGCGCTTGCCGTTTTCGCGGCTAATTTGGTTAGGGGCAGGGGCCGTTTGTAGCGTGGCCACTTCTGATAACGGCACATAACCGCCGTTAGGTAATGAAACAGGTAAAGAGCTTAAACCGTTAATGTCGAGGCGGGTTTTCTCTGGCAGGCGCACCACAATTTTAAAGCGGCGGTCTCCTTCAAAAATTAACCCCGACTCTTCACCACCAATGGCGGTGGCCACTAAGTCTTGCAGTTCGGCAATGTTTAAACCGTAACGGGCCACGGCGGTGCGTTTTGGAATCACCGACAACATGGGCAAACCCGTTACCTGTTCTACCTTGGCATCCGCGGCGCCGTTTACTTTTTCAAGTACTTCTAAAATTTCATTGGCAGATGCCAGTAGCTGGTCTAAATCATCACCAAATACTTTTATACCAAGGTCAGAGCGCACACCGGAAATTAATTCGTTAAAGCGCATTTGAATAGGTTGGGTAAATTCGTAATTGTTACCGGGTAATTCTTTTACCGCCGTTTCAATTTCTTTTACCAACTCTTGCTGAGTCATATCAGGATCAGGCCATTCACTGCGTGGTTTTAACATGACAAAGTTGTCGGCCACATTGGGTGGCATAGGGTCGGTGGCTACCTCGGGTGTGCCAATTTTAGCGAAGACTTTATCGACTTGTGGGAATTCTTTAATGCGCTCTTCCAACATAGATTGCATTTTCACCGCTTGCTCTAAGCCGGTACCGGGAATACGCATGGCGTGCAGGGCAATGTCACCTTCGTTTAGTTGCGGAATAAATTCCGACCCTAATGTGGTAGCCAACCAACCGCTAATAAACACTAAACCTAATGCCGTGCCCAGTACCACTGTTTTGGCTTTCATGGCTGCCTTAAGCGCTGGCTCGTAAGCACGCTTAGCCGCAACAATAAGAGGGCTTTCTTTTTCGCTGATTTTACCCGACATAAAAATCGCCACCATGGCAGGCACTATGGTTAATGACAATACCAATGCTGCCAGTAACGCCATCACGACAGTAGCCGCCATAGGGTGAAACATCTTGCCTTCCACACCGGTTAAGCTGAACAGCGGAATGTAAACAACGGTAATGATCATCACGCCAAATAGGCTAGGGCGAATCACTTCGTTGGTGGCCTGATATACCAGTTCTAAACGCTCTTTTAAGGGCAGCTTTTCATTTTGGTTATTGTGTTGTGCTTGTGCCAAACGGCGAATGGCGTTTTCCACTATGATCACCGCGCCATCTACAATTAAACCAAAGTCTAATGCACCTAGGCTCATGAGGTTGGCCGAGACACCGGTTTTTACCATTCCGGTAATGGTCACTAGCATGGCCAAGGGAATCACCGCCGCGGTAATTAACGCTGCGCGAAAATTACCCAATAATAAAAATAAAACCGCAATCACTAACAGCGCCCCTTCCACTAGGTTTTTTTCAACCGTGGCAATGGCTTTGTCTACAAGGGTGGTGCGGTCGTAAACCGAATCTAACTCAATGCCTTTTGGTAGGGTGGTTTGAACTTCCTTAAGACGTTGCGCCACTGCGAGTGAAACGGTACGAGAATTTTCTCCCACCAGCATCATGGCGGTACCCAGTACGGTTTCTTTGCCGTCACGGGTGGCGGCGCCGGTGCGCAGTTCTTTGCCTATGGCAACCATTGCCACGTCACTAATCTTTACCGGTGTGCCGTTTAGGTTTTTAACAATCACTTGCTCAATGTCGGCAATGGTTTGCAATTGCCCGGGTGAGCGCACTAAAAGCTGTTGGCCGTAACGCTCAATAAAACCGGCACCGCGGTTTGAGTTATTGGTGCGCAGGGCTTGGCCAATGTCTTCAAGACTAATATCGTAAGCCAGCATGCTTTGTGGGTTGGGTTGAACGTGGTACTGCTTATCAAAGCCACCAATGGTATTGATCTCGGTGACGCCTTTTACTAATGCCAATTGCGGTTTAATAATCCAGTCTTGAATCTCACGCAGGGCAGTGGCGTCATAGGGTTGGCCATTTTCTTGTACCGCCCCTTCTTGAGCTTCAACTGTGTACATGAATATCTCACCCAAGCCGGTAGAGATAGGGCCCATTTCTGGCTCTAATCCTGGGGGCAATGAATTTTTAATGGCACCCAAACTCTCGTTAATAAGGTTACGGGCAAAATACAAATCGGTGCCTTCTTCAAATACCACCGTCACTTGTGACAAGCCATAACGGGACAAGCTTCGTGTGTACGACAATTGCGGAATGCCCGCCAAGGCGGTTTCCACTGGGTAGGTAATGCGTTGCTCACTTTCCAGCGGCGAATAGCCCGGCGCTTCGGTATTAATTTGTACCTGCACATTGGTGATGTCGGGCACCGCGTCTATGGGCAGTTTTTGAAAACTGTAAATACCTGCCCCAAAAATCACCAAGATAAACGACAACATTAACCAGCGTCGCTCGATGGAGAGACGTAAAATAGATTCGATCATTTTTATCTCCCTTTATTAATGGTCGTGTGAGGCGCCAGATTTCTCTAGGTCAGCCTTAATTAAATAACTGTTGTCTACCACGTATTCATCACCGGCTTTAAGGCCGCTTAAAACTTCAGTGTTTTCATCGTCTCTTAGACCCAACTCCAGTGGGCGAAATTCGTATTCATTGCCCACTTTAATGAAGGTCACTTGCCAATCACGGAAGGTTTGAATGGCTTTGTTATCTATCAGTAAGGGAGTGCTTACTTTCTTAACGGTGACCTTGCCTTCTACCAACAGGCCTGGTGTCCATTGGCCGCTGCGGTTATCCAATAAAGCGCGGGCAATCATAAAGGGCGAGCCTGTGGTGCTGGGAATAAGGTGCTCAATGCGGGTGTTGGCTTTGCGCTCACCAAGGCTGACCACTACATCTTGGCCTGTGGTAATGCGTTGCGATTGAGTGGGGAAGATTTGAAACTCTGCCCACACGCTGTCGAAGTTGGCGAGGGTAAACAGGGCTTGGTCTTCGGTTTGCTCACCTTGTGCAGCGTGGCGCGCGGTAATGGTGCCGCTGAATGGGGCCGTTACATTGTAGCGATTAAGGCTTTCGTTAGATTCAATTACTGCCAGCACTTGGCCTTTTTTTACCTTGTCGCCAATGGCCACGTTCACCCGCTTAATGATGCCGGGAAAGCGCGCTTCTATGTGGCTGATTTTACTGGTGTCGGCCACGGCCTTGCCATAAACCGTGAGGGTTTGGTTGATTTCACCTGGCCCTGCTGGCTGGGTGCTTATGCCAGCTCGGTTGGCGATTTCAGTTTTAATTTCCACGCGGCCTTCATGGTTTTCGTACTGCCAAGTGTGGGTTTGCCCTTCATGGTTTAAAAAGACGGTGACATCAAACGAATGGGGTTCTTCCACCGCGCCATTGCCTTGTAGATAATCGCCCATCTTGGTCTTCAGCTGTTTGAATTCAAAAGCCTTGGTCTCGCCCCCTAGACGGGTCAGTTGCACAGTCAGTTTAGCCTTTGATACTGGCTGGCCTTCGTCTGTGATCCAAGCGCGAAACTCTGGCTCGGCGCTGTCTTCAATTAGGGCAAGCTCTACGGTTAGGTGCCCTTCATGAAACAATCTGCCGCCGTTTGGACCTTGCTGGGCTTCGTTGTGATCATCGTGTTCTTCACTATGGCCCTGTTCTTGTGCTTCATGGCCGTGATCGCCATGTTGTTCGGCATAAGCCAGTTGTAGGCTGCCGCTGAAGACCATAAAGCTCAGGGCCAATTTGGCGATCATGGGGTTCATGGAAAAAAGTGATGTCATGGGGTTATCCTTGTAAGTCTTGTGAGTGCGAAGCGCCATTGGCAAGTGGCTGGGCACTGAGTTGTTCTATTTCGGCGCCAAAGGTGAGGGCCGCGGCACCTGCGTCTATTAAGGCCCCTTGAGCGCTAAGCAAATCTTGTTGGGCGCTCACATAATCTAAATACCGGTAGCGACCACTCTCATAAGCCTTGCGGGTTTCTTTTAAAGCCTGAGTTAAGGTGGGGACCACATCTTTGCGTAAGGTATTAACAGTATGGATGGCTTGCTGGCGATTGCTGTAGGCTTGATACAACTGGGTGCGCAAAGCTAGTAACGCCGCGTCTTTTTGGGCGCTGGCTTCGTTTAATTGAGCATGGGCGGTTTGCAAGGCGCCTGTGTTTCGAGCCCCGCTAAACAAGGGTATATTAATGCCCGCCACCAGAGCGCTGCTGTTACTTTGCTCAAACTGCTTCACCCCTAATGACCAGCCAATGTTCCCACTGGATTGGGTTTGGGCGAGCCTGAGTTGTGCCGCTTGCAAACGTTCTTGGGCGGCAAATACTTCTATGGCGGGGTTGAGTTTGAGTTGGCCATACAGCTGCGGGAAGGTGGCATCTTGGCCAAACTCATAAAGACTGCCGTTTACCTGAGTAAAGGTCACTTCAGAGTCACCCCATTGAGCGGCCAGCACCATTTTAAGGGCATTTAGACTTTGCTTTTGAGCACTCAGTTGAAGTTGGGCATGGCTGCTGGCGGCTTGGGCCCTTAATACTTCGGCTTTAGGGGCAGCACCGGCTTGGGCGCGAGTTCTTACCTGTTGCAAGGTTTGTTGGGCCAGTTTAAAAGACGACTGCGCTAACGCCACTTTTTCTTGGGCGGCCAGTACTTGTATGTAGTGGCGGGTCACATTGCCTAAAGCCCTTAGAGCGTCTACTTGAAGTTGTGCTTCTAATCGGCCTAAACCGCTATTGGCCAAGGCTACTCGGGCTTTTTGTTGGCCACCTAACTCTAGGGTAGATGACAGGGCGATGGTCCATTCAGCTTGATCTGTTCCTGTGTATTCATCACTACCGGCGATATTGTCGGCACTGACACTTAACTCATATTCTGGGGCTAATTGTGCGCTTTGTAATTGCCCATTAAGCGCGTTTTGGCGAAAGGCGAATACCTTTAAATCTGGGTTTTCATTAAGGGTGCTTTTCACGGCCTGTTGCAAACTGAGTGTTTGCCCCGCTTGGCTAGCACTGACTGGCAGGGCGAATAAGAGTCCGGCCAAACAGGCCCCAAGGCCGCTTTTAAAACGAATGGATGAACGGGCCCGTGACGAGAACGGGACACTGATGGTTAACATAGGTAAATCCTAGGCGCATAGCATGACAAATGGGCTTTTTACCTGTGAAGGCAAAAGCTCAGCTAAAAACTCTGTTTACAACAGGTGGCTAGGATAGGGCCCGAGGGGGCTTAAATAACTGAGAGGCTATAGAGGAAGGCGCGCTGCTTCTGAGGTCTAGGGAATGCTTTTCACGGTCTGATACCACAGGGTCGGTGAACAAACTGCCTAAGAAATTAAATTGTGGGCTATGGCAATGACAGCAATGCTGGCAGTCAATGGCCGTATCCGGTACTGATTGAACGTCACTAGGGGATAAGTTATCAATGGAGAGGTTACTTAGGTTTTCGTGCTCTGACTGGCCGTAAAGTGATTCATCGTGCTGATATAGGGGGTTAAGATCGGGGTGATCTAAATGAATATCCGCCACTGCTATTAGCGATTGCAGGGCAATCAGTAGAATCAGTACTTTAGATATCCAAGAGTTCTTCATTAAACACCAAATGGCTTATGGGACGGGCTTGATGATAAACATGTCACGACAATATGCATGGGCCGTCTTTAATGTGCCTGTGGATAATATAAAAATATTGTAAATAGATGTGTATTTTTACCTTTCTTTACAGAGTGTAAAGTGTAGCTTAATTGTGATGGCATCTACCATTAGAGCCTCTTTAAGGCGGGTTCCTTTAAATTAATGTGTTTCATGAACTCGATTCCCGGAGCCAGAGTGATGCGCCATGCCACCGCGGTTTGGTTATTAAACTTAGGGTCAAACTCCTCCAGCGTATCAATTAAAGAACTTATAAAAGTCTCGTAAAGTTTGATGTTTATTCCATGGTTATCTTTGTGCATGGCTGCGATGGTAATGAGGTATTGGTTGGCTTTTTTACTGGTAAAAAATATCACCATGTGGGTGATAGCCGTTTTAAGCATTCTTTTTTGATTATCCATATTGGTGTTATGAAAGGCTGCTTTTACCAAGGGTGAGCTATTGATGAAATTAAGGTAAAAGCGATCAAAAAACTCGTCGCTGTTGTTTAGCACATATTCATAGCTGTCGTTGAACAGTTCGTTGAAATCAAGTTCCACTATTTTTTGCCCTGTTTTTCACCTTACTAAGTATAAATTTAGTATAGCTTTGTAATGCTAATTTATGTTGATAAATAAGAAGCCAAGTAAAGAGGGAAGAAAATTGCCCAGCTAGTGCCCGACAACTAAGCTTATTCGTGAGCCAATGGATGATGACTGATGAAATTTACGCTGTTGCTACTGTGTGCATTTAGCGCCTTGCTACAAGGAGAGAGCCTTAAAATAGGCTATGAACCCCATATTAGCCCTGAGATATATGCTAAAGAGTTGGCCCCCATTACGGCCCACCTTAAACGCTTTTATAATAGTGTGGACAATGTGTCCACCCGTTCGGCCAATAACTTTTTAAAAATGAGCCAGCAGGGAAACATTAATTTTGTTTATGTGGGGTCTGCTTACGCCAGTGTATCTAGGGCACCTCTATTAATAGCTTGCGCCTCTGGCTTTACGCCTTGTTCAGAATCAAGGCGGGCAAGGAAGAAATGCTTATTGCCTTTCAAGGAAGACCAACGCCGAGTCTGGACAAGGCGTAAAGCCCCGAAGGGCGCGACCCCAAGCACACATTGTCGGCGTTGCACTGCTAGAAAATGGAACCACCATTTTACTTCGCAGCGCGCCTTGCCACTGTACGCTTGGGGTCACGCAGAGAAAGTAATCAATTAATAGAGGTGCCCTAAATTAAACGTTTTGGTTTTATCCCACTGCTAAGTTCCAAAAAAGAAGTTGAAATAGGTGTAGTGGCAAATGTTAAATCCAACTACCAACAGCTGAAAAACAATGCCAATACCCAAATTTTCTATGTGCCCCACGATTTATACGGGCGCTACTTGGTGAAAAAATTTAATTCTAAAGCAAAGCTTGTAAGCCGAATGAATTCAGAGCGGGTTATATTTTCGGTATTAAAAAACCCCAATCATTTAGGCCTTATATTTAAAGACGACCTTGGTTTGATTCCCAATTATTTAAATCAGAAGCTGGTAATTTATGACCGGTTAAATGTTGGCCATTTGTATCTGCTGGTGGGTCCTAGCTTATTGAATGTGGCGGATAAGTTACAGGGGTTAATGCTGGCGTTTCATGAGAATTGGCACGACCCTAATGAAGAATATTTTTATTTAAATTTTTACCGGTTTGAAAAATGGAAAAACGATCACAAAAAAGGCATGCATGTATCGGATGACTTTCAAGACTTTTTAGAAAACATTCAAGTTAAATAACGGAAGGTGACACAAATATAACCCAGCCTAAGCTGGGTTATATTTAGAGTGGTTGATTGTCTAAGGGCTTATTTTTTGGCGATTGGCATTGTAAATTCTGTCCCACATGGCAATGACCGATTCAGCAGATGCCTCTAAGTTGCCGGTGTCTGCCCCTACTTGGTTTAAATCCCATAAATAAGCGGGTAATAAGCCAATGTGCGCTAGGCCTTTTTCATGGTACTCCTGAATGTAGTCTGGCAGATCGGTTGAAGGACTGCCTTGTGCAACAATTTGTGCAGCTCGCTCCGTGCTGGATGCGCTGGCACAGGCATCACTGCCAAATCGAGGTGGTGACATTTCAATAAAGCCATTAAAGTCAGATCCAAAGGCGGTATTCACGCCTTTATCAACGGCGTAACGATAAAATTGCGCTAACGATCTTGCCGAGCCATCACAATTATTTTCCACACCTGAAGCGGCATAATCATTCATGCCTTCAATGCCGGTACGCAAGCCAATGACGCCGCCGGTGGCGCGATAATATTCAAGAGTTTCATCTGTGGTGACGTGTTCATTTAAACGGTCACGGTCGCTTTGCAGTAATAGTTCGTCAATGCGAGTGTGAGAATTTAATAGCGGGTAGTATTGATGGTCTTGCGCGACTTTAGCGTAAATTTCACGAATGGATTTAAGAGGCAAGTGAGAAACATCTACGATCATGTTTAAGCGAATCATTTCTTCCAATAATTCATACCCCTGCGCCGACATGCCCACATCATTGTGAACCCCATCAGAGGCTTTAGCGTAATCTACATTGCCGGTGAACCAGGCTTTTAACTGGGTGATGATTTCAAAAATATCAGCATGGTAAGCGGCCCCAGAAAAATCATTGTTGGTTTCGTGGGCAATTTGTAAAGAGCGTACCCCCATGTCGTACACGTCGTATAATTGTTCTTTCCATGGGCCATCGTCATCTGGGAATAAATGGCTGGCTTCAATGGACAGCACCACAGCCAGTTTTCCCTCACTTACAATGCGCCGCGCATGCCAAGGGTCTAATGCCACTTCAAACCAATCCTCGCTTTCGTCCATTTTTTTAATATGGGTAATTTGATTACGCACCGACTCCATATCAAATGGGGCGGCTTTGTTATTGTGTAAACCAGATGCAATCGCCGCGGCGGCTAAGGTTTGGTTATTCACAACCGATGCAAATATCACATTAAGGCCACGCTCATGGGCGTCTTTTAGCCATTGGGCGCTCACTTGTTGGTGTTTTATGTCATTCCACTTTGGCCAATCGTTATAGTCGGGAAAGCCCAAGGTTTTGCCGTGGTGAGGGTTGGCTAGCTCGTGAAGTTCAATGCCCAAAGGGGTGAGCGTGGCGTGATTGTCCCCTGTGCACTGAGGTAAACGTGTGGCTAAATCACCTGGCTGGTGGCTGCCCCAATACCAGCCTTCGCTGTAGGCAAGATCGGCTGCTTGGTGAACGTGTATGTCGGCAAAACCTGATAGGGGTTCAGTGGGTGCCGTTTTTTCAGGTTGCCAAGGTTGCCCAAGATTATCGTTACGAATCAGGTCATAACGAATGGTGGCACTGCCCACGGCGCCTATTCCTACCGCATGAATAGACAAGCGTTTACCCTTCAAGCCGGTGTAGGTGCGAGTGGTGCTGTCTCCTACATTTTTTTTACCCCCTTTAAACTTCACTTCTTGCAGTTTCGCCACATTGCCATTGGCGTCTGTGGTACACACTACACTGACCACGCCGCCACCCAACCATGAGCCTTTTTCTTTTTTAAATTTAACGGTCATGGAATCAACATCGAGAGGGTAGGGCTGAATAAAGCGTTTGTCTGTAAAGGCAATAATGTTGGTGACTTGGTTGGTGACTAAGCGCCTTGGCCCCAATGTACCAGGGCCATTACTTGAACTAATTTCAGATAGCATGTCGTAAAGGTTATATATGACGCTGGTATCGCCGCAACTATAGGCTTGGGTTTGGGTTGAAACCATGGCGCAAAGAAGGGCAGCACCGCAGAGTATTTTTTTCATTATTATTGCCTGGATAAGGATTCAGCTGAAATTTACGAAAAAAGTAGCGGTGATGCCTCCGAGTGAAAAATATTTTGTATAAAAAATTAATTCTCTTGGTAGATCAATGATTTACAGGCTACAAAGAATTTTTTAAATGACAGGTATTACTTTTTCGGTGGGCTTTTGGGGCATTTTAGCTTTTCGATATTGAGCAGGGGTTTGCCCCACTAGGCGTTTAAAACTTTCGTAAAAAACCGAATTACTGTTGAAGCCCGACAAGGCCATGATATCGGTAACAGAAAGGTGTTTTCGGCTGTGATCGATTAGCATGTTTTTGGCGGCCTCTACCCGATGTTTATTGACATAATCATAAAAACTAACATTTAAGTGCTGACTGAATACCTTAGTTAATTTACTGGGTTGAGTTTTCATTTGATCTGATAACGCTTTTAAAGTTAACCCGGAATCTAAATAACAGCGGCTCACGTGCATGTATTGGTGGAGCCTATCGGTTAAGTGGGTTAAACCATTGTGAGAGGCTTGTGCTCGCCAGCTTTCTTCAATAATTGCCTGAGGTTTGTTCCCTTGTATGGCTAAGGGTTGTCTGAGTAAGACGCAAGTGATGCTCACCACAAACGCAAATAATCCCAATAAAATCAGGTGTAAAACTTCTACCTCAAACTGCAATACGGCCAAAGCCCCTAATATGAGCCATTGACCATAATAAATGCCTATTAACCAGTGCAGCCATAACCGATGGGCCGGTATTTGGTTATCGTACAGCCGAATGCGCCGCTGATACTCAATTAATATCAAAGGGGAATACAAAAGAAATTGAATAAGCATCACCACCACCGTGGCATTGTCAGATGGCCAGTTCCAGTTAGATGTGTATTGACCTGTTTGGTAATACTCTAATTTCTCGGCCACATTCATTAGCCAGTAAGGCACTGTTGCCACCACCGACATGAATGTGGGTAATGAATGTAAGGCATATTGCCAAGCTAAAATCTTAAGGCTATTGAGTTGGCGCAAGTAAATATAGGCCAGTGGTGCAATGGCAAGATCGAACGAATCCATGAGGAAAGCTAAAAACGCAGAAGGATTCACAAACCCTGTTTGCACCAATGACATTTGCAGGCCAGCGCAACCCATAATGAATACAAATAACCGTAAACTCCAAGGTAACAGGTGTTTAGGCGTTGCCCATGCAACCAGTGCAGCCAGTGTAAAACAAGCGAACCCTGCCGGAAAAAGCCATTGCTCTTGCATATATTATTATTCTTAATTGCTGCGAAACGGTGAAAATCCAATAGTAGGATGAAGGCTAGTATTACAGTAATGGTGCAAAATTTGCCAATAATAAGCCAAATCCCCAGCTGCGTTTGGCCTTTCTGAGTGTTTAATATTCAAATGCGCATTGACCCCACTTAGAAATGATAATAAGATCTTTTATGTAATCGATTACATGATTTTGCAAGCAAGGTTAAAAAAATAACAATTAATGACGATTCCCCATAAGTCTCAAATCCAGAGCAGGTATTTAAATGATTAAAGTGGCAATCAATGGTTTTGGCCGAATTGGCCGTAATGTGGTGAGAGCGCTCTACGAAAAGGGCTACCGCGAACAAATTCAGCTCGTGGCGATTAATGATTTAGGTGATGCCGACAAGCTGGCTCACTTACTAAAGTATGACAGTGTTCACGGGCCATTAACTTGTCCGGTAAGCCACAGCGATGGGGGGATAAAAATTCACCACGATGAAATTCCCTGCTTCAAAGAGCGTGACCCAAGAAAATTACCTTGGGCATCTTTAGATGTGGATGTGGTATTTGAATGCACCGGTTTATTTACAGAAAAAGAAACTGCCCAATACCATATTGATGCAGGTGCGAAAAATGTTTTAATTTCGGCCCCTGCCAATGGCGCCGATAAAACCGTTGTTTATGGCATTAACCATCACACGTTAACCCATCAAGATCGAATAATTTCGAATGCCTCTTGCACCACAAATTGTTTGGCCCCAATTGCTCAGGCACTCAATCATCATTTGGGCATTGAATCGGGCTTAATGACCACGGTTCATGCTTTTACCAACGATCAACAATTAACCGATGGTTACCACAATGATTTGCGTCGTGCGCGCAGTGCCACTTCTTCGGTGATTCCCACAAAAACAGGTGCAGCCTCTGCGATTGGTCTTGTGCTTCCTGAGTTAATGGGCAAATTAGATGGGCTTGCCGTTAGGGTTCCCACCAATAATGTATCGCTTGTGGACTTAACTTTCATGGCCCCTCGTGACACCACGGTAGAAGAAGTAAACGAAATTTTAGTGAAAGCCGCCAAAGACTCCGAAGTGATGAGCATTAACGAATTACCGTTAGTGTCGATTGATTTTTTACACAATGACTCCTCGGCAATTGCCGACATTAGCCAAACAAAAGTGAACGGTCGGTTAGTGAAAGTATTGGCTTGGTACGATAACGAATGGGCATTTTCAATGCGCATGCTAGATAACACGCTTGCATGGTTGGAGCAGTAAAATGGAAGAAGCAATAGCGCTAAAGCCACGTACAAAAATTGTTGCCACCATAGGGCCGGCGACCGATACCTTGCAGAGTATTGAATCGCTATTATTAAGTGGTGTGAATGTGGCGCGTATTAATTTTTCGCACGGCAGTCATAGCGATCATCGTCGTCGTGTGGGTTATATTCGTGAAGTGGCCAATAAGCATCAATTAGCTGTAGCCATACTAGGGGATTTGCAAGGCCCTAAAATTCGTATTGCGCGTTTTAAAGAAGATAAAGTGAAGCTGTCATTGGGGCAAACATTTATTTTGGATATGCAACTTGCAACCAATAACGGCGATGTGCATCGAGTGGGTGTTGATTTCCCTGCACTTATTGACTCTATAAAAAGCGGTGATATTTTGCTGCTGGATGATGGTCGTATTCGCTTAAAAGTGACGGCTATTAAAGGGTCTGAAATACATACTAGTGTTATTATGCATGGAGTTTTACAAAATAATAAAGGTATTAATAAAATGGGTGGCGGACTCTCTGCCCCTGCTTTAACGGACAAAGACAAAAGAGATATTCCAGTTATTAGTGAACTAAAAATGGAATACGCCGCGGTGTCTTTTCCATGTTCAGCACAAGATATGATAGAAGCTAAAGGGCTATTAGAAGCAGCAGGAAGTTCGGCCTTGGTGATCGCAAAGATTGAACGTGCTGAAGTAGTAGAAGATGCGTCATTAATGGATGAAATTATCGAAGCCTCGGATGCAATTATGGTAGCACGGGGAGACTTAGGTGTTGAAATTGGTGAGGCGGGTTTAATTGGCGTGCAGAAAAAGCTCATTAAGCGCAGCCTGCAATTAAACCGTCCAGTTATTACCGCGACACAAATGATGGAGTCTATGATTGAAAAATCTATGCCTACTCGGGCGGAAGTGTTTGATGTGGCGAACGCTATTTTAGATGGCACCGATGCGGTCATGCTATCGGCAGAAACAGCCAGTGGACTTTATCCCGATAAAGTTGTCTCTACAGTGAGAGAGATTTGCTTGGGTGCCGAAAAACACGACTCCCTAAGTCATGTGATTTCGTTAGATGAAATGACAGATCATGTCATCAGTTCCGATAATGCTATTGCCAAAGCGGCGGTAAAAACTGCGCGAATTATGCCTGATATTAAAGCGATTATTTGTTTGACTGAATCGGGTAATACCGCTTTGTGGGCATCGCGCTTGAATACCCATATTAGAATTTTTGCATTAACGCCTCATGTGGCGACGTTTAACCGTGTGAGCCTATTTAAAGGGGTTCAACCGATTATGTTTGATCCTAATGATTTTCCTGTGGGAAGTGTTAGTCGCCATGCTCTTAATCTATTGAAAGAGCTAAAACTAGTTAGTAAAGATGAAAAATTAATACTGACCATGGGTGACAATATGTCCATTCAAGGCAGTACGAATACACTTAAAATATTACAGGCTTAGGGGTGATTATCCGTGTCTGATATTAATTCGAACTTAGATAAAAGCGCTAAACAGGTATTTCTTGTTTTTGGAGGAAATGGTGATCTTGCCATGCGCAAGTTACTGCCTGCTCTTTATTATTTAGAAAAAGAAAACTTACTTGATCATGTTGATCGTATTGTGGGTTTATCTAAAACTTTCATTAGTGACAAGGATTATTGTGAAAAAGTACTGGAAAATTTTGATCGTTTTCTTGATAAAAATGAATTTGAAGAGCAAGTTTGGCAGCGCTTTAAAATCAAGTTGGGTTATATTTCTATCGATTTGAGTATGGATACCGCATTTGAAAGTTTGGTTGAAAAAAAAGCGATATTTAAACATCACAGTGTACTTTCGTATTTGGCATTAGACCCCATTTACTTTGGCTCAGCATGTCAGGCATTACATTTGGCGAATTTGATTGATGATCAGGCTCGGGTGGTTTTAGAGAAACCCATTGGTACCGATTTACAATCTTCAATTAAGGTAAACGAAACGGTCGCTCATTACTTCAGTGAATCACAAGTTTTTCGTATTGATCATTACTTAGGTAAAGAAACCGTTCAGAATTTGTTGGCTCTGCGTTTCGGGAATTTCATACTAGAGCCTTTGTGGAAAAATAGCGGAATTGATAATGTGCAAATAACAGCATCCGAAACCGTTGGGGTGGGCAATCGCTGGAATTTTTACCATAATGCTGGCGCCATGCGAGATATGGTTCAAAATCATTTATTGCAATTACTGTGTTTAGTCGCGATGGAGGTTCCTTTAAATTTTGACCCTAAAGATGTGCGTGATGAAAAACTAAAGGTATTGAAGTCACTGCGTAAAATAACCGCCAATGATGTTTATGAACATACTGTTCGTGGTCAGTATGAAGGTGGCTCGGTGAATGGCGAAATGGTCAGTGGCTATGAAGAAGAAGGGACTCATCCAAGTCAGACTGAAACGTTTGTGGCCATACGTGCTCATATTGATAACTGGCGTTGGCGTGGTGTACCCTTTTATTTGCGCACAGGAAAACGCTTAGCTAAACGGTATAGCGAGATAGTGATACAATTTAAATCTGTGCCCCATTCCATTTTTTACCAGGAAAATGAACCGCAAGATTTACAACCTAATAAACTGGTTATTCGCTTGCAACCTGATGATGGCATTGAATTAACTCTTATGAATAAGGTTCCAAGTTTGAATGGGGGGCCAATGGTATTAGGCCAACAATCATTAAAGTTGGATTTTTCAAGTGTAGAAAAAAGTCGGCCCATAGATGCTTATGAGAGGTTGTTACTGGATTTTATTAATGATAATCAAACTCTCTTTGTGCGGCGTGATGAGGTGGAAGCCGCCTGGAATTGGGTAGACCCCATTATAAATGCGTGGAAGCAATCTTCAGTCCCAGCAAAAAAATATACGGCAGGGAGCTTTGGTCCAGCCAGTTCACTGGCTCTGCCCTTAAAAGATGGGTTTGAATGGCATGAATAAATTTTCAGATTTCCATGCGCTAACGGTAAGCCTTAGTGAAAAAATTGCGCTGCAGCTAGCCGTTGCCATCAAAAAAAACGGCCATGCATTATTGGCTGTGTCAGGTGGTCACTCTCCTAAGGCAGTATTTGAGGCATTATCAATCATTGATATTCAATGGCAAAAAGTCTGGGTGGTATTAGTGGATGAGCGCTGGCTAGACAGTACCCATGCAGACAGTAACGAATTATTAGTACGACAATCGTTATTGAGAAATAAGGCGAAGATGGCGAAGTTTATGCCGTTAAAAAGTACGGCCATAAGTGCCCAGCAGGCCCAAGAATTCTGTAATGCTGAATTACAAAATTTACCCAGTGTAATTGACGTTTTGTTATTGGGCATGGGGGATGATGGGCATACGGCATCATTTTTTCCTTGTGCGAATGAGCAGTGCTTGACAAAAATATTAGATAAGCAAAATTCGTTAAGGGCCATGGCCATCCAGCCAAACCAAGCGCCTTATGAGCGAATGTCGTTAACGGCTGCTTATTTATTAAAAAGCCAATGTACGTATTTATTACTGAAGGGTGATAAAAAACTGCACACCTATAATGAAGCTTTGAATAACGATGATGTGATGGCGATGCCAATACGCCTATTTATGAATAACACTAGCGGCAATATGGAGGTGTTTTATGCCGCTAATTAATACGGATAATAAACTAATGACCCCTACAAATTATTATTTAGTAGCCGATATTGGTGGGACTAATGCCCGCTTTGCAATATCGAATGCGCAAAATCACCAAATAGTTGTCCATGAAAATTTAAACTGTCAAGACTTCAATAATATAGATGCGGCGGTATGCTATTTCTTGGCTAAGCATGTAAACGATTACCTTATAAAATATGCCTGCTTTGCGGTGGCTGCACCCGTCATGAATAATCGAGTGAAATTTACCAATAGTCATTGGTATTTTGATATTGATAAATTGCAAAGAAAATTAGACTTAGAAAAATTATTGGTCATAAACGATTTCAAGGCACAGGCTTGTTCTATTCCTTTCTTACAAGACTCGGATTCAATAGTGTTAATTAAGCCTAATAAAAAAGTACCCAATGACCTGCCCATTTCGATAATCGGTGCCGGTACGGGTTTAGGCGTAGCCAGTTTGCATTACATTGATGGCAATTATCTCGCCATGACCAGTGAAGGTGGTCATGCAGGCTTTACACCTAGCAATGACATGGAAAATGAAGTGCTATCGTATTTAATGTCTCGTTTTGGTTATGTTACTCGTGAGCATATATTGTCAGGTCCAGGCATTGTTAATCTGTATCAAGCGGTGGCAAGCATTTCTAAAGTTGATGCACCTCTGAATGAGCCTTATTTAATCACTCAAGCGGCCCTTGAAAAAAATGATCCTTTGGCTTTGACGGTTCTCACCATGTTTTGTCAAATTATGGGAACGGTATGCGCCGATATTATATTAACTCAAGGCAGTAATGGCGCTTTATATATTGCCGGAGGCATTGCCCCTAAAATTCAGAAAATTTTTGAACAAGGAGCCTTTAGTGAGCGCTTTTTACGAAAGGGAAGTGCTTACGAATTTTTGCGCTATACCCCTGTGTATTTAATTACTCAGTCATTAACGGGTTTAATCGGGGCATCTGCTGCATTGCAACAATACAATCACGGCTTACCTGTGAATGACTTAGTGGAGAATTTAATATGAGTGCTGATGGTGTAGATGAGATTTTAATGGCGTCCCCAGTTATGCCAGTCATTGTCATTGATGATGTAACGGATGCGGTTCCACTGGCGAAAGCACTGGTGGCTGGAGGCATTAAAGTATTGGAAATTACCTTACGCAGTCCAGTGGCTCTTCAAGCCATTGCTGACATTATGATCAATGTGCCTGATGCCATTGTAGGCGCGGGAACCGTTACTACGGTTGAGCAACTGGAGCAGGTTGAGGCTTTAGGGGTTAAATTTGCATTGAGCCCAGGAATAACGAGCGCCTTACTGGTTGCGGCTAAACAAATGCGTTTGCAATACATTCCGGCTATCGCGACACCTAGTGAGCTGATGCTAGGTTTAGAACATGGCTACAAACGATTTAAGTTATTTCCTGCTTCAGTGGTGGGAGGGCGTGAAATGTTAAAGGCTTTAAATGGGCCCTTTCCTGAAATAGGATTTTGCCCAACTGGCGGCTTAACAATAGATAATTTCGCAAATGTGTTAGCACTTGAAAATGTAAAATGTGTAGGGGGCTCATGGCTTGCACCAAAGGATATTGTGCAAAGAAAAGATTGGGCAGCCATCACTCAGCTTGCATTAAGTACCGTTCTTAAAAGCAATGGTTGAATTAATGCCAAATCTGTATTGAATAGATTACAATCTAAACATTAAGTTCTGTGAACAACAGTGGAAGGGTTGTATGGCAACAATGAAGGACATTGCTCGGGTAGCAGGCGTATCAACGGCGACAGTATCTAGAGCGCTTATGAGTCCTGAAGTGGTTAAAGGGCCTACCCGAATTAAGATACAAGCGGCCATCGATAAATTAGGCTATAGCCCTAATTTTATGGCCCGTAATTTACGTACGCAAAAATCACAAGCCATTGTGGTGCTGGTTCCTGATATTAGTAACCCATTTTTTGCAACGGTAATACGCGGTATTGAGCAAGTCGCTCATAGCACTGGCTACAGTGTGTTGTTGGGTGACACTCAAAATGACCTTAAGCGCGAAGCCAGTTATGCCAACATGGTGCAAACCAAGCAGGCAGATGGGATGATTTTACTGGGTGATAGGGTTCCTTCTGAAATAGATCCTCGCAATGACTTGCGTTCTATTCACGCTCCGCTTGTGATGACCTGTGCCTATACACCAGAAGAATCTATTTATAATGTTTATATCGATAATACTGCTGCTGCCAATAAAATTGTCAGCCACTTACTGTCGAAAGGGCATAAAAAAGTGGGTTGTATCGTGGGGTATGAAAATACCATCACGCAGCAGCGTTACAAAGGTTTTTGTCAGGCTCTTAAAGCGCATGGGCTTGAGGTAAATGAGTCATGGGTAGTAGAAGGGGAATTTTCATCTGAATCAGGCTTTACGGCTGTGCAAAAAATACTTCAACAAAAAAATCATCCCACCGCCATTTTCTCAATTAACGATGAAATGGCCATGGGCGCTTTACAAGCCATAAAAGCGCACGGTCTAAAAGTTCCAGAAGACATTGCCTTAGTTGGCTTTGATGACATTCGCTTCTCGGAATACACGGATCCGCCGTTAACCACGGTTTCACAAAATGGCATTGAAATGGGATGTAACGCCATGCGAATGCTCATAGAATTAATGAACGGAAAACAACCCAAGCGAGCGAAGCAAGAGCTGGATTATCAATTGGTCATTCGCCAGTCTGGTTAGGGTTTAGAAGTCTTGATCTAAGGCATGAATATTTATTTCATCAATCAGCTGGTAGTGTGGCTGATTGAGCATCCACATGATGGTTTCACTGACTTCCCGAGCATTAAGTGCCCAATTTATTTCCTTACTTCCTTCTTTACCTTGATTAAAATGGGTATCCATAATACCTGGGTTTAGTTGCATAATTTTAATGCCTTGGTTTTTATATTCTCGTAGTAAACTTTGTGTAAAGCCTCGTACACCAAATTTGCTGGCCACATAAGGCGCCATGTTGGCCAAAGGTTTTTGGCTTACATCTGAACCGATATTAATAATTGAACCCCGTTTATTTTTGATCATATTAGGTAAGAGCCAATGGCTTAATAACATCATGGCGGTTAAATTCAACTGACTAATATTGATAACTTCTTCAATGCTGTGCTCTAGGAAGGGTTTGTAAGAACCTATGCCTGCGTTATTTATTAATATGTCCACAGGCCCCAGCACTTGCTCACTTTGCTTTAAAAATCCTTTTATAGAGTCGGGCTGGGTTAAATCACAGGGACTAAAAAAACACTTTTGTCCTAATGCATTAATTTTCCCAGCGGTTTGTGCCAGTTGATTATTATCACGGGCTAAAATTGCCACATCACAACCTGCTTTTGCTAGGGCCAGAGCACAGTGTTTACCTAGGCCACGACTGGCGCCAGTGACTAAGGCAACTTGTCCTTTTAACATATTATTCATTCCTATTATTACTGAATAGTGATTTTACTGCTGCTGAATCATGCCAATATAACGGATAAAATATTAAAATGTAATCGTTTGCATTTTAGTTTGATGGGGCATAGTATTAGGTTAATAAGAACAATATAAATACGTCTTTTATAAAAATTTTATACAAAGTGTATTCAGTAGGGTGTGAAAATATGAATAACATTGTGTTACAGGTTACTCAGGCCATCATCGAGCGCAGTAAAATAAGCCGTGATGATTACTTATCGCAAATACAATCCATGAAAGATTTTGGTGTGGCGCGTAAATCACTAAGTTGTGGTAATTTGGCCCATGGCTTTGCGGCCAATACAGAGCAAGAAAAACAGCTGTTAAGTCAGTATGAAAAACCCAACATAGGCATTATTTCTTCTTATAACGATATGTTATCGGCTCATCACCCTTATCAAGATTACCCTGCACAAATTAAAGCGGTGGCCATGAAAAAAGGCATTACTGCGCAATTTGCAGGGGGAGTACCTGCTATGTGTGATGGGGTAACTCAGGGTCAGCCTGGCATGGAATTAAGTTTATTTAGTCGTGACAGTATTGCCATGAGCAGCGCCATTGCACTTTCTCATAATATGTTTGATGCGGTGGTCTGTTTAGGTATATGCGACAAAATTGTACCGGGTATGTTAATTGGCGCATTACGGTTTGGTCATTTGCCTACAGTGTTTATTCCTGCAGGTCCCATGACGTCTGGCATGAGTAACGGTGAAAAATCGCGAATTCGTAAAGCATTTCAATTGGGCGAAGTAGATCGTGTTGAACTGTTAAGAGCCGAATCTGAATCCTATCACTCTGCCGGTACTTGTACTTTTTACGGCACGGCGAACTCCAATCAAATGTTAATGGAAATGATGGGGCTGCAATTACCGAGTTCTTCTTTTGTGAATCCTGGTACGCCTTTACGAGATGCATTAACACAAGAAGCGATCAATATTTTGTGTGATGCTTTAAATGGTATCGAGTCCATGGGCGTGGGCGAAATGATCAATGAAAAATCCATTGTGAATGCCATGATTGGTTTGATGGCCACTGGTGGCTCCACTAACCATACCCTTCATTTGGTGGCCATTGCGCGCGCCGCAGGCATTATCATTAATTGGGATGACTTCTCTCAACTTTCTAAGGCCATTCCTTTATTGGCGAGAATATATCCAAACGGTCAGGCCGATGTAAATCACTTTCATGCGGCAGGTGGAATGAATTTAATTATATGGCGTTTATTACATGAAGGCTTACTGCATGAAGAGGTAAACACCATAGTGGGCCCTGGCATGCACCGTTATTGTAAAGAAGCTTATTTAAAAAATGGTCTGTTAGATTGGCGCGATGGCATGCAGTTTAGCTTAGATGAAAATATTATTTCAGCACAGGGCAGTGTATTTTGTGAAGAAGGGGGCATTCGAGTATTAAAAGGCAATTTAGGAAACTGTGTGATAAAAACATCAGCGGTGGATGTTTCTCGTCAAGTAATTGTGGCACCGGCAAAAATTTTTGAAGAACAATCGCAATTACAAGATGCCTTTGATGCCGGTGAGTTAATTGAAAATTTTATCGCGGTTGTGCGCTACCAAGGACCGAAGGCCAACGGCATGCCAGAGTTGCATAAATTAACTCCTATTTTATCTGTATTACAAGATAAGGGCTTACAGGTGGCGTTGGTTACTGATGGGCGTATGTCGGGTGCATCTGGCAGTGTACCGGCTGCGATACATTTAACCCCTGAAGCTTTGGATGGAGGTTTGATTGCTAAAATTCAGCAGGGTGATATTTTGAGTTTGGACTGTCATAAAGGGGAGTTGAACCTATTGGTTCCAGATTCTGAATTGGCAATAAGGGAGGTGACTGTGCCCAACTTGGCAGCTCATCATGTGGGCATGGGGCGTGAATTATTTAGCATCATGCGCGAAAAAGTAGGCTCTGCTGAAGTTGGGGCTTCTGTATTTAGTTTTTAAATGTATCTTTTTCAGTTCTGTTGGTAAACGGAGCAACCTAAAAAATTGGAATGAATATGTCAGAAAATAATAAAAAACATGAATTGTCAGAAACACTGGACAAATTTTATAAAAATATTTCCGCCACTATATTAGATAAACAAGATCCCATAACAGGATTATTTCCAGCCAGTACCGCCATTAATGAGCATGGTAATTATCAGGATGCTTGGGTAAGGGATAATGTTTATTCTATCCAGGCAGTTTGGGGTCTGGCCTTAGCCTATGAAAGCGCTAATATTGATAGCCAGCGTACCTACTTGCTAAATCATTCCGTTATCCGATTGATGCGCGGGCTTTTGATTTCCATGATGCGTCAATCGGAAAAAGTTGAATCCTTTAAGCATAATCAAGATCCGCTGTTTGCATTGCATGCTAAATACGATACTCCCACAGGTGCCACAGTGGTGGATGATGACAAATGGGGGCATTTACAATTTGACGCCACGGCAATTTACTTAATTATGCTGGTGCGCATGATCAGTGCAGGTTTGGATATTATTTTGTCGGTAGATGAAGTGAACTTTATCCAGAACCTTATTCACTATATAGGGCCTGCATATCGTACTGGTGACTATGGCATTTGGGAGCGAGGCAATAAAATAAACAATGGTCGCCGTGAAGTAAACGCCAGTTCAGTCGGCATGGTCAAGTCGGCTCTTGAGTTATTAAATGGTTTTAACTTGTTTGGTAAAGAGGGGGCTGAATTAGGCGTAGTGCATGTAATTGAGGATGAAATAGCCCGAGCTCGTACTACTTTGCAAAATTTACTGCCGCGCGAATCGGCGTCTAAGGAAGTCGATGCCGCATTATTAAGTGTCATTGGCTATCCTGCCTTTTCTGTGGAGGAACCCGAAATTATCGAACTCACCAATCAAAAGGTGTTGGATAAATTATCAGGGGAATACGGTTGCAAGCGATTCTTATTAGATGGCCACCAATCCGTACTAGAAGATCACTCACGTTTTTACTACGAAGATGATGAACTTAAAAACTTTAAAGATATTGAGTCTGAATGGCCATTGTTTTACACCTATTTGTATCTTAATAGTCTATTTAGTGAAAACCTTTCGTTGGCTCAAGGTTATTATGAGAAATTAGAATCGTTAGCCGTTGAACAAGATGGTCAAATGCTATTACCAGAGCTGTATTATGTGCCTTCTGAAAACGTAGAAGCGGAGAAAAAAAATCCACACAGCCAAAAACGCCTAGCCAATAATAATTTGCCATTAGTATGGGCTCAATCATTATTCTATTTGGCTCGTCTACTTCATGAAAAACTGATCGTGCCTCAACAGTTAGATCCGCAAAATTTGTCTAAGCGGGTAAACTCAAAGCAGGCTCGTTCAGTTCATATCTGTTTAATTGCCAGTGACAAATCGGTACAAAATATATTAGGAGAGCAGGGCATTACCAGCAGCCTTGAAACCGACTTAACGGACATTTCCTTGTGTGGTACGCAGCAACTTCTAAATGTTTATTCAGTGTTAGGCAGCAACAAACGATTAGGTTTAAGTGGCCGCCCCATGCGTGTATTACGCAGCATGGTCACTTCAAGGCTGTATGAAATTAATGCTAAAAAATATTTGTTTTTACCAAAATTTCAATACCAAAAATCTCGTTTTTACATGTCTTTGGATAACCGCTTATTTACTCAACGTATTTTATCTGAAGCCAATTACTTAAGTCGTCACTGGCAAAGTGAACAAGACCCTGTGATGACCATGTATGTAGATCAGTCTATGTTAAGTGCGCATACTAAAGAAAGTGTATTAGCGTTATTTAGAGATTTGGCACATGGGCAGGACCATATTCGTTTGGGCAATTTAATGGAGTTATTGCCTCAAGTTCATGTTGAAGTCATTAACGGTTTAGAACCCGTGAGTTTGACTCAGTATCACCCTGACTATGATGCCTTTGAGGGTGGGCTACTAAAATTTAATATAGCAGAAACAGAAAGTATAGATGAAACCGAAATAACCTTATGGGCTCAGGATATTCCGTTGGCTAGGATGATGGTAAAACTTTCAAAAAGTGAAAACCTATTTGAACAGGTATTGTTACTTTCATTATTAACCAGGCGTTTTTCCTTGCAGCAAGATATTGTGATAAATGGGCAAGGTGTTTGCTTAAAGGAATTAATAAAAGAAGCGTACGCTAAAAGCTGTCAGTTGCGTTTATGGCCGTTGGTGCGCCAATGCGCCGGTTTATTGGATGTCTATCATCAAGAACTAAGCAGTGCGCTAAGTGAAATTTTAGCCCGTCAAAAACATCTGGTCTTGGGTCGTGGTTATAGTGGTTATAAAGTCATCACAGACTCAATGGAAAGCGAGCAGCTGTATCAAGAAATCGCATCTTGTTGCGGGCAAGACCCCAAAGAAAAAGTATTGATTCAAGAAATTTTAATACATATTGCCACCATTATGAGAAGTGACCCTTCTTTATTCAAAGACGTGGCTGCCCTTCGTACCACTGACTTATTATTAATACTCACCAGTCACCTCAGAGATGAACAGCACGATACTCAAGATCTTACGTTTGATGAATTAAGCTTTCTTGCTCCCAGTGACATCGCGCTAAAATTAAAGAGTATGCTTAAAAATTACGATCAAAGTGTGCACCATATAGTCGAAGTTGAAAGTATTCACCTGTCAGGCGTGAGCCAAGATAATACCATTAACTTCATTGAAACAGGCTTACCAGAAGGATTTGTAGACTGGCAGCAGTGGCGCAGTCAGTTGGGCACTTTAACCCACATGCCAAAGACATTTTACTTAGATATTTGGACTTTATTGCAACGCAGTAAAGGGGTTGTCATAGGTGATAAATTTGAACGCCGAAATCGTATTGACTCCCAATGGGTCACAGGTCAAATGACGGCGGGAGAGAAAACTTTTGAATTATACCTTGAGGGTTTAATCAGTGAAATTAAGGTGCCTGAGTATCGCCATTTATGCATTGAGGCATTATTAGCGTTGGCGGCCTATTTTAAGCAAAACCCCCAGGTTCAAGTAGATGATTATTTAGTGATCGATGTGTTGCTAAGCCACTGCGTGAAGGGTCATTGGTTGGCCGAGCATCCAGCTCATGCTTCTGTATATCATCGCCACAGTATTGATGCACAAAATGCTATCTTTCATGCACCACCACACATAGTGGCGCAAAAGGTGGTACAGGCATTTCTAAATCTGGTTGTATGAGCCAATTAAGGCATAAAATACAATATTTTTATGCCTTAATTGATTAAAAATTGAGACTTAACACTCGCAATTTAAATGCTTAGCACGTATATTTATTTTAATGTAATCGATTGCATAAAGTTGAATGGCGTAAACTAGCAAGCAATATCAATTACGAGCTTTAAACAGTTTTAATATAAAAATAAAAATGGACAAGATCATATGTACGCAAGTGAAGGCGGGGCCAAGCGCAATTTATATTTAAAGCTAAATCCAATGCTAGGTTCAGTATTAATTATTATTGGTTTAGTAACGTTTCTTAGTGGTTGCACGAATGTCGATCACACGGAAGAAACAGTCGATCAGAGTTCGTCGGTTGTGCTTAAGCCCATGGACGGTTGGAGTGATGCGGTTATCTATTTTGTCATGCTAGACCGTTTTGCAGATGGAGATACGACTAACAACCAAAAAGTAGAGCGTTTAAACCCTGGCGGTTATCACGGTGGGGATTTGAAAGGCCTAACCCAACAAATTGATGAAATTGCCAGCTTAGGCGCCAATGTCATTTGGCTGACGCCCATTAACAAGCAAATTGATTTTGGTTTATTTGCAACCGATCCCAGTGGCAAAATTAGCGATGGTTTTCAACATTGGGGTTTTCATGGTTATTGGATCGAAGACTTTTACCAAATCGATTCACAATTTGGCTCGGAAGAGGATTTAACCGCGCTGGTTGAAGCCGCTCATCAGCGCAATATGAAAGTCCTATTAGATGTGGTGTATAACCATACGGGCTATTCAGCGGAAACATTTTACGATCATCACGAGCGCAAAAAGTGGTTGCGCTCTAAGAGTACTGAATGCGACCTAGATGTCATCACCTGTCAGGTGGGGGGCTTACCGGATCTTAAAACTGAGCAGCCTAAGGTGCGCGACTATTTAATTGAACATTCAATTGCACTGGCAAAGCGTACCGGAATAGATGGTTTTCGTTTAGACACTTTTAAGCACATTGATCATCCATTTTGGAAAGAACACCGCAAGCGTACTCAGCAAGAATTGGGTGAAGATTTTTTCTTATTGGCAGAAGTGTGGGGTGGTACTTATAGAGAGCTAGATAAATGGTTTGAAAAAGACGAAACCGATTCAGGATTTGACTTTAGTTTTAGTGGTTCCTGTCAGGCCTTTGTTAATAGACGTGGTCGATCCATTGCGTTCGCTAAATATTTAGAAAAACGCCACCGTATTCGTGATGGTTACTTTATGGCGCACTATCTATCGAGTCATGATGTGAATATGGCATTGGCAGATCTTAATAATGACAAAGACAAGTTTAAACTATGTGTGGCCATGCAGATGAGCAGTTTAGGAATGCCGGTTATTTATTATGGTGAGGAAGTCGCTCGAAAAGGACAATCATGGCCGTATAATCGTATGGATATGCCTTGGGGGGATACAGATATAAAGCCGGGTGCAGGTATAAAGCGTGACGAATCCCTTAGAGAATACTATCAGGCACTTATTAAGTTACGACGTCAGCATCCCGCCATGTATGCCGGTACGTATACCTTATTACATGCTGAAGGCGATCAAATGGTATTCATGCGCAATCATGAGGAAAAAGACGATCATGTTATCGTAGCGGTGAATAGAAGCGATAAAGATTCAGTGTTATCGCTTGAACTTCCTGATTCCGTTAAAAACAAGTCCTGGTCAAAATTCAATTTAGATACACCTAATGCAGATCAAAGTAACGCTTTTGAATCTGACCTAAAAATAAAAAACATGTCGGTGCAATTTTTTATTGCCAAGACTAAAAATAGTTGAGAGTTCCCATGGCCAATATTATTTTTGAAAATGTAGCAAAGAAGTATGGCGATACGTCAATCATAAAAGAGTTGAATTTTGAAATAAAAGCTCATGAACTAATGGTGTTGGTAGGGCCGTCAGGATGTGGTAAATCCACTACCTTGCGTATGATTGCAGGACTAGAAGACATCACCCATGGTGAGTTACGAATTAAAGATAGAATCGTTAATAAAGTCGAGCCAAAAGATCGTGATGTGGCCATGGTGTTTCAAAGCTATGCCTTGTATCCGCACATGACAGTAGGTGAAAATATTGCGTTTGGTTTAAGAATTAGAAAACTTAATGCAGAAAAAATTAATGAGTTAGTCAGTGAAGCGGCAGAGGTGCTAGGTTTAACCGATCTTTTGGATCGCAAACCCAAAGCATTGTCAGGTGGTCAACGACAACGGGTGGCTTTAGGGCGAGCGTTAGTGAGAAAACCGTCGGTATTTTTATTTGATGAGCCTCTTTCCAATTTAGATGCGGAACTCAGAGTACAAATGCGAGCAGAGATTGCACGCTTACAAAAACGCTTAAATACCACCGCCGTTTATGTTACCCACGATCAGGTTGAAGCCATGACACTTGGGGACCGTATAGCGGTCATGAATAAAGGTGAAATCATGCAAGTAGGCGCGCCTTTAGACTTGTATGAAAAACCAAAAAATGTATTTGTAGCCGGTTTTTTAGGAACGCCTCCCATGAACTTACTAAATGTAAGGGTTGAGGATAATCAAATTAAGAATGGCGTATTTTCTATGGCCATTCCCTCAGCTTGGCAAGCTGCCTTGGAAAATTTTGAAAATAAAAAACTCATACTTGGGATTCGCCCAGAGCATATAACCGGTGCTAATCATGGTGATAGCAGTGGTATATATTGCAAGGGTCAAATTGAAATTGTCGAAACCCTAGGGCATGAGGTGTTGATACATGTCTCTATGAATGAAGGTAAGGAAAAGTTGGTGGCTAAATTACCCGCCCATGATATCCCCAAAATGGGCGATAACATAAAGCTGGAACTGGATGTAAACGCAATTCACCTTTTTGATGCCGAGACTGAAGAACGTATCATTAACTAATTAACCCCATTTAGTCATTACGAAAAATAAAAATAACATAGGCGATTATTGAAATGAAAAAACAGTTTGGATACCTCATAGCAATTTTGTTGGCATTGGTTAGCCTTATGCAAATCAGTATTGTACATGCACAATCTGAAATGAAGCGCATGGTGGTTTGGCATGCATATCGTGGAGAGGAAAAAACTGCTTTTGAAAAAGTGGTTAAAAATTACAATGAAAAAATTGCAGGTAAGGGCCTTTATTTTAAGCCGTTAGCGGTACCTTATGACGCTTATGCTGACAAAATTAGTGCCGCTATCCCACGCGGTAAAGGACCCGACGTATTTATTTATGCTCAAGATCGTTTGGGAGGCTGGATTGAAGCGGGTAATACACTAGAATCCATTGATTTTTATGCCGAAGATAAAGAATTAGAGCGTTTTCCAGGGTCACTTATTTCTGCTATGACCTACAACGATACTCTATATGGTTTACCGTTTAACTTTAAAATGCCCGCCATGATTTATAATAAAAAATTGGTTAACAGCGCGCCTAAAACAACCGATGAACTAATTAAAGTGGCTAAAGCGTTAACCGATGAGAAAATGGGTCGATTTGGCTTAGCGTATGAGTATTCCAATTTCTTTTTTCATTCAGCCATACTAAATGCGTTTGGTGGGAAGGCGTTTGAGAAAGGTGGCTTAGTATCGGAGATGGTTTCTAAAGAAAATCTGAACTCAATTGAATTTATGCTTAAGTGGTTTCAACAGGACAAGGTGCTTCCTGCTGAGCCTTCTTCTTCTTTAATTACCTCGCTATTTAATGATGGAAAAGCGGCCATTGTATTTTCTGGCCCATGGATGCTGGGCGAAATATCACAGGACATCGAGTATGCCATAGCCCCTATGCCGGTTATCAGTGAACTAGGTAAGCCAATGGCCCCCTGGATGTCGGTGGAGGGCTTATATATTTCAAAAAGCTCAAAAAACAAAGAACAGTCTTATGACTTTATTAAATATCTGACCTCTCAAAAAGTAGCGCTGGTTATGGGCCAAGAAGGTAGGCAACTGCCTTCCAATATAAAAGTATGGGATGAAAAAGTAATGCAAGAAAATCCCGTTGCTATGGCTTTTAAGGAGCAAATGAAAACAGCGGTGACCATGCCAAACTATGCACAAATGACTTTGATGTGGTCTCCGGCAACTACCGCTATGAATAAAATAGTGAAGGGAACAGCTTCTCCTAAAGCGGCATTATTAGAAGCTCAAAATAGTATCAGTAAAGATATTTTGGCCTTGGCTAAGAGTCATTAAGGATAGTTAACAACATGAACTTTCAAATGATTAATAGCCGGACGTTGAGTTTTATAGCGCTATTCTCAATGGCTTATATAGCGTTTCTTTATGGATCAAACGACAGCTTTATTCGTTTATATCAGCAAAGTGAAATGGATAAAGCGGTTATTTTGTCAGGGTCTATGGCAAAAAAACTCTCCAATATAAGTGCCACCGAATCGCTTCAAGACTTGGCTATTAACCTAAAAGCGAAAAATAGCAATGTATTAGACATTAAAATACTTAAGCTTTCAGGGGCCAAAATAGTAGCTTCAACCCATATTGGCGATATGGATAAAAGCTTTCCGTTTAGATTGCCAAAAGATCAGAAACCATTTTTCGATGAGGCAAAACAAATAAAAGCCGCATATAAAAAGGCGCTAATCGGGCAATTCTTAAACCCTATTATAAGCTATGAATGGCTTGATAATAATTCAGTCAATACATTAAAAGTGATCTCACCCTACACAGTGAATGGGCGTTTTACAGGTGTTTTACAGTTGAATGTATTGACTGAACCAAGGGCAACCCAAGCCCATTATTTTACCGATTGGCTGGTGTTGTTGGTTGTTGCATTGGCGTTATTACATTTAATTGAAAAAAAGCAGCTTAATAATATTCGCTTTACGTACTTCAATGTGACAAAAAACACTCTGAACTCGTGTTTATACTCAGTGGTTTTTTTAATTGTATCTTTATTGATATGTTTTCAGCTGGTGCAAGAATTTAAGGCTGAGCAATCAACCGCAATAGAGGCCATAACCGCATTAATGAGGACGATTGAATCTGGGTCTGCCAGTACTCAAGCATTGTGGATCGACCGTTATGGGCAAGACATGCAGAGACTGAATACATTATCCCAGCCTGTTTACTTGCAATCAATGGCAACTAATCTCCATGGGCTAATGGCTAAATATGCTGTTCATATATTATTTGCTTTAGTCTTGATGGTGTTCTTTATTTCTGGGTCAGCCGCTAGAACACGCCAAGCGTTTAAGGAAAATCGCCAAGCCTATATGTATGTCATGCCGGCCATGTTAGGTATGTTAGTACTGGTGTTTTTCCCTTTTGGTTACGGTGTTCTGTTGTCCTTTACAGACACAACAATGTTTAACGAAAGCCTGCCTTTTTCTGAGCGATTTATTGGGTTGGATAATTACTTATCTATTCTAGGGGGCTTTAATTTATTTAAGGAATTAGATGGCCAAACCATCGTTAACTATGAAAATTTCTATTGGACATTATTCATTACCATTTGCTGGACCGTATCTAATGTCGTCTTTGCCGTAGGCTTGGGGCTGTTGTTAGCCTTAGCATTGAATGATTCGCGCATTAAATTCCGCTGGTTTTTTCGAGTGGTGCTTATCTTGCCTTGGGCAATTCCCAATTACATTACAGCTCTGGTATGGAAGGGCATGTTTCACCAACAGTTTGGTGTGATTAACCAAGTGATTCAAATGTTTGGGTTTGAACCAATAGACTGGTTTGGCAGTGTGTTTACGTCATTTTTAACCGGTTTAACCACTAATGTATGGCTGGGGTTTCCTTTTATGATGGTGGTTATCTTAGGGGGATTACAGTCTATCTCCACGGATATGTATGAAGCGGCAAGAATCGATGGCGCAAATCGTTGGCAGCAATTTAAATACATTACGCTGCCATCACTAAAACCGACGCTTATTCCCGCAATTATTCTATCGGTGGTTTGGACATTTAATATGTTTAATGTGATTTACCTAGTATCCGCTGGGGAGCCAGCCGGTGCCAATGAAATATTAATTACCCAGGCTTACAAAATTGGCTTCGAAAAAATGCAATATGCTTATGCCGCCGCTTATTCAGTGGTGATCTTTATGATCTTATTGGTTTACGGTGTATTTCAAAACAAAGTCAGTAAAGTCACTGATATGAATTCATAGGGGGGATAATTATGAATAAGTTATTTGAAACAGAAAACATACTGCTAATCATTAGATACATTTTTGTAATCGGTATGACGATATTGTCCTTGTATCCAATTTTTTGGGTGCTATCTCTGGCTTTTTCTGGAAGCCAGTCCTTGGCAATTACAGAATTACCAGTGGACCCCAGTAGTTGGGATAGACTGCGGGCGATTATTCCTTGGCCTGAAAATTTTTCACTTCAGAATTTCATTGATGTATTAACCGAACAACAATTTGGCCGTTGGTTATTGAACAGCGCAATCGTAGCGGGTATTACCACCGTGTTTGGTGTTTTTTTGGCCAGTACTTCCGCCTATGCTTTTTCTCGCTTTAGGTTTCCTGGTAGAGGGTTTGGCATGATGACGTTTTTAGTATCCCAAATGTTTCCTGGCACGCTAATGCTCATTCCTCTATATGTCATTATCGTAGGGTGGTTAAACTTGGAAAACTCCTACATTGGATTAGTCTTGGTTTATTCGGTAACCGCCATTCCATTTTGTGTTTGGATGCTTAAAGGTTACTTCGATACTATTCCAAAAGAAATTGAAGAATCCGCCATCATGGATGGCGCTTCACAAGCGGTTATATTTTGGCAAATAATTGTGCCTCTAGCAAAGCCCGCCATTGCGGTGACGGCCTTGTTTTCTTTTATGGCTGGCTGGAATGAATTTATCTTGGCTTCCATCTTTATGAGTGAAGAACAACTGTATACCGCCCCAGTTGGATTGAAGTTCTTTGTTGGAGAGCATTCATCTATGTGGGGATACTTTGCCGCAGGTTCAGTGATCGTATCTGCACCGGTTGTATTTTTATTTTTGTACCTACAAAAATATTTAATTTCAGGACTGACTTCAGGAGGTGTAAAGGGTTAAATTTAATTCTTACACCATTTGAATAACACGTAACCATAACCCACGAAAGGGATTGCAATATGACAACTAAAATAAAAACTATGCTGAAAGCCTTAACTGCTGTAAGCACCTTTGCTTTAAGTTTATCTGCCGCTGCTGGCTCTATTGAATTTAAAGACCCAAAAGGGGATGACATTGGCGCGGGCCATGTGGTCTACCCAACCGATGGTGTTTATAAGCCTGGTTCCTTTGATTTGAAAAAATTTATCGTAAAGAGTGACTCAAAAAAAGCAACCTTTACCGCTGAGTTAAATACAACATTAGAGGACACATGGGGAATGGGCAGTGGCTTTGCCATTCAAATGATTTTTGTTTATATCGATACCAAGCCTGGAGGCCATACCGACAGTGTTCCTGGTACTAACGTTACTTTTGCATCTGGAAGTGAGTGGGATAAGGTAGTGATTCTTTCTCCTCAAAAGCAATCTAGAGTGATTTCAGAAGCCCAAGTAAAAGCGCCTAATATTTTAAGTGATATTGTGGTACCCAGTCGTACAAAGGGTAAGGGTAAAAAAATTACCGGTAAGGTAAACCTAGCGGATCTTGGCGAAGGAGATCCAACCACATGGGGATATCAAGTGGTAGTGCAATCGAATGAGGGCTTCCCTGCTAAAACAGATTTATTAACCCGTAAAGTAAATGAGTATGAAGGTCAGCACCGCTTTGGTGGTCAAGCAGATACCGACTGCGACCCTCATGTATTAGATGTACTTGCAGGAGACGGTAAAGGTAAAAAGTCTGAAATTGCTGCACAAATTGAAATGCTAAAATTTGAATGCTCTGAAGATGGAGAAATCGTAAAACTGTCAGAATTAAGCATGTTAAGAAAATCGAAGTAAATACATAAAAGACAAAAGCTGCCAATGTTGCAGTTTTTTGTTGATTAAAAATGTAAACGATTGCATTGTGTATTTAGACTAACTCTCATGCGCAATGATTAGACATAAAAAATAAGAATTAAATTGCAAAAGGTCTTTATTATGGAATTTAAGAAAAAGGTATTGGCGTCAGCTGTGCTGTTGGGACTTGCTTCCCAAATGGCCATGGCTGGTGATATTCGTTGGTACGGTTCGGTTTATAACAAATTTTTAGACGGCAATCAGAATTCTCAAACTGGCTTGTATAATAATTCAGAATTCGGCAGTGGTGACATTGGTCAAGGCACCGAATTTGAATTGATGTTTGAAGCAAAAGTGTCTGAGAAAGTGGAAGTGGGCGGGCGTTTAAAATCTCGCTTTGATTCCAATTACTGGTCTAACTTCGGTGGTTTTGGTGGGGGCTGTGAAGCACCTGCGGGCGGTGGTGAGGTTACCTGTACCGGTGAAAGCAATCCTAAAGAAGCGCAGTATTTAAAACTGCGTGGTATTTATACGCGCATCACCCCTGGGTACGATTGGATTGATTCGGTAACAATAGGTTCTAACGACTGGGGGATATTTGACCCCATGACCATAGGTAAGATGCGTTACATTGATCGCGATAATGGCTCAGGTATATTGGCTCAGGGTGCTTTATTTGATGACTCTTTGCGTTATGATTTTGCGCGAATTTCTTTACCCAGTTTATGGGCGGGTCCACAGTTTGGAACTGGAGATTTGCATGCGCAAGATGCCGCTTATGCTTTGCAGCTAGGAGGCAATGTGGGCGATGATTTAAACGTGACCCTAATTCATGAATACGTTCAGGACCAAGAATTAGATGCTAATGACACCAACGCCACTAACGGCCGTAGGTTAGAAACGCGCTTTGCCAATACTGTTACGGGTTTAAAGCTTGCTTGGGATGGTTTAGATTTTTTAAGCACTAACGTAGCGCTGTATAATTCTTCTTTTGATATTGATGACAGCATCACCGAGGCGCGCTGGACTCCGACTCCTAGTAAAAGCGTCAATGATACTTCTTTATTGTTAAACGTTGAGCTAAGTGACTTCGGAGTGGAAGACCTGACTGTTTCTGCTCAGTATTTTGACATTGGTAAAGACTACTTCTCCATGATGGCATCTCGTCGTGAAGCTGATGTTTTACTAACGGAAGGTTACGATGCTGCATGGGGCTGGTCACGACCTAACTACAACAGCAAATCCGCGGGTACTGCTAACGTGGGATACGGTGGTTGGCGCGGTACGCAACAACAAGTTGTTGCCGTGAATGCCGATAACGAATTTACCGATTTCGATGAAGCTCAAGCTTATAGTGTTATTGGTTGGAAAGGTTTAACCGTCATTCCTCGCTATACGATTGCCGATGTTGATTTATCTTTGGAAATTACACTGCTTGATTTCAATGATAACGAGCAAGCTTGTGGCAGCGCGGTGAAAGCCGATTGTGCCATGCCTGGCCTGGATGGTGTTTCTGGTTGGGGGGTGGGAGGTGATTACCGTTCCGTATTGTCGCCTTACCAAGATAAATCAACCAATATTTTTGTGCTACGTGCTGAGCATCAGCTTGATGTATTGGGCGGCATAGACTTATCGGGTTTTGTTAAGTTTATGGGTGACGAAGACAAACGTGTTACTTCAAATGCAGCTTTGGCTGATGCTTATAGTAATGCATCTACCGTCATTGCCCATCACAAACATGATGATCGAGAAGCGGATTACACATCTTTTGGTCTAAGCGTAGGCGCACAGTTGCATCAAGACCTGTATGTCAAAGCCTACTACGATGTTTATGAAGTGGACCTAATGGATGGCACCATAGATAACGTACCTACTGTCTTTGATGGTTGGGAGCAAGGTGGAGGTTGGGTTGAGTATCAAACCGGTCAACACAGTAAAAATATCTTTGGTTTACAAGCGGACTACATTATTTCTGGTATAGAAGTGGGTGCTAAAGTTGAATTTATTCACGGCACCTACGACCCTGAGTATTATCAAGGTAATGCAGATGGCAGTGTCACCGAAGTGACCGGTGCAGCCGCAATTGATGCACTGGTAGCAGGCAGTGGCTGGAATGGTAATATCGATGCGCCAAGCGAAGATTTTGACTATTCACAATATCGAATGAAGGTGTTTGTAAAAACTCAATTCTAAATTGTGTTAAAAATTAAAGTGTTTACTAATATGTGAACACTTTAATGGATTAAAATATGAGAGGATAATAGCTTCTCTCAAACTAGGCCGAGAAAATATGTTGAAATCAAGTTGTATTACTTTCTTATCTTTATTGTCCGCACTTTTATTTTCTACAAGCAGTTATGGCGACTTTTCCATAGTAGATGCGTCCAATGATGATAAAGGTGCTGGTGACATACTGTACCCCGCTAATAACCGAATTATTGAGGGTGAATTAGATTTAATAAAGTTCGAGGTAAAAAATACTAATGATAGGCATCAACTTGTTTTTGAATTTAGAAAGCCATTGTCATCGCCTAAAAATCAACTGTCTAGTTTTGGTGGAACTTCATTAAGTGAAATTCTAAAACATGATTTTCACACTATTAATGTCGATGTATACATAGACACAGACCGAAAGATTAACAGTGGTTTTAAGCGAATCCTAACGGGTCGTCAAGCTTTGCTCGCCAATGAATTCTCTTGGGAAAAAGCCATTATTATTACCCCGCGCCCTTACGCATCACAATCTATGCACAGTGATTATCTTGTTAAAGCCAAGATAGAGAAGCTTTCAAATTCCACAGAAACATTAGACAGCGAAATAACTGCCAAAATTGAACAAGAGGTTAAGTTAGAGGTTAAAGAACATTACTTGTTTGCCACTAAAATAAAGATTAAGAAAAATAAGCTCATCGTCACCATTCCAAGTTCATTTATCAGTGAATTTTCAGATGATTGGGCCTATAGCGTACTTATTAGTGCCGCTACCACTGAAAGCAGTTTTAATTCCAGTATCGACGCGCCAAATTTTATATTGTTAACCCAGCCTGGAAAAAACAAGAATAGCCTTGGCTTAAAAGCTGGCGCCAGGCGAAATGCATCTCCCATTATCGATGTGTTAGACAGCCATGGACAACAAAAAGAATGGCTTAATAACTTACTGCTAAATGAATCGACACAACGCTATTTTTCAGTGTTAGGTGCAATAGTACCCTCTCAATCAAAGATGAAATATTCAGGCACATTAACCAAACCTAGTGTGTTTTCAGTGCCAGCCTCCCAATCATCCAACAAGGAAGAAGTTGAATCATTAAGCATGGAGGATCGACTTAATAGGTTAAAAAAGCTTATGGATAAAAAGTTAATCAGTGAAGAAGAATACCAAAATATTAGAAAGAAAATAATCGAATCACTGTAATGGCAATATTATGAATGTAAACGAGAAAATAAAAAAATTAGGGCTGGCTAGAAGCTATCTTAACCATAACAAGAAAGCCGAAGAAATTAACACCGATCACCTTCATGCTTTGGTAGAGCTGTTAGAAAACCCTGGAAATGAAGCCAGTCATGGAATATTTGAAGACTGTTATGTTTATGTGCAGGGAGACGAATTAGTCGTAACGCCAAGCATAGCGCCCAATGATTCCATTCAATACATCTTGATTCTAGAAGACGGTGAAGTACTCAATCTCACAGTAGATAAGGGTAAGATTGTACTGCCCAATGATATGCCGTTTGGTTACCATCAACTCAATGTAGATTGGAACAACAAGCTATATAGCAGTAAAATAATTTATGCTCCAAAACAATGCTACATGCCTGAAAATTTGCAAAGCCATAAAATATGGGGCTGTGCACTTCAGCTTTATACATTGCGCTCTGACTCAAACTGGGGGATGGGAAACTTAACCGATTTACAGCAATTCGCTGCTAAAGGAGCGCGTCAAGGCATGAATGTACTGGGGTTAAACCCTATGCATCTTTTATTTAATGAAGACGGTCGTAATTTTAGTCCATATAGTCCAAGTAGCCGCATACTGTTAGATCCCAAATACATAGATTGGCAAAAACTCCCTGAAGCCGAACAGGCCATGGCTCAATTCTACTCAGAGCATAATGAAATCATTACTGATCTGCGCTCTGATGATTTGGTGAATTATCCAGTTTATAGTCAATTGATATTTTTAGCGGCCAAAATTTCTTATGAGCAGTTCTTAGAAAATGCAGACAGTGCTCGAATGGCTGAATTCAACGAATATATTAAAAATAGCAGTGAATCTCATAAATTAATTTGTTTGTTTCAGGTTATATATAGTCACTTCTTTCAACAAAACAATGAAATATATAGCTGGCAACAATGGCCAGTGGAATTTCAAGATTATCAAAGTCAGGCGGTTCAACACTTTGCCATTGAGCAAGATGACAAAATACGGTTTTACCAATTTATGCAATGGGTGGCCAACGAACAATTGGCATCAGCACAGAATATAACCAAAGAAAGCGGTATGTCTTTGGGACTATATCGTGATTTGGCAGTAGGTGTTGATAATCATGGTGCAGAAACCTGGATGTACAGTGACATATATAATTGCCATGTGAGTGTGGGTGCACCACCGGATGCTTTAGCATTGCAAGGGCAAAATTGGAGTCTGCCGGTAATGAATCCGGCTGCATTAAAGGCCAGAGGGTATGAGCCATTTATTGAAATGATACGTGCCAATATGGCCCATGCAGGAGCGTTACGCATAGATCATATTATGGGACTCTTTCGTATTTGGTGCATGCCAGCGGATAAAGATGCCAGCTTTGGCACATACATTCATTACCCTCTTCGGGAGCTAATTGCCATATTGGCCTTGGAGAGTCAAAGGTATGAATGCATGGTCATTGGTGAGGACTTAGGTGTGGTGCCAGACGAAATATCAAAAGCCATGAAAGCCGCTGATATCTACTCATACAAAGTATTTCTATTTGAGCGTGAAAATAAAGAGCAAGATCTTAAATCCCCTCAGAATTATGATGAGTGTGCATTAGCAACTTTATCTACCCATGACTTACCCACTATGGCGGGTTATTGGCAATCCATTGACTTAGAGATACTTCAGCGTTTAGAGCTATTCCCAAGTAAAGAAGATCGAGAAAACCTGATTGAAGACAGACTTCATTTTCAACGGGCATTTATTCGAGCAATGACAGAACAATCTGATACTTCAATACCAAACGATATTTCAATTAGTGAATTAGATGAAAAAATGGTGATCGCTTTAGCACATGAGTACTTGGCATCATCTAAAGCGAATATTACAGTTTTTCAGCCAGATGACTTTTTAGCGATATTACAGCCTATTAATCTACCCGGTACCACTGATCAATATCCAAACTGGCGACGTAAGTTAAGCCATACCATTGAAGAGTTTTTCAATGATGAGGTACGTCTCAGTCAAATGAGATCAATAGATTGCAAACGCAAATATTCTGCTATTAAAACGGGCCAATTGAAAAACTAATAATGGTACTGAACTGTATAGAACTCGCTTTTATCAAAAGAATTTAATGTAACAATTAGATAGTTAAATCAAACGTTGTTGATGTAAAGATAATAGGAAATAGTTAATAAAAGGATTTTAGAATGTTTCTCACTGATGATGAATTGAAATTTATTCGTAAAGAAGGTTTCTTAGTCTTGAACCAATTTAAAGAAGTAAAGGCGACTCTAGAAATACTGGAGGCAATTAAACATGTAGTTGTAAATGAGATACAAGCTCATAATACAGCCGAATTTTATGAGTCTCATGGCGCCATCAATTTTACCTTTGATAATCCCCATATTATGAATTCTGTGTTAAATGATTTCTCCAAAGAGATTAAAATTACCGCAGGGGAAATTATACCTTCTGTTCACTTTCACATGAGCCTCATTCAGCATAATAAAGCCGGTTTAAAGCATAGCATTCCTTGGCATCAGGACATTTCATATACTGTTGGGCCGGGTAATTTTTATAATTTTTTATTTTACCCTCAAAATTCCAGTAAAAAAATGGGCGGACTAAGATTGGTACCTAAAAGTCATTTACTTGGAAAGCTGTCACTAGGTGGGAGTCATGATGAACTAATTGGTGAGATAATCGTTTACCCCAAGGCAGGGGACCTAATTATTGTAGATGGACTGACCTTTCATGCGGTGCCGGTGAATAACGCTAAGCAAGATAGATATTCTTTTTGTACTCGATTCATATCCTCAAAAATTGTGGGTTCAAAAGCTTTAGACATAGGCCACTATCGAACCGGTAGCTACGATTATGCTAAGAAGGAACCGGTAAACCATGTCTGATCAAATTAATACGTTTTGCTCCAACGAAGAACTACAGCTGCTTGCAAGTGGTATTACTCCAGGTTACGCAAGTGCCCCCTATCAGTTTACCCATGGCAAGGGTGTATTTTTATTTGATCAAGATGGCAAAGACTATATTGATTTTTGTGCAGGGACCTTTACAAACTCATTGGGGCACGCTCACCCTGAGGCGGTTAAGTTTATGCAAGCGCGTTTGGCAGAGTTGTGGAATGTTCATGATTACTCTACCCCGTTTCGTTTGAAGTTATTGCGACAACTTAACGCTTTGACGCCAGGTCATATCGACACCTTTCAATTTTACAGTGGTGGCAGCGAGACCATAGAAGCGGGCTTACGTGCTTTAACCTCTTTTTTGCCAGCCACTAGAAAGAAAATAACATCCTTTACTGGCTCATATCACGGTAAAACCTTAGGGGCTCGACAATTGTGGCATTGTGGGTTTCCAGGAGAGCCTCCATCAGATATTACTCAGTTACCCTTTCCTGATGGTTTTGGTTTAAGCGATGCAGAAAAAAAAGAGTATGAAAAGACGTGTCTAAAGACCATTGAAAGCTGCTTTGCCAATAACCCATCTATTGGGGCCATTGTATTTGAACCCATACTGGGCTCTGGTGGCAACCTTCAAGGATCAATCTCATTTTGGAATAGCTTTGACGCCCTATGTAAACAATACTCAATATTAAAGTTTGTAGATGAAATATGTGTGGGGTTTGGACGAACCGGTTATGACTTTGCTTTTCAACGGTATGCAATTGAACCGGACCTTATCGCCTTTGCCAAAGGATTAGGAGGCGGCTTTCCCACTATGTGTCTGGCTGGTAGAAAAGAGATCATGAATGCCAAGCCATTTGGTGCTCGAGGAGGGGCGTCTACCACATTTGGTGGTAACCCTCTTTCCATTGCAGCCATGCACATTACCCTTAAAATTTATAATGAAGAAAAACTGGCTGCCAATGCACTGGCTTTAGAAAGCATCTTACAAGAAGGCATTAGAATGCTGGCTAAGAAGTATTCATCTATATTTGATTTCAGAGTATCAGGGTTGATGGCCACTCTATGTCTTAATAAAAACTCCACACAGTACACAAACGAATTTGCCATGAGGCTGCATCAATCCTGTTTAGCCCAAGGGGTAAAAGTCATGACCTTTGATCACTTGTTTAGAATAGCGCCCCCCCTCAATATAAACTCAGCTGAGTTGCAACTGGGTCTGTCACGCTTGGCAAGCGCATTTGATCGCGCTGAAAAAGAGACCCAAATGGACTGTCCCCAAGAATTTTCTTACTCAGATGCTTAATAAAAGGAGATAACATGAAAACTGCTGAACTGACTTTAGAAAACCATAAGCGGTGGGAAGGCAATCAGGTATTTTCATTTATTGAGCGGGCCTTATTAAAGCTGGAGCCTCATTTAAGTCATGACGATATAACTGAAATTGATCAGAAAATAGAGCTCTTTAAGCAGCAGCTATCCAATAATATTGAACAAATTGCGTTTGACTATCTAGAGTTATATTCAGAGCGCAGCGATGCCTTAAGAGTTTTTAATGACACGATTATGATGGCTCTCAAATATTGGTTAGCTCGCAGTGACTCGTTAATACAAAGAGATATGGAAAAGCAATCAATTGGTGACTTTTACAATAGCCACAAGATGATCGGAGCCAGTTGTTATATAGATCTTTTCGCCGGCAATATAATGGGGATGGTGTCTAAGATAGATTACTTTAAATCCTTGGGCATTACCTATCTTTATATATTACCGCCATTCAAAGTACCTTCAGGAAACAGCGATGGTGGTTTTTGTATTTCAGACTATAAATCTATTCGTCCTGATTTAGGGTCCATGGATGAAATGGAATATTTTATTGATACTTGCCATAAAAATGGCATTAATGTTGTATTAGATTTTGTGCTAAATCACACCGCCGACGAGCATGAGTGGGCAAAAAAAGCTCAACTGGGTATCGAGGAATTTGAAAACTTTTACTTGTTTTTTGATGACGAAAATGAAGTAAGTGAAATTCTTCAGCACGTCGAGGCAACCTTCCCAGATAAAGGCGAGAATATTATATTTAATCCAAAAGTAAATCGCTGGGTTTGGACAACGTTTAATACCAACCAATGGGATTTAAATTACCATAAGCCTAATGTTCTTAAAGGCATGTTAGATAACGTATTATATTTAGCCAACATTGGCGTAGATGTCCTTCGTTTAGATGCGGTATCCTTAGTTTGGAAAGAAAAGGGCACAAATTGTAAAAGTTTACCTCAAATTCAAACCTTGGTTCGGTTATTTAAAAACCTTACTAACTTAGTTTCTCCTGCCTTAGAATTTAAGTCTGAAGCCATCGTAAAGCCACAAGAAGTGATTGACTATGTCAGCTCTGATTCGGCAACACTTTCTTATCGGCCACTACTTTCCTCAACACTTTGGCATGCATTGGCCTGCGGTAATGTAAATTTATTGGCCACCAGTCTTGAGCGCTGGCACCAATTACCTGAACAATGTACTTGGATTAACTATATTCGCAGTCATGATGATATCCCTTGGGTTTTTTGTGACCTAGATATTCAATACACAGGATCAGATGCCTTTGCTACTAGGAAATTTCTAGACGAATTTTATAGCGATAAGCATGAAGAAAGTTTTGCCAGAGGGTTACCTTTCATGAGAGACAGTGAAACCAACCTTGCTCGTATTTCTGGTACCACAGCATCACTGGCGGGACTTGAAAAAGCCATTGAAATAAATAGTGCCACAGATATTAATTTGTCATTGCAACGTATTTTGCTTTTGCATAGTTTGGCTTTATCAGTAGGAGGGTTACCCCTTATTTACTTAGGGGATGAAGTGGGTGTATTAAATGATTATGCGTTTGTCAGCGACTTAGCAAAATGCCAAGACAGCCGCTGGGTAAATAGAACGAAAAAGAACTGGCCAAAAGATACCAATAATATTGATGATATAAGTACTCCTGCATCCATCATTTTTCATAATTTAAAGAACATGATTGAAGTGCGAAAAAACGAATCTATTTTTTCGGGTTCACGCCTTAAGGTTTTGAACCTTGGAACTGCTTCTGTACTTGCTTTTCAGCGTGGCAGCGTGGGTGATGCTGTTATTGTGTTGGTAAATTTTAGTGCTTTTAGGGTGAGTATCAATGATCGAAATCTTGCTTTAAATCATCTATCCGGCTCAGCTACTAATTTATTAAACGAGCAAGTTATGGATCTAAATAATGGCATTGTATTAGAGCCCTATCAATTCTTGTGGCTTAAGTCTTTAGAGTTTTCTGGCGTAAAAAATAGAATTTAATGTAATCGATTACAAGGAATGATAATGTATTTAAGTCTCCGCCAAGTGGTATCAGACACGCCCCTTAGTTTTTACAAAAAGCTATTGGCACTGGCGATTCCTATTTCCCTTCAATTAATTTTAGCTTCTTCGTTATCGCTAATTGATGTGTTGATGGTGAGTTCTTTGGGCAGTGCTGAAGTGGCAGCGGTGGGACTTGCCAATAAATTATTTTTTGTGGTGATCCTAATGATTTCAGGATTAGCCACAGGCTCAAGTATTTTAGCCGCTCAATATATTGGTAAAGGAGATATGGAAGGCGTTAAGCGTATTTTATCGTTGGGTTTAACATTTTCTCTTTTATTGGTCATCCCCATTTCTATTGGGGCTGTTTTTTTTCCCAACACCATCATGGGTTTGTTTAGCAATGATCCACAAGTGATCAGTATCGGCGCGCAATTTTTAAGCATAACCGCGCCTTTTCATTTACTCATGGCCATAGTGTCAATTTTCTCTGCTGTGTTGCGTGCCAATAGTCAAACTCTATTACCTATGGTGGTGGGGTTTATTGCCGTTATTGTTAATACTTTCATGAATTATGTACTTATTTTTGGAAACTTCTCTGCCCCAGAGTTAGGGGTAGAGGGGGCTGCTTATGCTACTTCAATTGCAAAATGCATTGAATGTGGCCTATTGCTGTTAAGTGTTTATGTGGGTCGTTCAGCTATTCGAATTAATGTTAAGGAATTTATTTCTAGCTTCGAAAGGGAGGAAGTTCAACGATTCGTAAAACAAAGCCTACCTTTATTGCTTAACGAATTCATATGGGGGTTGGGTGTGTTTTCATTTACCGTCATTTACGCACTTATGGGCACAGAAGCATTGGCGGCCATTACGCTTTTAGGACCTATTGAGGGCATCAGTATTGATATTTTTATAGGTTTCACCAGCGCTGCTTCCATAATTATTTCGGGTCGTTTAGGGGCAAATGAATTTATAGATGCTAAGCGAGAAGCCTTTATGTTAACCAGTATCATCACGCTTGGCTGCATTGTTTATGGTTTGCTTTTATTAAGCTTAAGTGATCTGGTTTTCTATATTTATCGAGATGTAGATGGCGATGTTTTGAATATTGCAGTGGATATGTTTTTTGTTATTTCAGTCACCTTATGGTTGCGTTTATTTAATGTGGTCACCTGTGTGTCAATTTTACGAAGCGGCGGCGATGTTAAGTTTACTTTATATGTAGACATGGTGGTGATTTGGTTATTGGTACTGCCCTTAACTGCAATCTCAGGGTTGGTTTATCACATTCCCGTGCAATGGGTTTTTGCAATTGCATTGGGCGGCGAAGCTTTAATTAAAGCCCCCATCTATTCCTTAAGAATTAAAACCCTAGTGTGGCTGAAAAACTTGGTGGAAAAAAATATCATTGGAAATATTGATCAGCCTGAACCAAGCTAATTTTTTAAATCTGAATATTAAAAATAAAAACATGAGGATCCAATTTAAATGTCTAAAATAATTAATATCAAGGCGCGAGAAATACTCGATAGTCGCGGTAATCCAACCGTACAAGCCGATGTCTATTTACAAGGTGGGTTTATGGGTTCTGCCTGTGCCCCTTCTGGGGCATCTACTGGGTCCCGTGAAGCCTTAGAGCTACGAGACCATGACAGTAACCGATATTTGGGTAAAGGTGTGCTCACTGCAGTTGCTAATATAAATGGTGCCATAAAGGATGTTTTACTGGGGGTTGATGCTGTTGACCAGTACCTGCTAGATCAGAAACTCATTATGTTAGATGGCACTCAAAATAAGGGCGGTTTAGGTGCCAATGCGATTTTAGCCGTGTCTTTAGCGGCAGCTAAAGCCGCTGCACAAGCCAAAGGCGTCGAGCTATATGAACATATTGCTGATGTAAACGGCACGTCAGGAAAATTTAAATTACCCTTGCCTATGATGAATATTCTAAATGGTGGAGAGCACGCTGAAAATAATGTCGATATTCAGGAGTTTATGGTGCAGCCCGTGGGTTTTAAGTCATTTAGTGAATGTCTGCGCGCAGGTGTTGAAGTGTTTCATGCTTTAAAAAAGGTGTTGCAAGAAAGAAATTTAAATACAGCTGTAGGCGATGAGGGCGGCTTTGCCCCTGATCTAAAGTCCAATGCCGAAGCGTTATCTTTGATTAAAGAAGCAGTGGCAATGGCTGGTTATGATTTTGGAAAAGACATTACTTTAGCATTGGATTGCGCCGCCTCCGAATTTTATAAGGAAGGAAAGTATCAATTATCAGGCGAAGATCGATCATTCAATTCTAAAGAATTCAGTCATTACCTTAAAGACTTATGTGATGAATATCCAATAACATCCATCGAAGACGGTTTAGACGAAAGTGATTGGGATGGATGGAAATATCAAACGGAACTTTTAGGAAACAGCATTCAGCTAGTGGGTGATGATTTATTTGTTACGAATACTGAAATATTAAAACAGGGTATTGATAAAAAAATTGCCAATTCAATTCTTATTAAATTCAATCAAATAGGCACCTTAAGTGAAACCCTCGCGGCCATTACCATGGCAAGAGAGGCCGGTTATTCAGTGGTGATTTCTCATCGCTCTGGGGAAACCGAAGACACCACCATTGCTGATTTGGCTGTGGGTACCTGTGCCGGCCAAATTAAGACGGGATCACTTTGTCGTTCAGATCGTGTTGCCAAGTATAACCGTTTATTGCTTATTGAAGAGCAATTGGCGGGTCGTTTAAAAACTAATAAGCCTACATAAACCCAATTCTGATAAGAGGTTGAAGCACGTGGTTAATATTTTAATGTGTAGCCAATTACGCTGCGTGGGCAATTTCATATTCATAACGTTTAAATTATACAGGATTCAATTATGACCACATCCGTCGCCATAGAAGACCACGAATTTTTAGAAGATCAAGAGTGGCTAGAAGCCATTACCAATATTATTCAGCAGCAAGGTCCTGAAAGAGCACGCAATATCATTGAACAGTTGGCAGCAAAAGCCAGCAATAATGCTTCACCTTTACCTTATGCTTACGTTACGGCATTTCGCAATACGATTCCTGTGAATGAAGAAAAACATATGCCAGGAAACTTATTTATGGAACGTCGTATCCGTTCGCTTATTCGCTGGAATGCGTTAGTAATGGTGATGCGGGCCAATGCCAAAGAGGGCGATTTAGGCGGTCATATTTCTAGTTTCTCATCCAGTGCCACCTTATACGATGTGGGCTTTAATTATTTTTTTCGGGCCCCTAATGAAAGTAAGTTGGACAACCCTTTAGGTGATCTCATTTATTATCAGGGACATATTTCACCAGGTATTTACGCTCGATCTTATTTAGAAGGGCGCTTAGATGAAAATCAATTAGAAAACTTTCGTCAAGAGGTCGATGGCAAGGGCTTGTCTTCTTATCCTCATCCATGGCTGATGCCTAACTATTGGCAGTTTCCTACGGTATCCATGGGGTTAGGGCCCATTCAAGCAATTTATCAAGCACATATAATGAATTACCTTGATAACAGAGAATTAGTTGAAAGAAAAAATCGTAAAGTGTGGGCTTTTATTGGTGATGGTGAAACCGATGAGCCTGAAACATTAGGAGCAATTTCCCTTGCGGGCAGAGAGCAACTGGATAATTTACTGTTTGTTGTGAACTGTAATTTACAACGCTTAGATGGGCCGGTTCGTGGTAATGGAAAAATCATTCAAGATCTGGAAGGGCAATTTCGCGGAGCAGGATGGAATGTAATCAAAGTGGTATGGGGGCGACATTGGGACCCTATCTTGGCCAAAGATACAAAAGGGCTGCTACAAAAACGCATGAACGAAGTGGTTGATGGCGAAGTACAAAATTACAAAGTAAAAGGTGGCGCTTATACTCGCGAACATTTTTTTGGTACTAGCCCTGAATTACTTAGTTTAGTAGAAGACATGTCAGATGATGATATTTATCGCTTAAATCGCGGTGGGCATGATCCTTATAAAGTGTATGCCGCTTATGCAGCAGCGGTGGCTCACAAAGGGCAGCCCACTGTTATTCTGGCCCATACTGTTAAAGGTTATGGTATCGGCAGTGCTGGTGAAGCGCAAAATGCCACTCACAGTGTTAAGAAATTGGATGTACAGGCATTAAAACTATTTAGGGATCGATTTGATATACCGCTTAATGATGATCAGGTTGAACAGGTCTCTTTTTATCGTCCCTCGCCAGACAGCCCTGAAATTAAATACATGCATGAAAAACGCGAGGAGTTAGGTGGCTTTTTGCCCCAGCGTCGCGCCATTGGTGAAACCTTAAAGGTTCCGCCATTGTCACTATTTGATCCCATTTTAAAAGGCTCGGGCAATCGAGAAATTTCAACTACCATGGCGTTTGTACGTCTGCTGGGTCTAATGACCAAGGATAAAGAAATCGGTGAACGGGTTGTGCCCATTGTTCCTGATGAAGCTAGAACCTTTGGTATGGAGGGCATGTTTCGTCAATTAGGCATTTATTCTTCACAAGGTCAAAAGTATAACCCAGTGGATTCCGCTCAGGTTATGTATTATCGCGAAGATATAAAAGGAAAAATGCTTGAGGAAGGCATTAACGAAGCGGGGGCTTTTTCGGCATGGTTAGCGGCGGCCACGTCTTACAGTACCAACAATTGTACACTTATTCCGTTTTATACTTTTTATTCAATGTTCGGTTTTCAGCGTGTGGGTGATCTATCGTGGGCGGCCGGTGACGCTCAGGCACGGGGCTTTTTAATTGGCGCCACATCGGGACGAACAACTTTAAACGGAGAAGGGTTACAGCATCAAGATGGTCATAGCCACATTCTAGCCGGTACGATTCCAAATTGCGTGTGTTACGACCCCGCATTTGGATACGAGATGGCCGTCATTATTCAAGATGGCCTCAAGCGCATGTTAGAGCAACAGCATAACGTGTTTTATTATATTACTGCCATGAATGAAAATTATGTTCAGCCAGCCATGCCAGCCGATGCTGAAGAAAATATCATTAAAGGTATGTATAAACTGAGTGCTTGTGAAAAGGAATCTAAATTACACGTTCAGTTGCTTGGCTCTGGGGCTATACTGCGTGAGGTGATAGAAGCTGAAAAATTATTGCTAAAAGATTTTAATGTCAGTGCAGATGTTTGGAGTGTTACCAGCTTTAACGAATTGCGAAAAGACGGTTTGAGTTGCCAGCGCTGGAACATGTTACACCCTAACGAGGTTAAAAAGGTAAGCTTCGTAGAGACGTGTTTTGAAGGAACACAGGGCCCCATTATAGCTGCCACTGATTATATGAAAATTCATGCCGACCAAATAAGAGCCTTTACCGCAAATAGATCCTACTGTGTATTAGGAACAGATGGTTATGGTCGCAGTGACACACGCAGTAAGTTGCGTAATTTTTTTGAAGTGGATCGATATTATATATGTGTGGCCGCATTAAAATCTTTAGCCGATGAAGGGAAAATAACACAAGAAATTGTCACAAAGGCCATAGAAAGTTTTGGTATTAATCCTGATCAAATTGATCCAGTACTGCGCTAGGAGCTAACCATGAATTCTGAAACCATTTATATTCCAGATATTGGTGCCTCTGATGAGGTTGAAGTAATTGAAGTCAGTGTTGAGGTGGGCCAAGAGGTTACTCTGGATCAGACTATGATCGTGCTGGAATCGGATAAAACCACTATGGATATTCCTGCGCCTCAAGCTGGAGTGATCAAGGAATTGTTATTAAGTGTCGGCGATAAAGTAACAACAGGTTCGCCTATGATGAATCTGTTAATGAACAGCTTAAAAGTAGAAGAGAACAATAAAACACCAAGTGGTACTGAAAGCAAAGTTCAAGAGTTAACGGAACAAAGCTTTGCAAAACAGGCAATATTTGTGGCCGAGCAAGCTTGTGCCCAATTGAGCGAAGGAAAAAAACACACGATAGTTATTCCTGATATTGGAACCGATGGCAGCGTATTGGTAATCGAGGTTAGCGTTAATATTGGAGATGTATTAGAAAAAGATCAGACCATGTTGGTGTTGGAGTCTGACAAAAGCACCATGGAGATTCCTGCAGAGTTTTCAGGAGTATTAAAAAGTCTGGAAATTAAGGTGGGCGATGAGATATCAACAGGGGATCTTATTGGTGAGATTGAATCTTCTTTAATTCACGCCATGGATAATGATCAACCCTTAGTTGATGAAAACCCGGAAAATGTTAATGAAACAAAAACAACAGATTCAGCGCTAAATGTGAGCTCTTCATTAAGTACTGATAAATCACTTCCAGAACCTGTGGCATCGAAAACGGTGAAGGAAGTCCTATCAAATTCAAAACATGAAAACTCAACAAATTCTCAAGAAAATAACATTAAAGCTAACGTGTATGCCGGCCCTGCGGTTCGCCGTTTGGCTCGTGAAATGGGGGTGCCTTTACAATCCATAAAAGGCACTTCCCCTAAGGGGCGTATTTCTAAAGATGACATTAAGACGTATGTAAAAAATAGACTAAATCAACCAGTGGTATCCGAGCCTAAAAGCCATCAAATGCCAACGATTGATTTTAGCCAGTTTGGTGACATTCAGGAACAACCTTTAAATCGAATTAAGCAAGCTACCGCTCGTAATATGACTAGCAGTTGGCACCATACTCCCATGGTGACACAGTTTGATGAAACCGACATTACCGAGCTTGAGCAGTATCGTAGAGAAATTCTACCAAGCCAAACCGATACCAAGGTGACTATGCTGGCTTTTGTGGTTAAAGCGGTGGCTAATGCTCTGGTAAAATTCCCCCAGTTTAATAGTTCGCTAGATAATACTGGAAAAATACTCATTCTTAAAAAATACATTAATATTGGTATTGCCGTGGAAACTCCTCAGGGACTAATGGTGCCGGTGATCAAGAATGTTAACCATAAAACAGTGGTGGAAATCGCCCAAGAAGCATCGCGATTGGCTAAAGCAGCTCGTGATAAAAAATTACCACTGGATGCCATGCAAGGAGGGTGTTTTAGTATTTCTAGTTTAGGAGGAATTGGTGGTACTCAATTTACCCCTATCGTAAATTCTCCTGAGGTGGCTATTCTTGGGTTATCTAAATCGAGTATGAAACCCTATTATGATCACCCTGCTAAAAGTTTTATCCCCAGACTTATGTTGCCTTTGTCTTTGACATACGACCATCGAGTCGTGGACGGAGCCGAAGCGGCAAGGTTCACCGTTTACATATCAAGTCTGCTTAAAGACATAAGGCATCTGTTGTTGTAAGAGAGGGGGGATAAAAAATTTTATGCGGTTAATGAATTTTTATAGGAGGCTTATTTATACTAAAAATTTAGGCACAAGATAGGTACTCCTCTGCAGTGGGCATACGCCCACTTCAGGGGATATTTAAACGAACAAATAATAAATATGAGTTTTGATTAGACCCAAAAATAACAATAAGAAGAGGATGCTAAAAATGAAAAATTATTCAACAGTAACAATATACTCAGGCCAATTTAAGTACCATTTTTTAGTGAAATATACTTTCTTTATTTGGCTATTTTGTTTGTCAAGTAGCAGTTTTTCCTATGGATTTACGCCACTGGAAGAATTTTACCAGTTACAGAAATTAAAAATAAACGTTCGTAATGCTTACGCATATTCATTGATTATAGATCACGACTTACGATCACGTGATGAAATGCAAATCAATATTAATCAAGTATCAAAATTAGCCAGTCTAATTATTGATTCTAAATTATTAGAAAGACAAGCTGCCCTTGATTTGTCAGATAGCATAACGCAGTTTTTACATTCCTCTAAGATGCCCACCATCCAGTACTTCCAAAGTTCAGGAACGGGCACTGCATCTAAAGGGTATCTTATCTATAGCAATTTAATGGAAAAAATAAACGTAGCCATGAAAGTGCGCGTGGCAACCAACAGTATTCCATTAAGCACCATAGCTGCCTTTGAAATCATTGATATCATTATGTCGTCTATAGAAATGCATGCAGAAAGAGCATTGGCTTCGTCTCGCTCAGAATTATTTAACAAAGAGTTCATATCCCAGACTTGTGATGCAGTGAATCGTGAGTTGGCAGAACTGATTGAAATTGGAAGCGACTTGAAGGCTCGTGTAAAGATAAAGCGCCATTGGCAGTTTATTGAAGAAAGAGTGTGTTCGCCTTTAAATGCAAAAGCCCCTTTTTCAATTGTATTTTTTGGTGGCTTAATGGTTCGGGGGCTGGAAGATACATTTAGTTCTGATGTTTCAAAAAATCCACGATTAATTGTAAACGAATAACCATTTGAAAAATGTACGTAATGCAGGTGATTACCGTTGGTCTAAACCCTGCGAATTAAATTCCAGCCATTATTAACAAACAGTTGCGCCCTTCTGAACAAAAGAAGGGCTCTTTATGGCTAATTTGCCTCAGTATTATTCCTTTCTTGCTTATCTACTTTACAAAATCTCATATACCCAGCTGATGTTGACGGTAAATGTCCTATTTTTGCACTTGTTGTAACAACGTTACATGGTTATTGTGAAATCGATTACATTTATTGGGGGGCGAAGAAAGATTTTTCTGTACTTTCAAGTGGTACTCAAAAGGTAATTACTGAAATTAATAATTTAAAAGAAACATGCGCTAACGGCATCAATATGTCGAATTAAAGTGAGTGAAACCCAATTGATTATTTAGCGTGTGAAGAGAGCTCCAAAATTTGCTCATTGAAATTTTATTGAGGATGACTGAGAAATATATTTTTCAGTGTCCTAAGTAATTGAGTGTTGATAGGAGCTCATTAAAAACTTTTAGAAAAAATAAAAATAATTAGGAGTTGACCAAAATGCTAATAATGAAAAAATCCAGCCATACCCTGGCGCTCTTGACGATACTGTTGGCAGTATCGGCAAGTGCCTCAGCAGAATGGTTTTATCGTGGTACCAGCAACAGTTGGCAAAATTTACAACTAGATAGTACCAGTGATTCAGATATTCTCAGTATATGTCAGACATTTTCAGGTGAAGACAATAGTGCCCGTTTTAAAATAGATCGCAGTGGCGACTGGAATGAGAGTTACCCCAGCACAGACTGGTTAGTAACAGATAACAGTAGTTATCAAATAAATTTTACCATCAGCAGCCATGAGATAAGTGTACAAAGTGTCGCTGATTGTGATGATCAAAACATTGCTAAATGGTATTTTAGAGGCACCCCAAATAGTTGGGCCGCCACAGAAATGGCTTGGGATGAAAGCAATGCTGTTTACAGTACCACGCAGTCATTTTCTGGTGAGGAAAGCAGCGCCCGTTATCGAATAGACAATGGTAATTGGAGTGAATCATATCCCAGTGGCGATCGGGTTATTGATGACAATCTCACCTACATTATTCATTTTGACCCCACGACCAAAATCGTAACCCAAGTGGTGGACGATAGCGAAGTGACCCTAAACAGCATTTCTGTTACGCCGGAAAATTTAGCACTAACGGTGGGCAATAGCCAAGCCATAAGTGTAAAGGCCAGTTACAGCAATGGCAGTACAGCGGACGTGACCAGCGAAGCTTTATTAAGTACAAGTAACCCATTAGTGGCTTCTGTTAGTGGCAATAGTGTCCAGGGTGTTGCTGAGGGCAGTACGGTTATTAATGCGAGCTTTGATGCTAAGTCCACTAGTGCTGCGGTGGTGGTGAGCAACGCAAAAACATTAACGCTTAAATTTAACAAGCCAGATGATTGGACAAATGTGTTTGCTCATACTTGGGATGTTTTACCGGTTGGCACTATGGACGATACCCTGTGGTGCAATGAGCAGTTGAATGAAGTGGATGGCTTGTATTTGCTTGAAATTAACGGTGCTACATCGGCCAATGTTATTTTTATGGATTGCACGGGAAACAAAACCCAAGATTTAAGTCGCAGCACCAGTGGTTGTTATGATTTTAGTTTAGGCTGGACTGATAGCTGTGGAATGGATCCTGTAGTACCAAAAATAATGGTGACCCCAGAAAGTGAAATCTTTAGCACCACTAATTTAGCCATAACTTTAAATATAAGCGGCAGTGAATTTAATGCGCTTAAATATTTAGTGGGCAGCGGTGATGTCATGACACAGGGCACGGATTTCACTAATGGCGAAGTGATTACCCTAGGTGATGTGCTGGCCGATGGCGAAAGCTTAGATTTACAAGTATATGCCAATAACGGTGCAGGCAGTGATAAGCAATTGTACACTTATACAAAGATATTAAATCCACAAAGTGGTTTTACGGTTTATTTACAGGCTTTCTCTGATTGGGATGCACGAATTCATCATTGGAGCGCACTGCCCGCCGGCTCGCAGGCCGACTCAGCATGGCCTGGAGGTGTTATGAAGAATTTAGGTGAAGGTTGGTTTAAATATACATTTGAGTCAGCAGAATTTTCAAATATCATTTTTAATAATGCAGGCAGTGATAAGACCCTAGATCTCAGTCGCGATAGCGATGGCTGTTATTATATGCAAACGCAAATCTGGACGGATGCTTGTGATGTGCCCAAAGAAGAGTTAGTAGTATCAGCCTTGCCCAGCAGCAGTCACTTTAGCAGCAACAGCCTTAACGTCACTTTACACGCCAGTGGAGATTTAGTTACTTCGGGTAAATACAGTTTTGCTAGCGACGATGCATCACAGGGACAAAACTTTACTAATGGCACCGTGATTACCATTGGTGCTGATTTACTGGTTGATGAAAGTGTTACCCTAAATATCTGGGCAAGCGATGGCAGCAATGAGCAAGTTGCCAGCTATACCTATACTAAAATTGATACTCCTGAAGTGACCGATTTTTCCTGGGACAATGCCACGGTTTATTTCACTTTAACCGACCGTTTTTTAAATGCAGACAGCAGTAACGACAATCAATATGGTCGTAACAAGGATCAAAATGGTAACGTTTATAACGGTTCGCAATCAGATGAAGGCACTTTTCATGGTGGTGATTTGGCTGGACTGACGCAAAAATTAAACGATGATTATTTTACTGACTTAGGCGTCAGCGCCATTTGGATTTCAGCCCCTATTGAACAAATTCATGGATATGTGGCCGGTGAGCAATTCAAGCATTACGCCTATCATGGTTATTATTTATTGGACCCCACCAATGTGGATGCTAACTATGGTAATACTGACGATTTAAAAACCTTTATCGATACTGCCCACAGTAAAGGCATACGAGTTGTGTTTGACGTGGTACTTAACCACTCTGGATACGAAACCCTGTATGACATGAACGAACAAGGGTTTGGCTCCCCATCTTGGGGCTGGGAAAATGAATACTTCACCGATAATCCATCTGGCTTGAATACTACTTCGTTTAATAATTTTTTAAACAAGGGCGATGAGAATGCTTGGAGCAATTGGTGGGGACAAGACTGGATGCGTTTAAGTGGCGTAGCAGGCTACGAAAGTTGTGACGGCGGCAGCGACATAACCATGTGTTTAGCAGGCTTACCTGATTTTAAAACAGATTCAGGTAACAGTGTTGGTTTGCCGCCCATGTTGCAAAATAAGTGGCAAATTGAAGGCCGTTTAGATCAAGAGAATTCTGAATTAAATGACTTTTTCGGAAGCACCGGATTGGCCCGTACCCCAGTTAACCATTTAATTAAATGGATGACCGATTGGGTACGTGAATACGGCGTAGATGGTTTCCGTGTGGATACCGCTAAACATGTACCCCTAAACGTTTGGAAAGAACTTAAGACCCAAGCCGATGCGGCGCTTAAAGAATGGCAAAACACCCATCCAAACGCATACCCTGATGGACAGAATTTAGGTTTCTGGATGACTGGTGAAGTGTGGGGGCACTGTGTAGGCAGAAGTGACTATTTTAACAATGGTTTTGACTCAGTGATTAATTTCTGTTTTCAAGATGACGCCAGTGATACTGCCAGCTTAGAAGGTATTTATTCAAGTTATGCAGGGGCAATAAATAATGATGCGAGCTTTAATATGCTCAGCTACATTTCTAGTCATGATACGGCCTTGTATAACCGCTTTAACTTAATGTTTGCAGGCAGTGCTTTACTCATGTCACCAGGGGCCGTACAAATTTTCTATGGCGATGAAAGCGGACGCCAAGAGGGCAGCAACTGGCATTGGGATGAACCGACTCGCTCGGACATGAACTGGGGAAATGTATCAGAGGTTTTATTAAATCATTGGCAAAAACTGGGAACCTTTCGCCGTAATCACGTGGCCATTGGAGCCGGTAGTCATCAGCTAATTCAATCAACACCTTATGCATTTAGTCGAGTTAAAGATAATGACAAGGTAATTGTGGTGATGGATGCCAGTGGTTCCACTACCGTGAGTGTTGCAGGCTTATTTAGCGATGGTACGGTATTAACCGATGCCTACACTGGTAATACTGCAACGGTTACATCAGGTTCGATTACCTTTACGGCTAATAGTAATGGGGTTATTTTAATTTCAGAATAAAGGGCTAATACCATTATAAATCACATAGTTAATTAAAAGTTAACATGTAAAACTTGAATAGAAGGGGGGCTTGCTCCTCTTTTATCTTATTACGAAAACAGTATGCAGTAGAGTGACTTGTCTCTTCAGTCAACGAATATCAGGAATGGCTTAATCCCCCATCACTTTCTAATCTATTTCCCCCCCGTTGTAAAAGGCGTTGATATTTTCACTATCCCCCCACAACGATATTTGGAATGCTAAAGGAGAATATAAAAATCAAATAGCTATGTTGTCAATTTTACTGATAACGCCAGTTCACACAGCCATAGAAAAAGTGATGCAATCGATGGTTTGGATACACTGCAAATGAACTTTAGCAATATGATAACAAGAGCCACTGAACATAACTGTGTCGCTTAAAATTTTGGTAGCGATCCTATATATGTTATCTCAGCTAAAGATGAATTTATTACTGTGGTACTTGATAGTTCTTTCAACGACTTTTCAATGGTTACAGGCAGTTATAGATAATAAAGAACTCAGTATTAATGAAAGTGATTTTTATTCGCGGGTTGATATTGATAACTCTGAAGAAGGGGCGAAGGATAATCTAAATATTTTTTTAGAAAAAATATCTCACAACCGATATAAAATTTGGTATCTATTTTGTAGGTAGCCTCACGGTATCTTTTTATTAGTCTCGTTTTTCACTATGAAAAAGCCTAGCATTTTTACTAGGCTTTTATTTACGTCTAAGTTGCAATTTTAGCGTTTAATTTTTGTCACCGTGTACTGCTGGTTACTGTCATTGAAAGTAAGATGGTAATCGCCCATCCCTTGCATGATATAGATGTCATTATCGTTATCGCCAAAGTTATTGCTCCAGTCTCCTTTTTCATCAAATTTAAAACGCGCGTCACTGGCAGCAGAAAACGTTACATTAATTCCCCAAACATGGTCGGCTTCTAATGTCATTGCGGTTGCGTCCCAATTGTTGGCCGTTCCCCGAAAGTGCATTGTAGGGTAGGTGGAAGTGTAACCTGTATTACTACCTTGTTTAACCACAGTATAGGTTTGGGTATTGTCGTTAAAGGTAATGTGATAATCCCCAGCGCCTTGGCTAATAGCGATGTCAGTACCATTGTTGCCAAAGTTATTACTCCAGTCGCCTTTTTCATCAAACTTAAAGCGCTCATCACTGCCACTGCCAAAGGTCACATAAACGGCCCATACATTATTGGCCACTAAACTCATGGGAGTTGCTGCCCAGTTATTGGCTGTACCACGGAAATTCATAGTGGCAAACGTGCTGGTGAAATGGTTTGGGTCTATTACGTTCACAGAAATACTGGCCGTATCCGTAGCCCCTTGCGCATCGCTTACCGTTAGGGTGACGGTTGTAATGCCCACTGCCGATGGAGTAAGTGTAAGGCTGGAAAGAGTAGAGCTATCCACGCTCCAAGCATAGGTCAGTGAACTTTCAGCGTCATGTGATGCGGATGCATCCAGTGTCACGCTGTCACCCAAATTAATTTCCAATGCACTGGCCGACAACATCGCCTTGGGCGAGGTATTTCCAGTTGTCACTAATTTAGACCAGCATGCTAGGGTTTTGTCATTAAAATACACATCATAAGTGCCCGCGACGCTTAGCATTATATCGTCACCACCTTGCTCACAGATGCCATCGGCTGTGTGATTACCAAAATTAGTCTGCCAATCACCGGCCACATCAAATTTGTAACGATCATTGTTTGAACCTGTGAATACTTGCTCTGAAATTTTCCAGGTGTAGTCTTCCACCAACTCCATGGCTCCGGCCAGCCAGCCATTGGATGTGCCGCGAAAATTCATGGTGGCATAGGTACTGGATTTTGGAAGTTCACTCAGCACTTCGATGGAGACTGATTTACTTGAGATTAAACCTTCGTCATCGGTGAGGGTTAGGGTGCAATCAAAACTGCCTAGTTCATTATTTTGCAATGTAATTATTTTCTCGCTGCTGCCATTACTCCATGCCCACGTTACAATGGCACCATCATCACGACTGCTACTGGCATCCAGTGTGACAGCCGTTCCCAATACCACCTGTGTAGCACTGGCATTAATATTAATGACAGGTGCACCATTAGGTTGATCTCCTGAAGTGATAAAAGGATAAACCCCGTCTATATCGCCGTGACTGTCTTCAATGATTTGCTCGCCAGATTGCTTAAACTGCCCTGTGCCCACATACACTTGCTGAATTTGTGATTTAGTAATATTGCCCTTGGCATCTGTAGCTTCAATATAATAATCCAATAACTGATTTTTATAATCGCCTATATACGAGTAATAAAGATTACCAATTTTTTGTGCTGGCACTTGATCCATGACATGTTGATTAGCGGTTTGCCAAGGCACACCATTAATGTCTTTTTGCAAATCCCGTTCGTTCATGGAATAAGTTATCCAGTCTCCCACGCGATTAGGATCTATATTGGCCGCCCCTGATGCTTTAGCTGCGGCGGGGTCATATACTTTAAAGGTATTATCCTGGGCGTCAGCCCACTGGTTTTTATGAGCCCTAACTTTTACCTTTATGTCACTGATGTTGCTGACGTCATAGGCGTAGGTGTAAATGGCAAAGTCAGTGGAATAATACTGTAGCGTCCAACCCTGTGCTTTACTGACGTTGGCACTGCCTGGGTTATAGGGGTAACGCTGTGGCCACCATAAAGAAGGGCCGGTGCGATCATCACTTAAATTGGCATTGACGTAAGGCTCAGAAAAATACAAAGATTGATTAAAAGACAATGTGGGTTTAACACCGTCATCAATGTTTTCATCGTAGTAGCCAAAGCCACTGTCTAGGGCAGGGAGTAAAAAATACCAGGCTAACTCTGCTGGATTGGCGCCGCCGGCATAGTCTTGACTGGCATCTCCTTTTACTGGATAAGACATCATCCATGGGTTTAGTTGGTTGCCTGCATAGGTCACTTCATTATCCAGTGAAGACGTGGGTGACCAATGGTTAGGGTGAGCATCTAACCAAATTTGTTCGGCGGTTTTGGCGTAGTTCTCTGCCGCCTGCTGCAATGCAAAGTTGCGCTCTAAATAATGATAACCGTATTCAAAACTCACCGTCATGCCTTGCTCTATTCCTTGATAGTTTTTCAAAGGGGAAAGATCCATGCCCATGGCTTTATTAAAGTCAGAAAATTGCCCTGACCAAATACCCATGGGTAAGCGCCAGTGATACCAAGTAGGGTCGGCAGAAGAATCTCGAGTATCAATCCAAGAACCGTCTTGCACGTGCACTATGTCATCTTGAGGAATAGGGTTGGATGCCAAGTACTCATCTACGCCCACACCGCTGACACCGGAATCTGAATAGGTAACATACCCAGAATTATTCCAAGTGCCACCATCTCCCGCGCGCCCAGAAGAATTATCTCCATCATGTGCTATTACAAAATACTGGCGACGGTTTAAACTATTGGCGTCATCTTCGTAAGGCTTAATGGCAGATGCGGTCACCGACCCCTGGTAACTTTCTTCCCAAGAGGCCGCTTGCTCCACTGGAATACCGGCTATTTTACTGGCCATGCCGGTTTCAGGGTTTACATATTGAACGTAATGGGGAATCGAGGCGAATGGAAACTTGTTGTGGGTGACTTGTTGTTCGTTAAACATTTGTTGTGATAACCAGTCTCCAACATTACTTTCATTTTGCATATCGGCCCGGTTAGGGGGCGACACCATAGTATCTTTACCTGGGTCGTTTAAGTAAGGGTAGTCTCTAAGGGTTCGTGAAAAATGTAAATTCCCCATCACCGACCATTCAATGCCCATTTTCTCTAATACGGGAATCATGCGTTCAGAAAAACCAAGCTCAGTGGGGAAAAAACCTTTTGATGATTTATATCCGTTCCCTAAGAAATAGGGTTGGGCAAGGGTGACATTATGAAAAATAAGTTCTTTTAAAAAATAATCATTACCCACTAATGGCCCCATGGAATGGTGGCCAGTAAAGTGAATGAGATCCAGTGCATCTGCGCTGTTTTGAGTTTTTACACCTTGCTGAGTATCGCGCCAATAATCTCCCCAATTAGGGTTACAATAACCGCTCACGTTGCAAAGATTATTGAGGCTGTCTACATTGTTCGCCACTGATGCCGACATGGTTACATGACTTTGGCTTTGAGGGTGAGCACTGTTGTTATTTTTAGCGGTATCCATGGGCCAAGAATGGTAGGCGCCAGTTTTGGCGTGATGACTGTAATAAGAATTTAAGTCATCGTGAGGCATGGGTAAGCCATTTTCCAAATAATAATTATAGTCTTGTGGCGGCGCGTTTTTTAAGTCCACCACCTGCCCGTCATACATATAGCGTATGTCACCGCCCACTGGGGTTTTGTCATAATTGCTTAAATTGTAATAAGGCCAGAAATTTGGCATGTGATTATGGTAAATATGGGTGGCGGCAATGTCTGCGCTGGCGATGATAGGCGAGCACACCATGGTCACAATGCAGGCTAAGGCGGTGCCTTTTTTGATATGTTTTTTCAGTTTCATGATAACCCTTTTTATTTTTATACAGCTTTCATATGCGGGTCAGAATACTTAGCTTGATCCAGTTTTATCTACTGAGACTTCTTGAATCTATCGAGAAATAATTGAGTCGTGATTACACATCTCATTAACTATTATGAGTGACCGAGAATGGGTTTTACTAACTAAAAAAGAGCCGTAAGCAAAGCACGAATGCTTTGGTTACGGCTAAAGTCCTCTACCTACCTTTCAAATTAAAGCGTGCACTCTTGTACGATTAAACTTCCCACGTCGGCCCCATCTTGTAATGGGCTATTAAGGGTTAACATAAAGCTCCAAGTGCCCGCAGCTAAATTTGCGTTGTTGTTGTCTGTGCCTGCGTCCCCTTTAAAGATGGAATATTCAATATCAGGCAGTAAGGTAACCAAGCTGTCGTCTTGGCTCACAAAGTATTGCACATTCCAATTTTCAGAATCGTTGGCAAATTTGAATTGCATGGCACCGCTGTGATCAAATACGGCTTGATAGACGTTATTGCCTTTGTGTTTAAAGCGATAAGTTTCTTCCGGTGCCCAGTTGGAATGGTCACCGCGCACATATAGGTTTATGTTGCCTAATACGCCTTCACTGGCATCATCTTCAAGCAGGGTACAGCCACCATTTATTTTGGATAAAATCAGTTTAGGTTGGGCAAAATTACTGATATCTAACGTGAATTTATAATCACCCGATTCACTAATACTTAATTGAATATTATCATTTGAGCTCGCTTCCAATGCGATGGTTTCACCCTCACTGATACTGCCATTAAAGCCCCAGTTGTGAGTAGACCAATCATCTGTTGCTACTTTAAATTCAAATTCGCCTGCTTCTAGTGAAAGCGTGGCACCGTATAAGCCTGTGGAAATTAAACTTAATTGATTGCCTGCATCGGCCACCCAACCTTCACCATAAAGAGATCCGCGAATAAAGGTGTCTGCGGTGAGCTCAGTGGGAGTAATAGTTTTAGCTACTACCGCTAAACCTTCTCCTTGGGAGTCGCCTTGTGTTTTAACAAATACAGCAGCACTGCGCGCGGGTACTGAGAAGCCACTTTCAGAAAAACTGGCACCGGCGAGTATCACGTCATCTTCAATGCCATCTATTAACAAGGGGTGTAATTCAAAACCGCTGGCATTGTTAATGGTGAAACCGGTTAGGGCCTGTGGAGTAGAATTGATAATCACCACTAATGCTTGGTAGTTCTCATCGAGATCACTGCCAGCCGATACCCCATCGTCTAGGCTCATGGCAATCACACCTGGAATTTGAGTAGACCCAGTGTTGTGGAAATCTAAACGATTAATGATTTGCGTTTTATCACTTAAATGAAACAGTTCACTGGAACTGCGCACCCGTAGCATTTCAAGGAAATGCTCGCTGGCATTTTGAATGTCGTTGGCAGTTACATCTATGGTTTCGTTAGCAATAATGTCGGATATTACGCTCCAGTTTTTTCCATCTTTATCTTCTCTTGGTAAACCCACATTCCAATTATTGGTTTGCATAGAAAAATCCACTAGGTTAAACCAATCTCCCGAGTCATAACTGTCACGCTCAAAAGATTTTGAACGTAATAGGTCAACGCCCATGTGCAGGAAAGGGATGCCCTGAGCATAAAGAATGGTAGATAAACCTAGCATTTGCATGCGTGCTCTATCTTCCATGGATGTGTGGGTGGGTAATTTATATTGGTTGTTATCCCATAGGGTTTGATTGTCGTGTTTGGAGATATAATTAATAATTTCTTGAGGATCATCTGTGTAACCGGCTACTTGACCCACATAATCTATTTGATTGCCTTTCACGAATCGGTCATCGCTCACTTGCAAGACATAATCAATTAGATTACCGGCCATGCCTAAACGTATTAAATCGCTTAAATGAGTTAGGCTATTTTTATCATCATTAGATGCGCTATTTAATTCATTGGGGTCGGTATATAAACCATTGGCAAAGCCTTGCTGTGAACGCAGTGCTTGGGCTTCATCAAATGGGCCACCACCGCGAACTGCATCGCGTATTCGGTCAGAGAAAGACCCAATGCCCGTGCCGCTCATATTGTGTTGGCGAGCTTGGACAAATAAAGAGTCGTTGATTACTTCACCAAAGTTCCAACCTTCCCCGTAAAAATAAATATATTGATCGGTATTTTCTTGCACGGTTTGCAAAGCTTTTACTAAATTGGCTTTAGTATGATGAGCCATTAAATCAAATCGAAATGAATCTACCTGATAATCTTTTGCCCAAACCAGCAGCGAATCAATCATGAGCTTTTCCATCATGCTGTGTTCACTGGCGGTGTTATCGCAGCAAGATGATGTTTCTACAGCGCCGCTTAATGGGTTTAGTCTGTGGTAATAACCGGGCACTACTTTATCCAATACCGAGTTCTGCCACAGGCCAGATGAATTGGTATGGTTATACACTACATCCATCACCACACTTAACCCCATATCATGCAGGGCATTGACCATTTGTCGAAATTCAAGAATACGGGTTGTGCCATTAGCATCGGTTGCGTAACTGCCTTCGGGCACTGTGTAATGCAATGGATCATAACCCCAATTAAAACTATCAATGGCTCGAACGTCAGCCATGAGTGCTTGCGCACAACCCGTACTGGTATCGCAGGCAGCCAACATTGTTGTGATGCTGGTATCATCAGTAATGCTATTATCACTGCAGGCTTGGGCATTGGAATTAACAACACACAATTGTGCTTTAGTGCTGGTTAAATCAATGCGTTGGTTTGCATCTTCATTAACGGTGGCCACATCAAAGGCGGGCAATAAGTGAATGTGGGTAAGCCCTGCACTTTTTAATTTTTGTAAATGTTGAACACTATCGCGATTGGTTTCGGTGTAGGCTAAAAATTTACCGTTGAGGTTGCTACTACCCTTGGTATCGGTATTGGAGAAATCACGTATGTGGGTTTCGTAAATAACAATGTCTTCGGCTTTTTCAACTTGATAGTTGGAAGGGGTATTCCAGCCATTTGGTTTTAATGATTCATCGTTTAAATCCACCACTTGAGAATACACAGAGCTGGCCGACAAACTTAACGAATAGGGGTCGGTGACGATTAAGTTTTCAATTTTATCGGTAGTGTGATGATAAACCGCGAGCTTGTAACGATAATAGCTGCCCACATTAGCAGTAGCCACATCGCCGCTCCACACGCCATTGTCTTCATTAAAGGTTAAGGCTGTGGAGGTGGCATTATTACCCTGAGCATCGCTGTATATTTCCACCTCAAGAGACTGGGCAGTGGGTGCCCAGACGTTAAAACTTACCAAACCGCCATTAACTTGCGCACCAAAATTCACAGTCTGTGCTGCATTGGCATATAAATCATCTAACACGGCGGCTTTTTGCACCAGTGTCGCTTGAATCACTGCTTGGTTATCGTTGAAACCCGCTAGCCATAGCTGATTTTTCATAAGCGATTTGCTATCGGTATCAGCAGGTATTGTCCAGGCTTGCCATTCACTTAAATGTGGAAATTTTGCTTTAAGGGCATCTGATAAATCGGTTTTCGTTAGGGATATGGCATCACCACCGACCACTTGTTTAGTTTGATCGTTAAGACTTAAGGTAGCAGTTGATGATGAAAATAATTGAGCGCTAGTGGGCGTATTAAATACCAGAGTATCAGCGCTTAACCAGTGAGCACTCATCCCTTCAACAGACACAGGCAGCTCTGTGGTGGGATTGGCAAAGACACGACTGACCCCAGAAAATGTGTATAAATCTTGTTGATAAATAGCACGATCAAAATAAGTGTCACCGCCGCCTAATTCTTTTTCATCTCCTTTGTGAATGATAAAATTAAAGCCAGTCCAGTTTGGTGAATCAAAGGTCACAATAAAATAAGCACCGTACTGCTCATCAATGCCGCTGTTTAGAAGTGGTGTATCCCATGCTGTGCCGGTATTCGTACTGGGCAGTGTATTGCTATCAAAATTGGCTCCGCTTTCAGCCCAAACATATAAGCCCCAATCGCTGTAATCTGCATCGGCTTTATTGAAATAAATGACCGCCTGGTTATCTGTTAACTGTAAATTGTTTAAGGCGACATCACCTGGGTCGGTGGTTGAACTGTCCGACCCACAGGCCGAGAGCAGTAATAGAGAAAGCCACATTAAAACGTGTGCTAAATAGTAGTTTAAATTACGCATTCATATTTCCCGCTGTTATTTTTATTTTTTGGTCATCACATTTAGATAAATGTAATCGATTTCATTTTATTATAAAAATGTAACAGCGTTACAACAAGAGCCAATACCGGTTAATTAAGCGGTTATTACAAAATTCTTTGGCCAAAAAAGGCCATAACATTGGATATTAGCGACATATCAGAAAAATCGGCCATAAAATTACTATTTGTTTCAATCTACCGAGTGCGGTATTTCGTCTAAGAAATCACTCAAATAGGCAGAGTTATTCTTATAGTAGTCTGAAGCTCACTATGGTTATGTTGTGGGGGAAATTCTGATTTGTTGTATTGGTTGGTCCAGCGAATGCCATATTTAGTAGATCAAATCTAACCTGAGAGATACCCGTTTTTTAACCGTGTCTGTCAGGATAGATTTGAGCTACTACAAAGTGTTAACTTGGCAGTGCAGCATACAAATTTAAAATGTAATCTGGAAAGTGCCTACTAAGAAGAACGAGAAGCCTATAAACAGAAAAAGCGGCTTTTATTCAGTAGGCTTTACAGCAAGTAAAGCACTCATAAGTTATTCTAATCGTGATTCTAAACTAAGGAGGACTATGTGAAAGGTCCAAAACATTTCAATGATATATGTGCAGATAAATTACCCGGCCTTTTAGGTATTGTGGTATCCCATGTTAGCGATGAAGCAGTTCGGGCTGAAATTGCAATCAAAGAGTCACACATGGCACCCAATGGTTTTTTACACGCAGGAACCGTGGTCACCCTTGCCGATACTTCCTGTGGCAACGGATGTGTGGCCAACTTGCCAGAGAGTGCATTAGGCTTTACTACCATTGAGTTAAAATCGAACCATTTAGGCACAGCACGAGATGGCACAATTGAGTGTGTAGCCACACCAGCCCACATGGGAAAAACTACCCAAGTCTGGGATGCGGTTGTGAGTCATAAACAAACGGGAAAAACCATTGCGCTATTTCGCTGCACGCAAATGATTCTGTATCCCAAAATAAGCTCTTAAAAGTAATGAAAATTAAAAAGTACCAAAGTGACCCATCCAATGGAGTCCTTAGTTTATACATAAGGGCCTAGCATGATAATAGGCCTTATTTTCACAGCACATAGTATAACTCCATTTTCGTAACGGCTATATCTGCATTGAATTATCAGTCTGGTTAGTAATTTTTTAGTCACTAAGTTTAGCCATCTATAAGTCATAAAGTTTTAATGGCATAATGCCGGCAATGAAATCTAAAAAGATAACTAATTAAATGACTGAATATGAAGCGCTTGCAAAGGCCATTTCAATTGCCACTGCAGCCCATGAAGGCCAGTTTGATAAAGGCGGTAAGCCTTATATTCTTCACCCGTTACACATTATGAATGAGTTGATGTTTGATACTCAGCTAGCAATCATTGCTGTATTGCATGATGTGGTAGAAGACAGCAGCTATAGCTTTGATGAGTTAGTGATAGATGGTTTTTCCGATAGGGTATTGGCTGCATTGATACTGCTAAGCCATGATGAGAACGAAGATTACCTTCAAGATTATATCCCCAAGGTATGCACAAACTATGATGCCATAAGAGTTAAAAGAAAAGACCTTGAACACAATTCGGACATTACACGATTAAAAGAAATTAACGATAAAGATATAATACGACTGAAGAAGTATCACAGCGCCTTTACTATGCTAGATGAAGCAATGATTGTATTTCTATAAATTATTAAACCAAGTAGTGCTCATTCATAGGGTTGTAAAAGCCTAGACCCATTTTTTTAGGAATAGAAAATGATATTGACACGGATAGTCCCAGTTTTGTTAATACTGATGGGGCTGTTAGCCTGCTCAGATAACGATGGCCTCCCCCAACAGGCCGACCCTGACTTCACGCCTAAAAATACAAAAATCAGCTTTCTAGAAGGGAGTCGCCCTACCGTTTTGATTGATGAAGCCCATAATAACTTTCACACAGCAAGGGGTCGTTACAAGCCTTTTGTTCAAGTATTAGAGAGTGATGGTTATATAGTTAAAGCCAATAAAAAGGCATTTGCATTAAAGAACTTGAAGCAAGCAGATATATTGGTAGTTTCGAATGCCCTTCATGAAAAAAATAGATGGGATTGGACGCCGCCCTACCTTCATGCATTTTCTTCACAAGAAGCAGCTGCCATTAAACAATGGGTAACTCAGGGGGGCTCTTTGTTATTAATAGTAGATCATATTCCCTTTCCAAAAGCCGCAGAACCTTTGCTAGATGCATTTGGGTTTAAATTTATTAATGGCCATGTTCCCGAAGCCATTTTTGGTAAAAACCGACATTCTCTTGTTGAGCATGCTATCACGACAGCGAGCTTGGATTCAGAGCCAATATCACAAGTTAAAACCTTTGGCGGGTCCGCTTTCCAAATGCCTAAAAATGCCGTTTCTCTTTTAACATTTAATAAGGAAGTGATTGCCTCTATTCCAAAGAAAGCATTTGAAGTTACTACAGATAGCCCAAGAATATCAATTAATGGCTGGTCACAAGGGGCTGTATTAGAGCTTGGAAAAGGACGAATAGCAGTATTTGGTGAAGCGGCCATGTTTACATCACAAATCTATATTCCAACCAAAGAGAAGTCAGGGTTTGTGTCTAAAAAAGCACAACAAAATGAAAGATTTTTATTGAATGTGATGCATTGGTTGTCACACAAATTATAAATATCCAAGGCTTGACTTTATTTTCAACCAATGGGAAGCGAATGCCAAAAATCGAAATGGAAATAACCTTACCAGTGGGCGCAACTCAATTATCAAATGAGTTACTTAATATGAAAGGGGTTAATAGTGAGCTATGGCCCTATTTAAAAATGACAGGGCCTAATAACTGGTATGAAAAACCTATAAAAGAATGGCCCATCAACCAATATCTATTTAGAAGTAAAGTTTTACTTTTCGGTATTCTTCCCGTTGATATCCACCGTTTTAAATTCGATTCAGTCAGCAATACTGGATTTAAAGAATCCTCTGTTTCACTTCTAAATTCCCTATGGTGTCATGAACGCACTGTTGTAAGTAATAGATCAAACACAACCGTTAAGGATGCTGTGTATTACCAAAGCCGATGTGGGTTGCTTGGAGTCCTAATTAAGCCTGCTTACAAATTAATATTTAAGCACCGCCATAAGCGCTTAAAAGTTAAATATGCAATGTAAATACAATGAGTATTTAATTGAATTGCAATTTGTACAGTCCTGACTATTAAAACTTATACGATGAGTCACCCACAAAAAAGGGTTAACTCTCGCTATCACCAGCAAGACTTAACCCCATTCAGAATAAACGTTAATCTATAAAACTATACGACTGTTTTTGAAAACCTCAGTACTAAATACCCCATTACACCCGCTATTAATGAGCCAATTAATATAGCCAGTTTATCGGTATACTGAAAAACTGAATCATCCACAAAGGCTAAAGAGGTAATAAATAGGCTCATGGTAAAGCCAATACCTGTGAGCAACGACACGCCATACAGTTGTGCCCAGCCACTGCCTTCAGGCAATTTAGCAAGGCCTAACTTAATGGCAATAAAACTAAATCCAAATACGCCTAATTGTTTACCGGCAAACAAGCCCAGCATAATGCCCATGGGCACCGCGCCCGACATTTGACTTAATGATATTTGGGTAATGTCTACTCCAGCGTTTACAAAGGCAAATAATGGCAATATAAAAAAGGCTACCCAAAAATGCAGGCCATGTTCAATTTCTTTAAGAGGGGAGAATATTTTTCCATATTCATCTTTACCGGTCAGGGGAATGGTGAATGCCAACGCTACCCCTGCTAATGTGGCATGAACACCTGACTTTAATACGCTTATCCATAAAATGGTGCCCACAATAAAGTAGGCCGCTTTTTTCGTGACACCCAATTTATTTAGCGTAATTAATACAGTTAAGGCGGCAGCCGCGACGGCAATCGACAGTGTGGATAACTCAGTGGTGTAAAATAGGGCAATGATCACAATGGCCCCTAAGTCATCAATGATGGCCAGCGCCATTAAAAATATTTTCAACGAAACTGGTACCCTGTTGCCCAGTAAAGATAAAATACCTAATGCAAAGGCAATATCGGTGGCAGTAGGGATGGCCCAGCCACTCACCGCCACAGGGTCGTTAATGTTGAACATTAAATAGATGGCAGCGGGCACGACCATGCCACCAATGGCAGCGACACCAGGCAGGGCAACTTGGCTTAGGGAAGACAAGTGGCCTTCAATAATTTCACGCTTAACTTCTAAGCCTATTAACAAAAAGAAAATGGCCATAAGACCGTCATTCACCCAATGGTAAAGGGACTTATCTAGATGCAATGGGCCGACACGCACTTCTACTGGAATATGTAAAAATGCTTGATAAGCCCCTGCCAAAAACGAATTGCTTAATAGTAAGGCTAAGATAGTGGCAAAAATCAACAATATGCCACTGGTCGATTCTTTTTCTATAAATTCTTCAATGAGTTTCATTTAGATCCTAAAATACAACTTAACAATATGTTTTATTGTGCGTGCGTAATAAACGAGAATTAAGGGGTCACCCCAAGCCGTTATTGATGAATAATGAATCGTTACTCACTTTATTAATAAAAGCAGAATAAACGAAACCAGCATGAGTGAGCTGGCCATTTTACGCCTCGCTAAATTACCTTGAGACGCTTTAAGGGTCAATAAAATTTACAGGGTTTTCGCTTATGCCATTTACGTTTATGTTTTATATTATTAGGAATAAAAACATAGTGCCTAATAACGTCTGTAAGGCAGTCATAGCCTAGTTTTGATCCACCTTAGACTACTCCTAAACTTAGATAATCAAGGGCGGTAGCTTCGTTTTCCTGTAAATATAGACGCTAGCTGGGGCTTACACTAAACTGCCTTTAATTAGATAAAAAAGATAAGCTTCTTTGTATGTTTAATAAGCGCCATTATATTTTTCTGGTTTGCCTTACGGTGCTGTTTAACGCAGCTTTTAGTCATGGTGCTGAAGGTCAAAATATTATTAATATTGCCGCTTTTCCTAAGCAAAATGTACAGGGAAAAATTGCCGTTAGCCTTATTCGCAGCGCCTATAAAACCCTTGGTTATGATGTAAAAATACACCGTTTACCTGGCGCACGCTCTATTGTGCAAGTGAATAGGGGTGAACTAGATGCCGAGCTTATGCGCATTAAAGGCATGGAGAAATCTTTCGCTTATTTAGTGCCGGTGAAAACCCATTTACTGTATATGCAGGTATCGGCCTTTAGTATGCTGGAAAACCTGAATATACAAGACTGGCAGGATTTAAAACCTTACAAGCTGGCCTATGAACTGGGTTTTAAATTGTTGGAAAATAATACAAAGGGCATGAACGTGATTAAAACCAATGGTCCGGATCATGCCTTTCGTATTTTAAATGAAGGCAAAGCGCAAATAGTGATTGACTTAAAACTAGACGGGCTAGCCTATATTAAGCAGCAAGAGCTGAGCCATATTAAGATAATAGAACCCGCTTTAAAAACCTTTCCCGTGTACCATTACCTTCATGTAGAGCATAAAAATTTGGCCCGTAAATTAGAGCAGGCATTGCTTAATATGCATGAGACAGGTGAAAGTGCCCGTATTCACAAGCAAATAGTGAATCACTCTTCAGTGCCCATGTAATACTCTTTAAAGTCTTGTTATTAGGCTAATAACCAAGCTTTAATTTGTTCGGCGGCTACTTGTGGTTGTTCCTGCATGAAACAGTGTCCTCCTTCTATGGTGTCTATACTGTAGGCAGGGTGGTGGGATAGTTTTCCCACAGAATCACGAATAAACGGAAACGACTTTTTCGCCATGAGTATCTTACAGGGCATAGATACTTTCTTTAGGTAAGACCATAATCGATTTGGATAAGAACTGTATATTTTGGCTTCTATTTTTGCTGGGCATTTTAAACTCACACCATCGCGACTTTCTGTTAAGGCATAAGAGACATAGGCGTGTAAGGATTCGTCGCTCCAGTTCTTAAAACCCCCTTTGCCCCGCAAGGCTTTATAGGCGGTCACTCTATTTGGCCAGTGCTGATTACGATTACGAGCACTTTTAGCTAATTTGGTGTTATCTAGCAATCCCACAAAGTCGGCGGCTTTCATTAGGTTTAGCATATTTTTTGAAAAAATAACGGGATCTAACAATAAGCACTTATCAAAGCAGTTTGGGTCTCTGCCTGCCATTAAGCCAGTAATTACTCCACCGTAACTGTGGCCTAAGCCATATACTTTTGTACCTTCCGGGAGCTGCTGGCTGAAGTAATGCAAAACATCTAAAGCGCATTTGGCGCTGCCATTCCAAGGGGCGAATTTCCGGCCAACATCGCTGTCACCGTGGCCGGGTAAATCGCTAATGATTAAGTCAAAATCATCTATTAATGCCTTTAACATGGGTAAATAAGTGAGCCCACAAAAGCCATTGCCATGCAAAAAGTAAATGAGTGGCTTACCGGTGAATTCAGTGCGCCAGCCTCGCATGCGAAAGCCGGGCTCAATCTGAAATGACCAAGGTTCTAACTGGGCAAGCATATACACATCTCAATGGTTAAATTGAATATTGGCCTAATTTTCAGAGCAATTTGGAAGCAGGCCAACGGATCACTATAATTACATCATAGTCAAAAAGCGCCATTGTATGAATTGATGAATGCCTTGGCCAGCCCTATGAGTATAGGAGACGTTTTTAGGTGCGATTTTATACTCGGCTTAAAAATTTATTAGGTCTTGTAAAGCTATTCATATGAACTCAGAGCATTAAATGGATAAACAACAGTCAGAATTTGAAGTGAGAGCTGCAAGGGCAGGGTAAGGGTGAGTCTTTCTGGCAGCTAATGGTTTGGCCAAGTAATAATATTGAGACTTCTAGGTGCCAAGAAGTGGCCATGAGCAATTACAGGTCTAAATTTAGGTACTGCTAAAGTAAATTCCTCTGATTTACTATAAAATCCCTTCGTCCTGAAAACGGGACCAAAGAACTACATACATCTAGGAAAGAATATGAAGCCCTTTACATTTATTGCCTTATCAGCCCTATCATTGTCGGTCTCTGCACAATCAACATTTATTACTCAAATACAAGAAAATGATATCTGGGTTAGAGCACAGTATGAATCTATTTCTACTGACTCTGACCTTTTACGACATTCAGACAGTGCCAAAGGCTCAGACGACGATGACTTAACTGCTGTTGGCTTTACTATGCTAAAAACATTGGGAAGTTCTGAAAGCTTTACGCCTGGCGTTCAAGTTTCTGCTTTTACAGTGGATAATGATGGAACAGATGTATCCTTCTTAGAAATTGGTGCTGTTGCTCGTCTGGACTTAGCAGGGCTTCCTTCATCCGTTTATACTAGCTATGTAGGATCATCAAAATCTGAATACAGAGATTCTGTAGACTTTGAACTATCTGTGGGGTCTGGTCCAAAAGAAAATGGATTTTACAATGAATTTTCAATTGATTACCGCTCTTTTATTGAGGCGAAGGATGTTACAGGTGCAAATTCATTTGCTATTGGCAATACCTCTAGTTTTAAAATGGCAAAAAATCTAGATATTTTGACGCATGTTTCAGCCACATTTAGAAGTGATGCTGAGATCGATGGCGAGAAAGTGATTGAGTATGGAAATGAGCTAACTTTTGGCATAGGTGCAAGTGCCCATGTAAATACCCTTAGCACTATTCAACTAATGCTGACAAGGTCAAATGTTAAAAACGATGTCTATACAGATGGTGGTATTATCGAGTCAGACGATGATGAAACATCTATCATTGTAAGTGTAATTGGTCGTTTCTAACAATTGTAGATTAGGGGCTTTTAGCCTATCGGTACCAAGCCCCTAATTAGTTTTTTATAGGAAAGGAATTCAAAATAAATGAAGATAGATATATCAATTACACAATTGTCGATATTTGCCTTTATTTTATTATCTGGTTGTAAGTTTGATACGGAATCAAGCAGTCGCTCTGAAGCTATTAACCCTGAGAACGTGGTTGTAACTGAATTTGGTGGCTATGATATAGAGGGGACATGGTATGGAGTTACCACTTCAACTCAATATAACCGAATTGACTACATGGATTTTGAATACTCAGATACAGTTTCTCGTACTTCTTATATTGTTATTAAAAAGAACGAAAGCAATAGCTATGAAATATCAGATTGTACAAGTGGATTTATTGAGCTTGAGATAGACAATAATAGGTTAATCTTAAACGACCTAGAGTATGAAATATTAAGTGCTGACAGTATTCAAGGAAGCATCAATATTTCAGAGCCTGCTGAAGGTCTTTATGAAAAAAATGTGACATCAACCTACACGAGAGTTGACTCCAGTATCGATTCTATTGGGCGTATAAGTAGGCAGTGGACTGGAGCATATGAAGGTGAGAGTCTCGGAGATATCTACTGCGCAAAGCTACAAGAAACAATAGTTAATACATCTGACGGACAAGATTTTAACGACGTATTCATTATTTTTAATGGCGTTGCGGAAGAGTATGAATATTATATGGAAAGGATGGGGACGAATGCGATAAAGTTCGTTCGCACAAAGGATGGCTTGAATAGCATGGTTGGATCAAACATGACAAGCTTAACTAATGTCAGTTCAGTGTATTCAAATATTTCAGAAAGTGGATTTATGCTTGATTTTACGGCGAAGAATGAAGATAGCAGAATTGATGCGACTGTGACTATTGACGTGATGGCTCAGTAGGTTCATCATAGTGTTTCTTGCTTGAAAATTAAATAGAAGCAATACACACTTGCTTTTTACCGGTCACTTGCCAAGAAGTGGCCTTGGCTAACTTACCTTCCCCTGTGTATACATCAATGTGTTTTTTCTTAATGGCACTGCCGGTGTCATTGGCCACAAACCAGTTTACCCCGATAACTTCGTTCACTTGGGGGATGGTGATTTTGTTTCCCATTTTTAAATACTGAGTATCAATGGCCACTGCGCCTAGTTGTAAGTGTTGGCCTCTAGCATTTAATGGATTTTTGCTTTTATGAAACGCATTTGAAAAATACCCTAGGTACCAGCCAAAACGGGTCCGTCCCCAGCCTTCCATTTTTACTTCTTTAACAAAGGCCTCATTAAAATATAAATGGCCAAACTCTTTAATTAAAATGCGCAGGTTTTCCTCTTGGGGGAACTCCGTTTCAATGGGGGAATAATAGCCGGTAATTTTCCAATTAGGGCTGCAAACCGAGGCATATAGCTTGGGCACGCAAATGGCGAGCATAATTAGGGTGAGTAAAGGCCGTTTCATGGCTGTTCCGTTTTTATATTTATTATTTATCTTGTGCTTAGCGATAGTGCAAAAACTGACCCAATTCTTCTCATTTGCATAAATGCCCTGTATTTATGGGCAGTGCATAGCAGGGTAGGGTTTAGAAGGGCATATTACTTGGCAAATTGAGTGAGGAATACAGTCAGAAGGGTCAAAAACGCCAATAAATTTACGGTTTATTAACTGCTCGACATTTTTGCTAAAAGCCCCTTTAACTTTTGCTTAAACCTATAGCGCATTTTTAAGTCAACTATGGGGGGGCCACAGGGGTGGCAATATTAGTGGTGCTTGAATCGCCGTTGGCGATGCCGGGTAACAATAGTGAAAAGCCAGAGTGAATAAAGGCCCCTTACTGGGCATTGCGGCTATGTTAGTCATTTGAATCAATATGTCTTTGATCTAAAACTGGTGTTCCCATTCATCGGCCAGGGTTGCCTGCAAGACCTGTGTGGCTACAGTGGCGTCGAATGATAAAGTCCGGGGTTGTGAGGGAGGATTAGGGAAGTAAGGTGCTAATCAACATAGCAGGGCGTAACGTGGTTTTTCCACAATATCAGTTTGGTGTAACCAAACTGCCAGTCATAAATAGCATACTGACCACTGTATAACGATGATCACCATGATTAAATCCTCTATTTAAGAGCCGCTACAGGTGCTTTTAAGGTTTTTTTGTACTTTTGTTAGGTGATTTTTTTGAAAGCCATCCAAATATTATTAAAGGTAGTGACACTGTTTAATACACAGTTAGGGTTTCGTTTAACGCGTTTTTTAGCCAGTATGCCTCGAAGAAGCGCCACAAAAGAGCGGGATCAAGATTTTATTAACAGTGCCAAAATAATAGAGTTTTATCGTGGTGGTGCTAAAAAGGTGGCGCTCAGCTGGGGTAAGGGCCCTGTGGTCTTACTGATGCATGGATGGGAAAGTCGCAGTACACATATGGCAGCCATGGCACAACAATTAGCCGATCAAGGGTTTCAAGCTATTGCACTGGACTTTACTGCCCATGGGTTATCCCAGGGGCGTACTAGTGGTTTTGAGGCTATGTATAAAGATATTAATGCTTTGCAAAATTACGTTGTTGAAAATATATCACCTAATATTCATGCCATGGTGGGTCACAGTGGTGGTGGTTTTTGCATGATGGGAAATCGATTATTAAATCCCTTAAATATTAAAAGTTTTGTGGTGATCGCTTCGCCGTTAGTTCCTCATCCTGCCATTGATGGCATTGCAAATGCTCTTAAGGCCAGTAAAAGTGTGATGAGTTTAGTGAAAGAAAATATTGCTGATACCTTTAATACTAATTGGGCTTCGTTTAAAAATGGTTATATTTACAAGCCTTGTTCACAGCAAGAACAGTTGTTACTGATTTTTGATGAAGAAGATAATGTAGTGAACCACCAAGATGCTGAAATTATTCAAGGGCACTTTGAACAATCAACAATATATAAAACCCAGGGCTTAGGCCATACCCGTTTGCTCTGGGATCAAGAGGTCATTGATCAAGTGTGTGACTTTATTTCAGCTACCAATCATCAGTTTGATAAACCAAAAACGAGAATAACAGCTAAATTGTAGCGCTAAATGTTGCTCTACTTTGTATGGGAACATGTTACTTTATGGGTAACATGTTGGGTTCGTTTAAAAAACTTTTGGCTTGATCCTTGGCATAGGGCAATAAACTTAATCGCCAGCATTGCTTGGTGTGCTGGTAAACCATTGCAAAATCAATAAAGCCATTGGCCCAAGCCGTGGCTAAAGAAACATGTACCAGTACATTGTGTTTATTAATGGCTTCAAGTGGGGCATCTTCTTGCAACTGCTGACTGTTTTCCATGGCTTGTAGAATTGTTAAAAGTTTTTCATGTAAGTTTTTTACAAATACCTCTTCTTCAGGTTTTGGCCCTTTTTCATGGCTAACTTCTCGTGAACTTAATAAACCCCAGGTGAGCTCTTGGTAATACTGTTCATTTTTTGAAACCACGTCGTGCAGCGTTTCTAAAAAATCAAAATATAAAGCAATAGCATTGTCTGCGTTTTTACTTTGTACCTTGCCTATAAATTCACTTAAGGGTTCGGGCAGTAACGCCAAAAATATACCGGCCTTGTTGCCAAATAAGTTAGCAGGGGTTTTAGGGTCTACCTCAGCCCTGTTGGCCAAATAGCGTAACGACAACTTTTTAACGCCTTCTTGCAAAATGATTTCTTTTGCAGCTGCTAAGACCTTTTGGCGGTACTGGGCTCTGTTTTTGTCTCTTAAGCTCATAGGGCACGCATCTTTACTTCACCATTTAACTCTAGCTTAAGGGGTATTGCTGCATCAATCCATGGTTAACCATGGATTAATGGTACTTGCACCATCTAATATCTGGGTCTAGTCTTCAAAAACACTCATAACAAGGATCGAACCATGAAGCGTAGAAAATTATTGCAATTGGCCATGGCCAGCATTCCTGGAAGTTACTTAGCGGCTTGTGGAGCTTCGTCAAACACTGGCTTATCGGACACGGCTTTGAGCGATATATTAGCCGGAGACAACGATGGTCAGCCGTTACTGGTACTGCCTAGCGAGGGGGAAATGACCACAGGGGAAATGCTGATTAAAGTGCCGTCTTCTTCCATGGCAGGGCACTTCTCCATCATGCATGGGGAATTAGATGGCTTACAGCTGCTGCCTCCGCACACTCACGAATTTGAGGATCAAGCGGTGTATGTATTAGAGGGGGAGCTAGCTTTTGAGTTTGCCGGTAATGGTGAGGTTATTGTGGCACCTGCGGGCAGTTATGTAATTAAACCTCGTAATGTTCAGCATGCCTTTTGGAACCCAGGTAGCGAGAAGGTCAGGTATGTAGAATTTTCCACTGAGAGTGGCTTTGAAGGGTATGTACGCGACGTAGAAGGTGCTGATTCTGTGCCCCAATTAGAATTAGATTATGGCGTCATACATAATATGTTTTATGCTGGGGAGCTGGTAAAAACTCATGGTTTAACGTCTATTCATAGGGTGCCTCAAGCAGACTTTGACTTAATCATGGGCATGATCTGAGGCAATGATGATAAGCCAAATAAACGTTGTGTTGATTTGGCTTACTTTTCATAAACCGGTGTGGGTTTATAAGTTAGGTGTTTAATTTTAGGTCAATAGACGTGATGTGTAATAAACCTTAAAAGTAGCCCCTTTATTTGTCAGCTTTTAAAAAGAATATTAGGGTAAACTTAGTTAACGACAGATTGTTTCGGCGGGAGGTTAAAATATGATGTCTTGTGAGCACTATGATTACATTGAAATTGCCTGTATGCACCAATATCCCATTAAACTGACCCTTACAGATGGCACAGACATAACAGGGCAAGCCTGTGATACCGCGTTAAATAACGATCGCAAAGAGTGCATTAAAATTAAAGATCAGCAGGGTGAACAACTGGTTTGCTTAGATAACATCATTAGCTTAGAAGTCATGACAGATAACCCCCACTTTCATTTAGTGCGCTTCAATTAGCCGGTTGTTGAAAATGTTTAGGGCGATGATTTAGCAAGGCGCTGCACTAGCCTAGTCAAGACGAAAAGGCGGCGTTTATAATTTTAAATGAGTACCTTGAGTCAAATTTTTCCCTGTGAGAGCAGGTGAATGAGTTGCTCAGTATCCTGCTATTATAAGTTCGATGACAAGCCAATAATATTAATAAATTAGGAATATATAAATGAGCTCTCTTAGTGAGTTGTTGGTGGTGTTAATGTGTCACATAAGTGCAGAGCCAGAAAAGGGTTACAGTGAAGATGAAAAAGATGACATTAAAATTGATAGTTGGCAAACGCTTATTCATGATTTAAGTGCGCCTGAAAAATCAATGGTTAAAGAGGCCATTGGCCGACAGTTAGCCCAATTAAACACTCAACCCAATAAGAGCCATGAACAGCTTGATTTAGTGGCCATTCTAGATGCTTATTTAAACGACGAATTACAATAAATATTTTCAGCCAGCTCGATCATTTATTGACCTTGGTTAATATCCCTCGTATATATTTCTTTACACTGACCTTAATAATTTAAATACCCTAACGATGCTTTTATTCATTAGGGGAACGATTTGGTTTTTTAAACTCCGTTATGGAGTAAAGGTAAATTCATGTACGACGCTAGCTTTGTCAGTGATTATTTAACCTCAGATCATAAACGCCTTGATTTAATTTTAGACTCATTAGTAAAAGCGGTGCGTCTTGAAAAATCATTGGAGTTACAGCAATCTCTATTTAGCCTATTTAAACGTGGCATGATGCGCCACATACATTGGGAAGAAAGTGTTTTATTTCCTATTTTTGAACGAGAGTCTAAATTATCCGATGGTCCCACTCGAATCATGAAGGCCGATCACTCAGAAATGAGTTCGGTATTAAACAGTTTAGAAGATACGCTAGATCATCAAATGGATTTAGAAAAGCTTATTGCCCTAGGTAATTGCCTTGATGAACACAACTTAAAAGAAAAACGTATTTTATATCCATCCATTGACCGTATGCTAGATCAAAATACTCAGGAAATGATTGCCGTGGCCATTAGCCGAGAATTTTCTTAATTTAATTTTTGTTAAATAGATCATTTGTTAGGTAATAAAAAAGGGCTTGCGCCCTTTTTTTGTAAAAATAATACAAGAATAACCACTAAATTTTCATTTTCATTCTCTATTCAGGATTTTCATTCTGGCTCTTCATTCTAAAGACGGGATCAATATCCTTAGTGTTGTTGGTGTTAAGTTTTAGTTCCTTTAATAAGCCATCGGCAATGGAATAAATTACCCCGTGAATGTTCAGTTCTTGGCCTCGCTCCCATGCATGCTGCACAATTTTCGTTTTGGTTAAGTTGTTTACTTGCTCAATCACATTCAGTTCACACATACGATTAATACGTTGCTGCTCATATCTTAGGTTATCTATTTCACTTTTATTTTGTACATACACATCTTTAATATGCCTTAGCCAGTTATCCACTAAACCAAATTCGGTATCACCTAATGCTGCTTTAATTCCCCCACAGCCATAATGGCCGCAGACAATAATATGGCGTACCTTTAATACATCTACTGCGAACTGTAAAACCGATAAACAGTTAAAATCGGTGTGTAAAACCACATTGGCAATGTTGCGGTGAACGAATAGTTCACCAGGGTCTAAGCCCACCACTTGATTGGCCGGTACTCTTGAATCTGAACAACCAATCCATAAGTATTCGGGATTTTGCTGTAAGCTTAAGCGGTGAAAAAATTCAGGGTCTTGAGTTTTTTGCTCATCTGCCCAAGCCTGATTATTATGCATGAGATCTTGCATGGTCATGATATTGACCTCTATGTTATTTCTAATTAGGGGATGCCCCTAATAGTCTTGCAGACAAAATAAAGGGCTTACATAGTAAGCCCTTTATTGGTTTATATTAAACGGCTAACCAGTAGGCTTTACTGAACTAAAGGCGAATCGCTTACCTCAAATTCAAAGCCTTTAATGTCAGCATCACTGATTAACAGTTGAATGTATTGAGATACCGCTTTACGACGGACTTTTTCATCTAAATACACTTTTATTTTGTTTTCAACATGCTCAAAAGGAATTTGATTACCCTCCACTTTGCGGTGAATGTTCGCAAGATGATAGCCGTAGCGGCTTTCAATGGGGCTTGGCACTAAACCTTCTGGTGATAAGAATAAAACCCGCTCAAACTCGCTAACGGTTTGGCCTTTAGATATTTGACCAAGAGAGCCACCATGTTCTTTGGATGGGCACATGGAATGCATTTTGGCTTTTTCGGAAAAGGTATGAGGTTTTAATTTAATTTGTTCAAGCAGGCTTTCAGCTAGCTCCTTGGCTTCGGCTCTTTGATCCAAATCTTCTTTATCGGCCGCCAATAATATATGGTCTACTTCTAATAAAGGGGACGTGCAAAAGCGGCTGAGGTTAGCTTGGTAATAACGTTCAGCTTCATCGTCACTGGTACGAGGAATATCAACTTCTTTATCGACTAATAGCTCGCACAGTTCATCTTCATTGCGTTTATCATCTTGGCTCACTAGGCCAAGCTCTAAACAACGCTGCCTAAACAATTCAGTGATAATCAAGGATTCAGCGGCCACAATCATGGCACTGCGTTGATCATTGGCAGGGTGATACTGCATTTCTTGCAGAATATCAGCCTCGGTAATGTTTACCCCATTAATATAGATGTCGGGGTTTTGGTCGGTATTAATGTTTTTAACGTCTATGGTGCTGGTGTCGATGACACTGGCACTGGAATTTGATGTTTGATCTTTTGCTGGGTTAAATTCTGTTGCTGTCATGAGGTATCCCTCTTTAATAAATTCGCAGATTAATTCTAATTGGCTCGCAGTTTCAATTAAGAAAATGAGTGGTGGCACAAGAGGCCTCAAGACCACCACCCTCTGCGAAACATTGAAAGTAAGCTACTACTTACTTTCAACTTTTTTGCTCTGTTACCAGAACAAAACTGGTTATGTTCTAACGATGACTACTTGATTAAGTTTGACAGTGACGCAATGCACTGTCTTTCTTTAGTCAATTATTTTAAGAACCTGTTTTGGTCTAACGATTTGGCTAAGGTTATGAGTGACGGAAGATACTTCCGCCACCTTTTTCCCTAGCCTAATAATTAAGAGCCTGTTTTCGTTCTAACGATTTGGCTAGCGTTATGAGTGACGGAAAATACTTCCGTCACCAGTTATCT